>CAZAAL010000001.1:0-35695 GCA_964483315.1 uncultured Candidatus Saccharibacteria bacterium
CAATGGATAGAGCAGTTCCGTCCTAAGGAAAAGGTTGTAGGTTCGACTCCTACCCGGATCACCATAAGTCTGTAATTCAGTTTTGGATTATAGACTTATGTTTTTATAGTAATTATTTTGTTTTCTTTTGAGTAAAATGTTCGTGAACCGTGCTGTAGTTATATAGTTCAGAATCGGCGAACCAATGACCAATTTCTTTATCAGCCTCTTCAGGATTACCAGACGCATGGATTAGGTTAGGGATTCCAACACCTAGGTCATCCGCGTGCGTGTAGCTCATATGAGCGTAGTCGCCCCTAATTGTTCCTGGTTGTGCCGACTTAGGCTCTGTATCGCCTACCATTTTACGAACCGTGGCTACGGCATCAATACCTTCTAAAACTATGGCAACCACAGGCCCTTCAAGCATAAATTTAAGATTTGCATCGAACTTATCTTGCCCACGTCTTGTAATCAGCTGACCAATCTCTTCATAATGAGTGTAATAATGTGCTTCGTCGGGCTGGAGCATCTTTACGCCAACAATTTTAAGTCCTGCCTTTTCAAAGCGGCTTAAAATTTCGCCAGCTAGTCCACGTTGTAAAGCGTCTGGCTTAAGTACGATTAGGGTTTTTTGCATTAGTAAGATTTTACCAAAACAGAGGTAGTGGTGTCAATTTAATGAGTATCATTTTTATTCAAAACTATATTGTGCGACACTTCCCTGCTACAATAAAGCATATACTCTATGAAATACGATAAAGCTGTTATTGACTATCTGGAATATCTTGAGCTTGAGCAAAATCGTTCACAAAAAACGATTCAAAACTACCACCATTACCTTACTAGATTAAGTGACTACGCTGGCGACATAAAAGTTAGTGATATTGATGTTGAACTTATACGTAAGTGGCGATTGTGGCTTAATCGACTTGGTACGAACACCAGTGATGAACTAGGTAAAACAACTCAAAATTACCACTTAATTGCCCTTAGGAGCTTTTTGAAGTACTGTGCTAGACGAGGTATACCTGCGATGTCGGCAGATAAAATTGAGTTAGCCCGCACTAAACGCCCACAAGTGACATTTTTAACCCCTGAAGAGCTAAAAAGGTTGTTTGAGCAACCAAAATTAGATACACCAAATGGTTTGCGCGACAGGGCCATTTTAGAGTTGCTATTTAGTAGTGGTCTTCGCGTGTCAGAACTTGTTGGTTTAGATCGAGATCATATTAACTTAAGTCGGCGGGAGTTTATGGTAAGGGGGAAAGGCCAAAAAGATCGCCCGATTTTTATTAGCGAATCAGCAAGCGATTGGATAAAAGCCTATCTTGACGAACGTAAAGATAACACCAAACCATTGTTTATAAGATACAGTGGTCAAAAAAAGGTTGATCTTAGCGGTAATTATCACCGTTTAACTGCCAGGAGCGTCCAGCGTATGGTCTCGCGCTATGCTCTGTTGGCTGGTATTACAAAGCATGTAAGCCCACATACTTTAAGGCACAGTTACGCTACGGACTTACTGATGAACGGAGCCGATTTAAGATCGGTTCAAGCGATGCTCGGCCATAGCAATATCGCAACAACTCAAATTTATACCCACGTCACAGACCCACACCTAAAGGCTGTCCACGAAAAGTTCCATTCAAAATCCAGTAGCTAGTTACTTTACCGTTAATGATCTGAATATACTTTGTGATGTTTGAAACGCGGAGCTATTTTTAAAATCTTGTACATTTGTGATAGGTACTGATTCGATTTTACCGTCCTTGTTAGTATATTTTCTGTTAACTCCGCTTTTAACTACAATTATCTTGCCATCGGCAGACGCTATATAAGCGGGTGGATTTTTTTGACCTGCTAGTACTTTAGAAGTATTAAAAAACATATTTACAGAATAGTTGTTTACCTTTGCTAAAACTTGCCAGTGAGGACCTTCTGGTGAAATAAATTTAAGTTCTTCTGAGTATTCGGCAACACAATTTATACAAAAATCGCCATTTTCAGAATTTTGTTTTTTTACTTCGATGGTTATAAAGGTTTTAAATTCCACAAGTGAGCCAGTAGACACTAAAACCCCTTCGACATATGGTGACGTTATAGTGATAGTATGCTTAGCCTCTGCGTCTCCGATCGAACTATCTTTATTTACATTCCAGTCCTTGGGATATACAAACGATACAGCTTCATCGTCGTATTGATTAAATGGGTTATCAGGATTTTTTTGCTGAGTGTAAGATTTACCGTTAGCTGTGCATTTTGTCTTGTCATCAAACTCTTCAATAGTTGCTGAAGGTGAACTTTTACAACTTTCAAAATCATTTACGGTTGAAGGAGTCGGTTTGTTAATCAAGAGTGTGTAGACGAATACGCACCCAATAGTAACTAACACTACTACCGAGATTAACAGCACCCATTGTTTTTTGCTTGTTATTGGTATTTTCATAATAATTACCTCAGCAGTCCCCGTCAGCTGGGAATCTAGGTGTCCTTAATGATCCATCGCTCCAAAGTTGCCAGTACCAACCGCTTCTACAAACATAATTACCAGTAAAATATGGGGGCCCAGGTGGTGGAGGTGGTGGAGGTGGTGGAGGAGGTGGTGGAGGTGGTACACCAATATTTGGTAGACTAAAACCATATGGCAAATTTACTAATCCTTGCCCTGGCCTCTGACCGCAACTAACCGTGTAATTACCCCCGGATGACGGAAAAGTAACTGTTATGGAAGTTGTATTTGAATTATCTGTGCCATCTGAACCAGGCATTGGCGGCTGGAAGCCAACATTAACTCCGGGACCTGAAATATTACATCCACCTGCTATAGGATATGCGTGGCTAATCCAGTAGCTAAAGGTAACCTGTCCGCCAGGACGAGTGTTAATGTCAGTTACAGCTGTAAAGTTTCTGTTCCTTACATCCGGCAAACCACTCGGAGGTGGAGGTGGAGGTGGAGGTGGTACTGCTGAAACTGTCACTGTTACAGAGTCAGTGCCTGTACCACCAGGACCGGTGCAGCTAATGTTATAAGTAGTAGTACTTGCAGGGGACACAGACTGTGACCCACCAGATACAGCTTTACTACCACTCCAACCACCAGAAGCCGTACAGCTACTTGCAGTTCCGCTTACAGTCCAGTTTAAAGAAGAATTGCTTCCTGTTGTAATAGAGCTGGGATTAGCCGTTAGGTTAACAGTCGGGGCTGCTGGTAAAGTAGGTGTTTGAAATGTTCGTTCTGTGCCAACACCTGTACCTACAATATTTTGAGCACAAATCCTAAAGTAGTATGTTTGACCGTCAAGTAAGCCACTTAATGCTAGTTGTTGAGGCGCCGGGAACGTTCCTGTAATTGGGCCAGAAGTGCTACCAGGAGTTGGGGTGCATGCTGATGTTGGCGATGTTCCATATATAAACCAGTAATTTGATGGGTAGTCATTCGAATTTGGGTTAACTGTTCCATTTATAGTTGCACTAGTATATGTCACACTAGTAGCTGGATTGGTAACAACAGTTGGTGAAGTTAATGGGGCATACCTTGAAAGATCACAGTCTGCTTGATCATTTGGATCACTAATACTAGGTGGCAAACCTGCATTTAGTGGAACCTCAAGCCGCTTACAAAGAGTAAAAGCTGATCTTAAGCCGTACTCTGGTATTGAATCCTCGACAGAATTATTAATATTGTTCGTAACATCATTAATACTCGCTCTTGCCTGGAGGCGCTTAACAGAATCAACCGCCTTAGCTGTTACATCGATCAGACTTTGTGCACCAACAAATTCAACTGGTGCAGGCGTTGGGTCTCTATTTAAACCCTGAATAGAAACTGTTGCATCGTCATAAATTGGTGTGAGGCGAACAAAATAATATTCGGTGACTGGCAAATTAGGTAGATTTATTAGTTGAACATGGCAGGCATCTGAGGTTGCGGTAAGTCCACTCGGCACAATTCTTGCATCACAATTTACAGGAACAACACTTCCGCTTGTGACTCCGCTAAAATCAAGTGTCGATACATTGCCATTTACCCCCTGCCTCGGATAAATAAAGAATGTTTTTGTAGAAGCATTCGTGTTGATAATGCTGTTTCCCGAAGCAATTGGGTAAACTGTTAGCCTAAGAATCGGATTAAAATTTGCCCAATTATCATCCGGAGATAGATCGGGATAAGGGGTATTGTTTGACTTACCGGCTGTAGTAGATTTCCAGGAAATTAATAGTGAGCCAATGTTGCCATTTTGTGAACTAAGTCTACTTACCTGAGAATTATTTTCATCTATGTCGTACCTAAGTTCAGCAGGTGCTGGATCAACTAACAAGCATGTATACTGGGCACTCGAATCTGCAGAAAGATTGGTAGCAAGTGCTCCGAGTCGCTCTACTCCGTCGCTACAATTACTTATGTTTGTATCTGGTTGAGTCTTAATTAATGTTAGAGCATCATTGATAGCTGACTCGGCAGCTAGCGTTGAGGATGTGGATAGTTGATTATTTAGTGTCTGAGTAAGTTCACGGTTCATTAAGCGACTAAAGCCAACAGTTACTAGGCTTAACATGATAACCAGAACACCTACCACCATAATAGATGCTAGCCCACGTTGGTTGGTACTTTTGACCCTCAACTTAACCATTAACATAATTATATAGCTAACAGATTAATTGTAAATAGACCCAAAGAAGTTATTGATCTATCGCAACACTATTTAAAATGTTATTAAAATAGCTTTGATTGTTCTGCCACTCGCTGGTATTTGCAGAAACTAAAAACATATATTTTGTATTGGCGCCAAGTGCGTAAATTAATTTGCCTGTTTGCGGTGATGCTTTAGAATCATCGCTAGATGAAACAGTTACATTAAATACCCAAGCATTTTTGGGGATGTTATTTGATCTGAATGGTGTACCAGTGCTTAAACTAGCCTTTAGCTCAGGCTCAGGGAAGGCTTCGTTTGCAAAATCTTCTAGCGCCCCAACAACAGCTTGGTAGCCTTCGCTAGATTTGTTTTTTACGGTCTCATTAACTGCTTTTATAAATTCATCGCTTGGACCAGTTTTGGTTGGAAAATTACTGATTTGAGCATTTATTGCTCCGCTTGAAGAGTTTATGTTGTTAGATTGATTTAAATTAACAAAACTAGCGTCAGTGCTACTTTGTTGGCCAACCAGAATATATGAGTCTGGCTTTAAGAACGACATACCCCTACCCTTTTCAACGCCTGGTAATAAATATTTAGACGTTTGAGCATACTGGTAATCAGAGTTTGGCGTGTTCTCATTATTGTTCTGCATAACAATACCGGCAACTACGCTAAATAACAGTATCCCAACCAATAGAAAAACATATGGGTATTTTTTAATTGAGGTTCTGGTTTTTAGCAATAGACTACTCATAATATTTACCTAAAAGTTAGGTGGACATCCTCCAAGCCGAGTTGCACCATCGGGCTGACGCCTACAGAATGTTGTCCAAACTCCACCATCAGCTCGACACATATTTGCAGTTGGGTAGCCCCCTGGTTGTCCATCTCCAAAATTACAGTCTGAAAAATTCGAATAGGTAAAGCTTGGTCCCGGGCCTGGTCCCGGGCCTGGTCCCGGATTACTATTTGGTGGGTTTACATAAAAAGCTACCTCTGCATTTTGTGTGTTATCCCGACTATAACAACGTACCCCACCCCAACCTTCTGTGCCGCCGGTTGTTACGGGGCCTGAACCAGGAACATTATTATCTGACGCGTAATTATTAGAGTAGTTAATCGGGAATCCGTTGCCCATCGTGCCAAACCCTCGACAGCCGTTATAGCAATGGCTGAATGTACCACTGAAAGTATAGGTTGAATTAGCAGAAAGTCTTCCACCTACTGGAGCGGGGCTTATTGTAGAGCTAGTTATTAAACACCTTGGCGCAGAGCCACCACCGCCACCGCCTCCACCGCCAGCAGGTAGGGTAGTAAAGGATACTGGAGCGCCACATATTGATGCATATGTTACACAAATTTGATAAGTATACTGAGTATTTGGTGTAAGCCCAGTTAGTTGAGGTGATGATGATTGGTTTCCCCCGTTTGTAGTCAGTGCTACATTTGGAGTCCGTGATGGTGAGCTAGAAATCGAACCACCTTGGTTCCACTGAAAGAAGCTAAACAAATTAGCACACGAACCAGGATTTACGGTACCACTTATATAAGCTGATGTATCAGTAATCGAAAATGGATTAAGAGTTTGGGCGGTTGGTACTGGGCAAGGTGGAACGACATTGATTGTTACTGTTCTAACGCCCGAGGAAACATTTAAAGCATTGAAGCATTCTAGATTATATGTATAGAGTTGTGGGTTATTAAGCACACCTGTGCTTTCTGTGCCACCGCCTGGTGCTTTTGCACCACTCCAGCTACCGCTGGCCGTACATCTAGAAGAATTTGTGGTTGTCCATATTAAGTTGTTGGCAGGAGCACCAGGATTGATTGTCAGTGAGTTTGTGCCTGGATTATTAATATATAGATTTAAGGTTGGCGGAGGTAACGTAACAACGTTACATGAGGTACCGTTAATCGAGGTATCTGTATAAACCTGTGACCCATCCGATGGAACTACCAACCTCTTACACAAAGTAGAAGCCGATCTTAGGCCAACTTCTGGGATTGAGTCTTGCGACTCATTTTTGATGTTGTTTACGGTATCATTGATTGTTGCTCTGGCTTGTAGTCTTTTTACAGAATCTACGGATTTAGCAGTTACATCAACAACACTCTGAGTCCCAATAAACTCTACTGAATTTACAGGTACGGTTGTGTCCCCTTTTATTATTACTCTAGCCGGACTATATATGGGCGTTATTTTCGCAAAATAGGCATTTCCACCAGATGCACTTAAGCCTGAAATTATTACATTACATCTTGCGTCGGCTGACCCTAGAAATGTCCCAACATTTGTCGATCCACATCTAACACCTGCTAAGAGTCCATTGTTGCCCATATAATCTATCGTTGTGACATTATTATTGCCGCCATTGGTTTCTGGGTAGAAGAAGAATGTCCTAGAGTTTCCGGTCGGGGCGAGAGAGTCCGCTAGCCCAACTGGGTACAGTGTTACCCTTAAAATAGGTGTGTTGCCTGCTCCATTCCAGGCACTTTCTGATAACAGTGGTTGACCGGCTAAATTATCGTAATTGTTATACCCGAATGTTGACTCCCAACTGAACATTAAATCAGCAATTGTTCCATTTTTTGGAGTTAGCTTGGCTATCTGCGAAGTGCCTTCACTTAAATTGTATTGAATGTCCTTTGGTGAAGGGTTGATCAGCAGGCAGGAGTATTCGGCGTTAGACTCTGGTGTTGAAATGTTATTTGGCAGACTATTATCTGTAAGAGCTCTTATGCCATCACTGCAGTCCGATATTGCTAATGTAGGGTTATCCCTTACAAGAGTAACGGCATCATTTAAGCCAGATTCGGCGGCAAAAGTTGCAGATGTTGCCAATTGGTTATTTAAGGTTTGGTTTAGCTCGCGGTTCATTAGTCTTGCAAAACCGACCGTGACTAAACTAAGTAAGATAATTAAAACACCAACAACCATTATGGACGCAAGTCCATTCTGATTGTTCCCTGTCTCATTATTTTTAAAAAATGTCATAGTGTTTATGCTTAATATTGTAATCCTTCTACCTGGTATCACCAAGCCCTCTATACACTGTCGAACTCAACTCACTTACAGCACAGAACTGTGTACCAACTGAAGTCCCTTTACATTGGGCGCTAGCATCTGTAGAAGTTAAATCTTCATCATCGCCGTAAATAACTTTAATATTAATTGAGTATAGGTTTTGAGCAGGATTGCCAACTTGATTTATATCGAAACGGCTAATACGCATATTATTTTGCAATAATTCAGGGGAGCCCGTAGCATTTGGTGTTACGCTAGTGTTTAAGCAATCAGCATGATTGTTAAAAGTTTCCCTTTTTAAAGCGAAGTTAGTCGCCGGACCATCTGCAGTAGATAATTTTTGATTTAAATTTTTGGTGTAACGGTGGTTACCAATGCAAACAATATTTGCATTCGACGTAACTTGTGAAGCAAATTTAAGATCATTCGAAACAGTTTGCAGAATATCTGTAGAAGCATCCCGTGTCTGGGATAAAGTTACGCCTTTGTAAAACATTTTACCTACTTGAATAAACCCTGTTAATCCAAGCAATAAAACCACTGAAAAAACTGCGGTGGCCATTATTAGCTCGACTATGGTGAATCCTTGTTGTTTGCAGTATTTCATAAACACTACCTCGGCAACCTATAGTTTACTGTTAAAGTGTCCCTACCGCCTGCTCTACCTGCATTGAAGGTGTCCCAACTCACGGTGACTGAATAAACTTGAGTTGTATCGTTATACCTAATTTCACTACTATAGCCATTACCAATGTTAGTACAGGATGAACTTGAACTGGCAGAAAGTGGATTATCCTGAGTAATGCAAAAAGGTGCGGTTATCCTAAATGTCGAGTCAAATGTTGCTGGATTTGTATAGCGAGCGCTTTTAAGCATCTCTACCTGACCTTGGGCTATAGCAGTAGCTTCGGCCCTAGCATTTGCCGATAAGCCTGTTCTTAAGCTTCTATTAGCAAGTGAATATGATATAGCCAAAGCGAGAGCTAGTATAGCTACACTTATTAGAACCTCAACTATAGTGTCACCCCGTTGTGACTTTTTATAATCAGTTAATTTAAATCTTAACATTCCTTTATCTCCATCTGGGTCCCAATACCCGAAACAGTAGTAGTAACTGTAATTAAGGCGGTTTGAGGCGAGCTATTACTTTGCAAGCAAAGTTCCCAAATTTGGATTTTTTGAGGGGTACAACCATTTACAGATGTACCAAAATTCACTCCTGTTTTTACACAGTTTCTAACCTCGTTACTCCTTGGATTATCATTTATTGCGCCTCCAGTATCGGTGTATCCAATTGAAAATATTGACTGGCTCCCATTGATTATAACTGTCTCATTATTTGCATTTAGTGTTGTGTTGTCGATAGTTTCGTTTTCTAGACTTTGATAAAAACCTATTAACGATGAATCTTGCAAACTAGCAGGGTTTGCGATTGTCCGTACATTGGAGCTTTTGACTGTTACACCGTAAGGAATGGTGTAAACTTCCGTCAAATCAACATTTGGGGCGGATGAATCGAATATGGGCTCTGGGCTTGTTTGCTCAAATTTCTGTGCTGGCGCCGTTGTTGACTGGGCAGGATTTGGTCTATAGAGTCTCGAGCCAAGTACCGTGTAAATGAAGAGTTTGTTGTTGTTGTCATTCGTTGAGTCTGACGTAGCATGCAAAGCTTTACCTAAATAAACACAATCCTGGTTTGTGCCTTGTTCGCTACTTCCGGGTGTTCTAACACTTATATCAAAGGGTGTTGAGGCTGTTGCAACAGTACATTGTGCCCCGCTACCAGTAGGGTAAAATCCAGTTTTTACCTCTGAAATTGAGTTTTGAATTTTTGAATTTACATCTCTAACACCTTGTTGGAACTGTGTTTTACCTTGTTGTCCCGAAACTAATAACACAGCCGAAAAGAATATAGCCCCAGATACTGCTAAAAATATCATTACCTCAACTATTGTGTAACCACCGTTGTTACCAAAGAGTTGCGGGAAGCGAGGCCCACCTCTGTATTTATGCATAGCCGTATTGTAGCATAAGCACAATGATTTTTTTAGTGTTATTACTCTATTAATAACAGTTTTTTATACCAATCAATTAGAGGCTGGCCATAAAGTAAAACCAAAAAGGTGCCTAAAATTAAAAACGGTCCAAATGGAATTTGTTTTTTAAGTTTTGATTTTGAGCTAAGTATTGATGGTAACGAAAAAATTAAAGCCAAAACAGAAGCAGTAAATATCATCAAAAAACTGAGCCAAGGAGACGCTAGTAATGTCCCTAAAATTACCCCGAGTGTTATATCGCCATCGCCAATCCATTTGCCCTTAGAAACCATGTATAAGACAAAGAACAGCCCACTTGATATCGCCAATGCTAGTGCCCAATTTAACAACGCACTTTTGATATTTTGCTCAAAATATACAATGTAAATTACTCTGCTAATTACTGTAAAAATGATTAGCGAGTAGCTAATAATTGTTGGGAGTTGCATCCACTTATAGTCATATACTGCTAATGCCATTAGCCCGACTGATGCTATGAGCCAAACTACTAAGCTATATACGCCTGCGCTTGTCGTTAGGTCGTCAGACCAAGCTAAATAGGACCAAACAAAGACTAGCCCAAGCATAAGTTCGACAATTGGGTACTGTATTGATATGGGTTTTTTACAATAACGACATTTACCCTTTAGTAAAAGCCAGCTAAAAAGTGGAATAAGGTCATGCCAGGCTAGCTCGTGCTTACAGTTAGGGCACATGCTACGTCCGTTTAAAATAGAATACTTGCTAGTCGTGAGTAGTTGGTTTTTAGATTTTTTGGACTTTTTAGTAATAGCTAAAGACTGCTCGCCCTGCATACGCAAGCGCCAAACAAGAGCGTTTACAAAACTACCAAAACAAAGCCCCAATATAAATAGTACTAGAATTATCACTTAGCTAGATTATAAACTAAATTGAGCCACTTGAGATCGACTCAATTTAGTATTTTTCAAGTTATTGAGTTATTTAAGACCCGAAGCAACGGGTTACGCTAACCTCATTGGTCCATAGAACCACAAACTGCTTCGTACTAGATCCACCTTGACTTGTGTCACCAGCAGGTGTACATGATCGGTTGTACCATACTGAGGCTCTATCAGTGCCCGATGAGGGTGTTGGAGCGGTTCCCGTTCGAGAGAACGAAATAGGTTGAGTAAGCTGTGAGGCTTCGGTATTTGCTGAGAATGCTATTTCAGTCTCATCATCACATCTATCAGTCTGACCGTTACGATTAGCTAAACATTGATTCACTGCCGAAGCGATCCTAGCTGCGTCATCGGCCCTTTGAGTGTTACGACTGTTACGTTGTAACGCAGGAACTGCGAGGAATACAATCAACATTATAACGGCTGCTATTGCTAGCACAATCATAACCTCGATGATTGTAAAACCTGTTTGATCTTTAAATTTGTTACGTAAATTCATTATGGCAAATGCCCCCTTTGCTAAATTTAATGCATAATGCTTATGGTTAAAATACTACTATTATCTCCAAAAAAAGCAAGGCTTTTTTATTTAATGATATTTTGTCCAACTAAACCATAAATTGGTAACAGAATCGCTGCCACAATAATTAGAGCTGTTATACCCATTAAAATCATTAGTATTGGCTCAATGATTGTAGAGATGGCTTTTATTTGATTGTCCACCTCTTTCTCATAATAATCGGCGGTTTTTGCCATCATAGTTTCAAGTTGACCTGACTGTTCGCCAATTTTTAACATGCTGGGCACAAGTGGTAAAAAGTTAGGGTCGCCTTCAAGCGATTCTGATAAAGCTTTACCCCCACGAACCTTTTCACTAGCCTTTAAAATGCTGTCTCTTATGTAAAGGTTGCCCACTGAATCAGATGCAACTTGAAGTGTTTGCAACAGTGGCACCCCGCTACCTACTAGTGTTGTTCCAGTTCGGGTAAATCGAGCCATATAAACTTTAGTAAATAAATTTGATAACACAGGGCCCCTGAGTTTATACTTATCAATTAACAATTTGCCAGGACCAGTCCGAGCCCATTTAGTGGTAAAGAATACTCCTGCGCCAATCAGTATAATAAAGATATACCAATAATTTATAAGTGCATTAGCAAAAAATAACAGCGACCTTGTTAAAAATGGTAGTTTTGCTCCTTTAATACCATCGTATAATGTTTCAATTTGTGGCAAAACCTTAACGATCATAAATATCACTACGGCAAGCATGACCAATAGTACAATTGCCGGGTAAATCATTGCCCCACGAATTTTAGAATTTATCTCAGCATCGTGTTCTTGCTGATTAGCTAGTCGCTCGAGCGACTTATCCAGAGTTCCGGACGTTTCACCGGCCTCAACCACACCGATGTAAATTGAAGGGAAAACATCAGAATGTTTTGCGAGTGAATCAGACAGCTTACCACCACCTTCAATGTCGGCTACCATTTGACCAATAATGCTAGCAAGCCGTTTATTGGCAGTTTGCTCAGCAATCATTCTTAGAGACTGCACCAGTGGCAAACCAGCATTTATAAGAGTTGCCAGCTGGCGTGTAAAAACCACCTTTTCTTTAGCTGGTATGCGATTTCTGAATCTAGATATTGGGTTATTGCCAACACTATCCTTTAGCTTTATTTCAATTGGTGCATAGCCCTGCTCTTTGATCAGCCTTACTGCAGTTTGCTCATCGGCGGCTTGAACTTCGGCAGTGATCTTATTGCCGGTTGATGGATCCCTTGCCTGATATACAAAACTTAACATTTCTTGCTATGACCTCATTAACCTATCCAGCTCCTCAATATCAACAGCATAGTTTCGAGCTTCATCATAAGTGATTGTGCCATTATGAACTAGATTGACTAAAGTCTTATCCATGCTCTGCATACCATATTCAGCTCCGGTTTGTATAACTGCTTCAAGTTGATGTGTTTTGCCTTCGCGAATAATATTTCGAACTGCAGGATTTGCTACCAGAATCTCGGCCGCTGCTACTCTACCGCCACCAATTGATGGGATAAGTCTTTGTGAGCATATAGCCATTAAGATGTTGCCGAGCTGAGAGCGAATTTGAGGTTGCTGATAAGACGGAAAAACATCAATCATACGGTCAATACTTTGGCTGGCGCTATTAGTGTGCAAAGTCGCTAGTACAAGGTGACCAGTTTCGGCAATCGTAATTGCAGCTGCAATTGTTTCAAGATCGCGCATTTCGCCGATTAATACAACATCAGGATCTTGTCGCAAACTAGAACGAAGCGCAGCCGAAAAACTATATGTATCGTAGTGAACCTCTCGCTGGACTACCACAGCCTTTTTGGGATTGTGAGTATATTCAATCGGATCTTCGATTGTGATTATATGGACTGGTTTTTCAGAATTAATTTTATCGAGCAAAGCTGCACAAGTTGTGGATTTACCTGATCCCGTTGGCCCCGTAACTAAGACTAAGCCACGTGGGTAATCTGCGAATTTTGACACGACTGATGGTAGCCCAAGTTGTTCTATCCCTAAAATCTCGTTTGGAATCAACCTAAGAGCTGCAGCTATGTTGCCACGTTCGTGATAGGCATTTACCCTAAAACGTCCTAAATCGCCAAAGGCAAAACTAAAATCAAACTCTTTGTCTCTTAGTAAAATCTGCTTTTGATCTTCATCTAAAATAGCAAAAACCAGTTGCTCTACCGAAGATTCTGTTAAATCTTTAGTCCCATGTACCGGTGTTAAAGCGCCATCAACACGCAATATTGGCGGTAAGCCTACTTGTAAATGAAGGTCTGAAGCCTTGCGCTTAATTACTTCTTCTAGCAAATTTTCGATTTTTACGTGTTCCATGCCACCCTCTCTTAATTTTTATGCGCTATCGGCTGCTGCGACCCTATTAACTTCTGAAATGCTAGTCATGCCTGCCAGTGCCTTTAAATAACCATCCTGGCGCATAGTAATCATTCCTTCGGCAATTGCCTGTTTTTGGATTTCGGAGCTAGTTGAGCGTTTAAGGATTAGATCCTGAATCTTCTCGTTTACTTCGAAAACCTCATAAAGACCTAATCGGCCTTTATAACCAGTCTTATTGTCAACGGTTTGCTTACCACTAAACAAAGTATAAGCGTTTTGACCACTAAGAGGCAAGTTATCAAAGCCTAAATCTTCGCCTACTTTGGCTACTTCTTCTTTGGTCTTTGGTAATAATTCGCCAATCGTTGCCTGAATTGCCTCTGTTTCTACATGATCTGATTGATAGGATTCGCCACCTTCAACGATTCTCCTCACAAGCCTTTGACCGATAACCGTATGCACTGTAGATGCAATCAAAAAAGGCTCAATACCCATATCTAACAACCTAGGAAGAATCCCTGCCGCACTGTTGGTGTGAAGAGTACTAAAAACTAAGTGCCCCGTAAGAGCAGCTTGAACAGCTAAAGTTGCAGTTTCTTTATCGCGGATTTCACCAACCATAATTACATCTGGGTCTTGGCGCAAGACCGACCTTAATCCGGATGCAAAAGTCAGCCCAACATCAGCATTAACTTGAATTTGATTAACGCCAGATATTTTATATTCAACGGGGTCTTCAAGCGTAACTATATTTATATTTTCGTTCTTAATCTCTTGTAAAAGTGCATACATTGACGTTGATTTACCAGAACCAGTTGGCCCCGATGTTAAGATCATTCCATTCGGCCTCTCAAGACCTTTTTTAATCATTCTGAGAGCCCGACCTTGATAACCCATAGACTCTAGCTGTAGTGAAGTTCCGCTTTTATCTAAAAGTCTGATAACCACTTGCTCGCCCCATACTGTTGGGCTAATAGCGATACGAAGATCTATTGCTTTATCGCCAACCTTAACTGTAAATTGACCGTCTTGCGGTACCCTGTGTTCATCAATTTTTAAATTACTAAGTATCTTTATTCGGCTAATCAATGGTGGTTCAGTACTCTTTGGTAGCTGCATTATCTCGCGCAAGACACCGTCAATACGACACCTAATTTTTAACTCATTCTCACCTGGTTCGATATGAATATCGCTGGCTCTATTATTGCCAGCATACTCTAAAATAGCCGACAAAGCTTTTGAAATTGGTGAATCCTGAACAATTGTTTGGACTTTTTTGCCGTCGGCTGATCTATCAGGGTCATCCTCTGATTGCTCTTCATCAACATTGTTGACACCCTGATCCAACATCGATGTAACACCTTTTTCAAGACTATGGGTATACTGAGTAAGAACATTTTTTATACCGGCTTCGCTGGCTGCATAGACCTTAACTGGACGCCCAATTTTATTACTTAAAAAATCTACGGCTTGAACATTATCTGCATCAAGCATAGCAATCGCAAGTCTGCCTTGCATCTCACCCAATGGTACCGCCATATAATGTTCAGCAACATCTTGGGATAGAAGCTCGAGGGTTTTTGGGTTAACTTCGGCCGTCGATAAATTAACATATGGCACATTAGCGACCTCAGCTAAAGCTTTTGTTAATTGTTCGTCAGTAATGTGACCATCACTTAATAAGACCGCCATGAATGGCTCGGACTTTTCGCGAGCTATGGTTTTTATGTCATCAAGTTTTGATTCATCTAAAAGGCCATCTCGAATTAACACTTCCTCGACTTTTTGCTGCGTGTCTTGTGTAAGTATATTCATGGCTCAGTTACTCCACTTTAAGGGTTACTGGCCGCCGCTAAATGGATTTTGATTTTGCTGATCGCCAATTCTTATAGCCTGTGTGGGGTTTAGTGCGTTTGGATTATAGAATGAGGTAAAGGCAGGGTCTGATTTAACATTTTGAATTTCAGATGGGATTACTGTTACAACTTCTACTTTCTCTCTTTTAGCTCTAGGCTTTAAGACTAGATTCGAGAAAATTAGAGATATACTACCAGCAATAATTACGATGATGATAATTGTAGAAAGATCCTTCTTTTGCATTACTTAATCTCTTTCTTTTCAATTACTATGCTTTTAGTAGGCTGAAAGTATGTTTCGCCCTCTAAAGAAAGAAGCATATTATTGTTGCTACCACTAAGTGTAAGCTTGTTAATCTGGAATGGTCTGATTGAGCGTTGAAAATCAGCAATTACATCTTTTATCTGCTGATAATTACCGGTCGTATCTAGTGCAAATGCCATATTTACAGGTTCGGGGTCAGCAGTTGGAGCAGTAGTACTGTTATTCACTTCATCATCTGTGCCATTTATATTTTGTAGTTGCATACCACGAGTTTTAACAATTTTTTCTATACTAGACACTAAACCTGGAAAATCGTACTTACTAGGCAAAGAATCAAGTACGATCCTATCATTTGGGCCATCTAATGGGCCGCTACCAGTAGAACTACCACCAAGCACATTTGTAGTACTTTCGGCAAAAATTTTATATGAGGCAATTAGATCTTCAGAATTTTTAATGTTTTCTTCAAGTTGAGCAGCTGCTTTATCTTTAGCGCTCAAAACTCTTGTGGTGTAGGATATTTCGCCAATTAAAAACTTTGCCGACATTAAAGCAAAGACAGCCAAAACAGCAGATATTGCAATAACTGTGAACATTCTTGAGTTCGCGTCTTTAATCTGGAGTCTTTTACCTATTGGATTTTTCATTGCCCATCTCCATTTTGGGTGTCCCCCACTTTGCCGTCAAAAATTGTTTTGTTTGGTAGCTCTGTGAATGACCGAGTGCTAATTAGCTGTGGAACCACTAATCTAACAGATTGTTGACCGTCAAACAATGCCGGATCAAATTCCATGGATATTGTATAGCTCGAACCAGCCGACTGGCTACCTATGCTCTTAAGAACTACTGATTTAAAGGCACTTACCTGTTCATCACCACCATCTTTTGCTGTGTACTTTGATAGCTTGAGTGTGTCAGCAAATTTATTAACTGTGCTGAGAGAATCAGCAGTCCCCGATATCTCAAGCGTGTTTGAAGCAAAATCGATTGAAAGCTGGCCAATACTGGCATTTGTTGGTGTTACTTGAGGTAAATATGTAAAAAGCCTTGAAGCGGCAACTTTTTTAGCATGAAGCTCTTTTAGGGTATCAAGCTGGTTCTCAACAGTTAAAACTTTTTCAAGGTCTTTAACAGACTGGAGCTTCTTGGTATTTTCTTCAATACTATTATTTGCAATTGCAATTCTGCCTTTTTGCACGCCAAGCGCACCCCAAAGTAAGATTATAATCCCGACAGAAATAATTAAGACGACAACAGCGATTGTATAAATACTCTTTTTTTGTCTTTGAGTTTTTATATACTCAAGTTTTAAATCAGGTAGAAGGTTAAACTGAATCATGCGCTGCGCTCCGCTAATCCAGCTGCAACATTATAATGATTGGCTGTTGCTATAAGTTCGTTTTGTTGATCGCTTGGGAAGGATACGTTTCGCCAGGCATTACCAATCTCGACTGTTATTGTGAATTTATTTGCAATATAAACCGGAAATTCAGGCAAAGTAGATCCTGCGCCTGTAACAATTATCCTGTCTAATTTAATCGCAGGGTATCTGGTCTGGAAGAACTTAATTGACTTTTCAATCTCACTTGCCAAAACATCAATTGTACCAATAATCGCATTATAAACTTGGCTCTCTAACTTATCTTTTGAAAGCCCGAACTTAAACACAAATTGCTCGGCTTGAGCTCTATCGATGTTTAGGCTTTGGACTGCAGATTTTACAATTGCCTCTGCGCCAGTTGGAATAGATCGCGTAAGCCTAGGGGCTCCATTCATAGTAATAACTAAATCTGAGTTTGAGCTACCAATATCCAGTACTAGAGTTGGAGTTACAACATCAACGGGCACAACCGCACGCACAAGTGCCATTGCATCAGGCTCAAAGGCTATGACATTTAATCCACAAGCCTCAAGCATATCTAACCTTGATTCAATATATTCGTTGGTAACGCTTGAGAGTAAAATCTCGACCTTATTAGGCTCGGTTGGTGAATCACCAAGTGCCGCCCAATCAATCTTTGATTCAGCCAACGGTGTAGGTATTAATGAATTAGCTTGATACCTGATTGATTTAGCTAGTTCCTCTTGTGAAAGTTTTTCAATGTCCACCACGGTTGAAAAAACTTTGCTAGACGGTAGCCCAACTGCCACATTTTTTGTAGTTATCCCAGCTTGGGCCATTACTTTTTGAACAGCATCACCTAGTTTTTTCTTATCCTCGGCTGAATCACTTAATGAGAGTTTTTGGTCGAGCACTAACTGCCCGTAATGCGCTAGCGACTTTACAGGGCCTGTACCCCTTAGTTGTACCACCCTTAGACCTGTTGTTCCAATATCTAGGCCAAAAAAATCTGCATTCCCACTCAATACGTTCATACTTGTCGAAATTATAGCATAAGCCTTTTAGTTTTAAACAGTTTTTTCATGGTTTTTCTTTGGGTTTTAAAATATTGGCGGCAAGCTTATTACGCTATCAAACTCAACCGTATTATTTTGATTGCCATCATTAAAGAACCCCCCACCAATTACCATTGCTGCCGTATAGTTAAACTCCTCGGCAGAAACTCCGCCAGTTATTCCATCCCCTATTGTCCTAAGTAGATGGACTTTTGATGCACTAACAGCACCATTAACTACTAGTCTATTGTTACCACATGGATTTCTTAGCTCTGGTGGTGTTGGCAATGCAGGTGGTGTAACTGCACATGATACAAATTCACCGCCCGCTCCGCCATTTGGTTGCGCAACATAAAAACCATCAAGTTGAGTTACCCCTGGTGCAACATAAATGTTACCTCTTGCAACAAGTGCAAATTTTGGAATCTCATTTACCGTAGAATAACCTGCGTATGTTATGTTGCTCGTGATATAAACATTGCCATTCACGAATACTGTTTTATCCTTAGAAGCTGGGATTACTCCTCCGGACATGGTCAGAATTGGTCCTGGATTGTACACCAAGCCTAGTTCTGGCCCGGAATAATCTGCAACATTAAAATTAGATAAGTTACGATTCGTCGTAAATGTACTAGATTTTGAATAATAGTCGGGGCTACAAAACGTTGAGTTAAATAACCCGCCCCAGTTTATGGATCCAAAGGCTGGATTTCCACTGTTAGCAAAGCTAAGTTGATTACTGCCTGATCTTGCAAGTTGGCTTGCAAACCCTTTATCGGCATTACTAGAAACACCGGTGCCTTCAATTAGGCCTAACGATAATGCTCCAAATTGTGACCCAGATCCGTTGATGCCTCTTGTAAAGGTCAATATGCCACCTTCTCTGTTATCGCCACTAGCAGGACTATAGTAATTTCCACGGCAATTTGGATCTGAACCACCACCCGCTGAGATATCTGCGCCATTTACTCTTATAAATGGCTTAGTCTGAGCATTAGCACTTTTAAGAAATAAAAGCTGAGATAGCAATAACGCCAAACAGACAAACAGTATTTTTACTAAAAGCGAGTAATTTAAAGCCTTTGGCCTCATACATAAGCAGTATATAACCATACCTTTTAGATGGCAAGATTATATTTACCTCTGTTATACTAATTCCAATGAGTTTATCGATTGGAATCGTGGGTTTGCCCAACGTCGGCAAATCTACTTTATTTAACGCACTAACCAGCTCCAATATATTGGCAGCTAACTACCCTTTTGCAACAATTGAGCCAAACACCGGGATAGTACCGATACCAGATAACAGGCTTGAAGAACTTGCCAAAATTTATGAATCCCAAAAAGTAATTCCAGCGACCGTCGAGTTTGTTGACATTGCTGGCTTAGTGGCTGGAGCTAGTAAGGGCGAAGGGCTTGGCAATCAATTCCTGGCCAATATTAGAACAACAAATGCGATATGTCATGTTGTTAGAGCTTTTGATGACCCAGATGTACAACATGTAGCTGGAACCGCTGATCCACAACGTGACATTGATATCATCAACACCGAACTTGTGCTGGCAGACTTACAAACTTTAAGCAGTAGGATGACTAAATTTGCTAAAGAAGCCCGTGCAAACCCTAAATTATTACCAATACTTCAAACATTTGAAAAGTTAAAAGTTGGCTTAGATCAAGGCATCCCAGCGCACCTACAAAAGGACATCGAACATGTACATATTAAAGATTTACAGCTTTTAAGCGCCAAACCTGTAATTTATGTTTTTAATGTTGATGAAGCAAGCTTGAGTAATGATTCAGTGAAGACCAACCTTAAAAAACTTGTTGAGCCCGCCCAAGCATTATTTATATCGGCTAAGTTAGAACATGAACTTTTAGCGCTTGATGAATCAGATAGGAACGAATTATTGCTAAGCTACGGCCAGACAGAAAGTGGACTGGTGCAGTTAATCCATAGTGCATTTGATACTTTAGGTCTACAAACATATTTAACTGCCGGGCCAAAAGAAGTAAGAGCTTGGACAATCAAAAAAGGATTCAGCGCCCCACAAGCTGCCGGAGTTATTCATTCAGATTTTGAACGCGGATTTATATCTGCGCAAATTGTTGATTATGAAGATTTAATAAGCGCTGGTTCGGAAGCTAATGCCAAAGCACTCGGCAAAGTTCGCACTGAAGGTAAAACTTACGAGATGCAACCTGGTGATGTAGTTGAATTTAGATTCAACGTTTAGCAAACAAAATCAATCATTCGGCCACATTTTATCGGTTGTGATACGTTTCCAGTTTTTTCAGAATAACACTGAGGCGGATCGCTTTCTAATATTTGACCACTTAATCTAACACACTCATTAAAGTTATTCATTTTTGCGTTATAGATTTTATTTCTATTTATCATAAGGACTCCAGCAAGACTACCAATAATAATCACTGATATCACAAAAGTACTTATGATAGTTTTATTCATACTAAGCTAATTATATAATCAGCAAAATTATTACGCTAATGCTAGTTTCTTGAAGTATCTTTTCGATAAAAAATTTGACGATTGTCAGTATAGACATGGTTTTTATGGGGGCCGGTCTTTCGACCGACCCCCTGTGAGTCAGTACCAGTGCGGTGATCGCGAGTAGAAAGCAGACAGAGCCGAGGACGGAGAACCGTATCTCGACTTGATGTAGCGCAGTCCCCATGCAATCTGCACAGACGGGTTGTAACCGTAGGCGCAGTTGTTCATGGCCTGAGGAATCCCACACGCGCTCGAAGTTGGGTTGTTCGCACGTTCACTCCATCCCGATTCGTTCGTCCAAAGCTCCTCGAGAGCGTTCCACTCACTTGCAGATGGCCAGAACTTGTGTGCCATCTTGCAACCGATCGAACGGTTGCCCTGCAGATCAGAGCACCAGCCAGGCTGTGAGAGCCGAACAAGTCGTATCTGAACCGCTCTCAGGCGCTGGGTGTGCAGCCTTAGGGAATAGCGCGCCATCTTGCAGACACGCCGACCGCCTAGATCTACGATCTGCCAGCACTTGTCTCGGTGCGTATAGAGCGCCCACCTTCCTTTGTTGTTCCAGAAGTTGATGACGGACTTGCTCTTGAACTGCTCTTTCTTGAGGCTGAAGATCAGAGCCTGGGTCCTTTGCTGGGACGACGTCTGAGCGTGCACGACTGCAGGCCGAGCGTACAACACGGCCATGAAGATACAGGCAATGACTGCCATGATCAGGTTCATACGGGCAACTGCCACCGTATACTCCCTTCTCAAGGTACGACAAACCCGCCTATCGGGCCCATCTGGTACTTGTTTGAAGTTAGTTTGTAAGCCATCCTCACCGCCAAGAATGATCCTTAGCGACTAGGCTTAATGTCCGAGCCCCTCAGGTTTGCGTACACCGTGCGTTGGCGTACTCCCTGCGAGACATAGTTTCGGACTGGTCTAACTACACTTTAATTGTACCAAATCGAGCACATAAGCTCAATCTGTAGTGTTAGGGCATGGTTTGAACAATATAGTTATGTATTTGCTTCGTTAGTTCAGCAATTTCGGAATATTTTGCGCCACTAGTCATAATCGTAAGTGCATAAGCTCCACCAGGATAAGTTACAATCGCCGAATCATGCCTTACGTTCGAAAGATCACCGGTTTTGTTAGCAACAACACAATCATAACAACCAGATGGTATTCCTTTTCGCCAGTTTCCTTGTTGCATGTTTTTTAATATGAAATCCCTTTCTGAACTTGTAAACATAGTGGCATCGTATAACCCCTCAAGCAATTTATTTACATCGCTGGCATTAGCAAACATTACGTCTTTTCGGTTTAACTGAGTTTGCTTAAGCCCTGCTTTTTGAAGTGAGCTGTCGACCCTATACCAACCAAGATATTTGCCCATAGCTTCTCCACAAGGATTATCCGACCATTTAAGCATTGCTTCAACACACGACTTAACAGATTTCGAACTACCATCAACATTAATCTTTTGCGATTCTAAATTTTCAACGTCATATTTTTCAAAAAGTGGTTTCATAATCAATAACTTATAAAGGCTAGCTGGCACATACCAAGAATCACCCCTTAGTGATGCATAACGCTTATCATCACCTAGTCCTTTAAAAACAACTGACCAATCTTGCTTTGCATGATTTTTTGCCCAAGTTTCAAGGATTCTCTGCAACTCTGGGTCGACCGGGACTTGGGATTCCGATGTTTTTGGCGTTCCTGTTGCTAACTGGGCCGGCAATGGAATCTCCTTCACCTCTTGTACCTGATTTTGTTGAGCTTCGGCTACGCTATCAAATTGCTGACTAAGTTGAGCTCCCGCCATAAAAACTGCACCATTAACTGCTAGCCCTACCAAAAGGGCAATTTTAAGATACGGACGTCGTTTTTGTTTTACGACACCGTGTCTGCGCGAGTAGACCGATGGCACGTGCCACCCATAATCGGGGGTTTTCATTTTTACTATTTGAACTTTGCGAGTTAAAGAGTATTTGTTTGCAAATAGATTGCTGTTTTTAGCTTATAACGCTAAAGTTTAAAAATCAAGCTATTTTGATACCGATAATAAGTAAAATCTTTCCAGATTGCCTTTGGCTCCTGCAACCTTGCTGTCAGCTTTATCAATTATTACAAAATTGGCTTTTGCCCAAGACTCAAAATCTTTTAGAACTTTCCTGCGTATAGAATCGTTTTTTATTACACCATTATTTAGGTTGCTCTGACCGGCTTCAAACTGGGGCTTGACCATTGCTACGATTTGGGTACTCGAGTTAGATAAATTTTTTATTTTTGGGAGTACAAGTTGAAGCGATATAAACGAAACGTCAATCAAAACAATATCAATTATGTGGGTTGTTTTAAAATCTCGGATATCAGTCTTTTCGTGTAATTCTACCCTGTTATCCTGTCGTAGTTTTGGATGCATTTGATCAGTTCCTACGTCTACCGCAATAACTTTTTTAGCTCCCCTACTTAAAGCAAATTCCGTAAACCCGCCAGTACTAGACCCAACATCCAACACAACTTTATTTTTAAAATTTAGATTAAAGGTTGCTGCAACGCTTTTAAGTTTTAAGGCCGCCCTAGATACATACAGTTCAGACTCTATAAGTTCAACTTTCGCATTATGACCGACCAAATAAGAAGGTTTGTTTACTACCTTACTATCGACTAGGACATTGCCGAGCTTAATCATGCTCTCGGCCTGGGATCTGCTAGATGCAAAACCCTGTTTATGAATATAGACATCCAGCCGTTCTTTACTCATATATCCTCGCAACATGAACTACATGTTTTACGCCTCTTGCTAATTTCTCAACGACTGTTATGTTATCAACTAAAAATGCATTAACATCTGGAAAAGGTTCGTAATCTTGGATTGTTATGTGAGGCCGATAACTCTCACCACAATATTGCTTGTTAATTAGATTGGCACCCTTAGACTCAATATTATCCAGTATTAAATGGTGCAGGGCCGAAATTAAATGTTTTGGAACAATTTCATATACAGGTACATCATTATCTGGGCCAAACAACTTTTTTTCACCGGTTTTTACTCTAAATGGTCGTGCGTGTCTTGAGGTTTCGTTAGCTACTTCTTTTGCTACATCTTGTTTTGCTACATACCATGGCATTAATGTAATGTGATGTGGCCAGTTTTCAAATTGAGCACCTATCTCAATAACCTCGGGAAAATATACATTTATGAATTGCTTTTCTTTTTGAGAGCTCATAGTACGACCCATAAAGATCTACCCTGATTCGCCTGAGTTTGTTACTCTTGCACGATATACACCAGTCGAAGTATCAACGCTTATTAAATCGCCCTGTTTAATAAAGGCTGGCACCTTTATAGTAATGCCGGTCTCTAGCATGGCGTCTTTAGTGATTGCACTTGATGTATCACCTTTTACCACGGTTTCAGTATACGTAACCTTTAGTGGTACGTTTTTAGCTAAATCAATTGATATCGGTCTTCCATCGAATAATAGTACTGTTACATTGTCGCCTTCTTTCATATAGCCGTTTTGATGCTCTAGCTCTGAGCTGGCAAGCTCAAACTGCTCATAGGTTGCCTGATCCATAAAGTGGTGCATTGTGCCGTCCGAGTACAAAAACTGTACAGTCTTTTGCGTAACGTCGGCGCGCTCAACTGCCTCATTGCCTTTAAAGGTTTTATCCAGAACTTTGCCGTCAATCAGGGATTTGATTTTTACATTAACGATTGACCCACCCCGTCCCATAACTTTTTGTGCGTAATCCAAAACCTTATAGGGCTCACCATCAAGCTGAAAAACTGTGCCTTTTTTTAAATCCGTAATCCCAAATGCCATTATTTATCTCCATTATAAATTTTAAGCGCGAATTTTAATGATCCTGATATGTCTTTGTATTCTATAAGTTTTTTGGGTTCGTGTATCTCAAGTCCCTCACCTTCAAAAACTTCAAAATTAGCATCATTGATGTTTGCCGTAAAAACCCTAAATATTTTTGGTCCGTCTATATTAAATTTCAAATCTGTAAGCTCAACAAAGTTGATATTGTCTGGATTTAGTGAAGTTTCTTCTTTAACTTCACGCTTGATTGCTTGCAAATAGTTTTCACCCTCTTCAACCCAACCACCAAACAGGGCTAAAAGGCCTGGACTAATTTTTGTCTTGTTGTCACGTCTATGTACAACAACATTACCATCCGGCAAAATAAATAGTACCCCTGCAACTTTACTACTCATGACTGAAAAATGTTAATTGCTGGCTACGAATGGTAATAGTGCGATATGTCGAGCACGCTTAATTGCACGAGCCAACTGGCGTTGCTTTGATTCAGTTAAACCAGTTTTTTTGCGTTGCTCAATTTGACCATACTGATTGATGTAGCGCTGTAAAGTTTTAAAATCCTTGTAATCAAAATATGCTACATCTGTTCGGTGTTTAAATATCTTTGCCAATTTATTACTCCTTTGACGTAAAAATTTATATTAATTAATCTTCATTAAATCAGGAAAAGAATAGGACTGATTCGCCCTTGGCGAAGTCGGATTCATTTCGACAAGTCCGATGAGAAAAACCTAGGGTTTTTCTCATGACTCTTAAAACGGGATGTCGTCGAGGTTGATTGGCTCATCGCCAATATCTTCAACAACTACATCTTCCTTTTGCGATTTTTTGGTTGATTTTGAAGGTGCAGGTTCGTCAGATGAACCATCATCGCTACTTGGGGAGCCACCGCCACCAGGGCCACCTAAGAAGGTTACATCGCCAGCGACAACCTCAACTTTTGAGCGTTTTTGGCCATCCTGCTCCCAGCTTCGGCTCTGTAAACGTCCGCTTACAAGTGCTGGCCGGCCTTTGCTTAGATATTGAGCTATCCTTTCGCCCAACGGGCCCCAAGCTACAATGTCAACGTAATCGGTTACCTCTTGCCATTCGCCATCACCACCTTTGTAGCTTCGGTTTAGCGCAAGGCTAAAGCTACAAACACTTTGACCATTTGGAGTTGTTCTAAGCTCCGGGTCGCGGGTTAAATTACCCATTAAAGTTACTTGGTTAAATGATCGTGCCATATGATTTACTCCTTATTAGGATTCGAGACAAACCTAACGGTTTTTCTCGCCGAGCGGGGTGTGAAATCAATTCACGACTCCGTCTGCACTTTTCCCTAAATATTAAAAGACGTATGTCTATTGATAGTAGCTTAAATTATACTACTCTTCGTCTTCAGCTAAAGAGCTAGTGTTTTCTGAATCTTCTGACTCATCACTATCGCCACGTTCAGCAGCTTTTTTAGCTTTTTCTTCTTTTAAAGCCTCTGCTTTAGCTTGAGCTTTAAGGTCAGGACGAGTAATCAAAAATCTGATAATCTCGTCTGTAATGTTAAAAGTTTGTTCAACCTTTTTTACTGATTCACCAGGCATATCTACCGTATAAAAAACATAAACGGCATGCTCTTGTTTGCTAATTGGATAAGCAAGTTTGCGCTTACCCCAATTATCAGTAGCTGTAATTTTACCGCTGTTATCGGTAATAATTTTTTCTACCTTTTTGGTAGCTTTTTCCAGATCTATTTCTAGATCAGGATGATAAAGTACGGCTATTTCGTACGTGTTCAAAATATGAACTCCTTCCTTTGGGCTTGCCTAGGTGCCTAAATGAGTCGCCCTAAACAAGAATTAGTTGTTAGCCAGATAATTGTAACCCATTCACCTCTGTTTGTAAAGAGTTTAGCAGCAGGCCAAACAAAACGATGGTAAAAAACTTAAGCTAGTCTTTGCAAGAAAATTATGTTGATATAAAAAATTATAGAGAGTACTGTGTGCATAGGTTTTTAGGTAAACCTTAGCTCTTTTAACCAAGGAGGACCGTGATGCTTGCTTGGCTGGTATCGCGGATTAACCTCCGCGACAGATGGAACGAGTCCTTGAGCTTCAGGACGTATGCCCGAAACGGCATACTTCTGACGCACATGGGATTGACCATGATGTACTCCATCGTTGAGCACGCTGGCGTAAACCAGTATGTTGCTCAAGCCATCGTGGTACCGGTAATTATGTTTGTGGTCAGCTTTGGTGTCCATAGACATAATACCTTCGCCATGAACGAGGTCCAACTCGTGTCTGGCGGGAGGAGGTACCTCGTCGTTCGTGTAGTAGGCATGGGCGTAGCGCGGTTTGGCTTCTTTGTGCTCGTAGCGATATTTGGTACTCCGTACCTAATCGCCAGCGCACTGATTACCACTGCGCTCGGGCTCCCTACCTACTTCGCCAACAGTCGGTGGGCGTTTAAAAAGAGCTAGAGGGCTCGGGTTGCAATTTCACCCGGGCCCTCGCGGAACTATTTTTCTTCTTCGTCGTCTAATTCAATCTCGTCGTAAACATCTTCGGCTGAATCAGATACCTCATCAGCACTTGATCCAAAAACCTCATCCATACTTGTTACTAAAACTTCACGAGATTTATTCCCACCCTCAGAGGTACTAATTATGCCTTGCTCTTCCATTTGATCAATTATTCTGGCTGCTCGACCGTAACCAATACGTAATTTACGCTGCAACAAAGCCGTGCTAGCCTTTTGCGAATCAATAACAACTCGCACTGCATCTTGCCACATGTCATCGTTTTCGTCATCGCCAGTTGTGGTAGGCGCAACAACCCCACCTTTACCTAGTTGAACTGGTTGGCTAATAATTTCGTCGTTGTAATCAGGCTCACGCTGTTCACGCAAGAAATCACAAAGTTTATTTACCTCATCAGTAGTTATAAGCGCGCCTTGTATACGAATAGGCCTATTAATGTCACTTGTTTTATACAGCATGTCACCCTTGCCTAAAAGCTTTTCAGCCCCCATGTGATCGAGGATAATTCGGCTGTTAATCTGATCTTGAACAGCAAAAGCGATTCGAGCTGGCAGATTAGACTTAATCAAGCCAGTTACAACATTTGCTTCAGGTCTTTGCGTAGCAAGAACCAAATGGATACCAGCTGCTCGGGCTTTTTGAGCTATACGAGCGATAAGACCTTCGACATCACGTGGTGCTACCATCATCAGTTCAGAAAGCTCATCAATTACAATCACGATGTGTGGCATACCCTCTTGATCTTTAAGTTTGTTATAGCCCTGGATATCACGTTGCTTAACGCTAGCAAATGTTTTTAGTCGCCTATCCATCTCGGCTACGGCCCATTTAAGTGCACTAATACACTTTTCAGGCTCGGTCACGACTGGGCTAATTAAATGCGGTACATCGTGATACGGTGCCATTTCAACAAATTTTGGATCTACCAAAATTAGTTTTAGGTCCGATGGACTGTTTCTGTAAAGCAAGCTTGCCAGCAAGGTATTAATCATCACCGACTTTCCAGATTTAGTTTGACCAGCAATTAAGAGGTGAGGCATGTCTTCAAGGTCAGCAACAATTGGTTTACCTGCTAAATCCTTACCTACCGCAAAAGCTAGGTTAAAGCTGTTCATTGAATTCCACTCTGTAGATGTCATTACTCCTCTTAACGTAACCGATGCAGATTTAACATTAGCCACTTCGATACCCACAGCTTTCATTCCAGGAATTGGTGCTTGAATCCTAACGTCGTGTTTTGATGCTAGAGCCAGCGAAATATTTTTGTCTAAGGTTTCAATTCGACTCATCTTTACGCCACTTGGTGGTTTGACAACATATTGGGTTACACGTGGGCCAACATTTGCTCCTTCTACAACAACATCCATATTAAATTCAGAGAAAACATCTTTTAATGCTTCGGCATTGTGTTCAATATTACCTGGATCTGCTTTGTCTTGTTTTTCGCTTAATAACTCAATTGATGGGAACTGCCAGTCTGGGTCACTGGCGACAGTTAGTGCCGGCATGTCAGTTTTTGGCTCAGACGCAACTTTAGCAGCAGCTCTTATGCCAGCAACTTTTGCCGTTGCTGATGATTCTTTATGGTGAACAGTTGGGACGCCTTCATTTAGCTTAAAGCCTGGCATCCTGCCTTTTAGCTCTGCCAAATCTTCAGTACCATCAGTATCTTCATCGTTTTTCTTGAATGGCTTCAATACGGCACTAGGATGAATTTTAAAAAGTACAAATAATAATGTAACCATTAAGCCAACTAAAATGATGTTAGCTAGAACTTTGCCTAAAGAATCTGACAGCGTTCCGCCAATTAAAGAGCCAATTTCGCCACCGTAAATAACTGCTCCCTCTTCAGAAGTTGCACTGTTCGTTTGGAACATTGCGTTTAGCCAGCCAGCAAACAAAAATAAGAATCCTAAAGCGCTATAGTACTGAGCACGCGGAACTTTATGCTCTTCTGTTTTAAATTTAGACACTCCAAAGAACATTAGCATCGGTATTAATAAATATGCAGAACCGCCAATTACAACCCATGTAAAATCCCAAAAACCACTTGGTATCGGTGCCTGAGTAAATGCGCCAAATATCAAAATTACGGATAGCACTATTAAAACTACCGCGCCTGCGCCACGCCAAAACATGCTTGGTTCTTTGGCTTCAACCTTTGGTGTAGCTTTTTTTGTCGTTTTCTTTTTTTTCTTAGCCATCTGGTAATTATATCTTAAGTGTTTGTTTTTAATTCAAAATTCAACAATGTTGTAATTATAACATAGTTAGGCATGAAATGTCAACTCCCCATAACTCATTTGCTTGAGTGCAGTACAAGGAAGCAGTGCGTAGCGCAAGGGAGCCGTATTTTAATACGGTGACCAAGAGCAATGCAAACTGCTAACGCAGTAATGTGCCAAGAGTGATGGTGGCGTAACGAGCTTTGCTCGTTAGCAGACCATCACGGCAAATGAGCTAGGGTTAATCGACTCTAGGGTCTTGGTTGAGAAGCTTTTGCCTTAGTTGGGCAAAACGACGCTGTTGCTCAAGCGCAACATCTTCTGGGGATTTCTCTTTACTGCCATTTTGGCCATTGCCCGTATCAATTGGCTTACCATTTTTTTCAACTCTACCACCTATAACATTTACAACTGGTATCACAATTGGGCTACGCTGTGTTTGCTCATACAAAAAGTGTGTAATGTAATCTTTAAGCTCAGCCTTGAATCTATCAAGATCTACTCGCTTAAATCGTTGGCTTACTGCGCGCCTTAGCTCTGCCCTGAACATATTCATAAGCTCCTCTGAGTCTTTCATGTAAATAAAGCCTCGGCTAATGATATCTGGGCTAGTTAGCAACTGCCCTGTCTTTTTATCAATTGTAAGAACAACTGCCACTAGGCCTTCCTCGGCAAGAAGTACCCTATCTTTTACAACTACATTGGATACAATTGCGCCTGTTTGATCAACCAAAATTGTTCCATTGGGTACTTTGCCCTCAACTTTAATTGCATTTTTATCAACCACTACTACATCGCCATTATCAACGTTCAAAATATTAGCCCTAGGCATTCCGTGTTCTACGGCTAGCTCTAGGTGATATTTTTTTGCCGTAAAGTCGCCATAAATTGGCATAAAGAATTTTGGCTTTACCATTGTTATCATTTCGGCATACTCTTCACGGCTGGCATGTCCGCTAACATGAAGAGGACCGCAGTTATCAACTTGATAGGTTTCGTGCCTATAGACGTGTACGCTCTTTCGAAGCAACTCATCTACCATCGAACGGATCAGGGCATCATTACCTGTATAAGGTATTGGCGTACTAGACAGTATTACGGTATCCTGCTCTTTTAGTTTTACATGCTTGTGATCACCCAAGCTCATCCTTTGTAGAGCCGAGTTCGGCTCGCCTTGGCTACCAGTACAGACCACTACAACTTGCTCATCTTTCATATTCGCAACTGAGGCAATTGGAACAAAGGTTCCTTTTGGCACTTTTACGAAACCATTGCGTACGGCCATCTCAAGAGTACTTATCATACTACGACCATCCATCGCTACTTTTTTGTTATGATGTACGGCTGCATTTATAATCATCTGTACACGATTCATATTGGTACTAAATAATGCAACAAATATTCTACCTGGTGCTCTATCCATAATATCGATAAAGCTTTTTTCTATTTCACTTTCGGATGGAGTCCTACCAGGTCTTTCTGTAGTTGTACTTTCGCTCATAAGTAAAAGTACACCCTCTTCAGCTAATTGCTTAAACCTGTCCATGTCAGTTCGCTCGTGATCCAACGGATTTGGGTCAAACCTAAAATCACCTGTATTAATTATCCTGCCAACAGGCGTATCAATAACAACTGATGTACTACCAGGAATAGAGTGAGTAACTCGAATCAGCTCAACATAAAACTCACCAACCTTTAGTCTTTCATGATTATCTTCATTCATAATGACTGTTTTTAATTCAAAACCATCTGGCATAGGAATACCAAAATTGCTAAAAATTTCTTCTACTCTACCTATCGTAAAACGACTACCGTAAACAGGTACACCAGGATATTTTGGCAATATATGAGGCAAACCCCCCATATGGTCTAGGTGCCCATGGGTAATTACAAATGCCTTAATTTTTGGCTTAATGCTATCAAGGTATGTCGTGTCAGAGACTCCGTAATTAATACCAGGCAAATCAACCCCAAGGTCATTACCGCAATCAATTACAACTGCATCATTTTTATACTCAATAACCATCATGTTTTTTGAACCACCGCCATCCATACCACCAAGTCCGATAATTTTTAGTTTAGGACTATCGTCAATAAAGTTTGCTCTACGCTTTGGTTGTGAATCTTGGTTGTCTGCAGCGGTTGGGTATTGGTTGGCAATCCTATTAGCATCATCAATTGCCTGTTTTTGAGCTCTAATAGCAGCACCACGACTTACACTCCTCCCTGTTGCTGTCACAAGTGCACGGCTTTGCATTTTTTTTGGGTTTTTAGCCGGGTTCTGCTGATTTGGTCGCCTACTTTGATTATTAGACGGTTTATTACTTTTTGGATTCATTATTTGTTAAGTTTCCTTTCGTTTTGATAAATAATTTTCAAATTGTTAATAACTAGTTAGTTTTTGATAAAATTTTGGGGATTTTTGCAAAGTCTTCAAATAAAACTTTACGCATTCCTCCGTTATAAAGCGCTGCTGCTGGATGGTATAAAGCCAGATACTGCCGACTTTTTCCGTCGTTTATTGGCGTTCCATGCACTTCGCTAATTTTTAATTCTGGGAAAAAGCTGTTCATTGAATGTCTGCCCAAAAAGACTGTTAGTTTTGGATTTATTACATTTAACTGCCTGAACAAAAACGGCTTGAACGCTTCTTTTTCTTCGGGTAAGGGGTCACGATTATTTGGCGGACGATATTTAACGATGTTGGTTATATATACGTCTTGCCTGCTCAGACTAATTGACTCGAGCATTTCGTTTAAGAATTTACCAGCCGAGCCAACAAATGGTACTCCCTGTAAATCTTCATTTTTACCCGGTGCCTCACCTATAAATACTACATTGGCCTGAGGATACCCATCCCCAAAAACCAGCTGTGTCGCTGTCTTGGCCAAATCGGGGCAGATATTGTTATTTAGTATATCTGCCTTAATTTGTTCAAGACTATCTTGTTCGTTTTTTACCATTTATTTTTTAATAAAACTCACCCCGATACGAATTAGATTGTTTATTGCCCAACCAATAAACAAAAATCCAAGCGCCCATTCAAGTAAATTACCATCGTCTATGGCTAAAGATATGAATCCGTAGCCGACCATAAAGAACGCAATCGCCAAAGCAAATCTGACCCATATTTTATGATAGATCTTTTCTTCGCTTGATTCTTTTTTTGAAATTCGTTTTACCATAATTATTTACTTAGTTCGCGAGTAACAGCTTTCATACTTAACTGCAATCTTCCCCTGTCGTCGATAGCTACAAGTTTTACAGTGACGGTATCCCCTTCTTTAAGTTCATCACTAGTTTTTTCGACTCTTTCTTCTTTGATTTCACTGATGTGAACCAGTCCTTCTTTGCCAGGCATAATCTCTACAAATGCTCCAAAGTCTAAAACGCTCACAACACGGCAGTTTTCATATATTTTACCAACTTCTGGCTCAGCCGTTAAGCTTTTAATCCAATCAATCGCTTTCTCGATACTCGGGCCATCTGGGCTAGCAACCATAACTGTTCCATCATCTTTAATATCAATCTCTGTCCCGGTTTCGGATGTTATTCTTTGGATCATTTCACCACCCTTACCAATAACTTCTCGGATCTTATCTGGATTGATTTGGATTGCTTCAACGCGCGGAGCGTATGGGCTCATTTGCTTTCGAGGTTCGCTAATTGTTGTAAGCATGTGCTCTAAAATTTCACTACGACCATCTTTTGCCTTATTAATAGCTTGCGCCAAAATATCAACACTTAGTCCATGAACTTTCATATCCATTTGCAATGCGGTTATACCGTTTTTTGTTCCGGTAACTTTAAAGTCCATATCACCTGCAAAATCCTCTGCATCAGCAATATCACTTAAGATAACGACTTTATCGCCATCCTTCATCAAGCCCATTGCTATACCGCTAACTGGTGCCCTTAATGGCACACCAGCGTCCATTAGCGCCAAACAGCTAGAACATGTAGCAGCCATGCTGGTTGAGCCATTTTGGCTCATAATCTCGGTGGCTGAACGAATTGCGTACGGAAACTCTGACTCGCTAGGTAGCACAGCCATTAATGCACGCTCTGCAAGATAGCTGTGGCCGATTTCACGCCTGCCCGGGCTACCAAGTCGCCTAACTTCACCAACTGTATAGCCTGGAGCGTTGTAGTGGTGAAAATAGCGCTTCTCAGTGTTCTGTTCCATAGTATCAATCATTTGGGAATAACTCAGCGGTGCCAGAGTTACAATATTCATAGCTTGAGTCATGCCTCTGGTGAATAGGCTTGAACCGTGTGCTCTTGGCAAAATACCAACTTCGCTACTTAGCGTACGAATTTCCTCTGGCTTGCGACCATCAGGTCGGATGCCATCTTCAATAATTCCTTTGCGCACATCCTTATGTAAAGCAGTGGTGAAAGCTTCGTCGTATTCGGATTTTAGATTGACGTACTCATCACCAAGCTCTTGCTCAAAATAGGCATGAAACTCTTCACGTAAATTGTTCACAAGTTCGTTGCGCTCTGGATATGGTGCTCTTAATCCAGCACCAAACTTGCCGTCTACCCATTTGTTAACAGTTTTTTGTACATCTTCATTTGGCAAACTTAGAGTATATTCTTGCTTTTCAACGCCAACCTCTTTAACCAGTTTATTTTGTAAATCAATGGCTGGTTGCATTGCCTTTTGGGCAAACTCTAAAGTCTTTATTAATTCTTCTTCACTAACTTCGTTAGCGCCAGCTTCAACCATTGTTATGGCTGAACCAGTTCCAGCAACAACTAGATCAAGCAAGCCCGCACTTAACTCTTCTGGTGTTGCAAATGCCTTAGGCTTGCCATCAACTAAAGCGACTCTTAAGCCGGCAATTGGGCCTTCGAACGGTGCACCTGTAAGCATGAACGCTGAACTTAGTGCAATCATGGCAATCATATCAGGTCTAAATTCTGGATCCATGCTTAAAACAGTTGCTACACCCTGTACTTCATGTCTGTAGCCTTTTGGCCATAGCGGCCTGATAGGGCGATCAATTATACGACCAATTAGTACAGCTTCATCGCTGGGCTTGCCTTCTCTTTTAACAAATCGGCTACCGCTAATTTTGCCAGCTGCATAAAATCGCTCTTCGTAATCAATACTTAGCGGAAAGTAATCTAGTCCCTCTATCTTGTTGTTGCTAACCATAGCTGTTCCAAGTACGACTGTTTCGCCATATCTTGCAATAACTGATGCGCTAGTTCTAAATCCGACCCGATTTACTTCAAGACTTAACTCTTTACCGCAAAAGTCTGTACTAACACTTATTATTTTTTTACCGTAAGGGTTTACTGTTTGCCCCATACCGTTTTTATTCCTTTCGTTGCTCTTAAGCAGGGTACAAATATACGCCCCTGTGCTAACAGCTATATATCTGAGACTCTACCTAAGAGCTTTACTTTATAAAGTGCACAAGCTTTATCGCCATAAGGCGAATTGTAGTCTGGGCACTACCTTCGTATACCAAGTTTTTTGATCAAATCAAGATATGCTTGGCCATCTTGCTCTGCGATATATTTTAAAAGTCTTCGCCTCTTACCAACCGCTTGCAATAAACCACGACGCGCAGAAAAATCCTTTTTATTTACCTTTAAATGCTCAGTTAGCTCTTTAATTCGAGCAGTCAAAATACCGACCTGCACAACGGCAGACCCGGTGTCTGTTTTGTGTGCCTGCAGGTCAGTTATAACCTTGGCCTTCTTTTCACCAGTAATCATATGTTAAAGTCATTTTAACAAAATTACACCTTAAATGCAATAGTATATAACTAGATTAACCCTTTAGATACATCCGAGTTGCTGAAATCTTCAATTGTAACTGCATCATTTACATCAAAATTACCAACTTTTGTACGACTTAAAGCCGAGCAATACGCGCCGGTTTTTAGCTTGGCTCCAACATCCTCGCACAAGGTGCGCACATATGTTCCACTACTCACATGGCAAGTGAACAAAACTTTTGGGTAATCATACTTAATATTGGAAATTGAGTAGATTAACACCTTACGGGGCTCAATTTTTACCTCTTTTCCGGCCCTTGCAAGCTCGTAAGCGCGCTTGCCGTTAACCTTTATTGCACTAAATTTTGGCGGTATTTGTTCAATCTCGCCCACAAATGAATTAAGCGTTTTTTCAATCTCATCCTGCTTGGGAGCCCGAGTACTTATTTTAGTCAGTTCACCTTCTGGGTCGCCTGTTGAGCTAGTAGATCCCAAAGTCATCTCTACCTCGTAAACTTTGTCTAGCTTTGAATATTCTTGAGCTTTTTTGGTGGCAGAACCTACTAAAATTACCAATAAACCGGTAGCAAATGGGTCTAATGTCCCGCAATGCCCCACCTTAACCTTGTTACCTGTTTGCTTTTTTTGCTGTCCACGAATTTTTGCTACTACGTCAAAACTAGTCCAGCCAACGGGTTTATCAATCAGTAGTATCTTGTTCAGCGTCATCACAAAGTATTCTATCAATAGACTGTTTTATTTAAATGAGCAAAAAATAAATGTGTCCGTCTTGTTATTGGAGCTTATTTAAGTTGTGCTTCGATTGTAAATTCATTTGACCAGTTATCTACCCCGGGTTGCAATTGATATCTATACCTGA
>CAZAAL010000001.1:35795-48512 GCA_964483315.1 uncultured Candidatus Saccharibacteria bacterium
AGTTATTTGGAGAAGTCTGTCTTGCTGTATAAATCATTCCGTCATTACCAATAGCTGATATTTGTATACTTCCGTCTGTATTAGTGGTTGCTGCAATTGGTCCTGCTACGTTCGAGGGGATAGTAAATTCATTTGACCAGTTATCTACCCCGGGTTGCAATTGATATCTATACCTGACCGCACCATCAGTTCCAACAATAAACATTTGTAATCGGCCATCCGCGTTTTTCGCAGACGCAACGCCTTTGGCCTTGCCGTTTATTGCGCCCCAGTAGTTCCATGAAGTGTAGTTATTTGGAGAAGTCTGTCTTGCTGTATAAATCATTCCGTCATTACCAATAGCGAATAGCTGAAGAGAACCGTCGTTATTTGTAACTGAATTTAAAAATGGACCAATTTCGGCTTGATTTACTTTGTCGGCGATGTGGAGGTAGGCGCTGGCCCGAATATTGTTGCGGGTTCCGTACTTACCTGGCGACGCATGATTATATTCTTCAATGTTGACACTTCCGTCACCATTCACTGAAGTTACAATAGCAACATGACCAGCTGAACTTGAGCTTGATGATCCCCACCATGCAACCGAACCTACTGAAGGACTAGAATTTACAGCATAACCACTGGCGATTGCCCCATCCTTCCAACCAGACGCATTGCCGTTACCACCTGGAAATTTAAGTGAACTATGCCTAAACTTAATATTCGTAGTCGATCCACCAAGGGCTTCGTTTAGTTTCCAGGCTGTGAAATCGGTACAATTTCTGTAATAAAACCCTAATGGCGACAATTGGCTTGTGCTCTTTGTTGCCCACGGATAAGTGTCGGCCGCCCTTACATAAAAAATTGGCACAAAACTTAGCGCCAATGTTATTGCAATAGATAGATATACGCTTTTTGTTAGAAGGTTTTTGTATTTAAAATTAAAAAGCTTCATACCCCTATACCTCCAAATTGTTATCCACCCTTATGCAAATTTATAGCACCAACTTTCACCACAGAAAGTGCTCATGCGAAAATGTTGCAAAAACTACTTTATTTTACAGATTGATTAGTTGGCTGGTGGAAAAATTGGTGGGGGCACGGGCGGAGGAGCCGGAGGAGCCATATCATTATTAGTTTTAGGACTGGTAGGTTGTTGCTGTGAGGAATCTACTTTTAAAGTACCATCAGGAGCGACCGAAACTGCTGGTACGGGCTCATCAGCAGTTGGCGCAAGCGCAGATGCATCTGCGGGCTCAGGCGGTGTTAGTTTTGTGGGCTCTGAACTAACTAAAGTATCTGGTAGATTGGTCAAGGGCTCAATTGCTAGCTCGGGCATTTTAAATGCTGGTTCTGGTTCAGAATTTTGACTGGCCGATGTATCCGGTTTTACCTCTGGCGGATTATGCAACTGATCAAAAGCTGGTTGAGCGTTTAAAGACTCAACTGGTTTTGGCCTATTGGCATCGTATGGGGCATTTTTTAACACATCATCGACAGCTTGACGAGCTGTTTCTTCGTGATTTTCTGGGACGTTAGTCTCTTTTGGTGGTTCAGCTAACTCAGGTTGAACATCTGGCTCAGCGCTTTGTAGCTCCTTTTTAATATCTTCAAGCATTTTGTCGGCTTCGTCTATTTGGCTTGTATCAGAACCTGGCTTGTCGTGATTTAGTATGCCTATATCTTGTGTTGGGTCTAGTGGGCTGACATGATCCCCTTCGTGTGGAGGTTGCGCATTTGCTGTGAATGGATTTTGTTTAGTTGGATCATCATCAGCATCTAACACTTTGCGCTGTGTACTAATTTTTGATTCAACCTTTTCATTGCTTGACTGTTCATCATGTTTAAGTGGTTTTATAACTTTATGTTCGGTTTGTAGTGCATAACTATTTTCTGTTTGACCAGAACTAGAAGTAACTTGGTTGTCGCCAGTTGGCAGCCTTTCAGGCAACACCGAGCGGCCTTCTTTATGGATTTCGGGCAGTTCTTCATCACTGTAATCGGGCTCTTTAGTTAAATCTTCCGCCACTGGCGGGAGGTTAGATTCGGCTTGCTCAGGCTCGTCAACCGGTTTTGGCGGTTCGGGTTCTGGTTCGTTATATTGTTCGGCTTGCTCCTCGGCGGGCTGTGCTTTAATAAATTCACCTGTTTCGCTGATATTAATCTGGTTTTCGTCGTGATCAATAGTGATTACATCAACTGCTTCCTGATAATCGGAATCTGCGTTCTGCGCCATCCTAACTGGTGCTGTATATTCTTCAGAAAGCTTATTTGCAATTAGTTGTTGATTTGCACCGGCAGCCATCAGTTGTGCACTCATCGTCATAACTTTTGGTGTTGTTTTTGAGTTAGAAAACCGTTCGGTTTGGGCAACTATACCAGTTAAAAAGGCAGTTGCCATTTGATTATCAATTAATCCGCTACCAAAAGCTTCCGATATGCTGACTATCATTTCGCAAAGGCTACTAGCAGATGGCTCGTTCCAATTAATTGACCCAACATCAGTTGCACCATCATCGCTTGCGTTTACAGATATAACGGTTGCATCATGCAGAATTCGGCCATGTGCCGTTATCGCGCTATCGATATGTTCGCGTTCTTTTACGCCCAAAGCAATAACAACCTCAACATTAAAATCGCCCTGGCTAAAAATTAAATCAGCATCAGATATTTTTGTCCTGTAAGGAGTTATAAAAATTCTTACAACCTGATCTTCGACTTTGTAGCGTAATTTATCAGCTTTTGACTTATCGAGGCTAATTATAAAATCGCGTAGGCTATCGGTATTGGATTCTAGAGTCTTTTCTGGTTGCAAAAATTCAAGAGTCGAGGGGATTCTACCGCTAAAAACCGCCGTAGCGTGTTTACCCATTGCATTTAGCATAAGTGTTAGGCCGATGCATGATGCAAGTTGATCCACCGACGGATCATTACTAACAGTTACCAATATGTTATTGGCCTGTTTTACGCGCTCTATAATCTGTTGTTTTGGTGACGAGTCCATTTTTATGTTTTTTTGTTTTATTGAACTTGATCCTAGATTACCACATCTTATAAGTATAAGCAAGATATAGTCTAATCTTTAACAACACTTTACAAAACATCTATTTATCTGTATAGTACTCATCTGTTCAGCAATTTACACTAACAACTAATAAGTATTTACATATAACTAAAGCACATGCCAATTATTAAATCAGCCAAAAAGCGTGTAAAAACCGCTAGAAAAGCTACAGTACGCAACGCTAAAACCAAGCGTAATTTAAGAGAGTCTTTAAAAGCCTTTTCAGCTGCACTTGCCAGTGGTAATCAAGCAAAAATTACCGAAGCTCAAAAAAATGTTCAAAGCGCCTTAGATATCGCAGTAAAAAAGGATGTTATACATAAAAACAAGGCCTCACGTAAAAAAGCCCAACTTTCAGCAAAAGCAAAATCGGCAGGTGCAAAGCCTTCTGCTAAATCTGCTGTAAAAAAACCTGCAGCCAAAAAAACTGTTACTAAAAAACCAGCAGCCAAAAAGTCGGCTCCAAAGAAGTAAAATCCCCAGATTACATTGACTTAACATTGTACTTATGGTATAATGCACTCTAATGCGCGGGAGTAATTTTGCGCATGCACCTCCCCCAATGCCGTCGAGAAAGGGGTTGTGAAAATGACCCCCAGCAAGAAGATTCTAAATCTGCTCGTAACTATTTCGATCGTCATCGCCTTCGCGTATCTGTGGATTGCCACGGGCGCAGTGGTGATCGACTTCGTGCGAGACACCATCTAACTCAAGGAGGTCTTTTGACTGTAATCTTCAGCTTCACAACGCTCGGCATCGGACTGTCGTCGTTTCTTGGTCTTGCGACCCAGAGCGAGACGATCTTCCTGCTCGGGATCGTGTTCACAATCCTGATCATCATCGGGTGGTTCACGATCGTCAAGGCAGGACAGTTCTCCAAGAGGGCCGAACGGATAGCGATGAGAGACGACCCCTTCTCGGGGACGTTCTTCTCCACCGACCATCTCGACCGATCCGAGTCACGATGAACTGGCGACTCTGGATCATCGTCGCGATGTGCGGACTTGGCCTACGGCGTACGCCGTGGTGAAGTTCGCAGTCGCGGTCGTGTCTAGCTACCTGGCCCTGGCCTGGTGGCTCGACAATAACTTTGGAACGGGCTCCTTCGCCTGTTCCAAAAACAACGGAGGGAGGTGAGATCTGCCCCACCCGGTCCGCATGCGGATTGGGTGGGGTTTTCCATTTTATTCCAAGCTCATAATGTAAAGCTTGAGCGCCTGATCAACATCAATCTGGGTTGTTTTGCTTAAAACATCAATTTCACTCAAACCTTTAATCATGGCCTTTAACTTTCCTGCCGTCATTTTACTGGCTAGTTTTTTTGATTTTTCGAGCGCATACGGATTAATAGATGAGTCTTTGGCGATTTGTTGTATGGACCTGTCGCCAGCATATTTTACAACCGCTATTGCATTCAACTGCCATGTAATCATGCCAATAATTTGGACCGGTTCAACTTTTTGAGTCCGCTGTTCGTCGTATATCTTTAAGGCTTTTTTGTAGTTTCCGTTAAAGGCGCTATCGATTAAATCGAAAATTTTACTTTGCGGTATTTGATCAGTAAGTAGCTCAACAGAATCCCTTGAAATGAGTAAATTATATTGGCTTAACTTTTTGATCTCGTTTGATAGATTTAGCTGATTAGCCCCAACCCTAGATATCAAAAAAACAGCCGTATCGTACGAAAGTTCAGCACCTTGTTCTTTTGCGTAATTTACCGCCCAGTTAGCCAAGCTACGCTCATCTAGTTCAGTTAACTCAAAAAAGTTCTTTTGATTTTTTAGCGTTTTATAATAACTGGTACGTTTATCAATGTGCGGCTCGAAAATTATTAGGCTTGTAGTATCGGCAGTTTGGTCGATAATTTTGTTAATGTTTTCCGATAGCTGCTTGCCTAGGGATTTAATAATGACCATTTTATTAGTAGATAAAAATGGCACGCTTTGAACAGCATCTAAAACAGTATTTAGCTCAGCCGATTCGCCATCAAACTTTTCAAGAGCTAAATCATCATTTTGCTGAATAAACTCAGCGGTAAGCTTCTTTAACTCAACTTTAAGCATAAATTCGTTGCTTCCGCACAAAACTGTCACCATGACTTTCCCCTGGGTTTCATATATTCATTTTATAATTTTTATCAATTAATTACTGATTGTGCATAGAAAACAGTAAATTGTAAATTGCTTATGCTGTAAATAATGCCTCATGCTATGATGTGTTTAGCATGAGCCTGGATAGAGACATTCAATTTTTATACGAAATTGGTAATTTACGTTTTATCCAACGCCAATGGAAAAGATTTTTAAACGCCGATTTTGCGAACCTAGCCGAGCATCATTTAAGAGTGGCGTGGTTGGCTCTGATGATTGCCAAATACGAGGGTGTAGATAATACAGATAAAGTTTTAAAGCTCGCTCTGCTACATGATATTGCCGAAAGCCGAACAGGTGATGTCGATTACCTTTCGCGCCAGTACACAACTCGTAATGAAGAGCTTGGTGTTAAGGATATGCTTGAAGGGACCCAGCTTGAAAAAGAATTTTTAGATCTATGGCACGAATATGAAAAACGAGAATCTATTGAATCAAAAATAGTTAAAGATGCCGATACATTGGACGTTGATTTAGAGATTAGGGAGCAAACCAGTAAGGGTTTTGTTTTTAAGGAGATGATTCCTAGCGAAAAAGAACGAGCCGAACTTAGGCAAAAGATTTTATACACCAAAACTGCCAAAAAGATTTACAGCCAAATTCAAAAATCCAACCCTCACGATTGGCACGTAAAAGGACGCAACCGATTAAACGCTGGCGACTGGAAGATTTAGTTTTTAGGCATTTTTTGGCAGTTTGGGCAGATGTGAGTTCCACGCCCAGCTACTCTTATTTTGATAATTTCTGTTCCACATCTTTCACAAGGCTGACCATTACGCCTAAACACTTTGGCAAACTCAATGTAGCTACCCTTTTTACCCTCGGCATTTACGTAGTTTCTGTCTGTACTACCACCCTTTTTGATACTTAGATGCAAAACCTCAATTAAATCGTGATGTAAAGTCGCAAGCTTACGTTTTGGAATTTTATCAACCGCTGTTTCAGGGTGTATTTTTGCAATGTAAAGAGATTCATCCGCATATATATTACCCACACCAGCAAGTACAGTTTGATCAAGTAAAACGGCTTTTATGTTGCTAGATTTGCGCCTATAAAGTCGCTCAATAAACCTATCAACTGTAAAATCGCTATCTAGTGGCTCTGGACCGACCTTTTTAAAGAAGTCAATTTCTGGGACTTGGATTGTAGCGATTAAGCGCATCCAACCAAATTTTCGTTGATCGTTAAAAAATAGCTGTGAGTCATCATCAAAGTCTATTGTTACTCGGGTAGATTTATCAGGAAGATTTTTTATTAAAGAATCATTTGGGTGCCCTGCCCCAAACCGTTTTTTCCCAACGTATACTAACTGACCCGTCATTTTTAAATGAGTTACGAGTGTGTACCCACTATCAAGCTCGATTAACAAAACCTTTGCTCGCCTATGGACTGTGGTTATTTTTTTACCAACCACAAATCTGGCGGTATCGGCAGGTGTATTGGGAAAGCTTTTAGGCCAATCATGCCTAACGTCTTTGATTTTTTTACCAACAATTAACTTATTTAGTCCTCGTTTAACTGTCTCTACTTCTGGTAGCTCTGGCATGCATTAATTATAACTTGGGATATACTGTATGGAGCCATGGATCCCGTTAGAACCCAGAAAAAGTACTATGCTAACATAACGATTGAAATATCGAAGGATTTTCAACCGTTGAATTATAGACGAAGGTTAACGGGTTTCTAACGGGATGGAAAGCTTGCAAGATATAATTGGTAGCCGAGATTTTTCTGCACCAGACGAAGTGCAGTTAATTAAAGATTATATTGAAAGAAGATATAAAGCTAAGTGCCGAGTGCAAATACGTAAAAATGATATTGTTGTTGGCGTTCATAGCTCAGCCCTTGCAGGAACTCTTAGAATGGAGCAAAAAAGATTGATTGAAGAGTGTAGAATTACCAAAAAATTAGTTATCAGAATTGGCTAAAACAGTCCCTAAATCAGCCTTTAGTTGTTCAAAATTTTTGTAGAGTATTGCCCTCATACCAACTCTCTCGGCACCCTCACAGTAATCTTCTCTGTCATCAACCATAATGCATTCATCAAGCCTTACCCCTAACTTGCTGGCTGTTATTTCATAAGATTGCGCATCGGGCTTGGCGTAGCCAATTTCTCCGGAGGCTACTACTGCATCAAAGTGGTTTCTAAGCTCTTCATCGCTAAATCTATTCTTTATGCCATCCTTTAGAATGTTGCTAAGTAACCCAATTTTGTAAGTAGTTTTTAGATTTGCAATTAAGCTTAGCAGTTCAGTATTTTTTCGCTCACTATTTTTTATCATTTGTGAATATTCTTTGTCATTTAGCCCGAGTAGTTTTGCAACCGATTTTCTGGCTTTTTGTGGGTCTAAACTGCCCTTGCTCGAGTCATCAATTATGTTTACTATTTCTCTTACCTTTTCAGGTCTACTTGGCTCTAGCTCAACAAGCATTTTATTGAGACCGCCTTCAGTTAAAATCAAAACCCCAAAGCAATCAAAAATAATAGCTTTAACCATGCATGTACTATAGCAATTTACTGGAGGCTGACACCAGAAGTGATTTTGCTATAATCAGTAATTTGTGCCTGAAAAAGTGTTTGGACAGTTGATGGGTTACCGCCAAAAGTTCCAATTTTACGTGAACAGCTCCCTGACCATAAGTTTGATAAAGCCTCACTATCCGAGCTTAAGTCATAATAAAATACCCTGCCTGTTGAACACTGTCCAGCTGGATCAGTCGAGGTAGAGTTTTCGCTCTTGGTTGTAAAACCAGCTCTTTTTAAGGCTGACAAAAATGATTTGTAGGCATTTTGGTTGTTTGTATACGTTTGCCTGTTGATTATATTGCCCTCATATCCTTGGATGATATCAAGTTGCCTATAGCCAGAGGTTACAGTAATTGCAATCTCGCGATGTATATCATCACCGTTTATTGCACCACGAGTAGTGTATTTTACTTGGCTATTTTCGTCTTCAGCATACTGTTCAAGTGATTTAAGTTGAACTGTATTTGTAGCTGTTTCTGGCTCATCGTTACCGCGCAACACAAAAACAACCAAAATTAATATAATGGCCAAAACTCCTAGTATCCCAAGAGCAATCCTGTTCATATACTATTAATACCATCTTTACTCTAATGAGTCAAGCATGTTTTCCCCTGTTGGGTTTCCGTCCTTATCGCAAGTTCTGACTGATTTAACCTTGTTGTATTCCTTGGGCGCTAAACTTACAGTCTTGCCGTTAAACTCCACCAATCCATTAATATGCATTTTTCTTATTACATCAACTACTATTGATTCATCAATTTCAAGCAGTTGAGCGAGCTGACTAGTATCATGAATACCCTCAATTTTATTTGCAAGCCAGTAATGAGGTTTTATAACCCCACTATTTAAAACTCTAGCGATCCCATAGATAGCTAAATTCTTAACGCTAGTAGTATGAGTAAAATCAAGTGTCTCTTCATCGAATCTTAAATAATAATCTTTTGACTTTGATAGCCCATATTCTTTTGTTAAAGTTTTGGTTCTTAGATCTATTGTTTTGTGGACTGCCCTACAGGTAAATACAGCCTCTTGGGCGCTTTGTGAATCTTGATAGCGAACGCACTCACATACAATATGATGCATTTCTTTTGGTTCATGATCTAAAGTTGAAGTAAACTTGTGATCTACCCATACAATCATATGCCCATCATCATCTTCGTATCTTGTAAAAATATGTTTGGGTATTATTCTGTGCCCATAAATATTTGTCTTATGATCAACCCATTCTATTAATGGCTCATTAAGATGTTGAAGAGAGTCTTGTATTTTATCTGGATCCCTTTGATCAAACTCAATATGAACTGTTTCGCCAGGTTCATCTATATGCGGATAAACGGATATTTCCATAGTCTTGTATGTAAATAGTTAATACTCGTGCCTGTCTGCTCTTAAAAGAGCTACACCTAATACAAAACCACCCAGTTCGGTTCGTTTAGCTATTTGTTTTTGCGCCAGCCTATTTGGATCTATCTCATATGCATGCCCGAGCTTATTCATTGAGTCATAAACTAAGGCAAGGCTATCAACAGGGGAAAGTTGTTCGCTAAGTGCAGTCTCGTAGCCTTCCGCGCCATAAATCATTCGCATTTTATACATATCTACCAAACTAAATGCCACGTCATCAGCAGGCTCCGGAATCGTACAGGCCTTAAAACTAATTACCGAAAGATTTATTCTTTCAGTCCGGATAATGCTAAATAAAACCTCCCTAACATCTGCAAGCTCACCCACTAAGTCTGTACTATCAGAACAATCACTGACCTCATAAGATTCTTCTACCAATTTTTTTGCAAGTGCTAATCTGTAGCTATCGTGATCTAAAAATTTGAGCAAAGGCTCCTCACCGCTAGCTCTAATTTTATCTGGTATGCCATCCCTTACTAACTTACCCTCAACCAAAACAGCCTCCGTTTTTGTTTCCACCCGTTTGACCTAATTATAGCTTATCAGAGTCTTATCCTATCAATCAAAGTTCTAAGATCTTTTGCAGAAATCGGCTCATCAGGGCAGTATCTGGAAGGATTGATGCTACAGCCCGTTGTTAAATTTAAGCGTCCCAGTTTTTGAATGTATACATAGTTGGGGTGGTCTGGAGGCACATCGACAAAAATCGGGTTTTGATCGGATATATCAGGTTTTAGTTGTGCCGATTTTAGTAGCAATACGGATGCCTCTGCCCTAGTTAGTAACCTATCTGGACAAAACAATAACGGTGCCAAGCTGCAACCATCAATTATTCCGCTGGCTACAAGTTTTTGTATATCGTTGTAGTATTTTGAACTTAGAGCAAGATCATTAAAGTTGGCTACTGGGGATTTCGATGGCTTGATAGAAAAATCATCCACAAAAATTTTTGATGCTTCAGCCCTAGTTACGCTACTCTTTTGCATTTTGGATAGTTTTAAAATTGAGTTTTGAACTTCCGTCAATGAGCCAATTGTAACAAAATTCCTAAAGCCATAGCTTCCGGCCGGTAAAACTCCTGAACGATACATTAGATTCGTCTTTACACTTGGATCTTTTTGATCATTGCTATTGTTCCATCGACCATAGCCCAAAGCACGTGTACCATAGTCCCAATCGCCATAACCTGGACCAGCATATCTAGATACCTGATCATATGAAAAAATGCCCAAAGCCTTACTGCCATCATTGGTTGCGAATATAACTGGCCCTGAAACAAGTTGATCATTTACTGCATCAAATCCTTGTGTGTAGTTTACTAAGTAGCCATTGCCATAACCGATATCAACAAGCTGGCCGGACCCATTAAAACTATAAAATCGATTAAAGTCAGTGGGCATGTTTATTGAAAGTGGCTCAAAAACGGCTGATTCTAGATTTTGAGCAATGTTATACCAAGTCGTGTATTCAATAGTGTTATCCATTCCATTGTAGCCAATTACAACTTTTTTATTGTGATTTGTTGATGAGTTGATTGGCATTTTGGTGTCTGATATTTGAGAATTATCGCAAAATGGTTGCGATTGGGCGTCCCGAGTTTGCCAATAAGACATTCTGGCTTTTGATACTAAAGCGTTGGTCGAGTAATATAACGAAAGCACGTTTGATGATTCGGATGGGCTATTGCCATTTATGCCTGCTTCAATCGAATTTAAACAGCCGTTTACGCTCGAGTATGAAACACTAGATTGCATTAACTTTTGATTATTATCTGTCTGTTTAATAAATTCCTTGCCATCCCAAGTTAAAGAATAGATAGCACCAGAAAATTTATCTGAAGTTTTAATGGTAATTGGCTGGTTTTTATAGTTAGCAGATATTATTGAATCACCAACCCCAGACGCTCTTGTTAAAAAAAGTGTTACCCCACCAATTAAGGCAAATATCGCAACTAAGACGCCAGCTTCCTTAAGGCTGAATCTTTTGTTTGAACTTACCTTACCCCGCATTTACCCAATCCATCTAATGCTTATATTCTATAACAGTTTTTAGCTGGATTAGTTATTTAGAAATTTTTTAGTAAATTCAAAAATACGATTTACAATATCTACGTCTTCATGATGTTCATGTAGCCTAAAAATATTCCTAAGTAAAACTACCGCAATAAATCCATCTTGATTGGCTAAATCAAACCCCCTTAGATTCGAAAAGTCATTTACCATTTTATTAGCTAGGTCTGGCAAGTTGAATCTAGTATTTAGAGCTGAATAAAAATTAGCAATATCGTAATATCTTGGCCAGTCATCGCTAGAATGTTCACAATCAATTAGAACCAAGCCGGTTTTATTCCTAAAAACATGCCACGGGGTTAAATCACCATGCTGGAGTGCTGGCGTAAATGCTTTGGATTTATCTATCCAAAAATTTATAGCCAAATTTATTAATTCGCCATCCCATCCGTACTGATTAATTAACGGTTCCAGCTTTTCGGTTTGTTTTTGACGAGCATCCTTGAGTAATGTTGTGCCGCCTACTCTAAGTTCAATACCTGTTGAATTTGATTCTGCATGCTTATCAAATTCAACATGGATTTTTACTAACTCATCCACTGCATTTAAATTTTCACCTGCTAAAAACTGCTCTGGGGTTGCTAATGGCCCACCATCGAGCCACTCGGCCAACAGCCATTCATCGCCACTATATACGATTCGTTCTGCACGTAGCCACGAATCCTCATTAGTGCCTAAAATTTGATCGATAAGCTTGACGCCATTTACCTGTTTTTTAATTTGTTTAGCAATCTCCTCGGTTTTGGAAAGCTTGTAAAAAAAGTCTGTTTGGCTTTGGCTGACTTTTGCCGTATAAAACCTGTCGTTATCCCTAATTTTTAGTCGTCTATCAAACTCCATTACAAATCGCCCCAGTTTTTGCCTGTTGAGATATCTACTTTAAGTTTTACCGGCAAATCATAAACGTTTTCCATGACGTCTTTTAGTAATTTTCCGTATTTTTCGGCTTCGTTTTCAGGGCATTCAAGTAAAATACTGTCGTGAATTTGTAGCAACATTTTGCACCCGTCGCTAACTTGATCGGCAATTTTTATCATAGCTAGCTTTGTAAGGTCGGCAGCAGAACCCTGCACAGGCATATTTACGGCTGCTCGGTATGCCGATTCACGCACAACAAAATTTGAGCTTTTAACATCGGGGGTTGGCCTACGCCTACCAAGCAGTGTTTCGACATAGCCCTGCTCAAGTGCTTGTTTGCGAGTGTTTTCAATATAGTCTTTAAACTTTGGCCTGACTTCAAAATATTTTTTTATAAACTCACGAGCAGCCGCGAAAGTCATGCCTGTACCCTCCGCCAAACCATGCGGACCTTGACCGTATAATATCCCAAAGTTTACAGCCTTAGCTTCGTATCTTTGCTGTTTTGTAACTTCCTCCGGCTTAACTCCATAAACTGATGCAGCGGTTGTAATATGAATATCAATATCATTATTAAATTGATCAATTAAATCTTTATCGTCCGCTAAAACAGCTGCTAGCCGTAGCTCGAACTGACTGTAATCGGCACTAACCAAAACGTTGTCT
>CAZAAL010000001.1:48522-240156 GCA_964483315.1 uncultured Candidatus Saccharibacteria bacterium
GTCTTTATCTGCCATAAAAGCTGTTCGAATTTTTTTACCTAGCTCGGTTCTGACAGGAATATTTTGTAGATTAGGATCAACACTGCTTAGCCTGCCCGTTGGTGCTACATTTAAATTAAAAGTGGTGTGCAGTCGACTATTTTCGTCAACCATTTTAGGCAGTGTATCTACATAGGTGTTTTTGAGTTTTGTGACTTCGCGATACGCTGATATCAGCGTAATAATTGGGTGCAAATCTTTAAGTTTAGCCAACTCATTAGCAGCGGTCGAGTAACCAGTTTTACCTTTTTTAATAAACTGTGTTGGCAAAGCTAGTTTTACATATAAAATATCAGCTAGTTGTGCGGGTGAAGATATATTAAATTCGGTGTCGGCATAGCCATAAATCTGCTGTTCTAAATCACTTATATCATCCTCTAGTTGAACAGCAAATTTATTTAAATAGGCTGTGTCTAGCTTGATTCCATAACGTTCCATTTCGGCCAGTACCGGGACTAAAGGCCATTCGATATCATCAGCTAGCTTTTGAACTTTAGGTAATTGTTTGAGCTGTTCAATTTGATTTTGATAAAGTTTTGTAACTATCGCCTGCATCTCTGGAGCACTTTGAATAAGTTCGGAATCATCCATGTCTTCAAGACTTTTGCCGTCATAATCGATAGTGTTCTGGGCAAGCTCAGTCAGATTTTGTTCACGAGTTAAGCTGTTAATTAAATACGCACCCATTTGTACATCGTGCACAACTTTTGGTGGATTAATTCCTAGCTCTAGCAAAACTTTTAAGCTTGATTTAGCGTCATAGCCAAAAACCATTTTTAAATCGGCCAGCTTATCAATTAGAGCCTTACCAGTAATATTTTTAAGCTCAAGAGCATGCACATCGTTGTCACTGCCGAATAAAATTACTTTTGGATCCTTGCCATGCTTACCTGAACTGCGACAATGAATAAAATATGTGTCCTTAGGGTTTATACTTAATTTTTTTAACTTATCCTGCGAATCTATTAAATTTAGTTTTGGTAGCTTAAGTTCAACCCCGCCAACCGAATCATGAGTTGGCTCTTCAGCGCGCATTCCCTCTGGCAAAAGCCTTAACAAGCTTCTAAACTCAAGTTTTTGTAATAGATCGGCTAGATGTTTTGTATCTAGCTTGTGTGCGTCCATAGCCGAAAAGTCGAGTTTTACTGGAGCGTCCGTCCATAGCCTAGCGATCTCTTTGCTTAGATATGCTGAGTCTTTGCCCGACTCTAATTTTTTTCGGACAGATTCTTTTATAAGATCGATATTTTCGTACACACCATCAAGAGTTTCATACTCCTGCAATAGGCTAATGGCAGTTTTTTCGCCAATACCTGGAACACCTGGGATGTTATCTGAGCTATCACCCTTTAGAGCTTTTAGATCCAAAAATTGCTCAACCTTTATACCATACTTGGCTTCAAAGCTCTCCGGATGATACTCCTCGATGTTAGAAAAGCCTTTTTTTAGAGCATAGACTTTTGTATGACCATTAATTAGTTGCAGGGCATCTAAATCGCTTGTTATGAGCATTGTCTCCATATCTTTTTCTTGAGCTTGTCGAGCCAACGCACCCATGATGTCATCGGCCTCATAATCATCTAGCTCAAGTAACGGCCAATTAAAGGCTGAAAGTAATTCATGCAGTATCGGAATCTGCGCATAAAAATCTGGCGGTGCGGGTTTTCTACCCGCTTTGTACTGCGGATACATCTCTACCCTTCGTCTAATGTTTGTTTTTGGCTTGTCCCATGCAACAGCCACATAATCCGGTTGAAGTTTTTTAATCAGTTCCAGAGCCATCGACGTAAATCCATAAACACCACCGGTTGGTGTTCCGTCTTTGGTAGATAAGTTAGGCATTGCATAGTAACCACGATAAAAAACGCTCTTGCCATCAATCACCGCCAATTTTTTTCGTTCAGCCATTGTTATGATTATACACCCCTTTACCTCTGTTTAGTGGCTATGGCCGTGGAGATTTTTTTCGGTAGGTCTAAATGCGTACGCTCCTAAGCCACCTGAAGCAATTGCTGATAAGTGCTCAGCCGACATACCCGCTAAATCAACATTGTACTTTTGGGCCAAAGCACCACCTAATGCCAGAACAGATGATGGCATATCAACAAGGCCTATATGTTTTAAGATATCCTTCTCAGAATGACTGTGCCCGTGCCCATTATCTCGACGACTTAGTACAGCTCTTAATGGTTTTGTGGCGACCAATGAATTAAATGCTACAGATAGTCCTGCAACAGCTATGGTGCCATAGCCTATCTCTTCATTAACATTGTTTAATAATTCGTAAGTTGCAGTAGTGGCAACAGCTAATGAGCCACCTGCAATAATCGAATGTGCAATTTTACGTCTTTTATTTATCTTAGATTCATCCAGTTGCTTTTTGTCCAATACATTTTCACATTGAATATGATAAGTGTAAGCATCGCCGGCGTTATGTAGCGCATCAGCTAGAACTGCTAGATTATTCAACCTACCCGTTGCAATTTCTGCTCCTGCTAAAATCGTATTCCCCCACACAACAAATCGTTGCCAACGACGCGAAACTAACTCTTTTGGATGCTGATGGTCCATAACAAACTAGACTACCTTGAATAAACTTATTAAACAAAAGCGTTTTAACCTATAATTGAGTTAATGTCAGAAAATAATAACAAACATATTAAGCCAGCCTACCAGCTAGATACTGAAGAGGTCATAAGACAGCTCGACTCAAATATCCACGGGCTGACTGATAAAGAGGCTGATATAAGGCTTCAACAGTATGGGAATAATGACCTTGGCAAAATAAAAAAAGATCCTGGCTGGTTAAAATATTTCCGGCAATTTAAAGACTTGCTTATTATTTTACTAATTATTAACGTAGTTATCTCTGTTTTGTTGAAAGACTATCAAACGGCAACAATCATTGCTTCGCTAATTATTATAAATACCTTTATCGGATACTGGCAGGAGCATAAGGCCGAGAATATATTAATCTCTTTAACCAAACTAGTTGTTCCCAAAACTCGTGTTAGGCGAAATGGCGAAATAATTGAAATCCCCACAAGCGAGTTGGTACCGGGTGATGTAATTAGCATAACAGAGGGGGATAGCGTACCGGCCGATGCTAGAGTCTTTAAGGAAAACAACTTATCAACAAATGATTTTGCACTTACTGGCGAAAGCAACCCAAGCAGGAAATTTACACATAAATTAGATGAACATGTTGAGCTAGCTTTACGCCACAATCTAGTGTTTATGGGAACAACCGTAGCAACCGGAGACGCGATGTGTGTAGTAATAAGTACTGGGCTTCAGACCGAACTAGGTAGAATCGCTGGGCTAAGTCAACAAACTGAGCAAGATTTAAGTCCATTGCAAAAAGAAATAAATTATACAGCTACCTTAATCACCAAAAGTACATTGATTTTTGCAAGTGTACTGTTAATGATTGCTTTGTTCCAAGATTTTGGTTTTAAAAATGCTCTGTTGTTCGCTATAGGAATAGGTGCAGCCATGATCCCTAACGGATTACCAGCAGCGATCAATGTAACATTGACTGGAGCTGCCACAAAGCTAGCTTCAGTAAAAGTTTTAGCCAAACGATTGAGCGCAATCGAAACTCTTGGCTCTACAAGTATGATCCTAACGGATAAGACCGGTACACTAACCAAAAACCAGATGACTGTTCAGCAGATATATACAGGTCAAAAATCATATTGGGTACAAGGTATCGGTTACGAACCAAAGGGCAATATTCTAAAAAATGATAAATCAGCTGTTACTCAAAGTGAGCTGAAGGCTATGGAGATTCTTTTTCTAACTTGTATGTTTGCAAGCAATGCTCATATCCGCCCTCCAGACGAGGAACATAAGGAATGGTATGTGCTTGGAGATCCAACCGAAGGAGCTCTGGTCGTATTGGCTGAAAAACAAGGCATCAATACTGATGAGTTAGATGAAAAGTATGAAGAAATTAAAGAATTCACATTTGATTCTGTCCGTAAAATGATGAGCTCGGTTCGAGATTACAATGGACTTAAGGTTTTTGCTAAAGGCGCGCCTGAAAGCATATTAAAAAACTGTACGCATATTATTGATAACGGACACGAAAGGCCAATCACTAAAGAAGATATTAAGCACATACTGGCTAAATCTGAGATGCTAGCTGTAGCTGCAATGCGTAACCTAGCGTTGGCATATAAAAAACTCCCTGACAGTACCAATATTATGAATCTAGATATGAATACAGCAGAATCAAAACTTGTATTCATTGGAATGGTAAGTATGATTGACCCACCTCGTGACGAGGTTGCTATGGCAATGTCGGCTGCTCAATACGCACATGTGCCTGTAAGCATAATTACCGGCGATAATGCGGTTACAGCCAGTGCGATAGCTATAAAAACTGGTCTTGCATCAAATACCAGTGAGCTCAAAATAGTTAACGGAACCGAACTTAGAGACATGGAAGACGATCAAATTATTCACTTAATCAGCAGAGGCCGAGCAGTTTTTAGCCGAGTAGCACCTGAAGATAAACTGCGTATAGTAGAACTTGGTAAAAAATCAGGTCATGTTGTAGCTGTAACTGGCGATGGCATTAATGATGCACCAGCACTAAAACGAGCCGATATTGGCGTAGCAATGGGTATTGCTGGAACCGATGTATCCAAAGAATCTTCAGACATTGTTCTGCTTGATGATAGCTTTGGGAGTTTAGTCACGGCGATTGGTCAAGGACGTGTGATTTTTGAAAATATTAAAAAAATTGTACTTTCTGTTCTTACTGGTAATACTAGCGAACTGACAGTCATACTAATTAGCTTAGCCGGTTTTGGTATTTGGGGTATACCAATCGCAATTACAGTAATTCTAATTTTGGCAATTGATTTGGTCGCCGAATTATTCCCAGTTGCTGCACTTGGTTGGGATACGGCAGATAATGAAGTAATGAAGAATCATCCCAGAAAGCTCGATGAGCATATCCTTCATAAAACCTCAATAGTCGACGTTACTTTAAGTGGACTGTTAAATGGTGCACTAGCTTATGGATTATTCTATTTGTTTATAGTAAAGAGCGGACAAGAGCCTAGTCAACTATCGACAAACAGCGAAATATACGCAAGTGCCATAACACTCACTTACATAACTATATGTTTTTGCATGTTTGCAAATATCCTATCGAGACGCGCGCCCAGTATTAAACAAGCATTCTTTAGTGGGTATTTGTTTTCAAATCACCAACTATGGCTTGCCTTTGGCATGAGCTTAATAGCTATGCTTGCTATTACTTATGTTCCGTTTATTCAAAATTTTGCTGGTAGCGGGCCACTTGGGATTATCGATTGGTGCCTAGCAATTGGTGCTGGAGTAGTGTATTTGTTATTCAGACGATTGGTTATAGCGCCAATCACAAAACGATCTAGCTGATGTAGTCGTGGAGTTTTTTAGCGTCTTTGTGTTTTCGAAGCTTGGCGAGTGCCTTTGCCTCAATTTGCCTAATACGTTCACGTGTAACCATAAATTCTTGGCCTACTTCTTCAAGTGTGTGGCTTTTACCATCTTCAAGACCAAAACGAAGTTTTAGGATTTTTTGTTCTCGTTCGGTTAGTGTTCCTAGAATTTGCTTAACTTGTTCTTTTAGGAGTTGCCCGGTGGCTGACTCTTCAGGACTAACGGTATCCTCGTCTTCGATAAAATCACCGAGCACACTGTCTTCTTCATCATCACGTACGCTGGCATCTAGACTTGAGATGTCCTGCTTGATTTTCATAATGTGTTCAACTTTATCGACTTCCATTTCCATGGCTTGGGCGATTTCTTCGTTGGTTGGTTCACGATTTAGCTCTTGAGTCAGTCGTCTTTGGGTTCGGAGCAATTTGTTGATAGTTTCGACCATGTGAACCGGTATACGTATAGTCCTGGCTTGATCAGCAATTGCACGCGTAATGGCCTGTCGAATCCACCAGGTTGCGTACGTACTAAACTTAAAACCACGATCCGGGTCAAACTTTTCAACTGCCCTTAAAAGTCCTGTGTTGCCTTCTTGTATCAAATCCAAAAGGTCTAGGCCTCGCCCTACATATCTTTTGGCAATACTAACCACAAGACGCATGTTGGCTTCAGCCATCTTGTCTTTGGCTCTTTTGTCACCAGATACGACTTTTTGGGCTAAAGCTAACTCTTCTTCTGCTGTAAGCAGTGGAATTTTACCTATCTCGCGCAAGTATAGTCTGACACTATCATCAGCAATGTCATCAAGATACGAATTATCATCTAAGATTAGTTCTTCACCATCTTCAAGCGTCCATTCATCACTAAAATCTTCGGCACTCGGCTCAGTAATACCGTTAACCGTAATATTTGCATCAGCCAGTTGACTATATAAATCATCAAGCACATCAATATTTTCAGGCACATCTGGAATGGCCTTAAAAATATCCCTTTGCTCGAGCTTTCCGTCTTTTTTGCCTTTTTCGATTAATTTTAGCTTTTCGCTATCAAATGAATCAGCCGCGACCTTTTTAACTTTCTTATCCGCCATAAATTAGCTCTCCCAATAATTTATTTACTATTTTAAGAGTTTGTTTAGCTCGTTTACCTGTTTTAAGAGCGAGTCAGTTGACTTACCATCTGGCAACGAATCTATTTGTTTTAGTATTTTTTCCTTTTCGCTCGTTACATAGCTTGCTATCAGGCGAATCTTCAGCCGAGTCGCTTGCTCGTGCAAGTCGTTATACTCGAGATCTTGATAGAGTTCTTCAAACTGTAATGATAATATTTTGACATAATCAATCACCAAACGCAAGCCTTTTGCCTCTTTTTGTACGCCCCCAAACTCTGGATTTTTTATCAAAAAGTCTAAAACTTTTTTGGCATCATCCTGAATAAAAAATTCATCCTTTAGACCAGTTAATAAATCACGTGTTTTAGGTTGCATTAGAACCATGCATAAAAAGTGATCCTCAAGTTTTTTACGCTCAAGATTATCTTCGGCAGTTGATCCTTTTGTTTTAACTTTTTTTAGCAGATTTTTTGGAGCATGGGGTGTTTGATTAAGCTTTGCCTCAATCGCCGAACTCGACACACCGGCGATTTTGGCAATTAGTTTTACATAGTGGTCTTTTTCAACCGGATCGTTTAGCCGTCTTATTGTACTTAGAACTGTGTCTGTAAAAACTCGCTTACCTTCGGCTGATTTTAGATCGAGCTGATTTTTATATTGATCAATCAGCCAGTCAACAACATAGTATTTATGTTCAAGAGCATCTTGCCATAAGTGCACATCTTTATGTATTAACTCATCTGGATCTTTTGCCAACTCAAGCGGAATAATGCTTAGGTTGACACCTGCTTTTTGAGCTAGTGGAATTGTGCGCTCGGTGGCATTTAGACCTGCTTGATCTGCATCAAAACATAACCTTATATCTCCAGTAAATCGCTTCAGTTCTTTTAAATGAAGTTCGGTCATAGCTGTCCCAGCAGTAGCTACTACGTTTTTTGTTCCAGCTTGGTGCGCGCTTATAACATCTAAATTTCCCTCAACAACAACTACAAAGCCCTCTTTACGAATTTTTTCTTTTGCTAAATGTAAGCCAAATATATTGCGACTTTTATCGTAAACAATTGTGGCCGGGGTATTTATATATTTTGGTGAGTCTTGCTCGTCGCTTAACAGGCGAGCCGTAAACCCAATAACTGTACCCTGAGAATCAGCCAGCGGAATCATAATCCTGCCCCTAAACATATCACCTAAGCCACGCTGTCTTTCAACAACCAAGCCTGCTCTTTTCATCTCTTCAGTCGTGAAGCCTTTTTTTGTTAAAAAGGTACTAAGTGCCCTACCGCTATTTGGCGAATAACCTATTTGCCATTCCAATAAAGTTTGCTTGGTATACTGCCTTGTTTTTATTAGATAATTTAAGGCACTTGGATTGGCTTTTAGTTGAGCTTGATAAAACTTGGTAGCCCACTCATATGCCTCTTGAACACGTTTTTTAAGAGATGAGTTGCCTGATGGCATGGTGCTATATTGATCCAGATCAACTCCAGCCTTCCTCGCCAGAAGTTGTAGCGACTGTCTAAAATCTAACCCCTCAACTTCCATAACAAAACTAAACATGTTTCCACCTTTGCCGCTAGAAAAATCATGCCATATTTGTTTTTCGGGGCTAACCATAAAACTTGGTGTTTTTTCATTAGTGAAAGGACTCAACCCCTTAAAGTTACGGCCAGATCGCTTCAACTGGACATACTCACCGATTACGTCTTCAATTGCTAGCCTTGATTTTACCTCTTCAACAGCATCCATGCCTCCAGTATAACTGGACAATTCACAATTTTCATTTTTCAATTTTTGTTAATTGAGCTTTAAAAGTGATGTCGTTTGGTCTTTACCCTAAATACTAACGCCTATATACTTATGCTTAATGCAACCACAACAACCACAAAATAAAGCCCCCATAGAATCGCCCATCCCCCAGCCAAACGCGCCCGATAATCCGTATGAATTTATTCTAAACCCACCGCAACCCTCAAAAAATAAATCCGGATTTAGCGGCTTAAAGAAACTACCAATTATGATTGGCGCTGGCCTTGGAGTTTTGCTTATTCTAATAATGGCTGTCGCACTTTTAAGTGGTGGCAAAAATACCAACTCAACTGGCCTGTTTGGACTTGTCGCAGAACAACAAGAGATAATCCGAGTTAGCGACTTGGCTTTAAAATCCTCAAAAGACCCATCGACTTTAGCTTTAGCCACCACAGTAAAAACTAGCTTAGTGTCAGATCAAAACAAGACTTTAGAGCTTATTTCATCGAGTGGTAGTGAACTGCCAAAAGGACAAATTAGTAGCAAGCTAAACAAAAAAACTGACGATACAATAACAAGCGCAGTCCAATCCAATACATTGTCACAAGTCTACAATGACTATCTTACAGCCAGTTTAGGCACCTACCAAAAAAATCTAAAAATTGTTTACGACTCTGGTGGGCCAAAAACCAAAGCGTTTGCGCAAAGTGCCTTTAACAGTAGTGGATTAATTATAGCCAGTCTTTAGGATTTAGCCGTTGCTAAATCATAACTTAGTCTAATCAGATCTTTAACTTCATCCCAGCTTAACTGGCCGGTTAAGATAATTGTATTCCAGTGTTTTTTATTTAGATGATACCCTGGTACAACCGTTTCATATTTTTGGCGCAAAGTCTCTGCAAGCAATGGGTCGCATTTTAGGCTGATTCTAACCGGTGATGATTTTTCAGCAATTAATGCAAACATTTTTTCGCCAGCTTTATAGACAGCGGTTCCTTCCCCAAACGGATAATCCAAGCGCGCGTTAGGCATACTTAAAAGATAATCTTCGACTTCTTTATGATTAATCATTAAATTTTATATTATCAGAATAGTGTTTTAATTCGGCAATCGATTCATGTATATCATCAAGCGCCCTGTGTAGTTCTTTCTTTTTGTATTCACCCTGGCCATTAGCAAGCCACCAGAGTTTAAAGCTACTTACATCAAGCATTCGATAGTGTAATAGGCTTGCAAAATCTGGTAGGCTCCTGTCGATAAAAGCTCTATCTACTCTAATTGAGTTACCTGCAAGATACACAGGTTCCCCTTCTTTAAAGTTATCAGCCATAAGCACACATAAATCATATTCAACCATGCTATCAGTCTTGCCAGATGCTAATTCTTTTAATATTTTCTTGCGCCCATCAGGACGACTAACCCAAAATGGGTTTTTTAGAAGTAGCTCGTTAATATAATCTTCTCCGTACCTGATAAGGCTATGGTAGCTAGCAAGTTCATTTAAATTTGAATCAGTTATAACAACTGCAACCTCCAGTATTTTATCAACGCTTGGGTCAAGCCCTGTCATCTCCAGATCCAGCCATACAAATTTAGTTGGCACTTCGTTATTTTTGATCATAGTTTACCTTTTAATACTTCGTGCGGTTTAAAGTCTAGGCTACACGAATTTATACAAAAACGCATGCCAGTTGGCTGATCCAATGCATCATTAAATACATGCCCCAAGTGACCCCCGCACTTAGCACACTGGACTTCAACTCGGTGCATACCGTGACTCAAATCTTCTACCAATCTAACATTTTCAGCAGAAGCAACATCATAAAAACTCGGCCAGCCACTTCCTGAGTCAAACTTGTGCTCACTCTTAAACAATTCACTGTGGCAACCCATGCACAAATAACTCCCGTCAGCTTTATTGTACAAGAGCTCCCCCGTAAATGGGGCTTCAGTTCCCTTTTTTCTTAGTACTTCGTACTGCTTTGGGGACAGCTTTTTCTTCCACTGTTCGTCGTTTAGTTGCATCTTTGCTATCTATTTTATCACTGCCCCACTGCCATTTAGGAGGTTCACCCTTTCTGTAGCTGATGCCCAATAAAAATGAGGTCAAACTGAGTATAATAAGGCCCCAGGCCACCACATAAACTACACCGAGTTCCTCTCCGGAATTTGGCAACAATATAATTGTAAAAATGATTGCTAACACTACATACAAACCAACTGCCAACCAGCCTTGCCAAGTGATAGGCGTCCATCCCCAACCGTACCTTCTTTTTTTAAACCAAAGTTTTTCTTTTGGCACGCGCTTTATTTTGCACTTTTCCAGAACGATTTAAGTGAAATTACCAATCTAACCACTAACTCAAGTATTACGACTTGAACCAATAGTGTAAATGTCGGTAATAAATATATTTGGTCCCAACCAATTGAGGTCTGAGAGTTGAGATATTCTGATTCTTTACCAGAGACAAATTCTGTCAATCTTGACGCCAGATCAAATGAAACCGTTGATAGAAAGTTAGTTAACAGCAGCGCCAGCGCAACGGCTACAAGAACCGAAGACGCATCCTTTCGTTTTAGAACTTTTACTAATACCATTTTAAACTCCTTAGTTTATTTATCCGATTTTTTATCAATCTTATCGAGCTTTAGGCCATGCACAACATAATAGATTACTCCTGCAACGGCCAATAAAACAATTAACGATGATACTACCTCGCCCCATCCAATAACTAGGTACCTATCGCCTAAAGTAAACCAATAGTCTGTTTTAATAGTATCCTCACCGACTATGTTCCACTTTGACGCATCTAAGTTTACGCCACTACCTAAAATAAAAGCCACAAAGGGGTCAATAAATCCGTTAACAATAGATTCAACGGTTTTGCCCACTTGCACACCAATTGCTAGACCAATTGCTAGGCCAATGATTCCCTGCTCGCGGATAAAACCCATAAAACCCCTAAGATTTTTATTCATAAAATCTCCCGTTTACCTTAGGAGTAATTATATACCGAATTTTAAAAAACGTTAGCGTTTTATTGAGTACAGCCTTCGTTTAGCGATCCAAATATACACTTACCATTGCTATCTAAAACATTCACTTTGTCTTGACCACTTAAAACCTTTAGGGTTTGTATAAATTGGCTAGATTGAGCTTTGCTGTCAAAGTCTTTATCTAGCTGACGGCAAAACTGAACAATAACCGTGTCTTGAGTTTGAGTTATTTTGTAATCCTTGGAGTCACAATTACTGTCGCCTGTAAGTTTAACCCCACCATAGTAGCCTTCGGCCTTTTCAGCCGAGCTTGGTCCGGAAATAAGCTCTTCTACGGCAATAACATATGGATCTTGACCTTGATATACTAGCCGCTCAACGGACTTTAGTTCTGAATTTTGGCTTTGGGATTCGGGATATTTTGAATAATAAACTAGCACAGAGCCAGTAACCACCCTGTTATCTGGAGTGGCCAGTTGAGCTTCGCCTTCAACTGTGCTTTGAGTTTGCTGCTGATTATCAGTTGATTTTGTGTCGGGGTTCTTTTGCTGTTCGTAAAGTAATCCTTGTTTAGTTATCTCTGTTTTTGCACTGTTCGAACTGTCTATAACTACAAAGCCAACCAACCCGCTAAGCGCTACAATTAAAGCAACTAACAGCACAAAAAGACCGATTCGATTTCGTTCCTCTCGGCCCATCTTCAATTTATTCTTAAGTTTAGATTCTGTCATTGTCGCGAATAGGATATATTATAACTTATTTTGAGTCTTTTTGCAGTTGCTTTGGAGCCGAAATGTTTAAGATACCAAGCCCGTTATGAATTATTGTTTTATACAGATTTAATATTGCCAATCTGATATCTTGGCGCTGATCTCCGATTACTCTGTTATTTTCATAAAATCGGTTGAACTCTCCAGCTAGTTCATATAAATAAGTACATAAATAATGAGGATAATTTTCTGCGGTCGCTTTTTGCAACAATGGCTTAAAGCTAAGCATTTTTTTAACTAATGGCATCTCCGCATCATCAAGAACATAATCATGAGATTTTGATTCTTTAGCTTTTGCAGTTATAGACCAAGCCCTAGCATGCGCATACTGAATATAGGGCCCACTGTTGCCCTGCAAGCTCACAGATTCCTCTGGATTAAAGATTAAATCAGCGCCAATTCGTTGCTTTAAAAATGAGTACTTAACCGCTGAGGTTGATACCTCTGGCTCATTTTTACCATTAAGCTTATAATTAGCCTGATCAGCAAGTTTTAACACTTGCTCTGCGCCTAGAATGTTCCCTTTACGACTACTCATTTTTTGCCCACCAGCCAGCTTAACTAAGCCATGAGTTATATGCTTGGTTTTCAAAGCAATCGAAGCATCAAGCTGTTCCATCGCCTTTATAACTACTTTCATGTACTCGGATTGTTCGTTACCAGTAATTATTACCGATAAATCGGGATTGTAGTCTGCTTTTTTCAGCTTCATTAAACCTAAATCTTTGGTCTCGTATGTCGGAAGCCCCTGCTTATTAATAAAAACCCTGGTATGTAAATCATATTTTTCGGCTATAAATACCACCGCACCGTCAGATCTTTCAAACACTCCAGCTTTTAGACCATCATCGACCAATAGTTTGCCGATTGGTGCGGTTTCGCTTTCTGGGTAAAATTTATCAAAACGCGAACCGATTGATTTATAGAACTCGACAAAATAGTCATAGCTCCATTGTCTGGTTGTCCAATAAATCAAACCTAGTGGCGATTTGGTATCTTTTTTTGAATTTACCTCGTAGAGGCGTATATTTAAGTCCTTTATATGATTTTGGGCAGATTCTGACTCCTCATATAACCTATTACCTTCTACATACATCTTACTCAACCAAGCAGATCGCTCAGTTTGGTTTATCGATTCAAGTTTTTGGGGGTTTTCGCCGTCAAAGTTTTGAATTATGGCATACATGGTTTTAGCTACATGCAGTCCAACATCACCACCAAAATTAACTCTATATACTTTAGCTCCAGCATTTTCGTACAGGTTGGCCAAAGCATCCCCCACTACCGATGTATACAAATGACCAACGTGTAGTACTTTAAATGGATTTGGATCAGAATATTCTACGATTACCGTTTTGCCTTTAAAGTTATCCAGTTTCCCATATTGATCACCAAGTTGATGGGCTTTTTCAAACTCTTTGTTCCAATAATTATTCGATAGCTTAAAGTTTATAAAACCCGGCCCGGCTGGCTCTGCCAAAAATAAGTCGTTACTTGAAACATGCCCACATATTTCTTCAGCTATCTGCCTTGGATTATTGGCTAATTCGGCAGATAACCGCATCGCAATATTGGTTGAATAATCACCAAACTGAGCATCTGTTGGCTCTAGCTCGGCCTGAACATCAAGATTGAATAAATTTTTGACAGCCTTATTAAGGGCTTGGGTTATCTCGTCCATTTTAGTAAAGTATATCAGTTATCGTTTAAGCTTTGTCGGGGTTTTCTTGTCGAGTGTCTTGTAGAAATGCCATATACCTAGATAAATTGATCCAAGTAAAATAAAAAATAGCCCAGTCATTGTTATAAACCTTGGATGACCTAATGGGTCAATAATTCTATCTGTTAGATCAACTACAATACCTGCTGGATTGCTTATAACGTCCCAGGTGTTCCACCTTAAATCACGACCTAAATAAATCCCAAAACTACTTAAAAGCAAAACGCCAGTAGCTACATAGCCACTGATTTTAGAACCTAATATTGGAATCAACCTGGTATGGACTAAAAATAAGCTGCTAAAGCCGGCAATGAACCCAACAACTACCAAACTTGCGATTAATACAATATCGTATAGCTGGCTTACCTCACCCGTAGGATATACATGAACAAAGTCGGTTAACACATACCAGGTGTTGGGCAAAAATCCTACCCACATAACAATTAAAATCATAGTTTTATAATCGACGACTTTTTTTAATCGCTCACCAGTAAAGTAGCCCAGTACCAACGCAATCCAAATTAAGGCCAAGTTCCAAGGAATAAATCCATATCTAAAGGCATCGCTCGCGATTATTCTTATGCAAAAAAGCAATAGACAAACTAAAGTCAGGCCTACAAGGCCTTTTATAAACGATACCTGCAACGAACTTAACTTAATCACTGTGTATAAGTATAGACTAAACAGGGGTAAAATAGATAGTTAAGTCAATTTTATTAAATTTAATCATTTACATATTTAAATGTTTGATATAATATAAACTTACGTTATGCATAACAATCAAATAGTTACGGTGTATAAGGCATTGGCCGACCCAACCCGTTTAGCGTTGGTACGTGAACTGGCTACTTGCCCTACTGCCAAAAAAAGTTGTAGCGATTTATCAGCTCAACAACAGTTAAGTCAGCCCGCAATGAGTCATCATTTTGCTAAATTAGTGCAAGCTGGCGTTGTCTTAGAACAAAAAAGCGGAACAAAAAAGCAGTACGAACTAAATAAAGATCTACTCGCTGAATGCGGAATAAATATTAAAAAACTAGGAGCATAAATTTTGAAAACATTAATTATCGTAGGTTCGGTTCGTCCGAACAATAAAAGCACGCGAGTCGCCAAATGGCTCGAACAACAGCTAAAAAAAGATGGTCGGCTAGACCCAGAACTTATAAACCCTGAAGATCTAGATTTACCATTTTATAACGAAGAAATGGGTCCATTCGGCCTTGCCAGCAGCGGTAAGGACTATCAAAATCCAAAAGGTAGACAATGGGCAGATAAAGTAAAAGAATCAAAAGCATTTGTAATAATCACCCCAGAATACAACCATGGCTACCCTGCCATACTAAAAAATACACTAGATTGGGTTGGTCCCGAATGGAAGCATAAACCAGCCCTTTTAATAAGTCACTCCTGGAGCAGTATAGGTGGTAGCCGAGCTGTCGAACAACTTAGACAAGTATTACCAGAACTAGGTCTAATTACCGCAACAAATGCTGTCAATATTTCGGCGGTATCTGAAAAAATTGATGAATCAGGAAACAACTCAGATGAAGGCTTATCAAAATTTTTTGCTCAGTCATTAGAAGAATTTGTGACACTCGCTAAAAAGTTGAACACAAATTAGCCTATTGAATACAAATTTGATATAATTAACCTTGAAACGATACGTTTTTTGCGAGAAGCACCTGATCCGCCCCAAAATCTGGGCGGATTTTTTTATCCCTGTGTAATTAACCAGTTCGGGCTAGTAAAGATATTTTGCATCCTAAAACGTAGTTCCCCAAGCTCATTATCAAGAGTCTCTTGGCTCTCGCCAAGAACGTTTAAACTTATAAATGGCTCGTGTACGTTCATACCGCAAAAGGCGAAAATCCCGTGATGTATTGTATGTAGCATTTGAAGTGTGGTCATTTTATGCAAACCGTTTTCATTGTAGTAATCTTTTGGGTGCCCACCACTTAAGACCATCATTGCTTGCTTGCCCTTTAAAAGCCCATTGCCATAAATCTGACCACCGTCCCAGGTAACACCCATAGCCATTACTCTATCAAACCAACCCCGCATAATGGCCGGAACATCAAACCACCATATCGGTGCTACAAAAATTACAATATCAGCCTGCTGAAGTTTTTGAATCTCGCCAACAATATCGGGGGCAAAAGATAAGTCATTAGTCACTGCATGTTTTTGTTCCATCATGTAGTTAAAGTGCTTACCACTTAGAGTCGTAAAATCCCACTTTTCGGCAATTGGGTTAAAGCCTTGCCCATATAGATCGCTTAAAAGTATTTCGTGATGCGCTAAACTTAGCTCTTCGATTACTACATTGTTAAGAGCAGCCGTAAACGATGTTGGTTCATGATGAGCGTACACCACCAACGCTTTCATATATTTAACCAAATAACCTTTTTGCCGCTAGCCTTACAGATAAGCCTCTTGGCATAAGTTTATAAAGCAATGTCCTAAAACGATTTTTTAAACCATGCATGGCAACTGGTTTTCGGTGTAACATTGAGTTGTACCCATAAACAGCTACGGTTTTGGCGCTTGGGAACTTGCTGCTTCGCTTTGCTAACTTAGTACCCTTCAAACTTGCTCTATCCCAAAATGGAGTGTTTGTGGGGCCTGGGCAAAATGCTGTAACCGATACGCCCGTACCCTTTAATTCATAATTCATAGCCTGTGATAAGGCTAAAACATAGTGCTTAGTAGCATGATACACTGCCATCCTTGGACCAGGTACGAAAGAGGCAGTGCTAGCAATGTTCAATATCCTGCCGTCTCCACGCTCCTTCATTGTGCTAGCAAACATCTTTGATAAATACGTCAACGCGGTATCGTTAACGCCAATCATCTCTTTTTCAAGATTCCAATCGGTTTGAGTTATTTTACCGTATTCGCCAAAACCTGCACTATTTACAAGATACTCAACGTCTAGCTTTTTTTTCTTACAAAATTCAAATAGACCTTCGGCTACTCCGGTTTTTGATAAATCACCAACCGAAAGATGTATATCAACGTGATACTTATTTTTTAGCTCTTTAGCAAAAGTTGCCAACTTATTGCCATTTTTAGCAGCTAGCACCAAGTTAACTTCGTCCTGAGCAAACAGGATCGCGATTTCTTTACCAATCCCGCTTGACGCGCCAGTAACTACTGCATAAACACCGTCTTTTGCCATACTAGGCTAATTATATAACTTCTATAGATAAAGAACCAAACGATGTTCTTCCCGAACGTGGTGAACTTTTGAGAGCAAAAAGTCCAACAGAACTCCCAGCAAAGCTCAAAACTGCATTTAATTTATGCTCAGACCCAGGGAAACAATCAAGCTATCTTTAACTCTCCAATGAATTTTTCTGACCTTAAAGCCATCTTTAGTCTATCTCTATAAGTTTTTTGATGACCATTGCTAGGGAATGGTAAATATGTATTATATGGGAGCACTAAACTGCTTTTAAATTCGTTGCTCAGTCCAGCATAAACACTTTTTTTGACAATAAAGCAGATAAAATTACCGTTTAGTTTAGATATTCTTTCTTTTAGGTATTTTTCGTTGTCCCGAATCAAATTTATTCGAGTCAGCTCTTTTGTTTTGCTTGGAATCCTTTGCTCAACTGCATCAATTACGAAAAACTTATCTTGTTTAAATCTTTTTAGTAGCATGGTTTTTTGTTCGCGTATTTCATTTGTTCTTACTTTCTCATATTCAGAGTAAATTGCCCTTATTGTATTAATGAACAGGTGGTCATGGGAGCTAACATCTTCATAATAAAAATACCTTTCATCAGCTGGTGGAGCTTCAGCAATAATAAGCACTTCAACATTTTCAGGTCTGTACTTATCTTGTGCATTTTTACGCGCCAAAAAATCGGTATCCTTTACAATCATGCTCATATTCCAAATTATACTCCGAACAAGCTAAGATTTTTAAAAGTCTTGACCTTAATTATAATTGTAGCTTTTATATTTATTTATATCTGCTTTTACGGTGCTTAAGCTTTTATTATAATTATCTAGTAAGCTATTATAGTAACTTACCTGGTAGTTATATGAGCTTAGCGCTAACGAATAAGAACTATACTTATAGGTCTTATTATAATTAGTGACCGTATCGCATTGATAAGTGTACATAGGGCTATAAGAATACATGCTCCAACTGTAGCTATAGTTATACTTATATCCGCAGTCAAGTTTAGTTGATGGCTCAGAAAGGTAACTGGTGTAGGCATATTGCTGGGCGCTTTTCCGCCTTAGAAGTTCACCATATGCTATCTCTAGGGTCTTATTCTTTACTGAAAGTTGATCTAAGCCTGTAATTATTTTATTTTCAAGATTAGTTACTTCAACTATCCTTTGATATTTCTTGCCGTCGTTGACTTCGATAACTAGATTTGGGGAAGAAATAGATTTTTTTGAGTAGTAATCCACTTTTGATGGGTCTGAGTCAGTACTTAAATCTGAGATTGACTTTATAGCAACAGCGGCTTTTCCATTAGTATTATTTATGTCTTCAGGAATCTCACCGGGCGCAAAGCCTGAAGTAGTGACTTCCATATAAGCATAATCTGTCTTAAAATCCGTGTAACCACTGGGCGCTTTAATACCCAGAGCCATGTGCTTTTCGTCAGGGAATATTAAAATCCCAGTACCAAAGCCAAGCTCTTTTAAAATTGCACTTGCTAAGTACGTTTTATCTGTACATATACCAGAATTTTTGTATAAAGTTTCATAAGGAAACTGTGCCAACTCACGGTTGGAGATAGTTGACTTACTTAAAACTAAATTGGCCTTATTCTCGTCGTAAGGTATGTTCTGTACTAAACATGTTGTCAGTTCTACTAATTGGTCATCATTGAGGTTTTTGGAATCAGCAATCGTTTTTATATTGTTAGCTAAATTCTTGATGGCGCCATCATTTTTGCTACTTAATGTCATCCCGGCTAGTTCTGTATTGTTTATGTATTTATTCTTCGAGGATAGATTTTTGTAATACGTATTTATATTTGAATGAGTTTTTACATCTGTACTGATGCTTTGCCCTGAATATGTGCAACTTAATGTGTTCACTCGTTCTCCAAACTTGAACACAGGGAAAGCATTAACTACAGAGCTAGAATAACCAGATAGATAAGAAACTATTAAAACAAGAATGCAAAATGATAACAGAAAAATAAGCCTATTTTTTCGGTTTATCTGTCTAAGGTTTTTAAAAAAAGAAATGCTATTGGTACCGTTTCGCTCATGTAGTCTTTTCATGTTTAATTAGCAACTTTTAGGACTTAATAAATGTAGCTAATACTCTTTTTGACTTTGACCAGTAAGCGAACCATAAAAACGCAACAACGCCGTATACTATTAACTTGGCAGGTTCTCCATCATTAGTGACAGAATACTCGTTGTAAATATTTAGTAGCCAAACTCCAAAAATAAAATAGAAGACAGCTAGTATTATCTCAAGTATTTTGACATATCTAATTGTGTTTTTTCTTTTTTTGAAAAAAGAGTACCAAACCCCTACAGTCCACAACACAATTGCTCCCTCAATGTAAATAGCGGCATATGAGTAGTACATTAGGCTACCATCAATAGAGGTTAGATCTTCGCTAAAAATAGTACCGATATCGATTAGTAGAACCACTGGTATAGCTATGAGCCTTAAAGCATAAAGCGCTAGCCATCCCTCTAGTTTGCCGCTATATTTTTTTCTCAGCTCCTTGATAGATTTTTCTTGGCTTAAATTATTTGTAGTTGTAGCCGTATCAAAATCTTTCTCAATGTAGTTTTCCGATTCGGTTTCATTAAAATTCTCTGGTTCATTCGAAACAGAGGAATAGTAGAGCTCAGCCAATAAAAAACCAGTGCTTGAGTACTTCGTCCTATCTGGCTCTAGAACTAATGCGTCGTGTATATACTCAAGAGCTTTGGTTTTATCATTTCTTACATAATAAATAATTGATTGAAGCTCGTACAACCTATAGTTTGGGTTCTTAAGCTCCTGGTCGGTCTCATCTAAAACTTTTTGTAATTTATCAAGCTTTGATTCAGTGATTGTACCGTCAGCTATTGATATCTCTAGTTTTGTTATCAGTTGATTGATACCAGTAGCTGGCTTATTTACTAGCCTCTCCATATAGATATAATACACCTCATATATTCAATCTTGAGAAGGAAAATTTGTTTGGAAAAACAAAAACTACGTATAAATAAGTGTATAGCTCATCACTAAGCAGATGTTGTTCATATACTTAAGCGTTTTATTTGATTAAGTGTATAATTTATACTTCACCTATGACCAGGGCTGAGATAAAGAAATTTCTTGATTCACGTTCTGCTTTAAAAGAACGAACAATTGTTATAGTTGACTTTGGGAATGTTGTAAAGTGGGAAAATAGTCTTGGGTGGAAGGTAGGAATAAAAGAGCTAGGCGATTTGGTTAAGCACTTTTCATCTGGAAAAATGTTTTTACGTCGTTTCTACTACGGTTTAGATTATGGGCCAAAAGAAAAGTCAACAATTCTAAGCCCTTGGTCTAAAAATATCTTCCTTAGAGCTCAGATGAATGGATTCGAAGTTATATCAAAAAGAGTAAAGTACATGCCTAATCTAAATTACTCTGAATATTATGACAAAAAATGTGACTTGGACGTTGAGATGACAGTTGATTTAATTAAAGAATGTAAGAATTATGACCAAATAGTTATTTTCTCAGGAGATGGAGACTTAGCTTATGCTATTGAATATCTATCAAGTCAGTTTGGGAAGAAATGTATAATTTTTGGTGCAAGAGATCACGTTGGCAGAGAAATCATAGACTCTCATAAAAATGGTTTCGTGCAAAATATATTGTTTGCTGAAGACTTTGAATATCGTTTAAGTCTCAATAAAAGAGGCAATTAATTCAGAAACCCGTCCTAACGATACGTATAGAACGGGTTTCGATCAAATTCTGGTAAGCCTAAAGCTTACAGTGTTAATAATACCAAATATATGAGATTTCGTCAATGCATTTGCTTGAGCGTACCCTTGCCTAACTTTCAGGCTTGAATGAAGTGCTAGGAAACAACGAGCAACGGAGCTAGCTGTATATGAAATACTGCTAGCGAGTAGCGGAGTTGATGACAACGCAATTCGTCAAGAAGGTTCTCCGGTGTGGCTGGCTTTGCCAGTCAGCAGGGAGAACCTGACCTGAGCTTTAGAGTTAGGCGGGTTGGCCGATTGGTCGAACCACTTGATCTTGCAATCGAAATATCATCTGGCTAATCTTCCAACTACCGTTGGCAGTTTTAACCACAATATATTCAATCGAGCCACGGACCGTCCAAGCATATCGCTCACCCCTATCAGCCACATAGTGAACATGCTCCACATCGGTTGTTACCCTCGCTTTTTTAGAATTTTGCATTCTAACCGCCAACCTCTTAATGAAGTGACGAGTAGCATAAAAATAGCTACCGATTTCGCGGCGCCAACTACTTATTAGTCGGCTTCTTGGCATAATTGCCGGCGCCTCTCCACTAAGCTCTTTGGTGTCAATAAACGGCTTTTCGACAAAATAAGTCTCTAACCGCTCCCACTGTTTCATATCCTGAAGTTGCGATACTGACTCAACAACCTCTTTGATTTGGTCTCTATCGTTCATTAAAGTACTCCTCGCGTTTGCGCGCTCTTATTCGTCGCGCGTTACTTTAACCATTTTATTTTGCGATTTTTATCTGAGATTAGACTGAGAATTATCTAAATCGCACGAGGATCAGTTGAATGCAACCAATAAAGTGATGATTCATGATGGTTTCGCCTTATCATTGCCATATCGCGGATGGCTTTAAGACGAAGTTTCATGCTAGCCATAAAACTAGCTAATGTAATACTTATAAGTGAACGCTCTAGGTCTAGTTTGCGGCTTGAGCGACCTTTTAGTTTAGGTTTAACAAAGACCCTAAGATAAGCTACCAAGCAAAAACAAGCAGTTTTGGATTGATTAATAGTACAGATAAATGCTTTTTGCATTTGCCTTGGAGTTTGTCGAACTGGTGATGTTAGCTTACCCCTCATGGTAATTAAATTTTAACACGAAAATCTGGCACTCACAATGTATGAGTGCTAATTACTCTTTGGTATTATATAAAAATGCACTTGACAATAATCTCGCCTGGTAAAAAATTACCAACCGAACTAGTTAGACTGTTTGAAGATTATCAAAAAAGACTAAATCGTTTTAACGTTGAGCTAGAGCTAAACTGCCCCGAAAGCGGTAAGCCTGATCAATTTATCAGTCTTATACAAAAACAAAAATCGGTTGGCGCCAGGATAGTTGTGTTAGACAAACGTGGACATCAATTTAGTTCAAGCCAACTTGCAGTTTATATTGATAAACTGAAGCTAGAAACTTCAAAAGTGGTTATAGCTATTGGTGATTCGTACGGAATACCCCCAGAAATTTTTAAACTGGCAGACGTTACATTGAGCTTAGGCCCATTAACTCTGCCCCACCAGCTTGTACGTATTATAACCGCCGAACAAATCTATCGAGCCTTTAGTATTAACGCTGGCCTACCCTATCACCACGAATAAACTTTGTTGATTCATTTTACAATTTACTATTATCAATTTACCTAGGTGACTAAGCCGGGGTTGGATTCGGCGATTTTTAGCACTTTGTCGAGTTCTTCTAGATTAAGATCGTCTAGTTTTTTAAAACGTATACAGCTTTTACCAACGCTGACTTTGCCAAGTTTATCTTTGTGCTTTTCAGCTAAGTATGCGCCATCAACAACAGCGCAAACATATAAGCTTATGTAATTTTTTTGGCTCGCCAGTGCAACAGTTGGCCAATCAACAGTCTCGTTCTTATAGTTTTTATACTTAAAACTGCCATATCCGAGCATGTTGTAGGCAAAGTGTGGTTTAAGTGTTGGGGCGATTTTTTGGATGTGATTATGCAAAAAAGTAACTACTGCTTTTCGCTCAGGGTTAAGCATGCCAATATACTCATCAACACTTTTAGCGTTTACTGGTTTAAACATATTCATGCTATTTGGTTAGCTTGACTACAAACCGACTAATCCGATTGTAAGACCCATTACCATAATTGTTACAAACTCATTACCAAGGTTCATCAATGTTAGCTTTGTTTTTCGTTGCTCAAATAAGTCATGTGTTAGCATTCGAGCTGCTGTTAGTCCTAGCCACAACCAAAATGCTGTAAATAATGAGTCATATAAAAATTCATCTTCAAAAAATTTATTTGACAAGAATACCACGTGAGCTAGTACATACGCAGTAACTAATGATGCCAAAAACGTTAGTCCCATGGCTTTCATTGCGCCGGATTTCATGTCTTCGTCTTTTAGTTTGACTAGCTTTTGCCATTTAGCGCCAAATACCGGTTTTGCATACCAAATAGCTCCGACCACCATTGAGCTAATGGCTGCCAATAGCACCCCTAATAAATTGACTTCAATCGCAGGACTATTTACTACCTCATCGGCGTGAGCCATAAAAGTTAATAATTCCATCTAGCGTCCCCTTTTTAATTAAGCTAATTATGCGCTTAGAACATTAAAAATTCAATTGGCGGAGAGGGAGGGATTTGTGAGTCACGAGTCTAATTACTATGAAATTAGCTCTCGACCCCGGCTCGCGGTTTGCCTGAATGGGCAAACATCGCTCCGCCCGTTCAAATCCCACCCAAGCCAAGCAGTTGGCTTGCTTCCTAGCGCCAAATTAAAAACCCGCTTTCTGCGGGTTCATAATTTGGCGGAGAGGGAGGGATTTGAACCCTCGATACCCTTGCGGATATACTGCCTTTCCAAGGCAGCGCACTAGACCACTATGCGACCTCTCCATTAACAGCAATATTGTAGCAAATTTACACCTTGGACTTTTTTACATCATTTTTTTGATGTAATCTATTGCTCATCTGTTAACACAAGAGTAAACTTTTGGGTACACGAGCCTTGTTGCCTGCACAAACCGACGCCATGGTGGAGCGTTGTTCGGGCAAGAAGCCTTACGATTAAATAAAACTAAGCGCAGTAAAGGGCAAAACGCTGTGGCGATTATTAAACTACAAGAAATTTCTAAAATTTACGGCTTTGGCGAGTCAACTACATTAGCATTGGACGAAGTTGATCTTACTATTGAGCACGGTGAGTTTTTAGCAATTATGGGTCCAAGCGGTAGCGGCAAAACAACCTTAATGAATATTATTGGCCTGTTAGATCAGCCTAGCCATGGCAACTACATGATTGATTCCAGGTCATTTGCCAAGTTAAGATCGAATCAAAGGGCAAAAATCCGGCGTGACAAAATTGGATTCGTTTTTCAATCATTTAATCTGTTACCAAACATGACCGTCCTTGATAACGTTGCCCTGCCAATGAGCTATAAAGGCGTACCGCTTGCAAAACGCCTAAGGCACGCCAGCGATATTTTAGAACGCGTTAATATGCGCGAACGTGAGTATTATTACCCAAAACAACTCAGTGGTGGTCAGCTACAACGAGTAGCCATCGCCAGAGCATTAGTAAATAATCCCGATATCATTATTGCCGATGAGCCAACTGGTAACTTAGATAGTGTGTCCAGCCTGACGGTTATGGAACTTTTAGCTGATTTACACCGCCAAGGCAACACTATACTGATGGTAACGCACAACCCTGGGCTTACCCGATATGCCAGTCGCGTTATTTATATGCGCGATGGCCAAATCGTTGAAGATGAAGACACAGCAATTGGTCAGATTGCTAAAGGAGCCGAATCTGGCGAACACTTAGTTGATCCTGACGAAGATTTAATTGCTGGGGTATCAGCAATGATGAAACAAATGCCTCCAAAAGAGCTAAAGACCAATCAAAAAAAACGTTCAAAACCAACCGCCAAAAAAAATGAGCCTAAAAAACCCAAAAGCAAAAAAACCAAAAGCAGAAAGGCTAAAAAATGACCATTCATACTGGTAATTACAAAATGGCGCTAGCTAGCATTAGGGCTTCTAAGGGCAGGAGTCTCCTGACCATGATGGGCATAATTATCGGCATCTGTTCGGTCATCACAGTAGCAAGCCTGGGCGAAGGCTTAAAACAACAAGTGGTAGGCGAGGTTAATCGTTCTGGTAGGGATTTAATTATTGTCCGTTCTGGAAAAATTATTACCAAAGATGAATCGGGAAATATCGCGACTATTAATCCTTTGGCTGCTTTATCTACTAGCACACTTACCCAAAAAGATATTGAACAAATCCGTCAATTGCCTAATGTAAAAAATGCCGTGCCAATGAGCCTAATTACCAATAGCATCTCGCACGATGAAAAAGCGTTAAATGACGCTTTTGTAATCGCAACCGAAAACGACTTACCATCTGCACTTAACCAATCAATAATTTATGGTGGGTTTTTTACCAGTGACGAATTAAATAGCGAATACGTAGTAATCGGGAAAAATATCGCCGAATCACTTTACGGCGAGCTAAATCCAGTCGGAAAGTCAATGCTAATCGAAGGTAAAACATTTATCGTGCGGGGAGTATTTGATACTTTTGAAGGCGGAGTTTTAACATCAGCCGGTACCGACTTTAACTCTAGCGTTTTTATCCCTTATCAGACTGGTCAACGCCTTACTGGTGATAAGGCCCAAATAACGCAAATCTTTGTAAAATCCAATGGTTCGGATTCGGTAGATAACACTGTTGCCGATGTAACACGCGTAGTGCGAGCCGAGCATGGTGGCCAAGATAATTTTAGTGTCATAAAACAGGAGGATCTATTAAAAATTACGGATGATGTGCTTGGTATCTTAACCAAGTTCATATCTGGTATCGCAGCAATATCTTTATTAGTTGGCGGCATTGGAATAACAAATATTATGCTTGCCAGCGTCAGCGAACGTACCCGCGAAATCGGAATCCGAAAAGCTGTTGGCGCAACCAATCGCCAAATACTCAATCAATTTTTAGCAGAGGGTGTTGTATTGAGTGTAATTGCTGGTGTTTTTGGTATCACGATTTCGATTTTGATTAGTGTTGGCCTAAGAATGGCTACCGATTTTAAACCGGTAGTTAGCCTGCCAGTTGTGATTGTGGCAACCGGGCTTTCAATAGCTATTGGTATAATTTTTAGCCTGGCGCCAGCCTTTAAAGCATCAAATAAAGATCCGATTGAAGCGTTAAGAGGATAAAATGGCAAATGGCCTAGGAAAGTTCAAGCTTAAACTTTTCGACTAAATCTACCGGCGTTGGATTAACTCCGTTTAACAGCGCCAAATAAATACTACAAAAATCCCCAAAAATAATATGCCATAAAAGTTGTTGCAAGTGCGTATCGCCCTGAGCCGCTAAATTAATTGGGAACGGGATTTTGCCGCTGAGCAATTTTTGGGACACTTCAAACCGACGCTGAATCCTTGGATGCTCTAAATTACTTAACAGATTAACCACCGCGTAGGGCTTGTGTTCTGGGTGCGAGCTCCAGCCTATCATTTCGTTATGGTTAAACTCGGGAATTTGATTCCACCAAGCTACATTTTTAGCATTTTCGTTGATACTTATCTTCCATTTATACGCAGCAGATGACATTTTTGGCCCAGAATACACAACTACGCTCTTGCCCATTAGCTCAAGAGCAATCTGTTTTGGGTGATTATCTTTGACTGGCACATCTGGGCGCCACCACTTTACTACCTCAGCCAAAAAATGGCTGGCTTTATTAAGCTCTACATCCAGAGAATCCTTATTAGCTAGGCCCGCTTGGCATAAAATTGTCATCAGCGCTTTGTAGCTGTATAAAGTTGCGTAACGTGGTTGGGTAACTTTTGGTAAGGTTATCGCCAAGTAGCTTTTTTGGATCGCTAAATCAATTAATTTACCGCCTCCAGCAAGCACTACGATTTTACAACCAACTTTTTCAGCCTGCTCTAAAGCCGAAAGCGTCTCTTCAGTATTGCCAGAATAACTCGAGGCAATAAATAAAGTTTTTGGACCGACAAAAACAGGAATATCATAACCACGGCAAATAATCATTGGCACCGCTAGACCTGGAAAGTTATTTGCGAGTTGAGCCGACAGGGCCGATCCACCCATACCAGCTACCACAACGTTATCAAATTGACCTTTAATGGGCTCTAGCTCAAAATGCTCAAGCAAAAAAGCATGTTGCTTTTCGGCTAAACCAAGTGCGTCTTGCCCATCCCTGTCGTGAATGTACTTTAAGTCATCAAGCATAAATATATTCTAACCCAGTACCAAAATCTTGACATCACAAAATAGGAATATTATTCATTCTGCCTGTTGAGCAATCGATACGCACAGATATTTTTTATTTACAATTTATGTTGATTTAATTTTTTACTGGAATCAATGATGTTTATGCTTTAAAATTAAGTGTAAATTGATAAATGCTAACTGAATATTGCTCGCTAGCGAGCAGGGGGTGGAAATGCAACCAACAACTAATGATAGCTCAACTGTCGATGCAACAATTCCGACCGGCAATGATGCTTATGTAACTGATTCATCAGCGCCAGTAACAGCACCTGCGCCTGTTTCATCGGCAATGAGCGACGCATTAGCAGCCACGGCAGCCGCTTCTGCTACTACCCCTGATCCCTCAACACCGCCGGCTGCTCCATTAACACCGCCAAGTTCTGACGCACCAATTTTTGGACCGACGCCTGCAAGCGAGGCCTTGGCAAACGACCCATTATCGCCTTCAAATAACTCTACTGCACCTGCTGTTGCTGTACCAACCTCGGAACAAGCAATTAACAATTCTGTAGATGCCATAACAGCGGAACCCGCTCCTTCAAATCAGCCTACTGTTCCAGCTGGAGCGCCACCAGTAGATTATTCTGCTTCGACCACCGCTCAAATAGATAACGACAGCCTACTGGCAATGAAGCAAGATGCCCTAGAGCAACTTACACCACTTGTTGGCCACCTAGATCAATCACCAGAAGAAAAATTTAAAACAACAATGATGATGCTACAAGCTACCGATAACCCCGCCTTAGTAAAAGAGGCCTACGAGTACGCCAAGCAAATTTCTGATGAAAAATCTCGGGCTCAAGCACTCTTAGATGTTGTGAACGAGATTAATTATTTTACACATCAACAAACTCAAACAGACCAACCACAAGTGTTTTAGCAGTCGTTAGTCGTTAGTTTTGATCCTATATAATGTTTTGCAGGGTGGAACCCTGCAAGGTTAGTGTAACAGGTAGAGTAATAGATAATACTTGTAGTGTTTTAGTCAGATTTTTTAGCTAGTTTGAATAACCTATAAATGTAAGCTATGGCAAACGCTAACAGGGCGACTGCAAAAGTTTCGCCTGGGCCACTGTTTGGTAAATTATTATTCGCCGTAGTAGTTTGCGTAGGTTGAGTTTGGCTAGTTGATTGGTTGGTAGATTGCGCACTTGACTCTGCACTACCGCTATTGCTGTTTTCTGATTCGCCTGCAGGTAATGTTCCGCCTGTTTGTGCATTGTTTTGGTTGCCGGCTGGTGGATTTTGGGGCGCGTTGACGGTTGGAGTAGTTTGAGTAGTAGGTGTTGTTGTAGCTTCGTCGGTGTTAAGCTCACGATAGACCCATCGGCCACCATAGAATAAGCCGATAATAATTAAAATGGTCAAAATCATTGTTACTAGAGCCATTACCCAGCTCCAGGCACTACTTGTTCGGCGCTCAGCATAATAGCGTTCCAGTTCTGGAACTTCTTCAATAACTTCTTTGTTACGGTTGAATATTGACACCCGTTAGCACTCCTTAATAAACCGATTATACTATATATTGTAATATTTTCAAGGTATCATCCCCATTTTTGTTAATGTTCTTCAATGGCTCTTGCTATTTCTGACTGAATAATTGACAGTGCTTGATCGCACACTACTTCTCCACTTGTAAAACGATTACCATCAGTTTTATTAATTTTAATAACAATCGATGTATATAAGTCTGGTGACAATGACTCAGCCTGATCTTGACTCAAAACTCCAATGTCTCCTAACTTCCGCATTGTTTTACGAAGCTTATGGTCGATACCAATCTTTTGCTTTGCTCCCGGTTCTAACAATCCGGCAGGCTCAAATTCATTCAAAATTTGTCTGACTCTATTTCGAAACTTAGGCTGCCAGTCTGATTCGCCTGTTCGTTTCATCTCGGTAGGTATCGCACTGGTTATTTCAGCTTCTGGTTTTTTAATAGATGCTATCTTTTTATCCTCTGCAATTTCTTCATCTGCAGATGTTGCAACAGCTTTAAACCCGACTATTGTCCTATTAGTTCTATTGCCAGGTCGTCCTGGCAGTATAGTCTCTTTGATCAATCTTAGGCCTCTACTGGCTAAGTTCTCTTCTATGGCATCCCGGCTATAACCAATCGTTGCGTGAACCCTCGATTTAATTTTTTTTAATTCATGCGTAGAATCTGGGTAAATAACCCTAGCCAACTCTTCAATGCTTATGATCCTCCCCTGTTGACTTTGAAGATGATCTGCTATTCGAATGTAGGCTACCGGCTTTCCGCCTCTAGAGTTTATTCTTCTACTTAGTTCATGGCCATTCTCATTTGTAACCTGACTTTCTGGAGCTGATTGTATTAAGCCAGATGATATCGAAGGATCAACTTGATCTAAATCTGGACTGATTTCAACTGAGGTTTCAGTAAACTCTAATAGCGGAGCAAACCGCTCTACCTGCTCTTGCATCGACTCCTCCTCAATGAATAATCCTTCTAGATAACCTTCGTCAGGCACGAATCCAAAATCATCCGATGCTTGCTCAATCTGCTGAATTTCAAGTCTTACATCAGCTAACTTGCTCATATATCCTCGATGGAGCATTGCAATTTCAATTATAGGTAGGCTTGAGGTAAGTTCTACCAGTTCAGTTTGAATTTTATCCTGTTCCGACCTTACTGCTAAACTAGCTATTGCTTTAAGCCTTGGGTCAGAAAGCTTACTATCAATTTCAGATTCCCAAACATGTGTTTCAGCCAATTCTGAGGTAAGCTTACTCACGGCATGAAGATCTTCCATTAGACTTGGATTTATCATATTACTCCACTTCTATTAAACGAATTGATTTATTTTGCTCCCCTATCGCTAACAATTCAATAGTTTGTAGTAAAAAATAAACCCCTTGCACGAGGTTTATTTTTTACTAACAGAAGCTACCTGCTACCTACATCATTCCGCCCATACCGCCCATATCAGGGGCTGGTACGGCCGATTTTGGCTCTGGAACGTCTACAACAAGTGCGCCCATAGTCATAGCAGTGCCGGCAATAGAAACCGCGTTCTGCAATGCTTCTTTTGTAACCCGAGATGGATCAACAATACCCGATGATTTAAGATCAACCAGCTTATCGGCTGAGCTTACATCTACGCCCTGCCCTGGCTTTGCCGATTTAACTTTAGGTAGCCATTCATCAGCATTTAAGCCAGAGTTGGTTAGAAGAATCCTGAACGGTTGCTCTAATGATGTTTGGAGGATTTGAGCTCCGGCTGATTGCGAATCAGTGCCTTTAATCTTGATTGCTGAAGATGCATTTACCAAAGTTACTCCACCCCCGGCTACTACGCCTTCGGCCAGAGCGGCTTTTACAGCAGCTACAGCGTCATCTACTCTGAATTTCTTCTCTTCAATCTCGGTTTCGGTTGCACCACCAACTTTAATGACTGCAACTTTGCCACTTAGGGCTGCTCGGCGCTTTTCAAGACTTTCTTTATCGTATTCACTTGTTGCGCTATCTACTTGGGCGTTAATTTGGGCAATTCGAGCTTTTACATCGCTAGCTGAGCCACCACCCTCGATAATTGTCGTCTCGTCTTTAGTTACAATAACTTTTCGAGCCGAGCCAATCATATCAAGCTCTGCATTTTCGAAAGTATACCCACGGTCTTCGGTTATTAGACTAGCTCCAGTTAAGAACGCAATGTCCTCTAAAATCTCTTTGCGCTTATCGCCAAAACTTGGGGCTTTAACGGCCACAGTGTTAAATACACCTTTTAGGCGGTTTAGGATCAGTGTACCTAGGGCCTCGCCCTCTACATCCTCGGCAATAATTACAAGATCTTTTTTGCCGGTTTGGGCAAGCTTTTCAAGGATTGGCAAGAACTCTTGTACCGAGCTTATTTTTTTATCGGTTACCAAAATGGCAGGCTTATCATAAACAGCCTCCATTCGAGCTGTATCGGTAACCATGTACGGGCTAACGTAGCCACGATCCATAGTAAAGCCTTCAACAACTTCGCTTTCAAGTGCCAAGCCTTGGCCTTCCTCAACCGTAACAACACCGTCTTTGCCCACGCTTTCCATAACCTCGGCAATAAGTTTGCCGATTTCGGCGTCGCCGGCGCTAATGGTAGCAACCTCGGCCACTCGGCCTTTTTTGCCTTCGATCGATTCGCTCATTCCCTCAAGCTGTTTTAAAACGTCTTGAGCGGCTGATTCTAGACCTTTGCGTAGGAGCATAGGGTTGTGGCCAGCAGCAATAAGCTTGTTGGCCTCGTTTAAAATGTGATAGGTCAAAACAGTAACTGTTGTTGTGCCATCTCCGGCAACATCGTTCATTTTACTGGCAGCTTGCTTGATAAGCTCTGCCCCAACTTTATAGCCCAAGGTTTCGTCATCAACATCTGCAAGTTCAACGCCTTTTGCTACAGTCACGCCGTCATGAGTAACGGTTGGGTTGCCATAGCTTTTTGAGATAACTACGTTGCGACCCTTAGGCCCCATAGTAGTCTTAACTGCGTCATAAAGGATTTTTGCACCACCCAAAACACGTCGGCGAGCGTCATCATCATAAAATACTTTTTTTGCCATCAGTTTCCTCCTATTTAATTACCGCAATTACGTCTTCTTCGCGAATGACAATGTAATCTTTGTCATCAATTTTAACTTCTGTTGGGCTATAGCTTCGGTAAACAACTCTGTCGCCAACTTTTACCTCGACCGGAATCCGCTCGTTATCGTCACCAACCTTGCCTGGGCCAACAGCCAATACTTTGGCGATTTTTGGCTTTTCGGTTGCTTTGTCTGGTAGATACAAACCGCTGGCGGTTTTGGTTACAGCCGACTCTTGCTCGGCCACAATATAATCTGCTAAAGGTTTTAGCGGAACACTCATTCTTTATAAACCTCCTACTTAATTTTTTATGTATCGTTTTGATAGTTTCCTGGTGCCTGGACTAGCGTGCAGTGCTAGGAGCGACTAAGTAACGGAGTGAGCCGTATTCGATATACGGCGAGTGAGTAACGCAAGTCGCAACAAAGCAATGTGCGATAGAATGCTGGCAGGTTACGGCTTTGCCGTAAGCAGGACAGCATGTTACAGGTGCCAGGATCTAGCACTCATATTACCAGAGTGCTAATTTTAGAGTCAAGAGCTTATGTTATTTGCAAAATACTCAATCAAGGAGTAGGATATTTTTTATCCTGTCCCACTAGTCCACACGGGAGGACATGTGAGGAATCAAGGTAGTGTCTGCTGGACATACGGATGCGTGGAAGTCTGCATCCACAAGTCCGATGCATCAGCCAGCGTTCAGCTGGTAGACGGATACTCGGCAATCCGTCTGACGCGCAAGATGCGTCGCCAGATGGTCAGGTTGGCGCGAGCCCTTGGGCTCAGCCTCAACGCCAACCAAAAGGACTGCGTCCTTCTGATCACCTGTGGGGTGCGCCACAGGAGTAAGTTCGAGAAGAACGTCAGGCGCTTCGTAGCCAAGTTCTTCCCTGGCTACCGCCTGACAACAGCATGACAAGTTCGTCGGCTCTCCTGCTGAACTAGCAGGCTGAGCTGGCCCAAGTGCCGAGCCCGGGGCCCTCCCCCGCATGTCCCCCGCCCCGGGCTCGGCACCGCCCCGTTTACGCTGATCGCGTAGGCCATTGGGGCATCCCTCTGCGGTCGCCATGCGCGACCGCCTTTTCATTTGAACCTCACCTAATTTGACAATTATTACGATAAGGGTATAGCATTTGGGTAGTTCAAGATGTCCACCTACGGGAGGAATTTTGAGTGTACCTCTACCGTCCAAGCAGGATCTCGCTGTACGGCGGGGTCCCACAATCGGCAATGCCACCACAGTCGTGGTCGCCATGCAGAGCAGGCGCTACGAGCTTGGTCAGAGCCTGCTTGCCGAGCTCTCGGAGTCCCTTCTCGGTCTGCAAAGTACCGAAAAGGTCGAGCTAGCTCCGCCGCGGCGCGGTAAGCGAAGGAGCCGAGAGGACGTCATTCTGACCGTGTACTTTGCGGTTGGAGTGAGCGTCAACAAGGCCGAGAAGGCAGTCCGACGGGTGCTCTACGAGCTGATCCGTCGGGTGAACCACACTCGCCCCATGCGACGCCTCGAGCATCGCAAAACGCGACGAGAACAGAAGCGTCGCGACAGGGTCGAGACTCTCGAGAGGTGGCTGGCTCCCGCAAGGTAGAGCTGGCTGGACGGATTACAAAGACTGGGCCCGGGGATTCCTCTCCCCAAGTACAACCCCCGGGAATCGCTGTCCCGGGCCCAGCATCGCTCTGTTTACGTGAAAACGTAGGCACATAGAGCCCCTCTGCGGTCGCCATGCGCGACCGCCTTTTCATGTTAGTTGCGTTTTAAACATGTTTATGCTATAATTTGTATTCTAATGGACCATAGTGGATCAGAAGGCTTTTCAGGCAAAGCACCAGAAGATGGTGCACTTTTTGACGGAGTGCCTTTTGAAGAGAGGAATCCCAAGCCTCTATTTACAGTAACTGAGCTTGAATTACCTGGTTTAATTGCTGCCTTAGAGATATACAACATGCTTCTTCGTGAATTAGAAATATCTGAGGCTACTGGTGTCCAAGACTTAAGGGCAATAAGAGATGCAACAGATGAAGAGCTCGAAATTGCAATAACTAACAATAAACTTTTTGGCATAAAAGCTGAGGCGAGAATTGAAACATTAGTTAATCTAAGAAATTCCCTTGAAGATCTGATTAAACAAGCCGAAGGGGATATCTAGTATTGACTTTTTACGATTTTTGTGATAGTATTTAGTACAAGACTGGCAAAACAAAAATAATAAAAGGATAAAACATGAACGCAGAATCACAAGACCCAACACCAGCAAAACAACTGGAACTAGATTGGGAAGCTTACAGGCAACGTAGGATTGCTGAACCGCATCCAGACGAAGCTGTTAGGGCAGAACTGGATAAACTAAAAAACGAGCTAATCGATAGGCAGGCAGAGGTAGATAGAAGAGCTTCTGACCGAAGAGTGCAAGCCATATCAGGTTTAGCAATTGATCATGAAGGTGTCGTTGTGAGGGTTGAGGATCATCAACCCGTACCTTCCGCATCGGGCGGTGGCCGTGTAGTTGACTAAAGCCACATTACCCATACCTAAAAAACTGGCTTAATCTAGCCAGTTTTTTGTTTTAGGGCTTTTTTGGCTGTTTCAACTTCGTTATATGGCCGTTTTGTAACTCTTCGTTCGTCGCTATCATCTTGTAGTAAATGCCTGAGTTCTTTGGCTTGTGGCCCGTTGCCCAAAATATTAGTTTCGTGACCTTTGCCCAATAGCAAAACCGTATCATTTGGTCCTGCTAAATCGATGGCTTTTTTTACGGCTAATTCCCTATTGTGTACTAAAAATAAGTCCTTGCCTTCAACTTTACCTGCAGATTTAGCGCCCTGCGCTATTTGATCCATAATTTCAATACCATCAATGTCCCGATCATCCTCTTCCGTAACTACGACGAGATCACACAATCTACCAGCAACCTCACCCTGTTTTGCTCGCTTTGACTCGTCCCTACGCCCTGCACTGCCAAACATTACTATTAACTTACCCTTTGTGACTGGGCGCATTTCGTTAAATAACTTCTCAAAACTATCTGGTGTATGAGCGTAATCGACTATAACCGTAAAGTCCTGCCCTTCGTCTACTTTGGTCATTCGGCCAGCTACCCCTTTAACGCTATCAATGCCCTTTTCAATTTGCTCGCGGTTCAAGCCCAACGCCCGCCCCACGCACATTGCACTCAGAACGTTATAGATGTTAAAACTACCTGGTAAATGACAATTTATACGATATTCACCCTCATCAGTTTTAACCACAAAACGACTACCAGCAGGAGTTAGCTTAATCGAATCAGCTTTTAAATCACCACTTTTTATGCCATAGGTGACCTTGTTTGTAATTGCTTCAGCAAATTTATCAGCATTTGCATCGTCAGAATTAATTACTCCTAGCTTTAGCCCGACTGGATTTTGATTGGCCAGCTCAAATAAATGCCTTTTTGCCAAAAGATAATTTTGGAATGTTCCATGATAATCAAGGTGTTCGTGCGACAGGTTGGTTAGCACTGCAATATGAATCGGCACACCCAGTACGCGGTGTTGCGCTAAGGCGTGTGATGTTACCTCGAGCACTAACCACTCAGCACCATTATTTTTAATCAACTTTAGTTTTTTTGCTAAGCCCATTGCACCTAAGGTTGTCATTCGGGTTGGATTAGGTATCTCACCTCTGCCGTCCGCATAATCAGATGAAACGGTAGTCATTAAAGCTGTATTTAGCCCAGCGTTTTTTAGCATTTGGTAAATAATTACACTGGTGCTGGTCTTGCCATCAGTTCCGGTAACGGCAATTATTTTTAGTTTTTTTGCTGGAAACCCGTTGATAGTCTGCGCCAACATAGCCTCAGCCATATGACCGGCTGGCTCAATTTTTTTAAATATTCCTGATGGAATAACTTTTTTAACCACTGCCCTAAGATTCATTAACTATTATTGTAACTCACTTTCCCTGTTAAAATGTCATTTGTAAATGCGTGTTTTAGGAATCGAGACAAGTTGCGACGAAACTTCGGCTAGCGTGGTCGAGGATGGGTCTAAACTACTTTCAAACGTTACATCCACATCTGTTGATTTGCACGTTGCCTATGGCGGAGTCGTGCCTGAAATTGCAGCCAGAAGCCACATTGAATCAATCTTGCCGGTTATAGATTCAGCGATCAGTCAGGCCGAGTGCACTTGGGACGATATCGATGCAATTGGCGTAACTTACGGCCCTGGCCTAGGTGGTAGCCTGCTAATTGGCGTGATGACCGCTCGCACCTTAGCGATTGTCAAAAACAAGCCATTATACGGGGTTAATCATGTTTCGGCACATCCCTATGCGGTATTTATAACAGATGTAAAGCCCGATTTAAGCGACGCTTATGTTTTGCCCGATCAAAAAGTTGAGTTCCCCGCCCTGGCACTTATTGTTAGCGGTGGGCATACACAGTTAGTGCTTTATAAATCTCACACAGATTACCAAATTTTAGGCAAAACAACAGATGACGCAGTAGGCGAAGCTTTCGATAAAGTGGCAAAAATTACCGGGCTACCCTACCCTGGCGGGCCCTCTGTTGCTAAATCCGCAGAATCCGGCAACCCAAGCGCAGTTAAACTGCCAATTGCTAAAACTCCTGGCAAATATGACTTTAGCTACTCTGGGCTAAAAACGGCGGTTTTAAGAGCCTCGCAGGCAATGATAGGTGAGGACTTTACCTTTGCGTCTAAAAACATCCCAGAACGGCTCACAACGGCTCAGAGGGACGACATTTCGGCTAGTTTTCAGTATATTGCGATCAAAACCTTGGTTGACAAGACTGCCCTTGCCTATACTGAACACTTACCAAAATCAGTTATTGTCGCTGGCGGTGTTGCGGCTAATCAAGAGTTAAGGCAACAACTATCCGAGGCTTTGCCAGTTAAGCCAATATTCCCCGATATTAAGTTATGTACCGATAACGGGGCTATGATTGCTGTTTATACGTACTATATGGCTAGTAACAACGTCCCCTCAGCTGATCCCTATTCGCTAACTGCCCGTCCAGATTTAAGCATGTAGACACTTATCAACAATTTGATACTATAAAGAGGTAAAACAAAAACCGTTTTTAGTCTGCTTTTTGCAGATAGCACCGCAAACAAAACGGGTGGGATAAACAGTTGACTAGAGGGCTTTCACGTGAAAAGTCTTGTGGTAATTTGTTTATTTTTCACGTGAAAATCAAAGCAAAAGACTTATCATAACACCTTAAAAACTGGTATACTTCTTTTAATGAAATTACCAAGTACTTATGAGCCGCAGACTTACGAGTCAGATATCTATGAACTTTGGGAGCAGAGCGGAGCCTTCAGGCCTAAAGGGCAGGGTAGTGGCTTTAGTATCGCCATGCCCCCACCAAACGCTAATGGCAATCTGCATATCGGTCACGCATTAACTAACGCTATTCAGGATGTTCTTATCCGTTATAACAGGATGAAGGGATCACCTACGGTTTATCTACCAGGCGCAGATCATGCCGGATTCGAAACCTGGGTTGTCTACGAAAAACAGCTCCAAAAAGAAGGAAAAAGCAGGTTTGATTTTAGCAGGGAAGAACTTTACCAAGGCGTCTGGGATTTTGTGCAACTAAACAAAGGTAATTTTGAATCTCAACTAAGAGCCTTGGGCGCAAGCTGTGACTGGGACAACTTTACGTTTACTCTTGATGAGAGGGTAGTAAAGCAATCCTATAAAACCTTTAAAAAACTATGGGATGAAGGCCTGATTTACAGGGGTGAGCGCATAGTAAATTACTGTACGCACCATGGCACAAGCTTTTCGGATATTGAGGTCGTTCACGAGACCGAGAAAACTAAATTATGGCACATCGCCTATCCGTTAGCCGATGGTAGCGGGGAAGTGGTTATAGCCACAACCCGCCCAGAGACCAAACTTGGCCAGTCCGCCTTAATGGTTAACCCAAATGATAAGCGCAACAAACACCTTATAGGCAAAATCGTAAATCAACCTTTGATCCCTGACGTTCCTATAAAAATTATTGCCGACGATTACGTTAACCCAGAATTCGGAACCGGAGTTGTTACGGTTACGCCAGGGCATGATACCAACGATTTTGAAGTTGCTCGTAGGCACAATTTGCCAATCATCGAGCTAATTAACCATGAGGGCAAGATGAGCCAAAACGTACCCGAACAGTTTAGGGGTATGACGGTTCTAGAAGCCCGAACAGCGGTTGCTAAAGCGCTTGAGGACGGTGGTTTTATTAGAAAAGTTGAAGATTACGAACACAGTGTCGGTAAGTGTTATAGATGCGGTACTGTAATTGAGCCATTGGTAAAAGATCAGTGGTTTTTAAGCATGCGCCCCTTGGCCGATAAAGCTATTGAGCGGATAGAGCAGGGCAAAATAAATTTTTATCCTGCCTCAAAAAAGAAGCAAACTGTTGAGTATTTAAAATCTGTCCACGATTGGAATATCAGCCGGCAAATTGCTTGGGGTATACCTATACCTGCATTTGTAAATATTGATAACCCTGATGAGTGGATATTCGACGAAAGAGTTGATCAGGAGCAAATTGTAGTTGATGGCAAAACCTACCGCCGAGATCCAGATGTATTTGATACTTGGTTTTCCAGTGGGCATTGGCCACTTGTTACAACCGGATACCCAGATAATCATGATTTAAAGAATTTTTATCCGTTGAATTTAATGGAAACCGGAGGCGAAATTCTATATCAGTGGGTCGCTCGGATGATCATGCTAGGGATCTATCTAACAGATGAAGTACCTTTTAAAGACGTGTATATACATGGTTATGTAATGGCCGAGGATGGCTCCAAAATGAGCAAGAGCCTAGGCAACGTAATTAACCCAGTCGATGTAATTAATGAGTATGGCTCAGATGCTCTAAGGATCGGAATATTAGATGGGCGTGTGGCTGGCATTAACAGGGGTTACGACAGTCGAAAAGTCAAAGAGGCGCGCAATTTTTGCAATAAACTTTGGAACATCGCCAGATTTATTGAAGACAGGGTAGGGGACGAATACCAACTAAAAAATTCACCTGACCCAAAAACCCCAGCTGATCATTGGATATTGTACAAGTTACAACAGGCATCTTCAGCAATATCTGACGATCTAGAAAAATATCGAATCAGTGACGCTGTTAGTAAGTTGTATCATTTTGTTTGGGATGATTTTGCCGACTGGTATATCGAATCTAGCAAAGTCCAATTTAACCCATCTGTTTTAACTTTTGTGCTTGATAACACCTTAAAACTAGCACATCCATTTGCGCCTTTTGTATCTGAAACTATTTGGCAGACCCTTTCTTGGGAGCCGGATGATTCCTTGTTAATTAACCAACGTTGGCCAAATGTTCCAAGCCCTAGCACTGAAAAAGTTGAGGATTTCAGCTCCATTATGGATGTCGTTCTAGAAGCTCGTCATATAATCAGTTCGATCCAGTTAGGGCGTAAACCAAACCTATACTTTAAGTCGGCGCCGTTTATTGAGCAAAATGCCGAACTATTTAAGCACCTGGCAAAAATCGAAAACGTTATGCAGGTAAGCGATGGCCGTGGGCTTCATTTAACTAAGTCTAGGCACGATTGTTGGCTAGATATAGATCAAAGCTCAGCTAGCCACTACCTAGCCAAACTGGAGGCTCAGAGGGCCGAAACTCATAACCTTGTTTCACGTCTAGAAGAACGCTTATCTAATAAAAATTACTTAAAAAATGCACCTAAAGAGGTGGTAGGGCAGACTAAACAGCAACTGGATGAAGAAAAACAAAAACTAGATCACACTATTGCCGAAATCGCTTCGTTCCGCGACGCCACCAAGTCAATCTAAAACTCTAGGGCGGCGCGGATTCTGCTGACTGATTCTTCTGGTTTAAAATCATCAAACCATAGCACATGCCACCCCTGTTTATCGGCTGCGATAAGGTTTGTTCGACTATCATCAATTAACAGTATCTGTTCGGGTTTAACCCCGGCTTTTTGGCTAGCTACTTCGTAAATTTTTGGCTCTGGCTTTACTGCTCCTACTTGTGACGAATCAACAATTGCGGTGTAGGGAACATCCGGAATCAAGCCTCGTTGTAATAGGGCATCAATAAAGTTGGGCATAATGTTGCTCATTAAACCGATTTCGTAGTGTTCGGCTGTCCAGGCTACTGCATCTTTAACGGCCGAGATCGAATTTATGCTTGTTAGGTAATAAAACATCCAATCAAACTCTTTAACACCCAGTTGATTAGCAAAAAGTTCGTTAAATTCGCTTAGAGTCATTTCGCCACGACAAACTTTATCGTTATAGCGCCAAAAAGTTGTCTCAATCATGTCTGCGTTAGCACCGGTATCTTTAGCGATATTAGTAAAGGCGGAGTGAAAAAACCTAACCAAAGTACCGTTTATATCAAAATAAACAAATCTTACACCGTTTTTTGACTGCTTTTTATTAGCAGAAGTCCCAATTGGCCGTTGATGGGGCAACATTAGTTCGTCTAGGCTGGCTCCGACAACACTCGCTATGTTGGCAACTGTAAAAATCGATGGCGACTTTATTGCGCCACGTTCAATTTTGGCTAGAGTAGAGTAGCTCAAGCCAGTACTATTGCATAGCTGTTGCTGGGTTAATCCTGCCCTTTGTCTTGCTGATTGAAGCTGTTTGCCTAGTTGCTTTTCGTCCACGACCCACCCTTTTTTTTACAATATAAAAATCTCTCACCAGACTTTTTGCTAGCCATATAGTACCATAGATTAATTTTACAGTTTACAGTTTACTGTTTACAAACTATTACTAAAACGCTAGTTGCTTTGCTATTTTAGCTAATTCTTCGTTGGTAGGTTGGTAATTAAAATCTTGCTTGGCATGAAATTCATTATCGGTATTAAAAGGGAACAAGTGAACATGCGCATGTGGAACATCAGTGCCAACTACTTTTACACCTACTCGTTCGGGTTTTAAAACCTCCCTGAGTCGGTTAGCTACTATTTTGGATGTATCCATAACCGCTTTATAATCGCCATCATCAAGATCCCAGATGTGATCAACCTGAACTTTTGGTATAACAAGCGTATGGCCTGGTTGTAGAGGGTGGATATCTAAAAACGCAAGGGTTTTATCATCTTCGTAAATCTTATAACAGGGAATCTCGCCTTTAATAATTTTTGTAAAAATTGAATCTTGCATTTAAAAAATCATACTTAAAGCAGTAAAAAATACTATAAAAACAAAGACTCCAGATACAGCGCTAGCCGTTATTGCACTTTTTTGATTACCGCCCGTTGAGCGCATAAGTTTTGTGTAAATCCAGGTTGCCAATCCAACCGCAAAAAGCAGTGATATTAATCCGTTTCCCATAAGTAAATATTAACAGACATTAGCCCACTTGTTTACAAATTGCAAATTAACAAGTTTGGGTGTATCGTAATCTTTATATAAAGAGGTGAAAAAAGTGAAGGGTTTTAAATTATTTGTAGCAAGTGTATTTTTGTTAACCTTAGTTTTTGCTGGAGTAATGCAGGGTAGGGCAAGTGCCCAGAGAGCTACTCCACTCAGCTGTGTTGTTTATTATTTTGACCAACAAGAGCAATATCAGTTTGAACATGTGACTATTGGTTGCGATTTAAGTATAAAGAAAAGTGTTAGCGTTAACGGGGGGAGCTTCTTCGATGCTGATACTTCCGCCGACGCTGTAAATGCTAGCATCGGTAATAGTGTTACGTGGAAGGTAGTTGTCAATGGCTCATTACCTGAAGTACCGATAGGCGGTGGAACTTATCACGTTGGTATTGCCAGAGTATCTGACTTGCTGCCCGAGGGTACATCATATGTTTCTCATAGCGCAAGCTACGGCACATTTAATAGTGGTCTTGGATTTTGGGACTTTGAGATGAACTCAGAAGAACCAACTTTCCCGATTGAGCTAACCATAAATACAACCGCTGTTAGCTCCGGACTACACGAAAACCAAGCTAGTTTGTCGGGCTATGATATAAATCTTTGTGGCTCTGAAGGTCCTGGTCCCTGTGGTTTTGAATCTTACACTGACAGTACGTCAACAAACAATAGTGATAGTGCTTGGATAAGCGTAAGTGCAGCACCAGTAGTTCTGGGTTCTTCAGCTACAGCCACTCCAGCAGTGCAGGGACTGGCTGATACCGGTGACACTATTGTTCAATCAGTGCTTGCCGGATCATTAATTGTATTTACTGCTGTTTTAGCTTTTTCGAGCAAATTGCGTCGTACTAAAGCTGATTAATAAAATTATTGCCAACCTCGGTTTTTGCGTAAAACAAAAGCGCTAGGCTTAGAATTAGTATCGATATTAGTACAAAGAATTTCGTCTTTTCGTTCATTGCGGCTCCTTGTCTAAGCTAGCAACTACAACTAACCTGTCTTTAGCTGACCAAATTGGCGTACAAGTATAAACCGTTAAAGTTGGTTCATTGGTTGGATTTTCCACTTCAACTGCCGACGCGGGTACAACTTTTGTGTCTTTGACGGTGTAAATATACTCCTTTTTATCCCAATAAATCACTAACTTATCGCCAATGGACACTTTATCTAAACTGTAAAAAGTCGCCGGTCCACCATACGTAAACCGATGCCCAACCAACACAGTATTAGATCCTTTGGGCGGAACTGACGTTTTTGGCCTAGCCCAAACACCATTGTTTACTGAATATTCGCTCTGGCCTTCAATTATTGGCTCATTTAAAGCAATTTTTGGAATAACTAACCGCTTATCCTCTGGTATAGGTTGGCGCTTATCATTATTTGAGCTATCGACAGATGTTTGGTAGGGAAGACCTTGTGTCGTCTCGGCTTGTTGCTTTTTTACCCAATAGTCGAGCTTAGGTAGTAAAGGTAAAAGCAAAATATAGCCGTTGATTAGAATAATTAACCCAATTAAAACCCAATTAATCTGTTTGAGTTGAATTTTTGATTCCGGGCTAGGCACTTCGTCCATGCCTATATGTTACAAGATTTATTTCAAGGGACACGTTATCCTAGAAGCCAACACCCCTCATAGCACACTTTGCCAGAAGCGCATGCACTACAATGTTATCACCTGCTTCGTGCCCATAACCACTTGACACCTCAACATACTCCACTCCATCAATTTCCGATGCAAGCTCTTTTGTATCCTTTGTTGGTGCAATTTTAGTATTTTCAGCGCTAGATAAAAGTACTTTGGTGTGTGGGCTTTTTTCTCTTATCTGGGTAATCGTTCGCCTTAAATCAGCAGTAGTCATAGAACTTAAAATGGCTTGGTTTTCTGGCAATTTTGAGTCTCTCGCAAATTTCCTAAAATTATTTACCGTCCTTGGCCCGGGTATTCTAGCTCCAAAAATCAATCCATGCGCATCATTTAGAGCATCGATCTTTGAGTCTCTAACAGCTTTTATGAACGGGAACAGGCCAGTCTTTACAAAATCCTTTTCAAGCTCCTTTGTTGATCTACCTTGTACAACATTTGGAGTATCAAAAATACCAACTGAACTAACCTCTGCATAATCACTAAGCTTCAAGCCCACATTAGACGAAGTAAGCCCTCCTAGCGAGTACCCAGACATTGCAAGCGAATATCCAACGATATCCAGGTTTAAGATATTTTTTGCAGCAAGAAACCTGACATACTTTTCAGCTATAGGAGCCATTTCTCCACTCGATACAACACTTAGCTCTTCCGCAGATAGGGTGAATGCTCTTTCTTGAGTAGTGCTACTAGGGAAAACCACAACTTTTTTGTCTGGGCAAATCGCATCCTGCATAAATCTAGCCCTAATATGCATATGATCGCTATAACCGTTTGCAAAGGGGAGAAAAAGTACTACAGATTCTGTTTCATCAAAATCACCAGCTGGCAAAAGCTCAACGTATCTTACTGATTGGTCATCATTATGATATAACTCTGTTTTTGGCTTATCCTTTAGAAGATCCTCAAGAGATGCATTAGTAAACTTTTCGTGGGTAGCTTGAAACTGATTGTCATACAAATGACTTAAGGAATCTGGTATTACAGGTGGTTCGTAACTCCTCATTTGGGAATATTATACTACTTTTTAACTATTTGGTCAATGTTTTGGCGGAGAGGGAGGGGTATCGGCCTTCGGCCTCCTTCGCTCAAACTTTCTCGAAGCAAGCTTCTGCGTGAGTTTTTGCTACACCGAACCCTTCGTTCGCTAACGCTCACTTTTACGGGTTCAAATCTATCCCGTCATCAACAGAAAAAACGCCCAAGGAGGACGTTTTTTCTGTTGGCGGAGAGAGAGGGATTCGAACCCTCGGTACCATTGCTGGTACACTTGTTTTCGAGACAAGCCAGTTCAACCGCTCCTGCACCTCTCCATAAATAAATTATAAACAGTTATTATACTTGTATGGCGTTAATTTATATTACAGGGCCAACTGGGTCGGGAAAGTCCACTATTTGTCTAGAGTTAGGCAAACTTGGATACGAGGTATACGACACCGACAAGGATGGCATCAGAAAATGGCTAGACCCTAAATCCGGTAAACCCGTTAAAGATTTTATAAAAAATCAGTCACTTGATATGAAGTGGTTAAATGACCATCAATTAGGACTGCCGATAGATTGGCTAGCTGATCTAAAGAGCAGGGCAGAAAAATCCAACATTTATGTCTGCGGAACATCGCCGATAGATCATACAGACAAAGCAATCTTTGATAAGATTTTCGTTTTAGTAATTGATGAAGCGATTCAAAAACAACGGATTACCGATCGAACAAATAACCAATACGGTAAAGACCCCGAGCAACTACAAAAAGCTCTAAAATGGCGCGAGCCAACTATTGATCGTTATGTCGAAAATGGTGCAGTCGAATTAGATGGAACTTTATCTGTAAATCAAATTGTCAAAAAAATACTAGCCAAGACATAGCTTTTAACAGATAAAGATGTTATACTTACCTCTGTTTTTCGAGCACCCGTAGCTCAGCTGGATAGAGCGTTGGCTTGCGGAGCCAAAGGTCGTAGGTTCAAATCCTGCCGGGTGTACCAAGTAAGGAGCCTGTATCTTGCGGACTTTTTAAATCCTAAGCTTACGGGCTAGGCGATCGATTGCTTCGCCTTTGGCTTGTTCTTGTGGCAGTCGATTACCTAATAGTTCCATTATTTCATCTTCGCTATCTGGCGGATAAAACATCGAAACAGGGGGCATAAACCTTTTTAATGGTGTCAAATTTATGCTCCGTATCCCCTGATCTTGACTCAATGAAAAAGATTTAAAAAGGCTATACTGGTAAAATTTTGGCCCAATCTGGACTCCGTCTGATCTTAGCTCATAATTTACTGACTCTGGTTTACGCTTTACCATAAAAGCAATTAAAACAGCCAAAACAATAAAAATTAAAACCGAAAACAAGTCTTTAGTTAATACATAAGCTATTGCACTTAGTAAAACAGCTCCACCAAAGAGTGCAAAGTACCAACTACTGCCTCGTTCGTGCTGAATAAAAGCAGAAGCTGACCAACTTACTGATCCTTGTTCCGAAGCAGTTGAACCTAACTGCTGTTGTGATAAATCTTGGCTGCCCTGTGGTGAATACGAAAAGTTGTCTGCATCTTGTGGCTGTAGCGGAACTTGTTCTGCTTGATTTGTATTTGGCTCAAAATCTTGTACCGGGGCAGGCACGGCAGAATCGGGACTCGGTTCATTTGAATGGTTAATTTTTAAATCGTTTTGGGGCGGCTCTGAACCACCGTTGGGATTATAGCTCCAGCCAGGTTGTTGATTATCAGGTTGCATAAGCGTTATCTGTCTTAATTGTAGCAGTAAACAATATTGAACGTATAGCCTTTTAAGGTGTTTATTGATATACTTACCGCTGTTATTGTGCAATGGAAGGGTGTCCGAGCGGTTTAAGGAAATGGTCTTGAAAACCATCGTACCGGCAACGGTACCGTGGGTTCGAATCCCACCCCTTCCGCCACAAGGAGAGGTACCCAAGAGGCTGAAGGGGTCGGTTTGCTAAATCGATAGGGGGGAGCAATCTCCCGCGAGGGTTCGAATCCCTCTCTCTCCGCCAAATTAAGAACCCGCTATAAAGCGGGTTTTTGATTTGGTGCCTAGCCAAGTTTTTTATGAGCAAAGCTAAGTGCGATAACTTTTTTGGCCCCGGCTTTTTTTAAAACTCGAGCCACCTCGTCGATAGTCGCACCCGTGGATATCACATCATCTACAATTATTATCTTTTTACCCGCAACTACATTTGGCTTTGTTACCCAAAACATACCAATAAGTTGGCTGGACCGTATGCTTTTAGGGGCACCAACTTGCCGAGTTGATCCAATCCTTGCTAATAATTGCCAGTAAGTTAAACCGCTCAGTCCTGCAAAGTGCTTTGCAATTAATTGCGTGTGGTCAAAGCTTCTTGCCCGAACCCTATTAGATGCTGTTGGTACGTTCGTAATAAAACAGTCATCTACTTTAGGTGTTCTTTGATATATTAATTTTGACATTGGAACTGAAGCGGAGCGATTTTGACCATATTTTAATTCCCTGGTCAGCCTAGCGGTTGCTCCATAATAGCTACTGGCAGGATAAACCCCATCAAGTCTTGTTTGTTTTTTACATTTTTTACAAATTCCCGTTTGGCTGACAGCTCCACATTTGTAGCACGATAAAACTACTGGCTCCACTAAACTTAGACAGTTATCACACAGAGCACTACCTTCGTATCCACACTCTATGCAACATGAAGGAGCAATAACACCGATTAGCGACTCCATGACTCTCATTTTTGAATAATACACCCTTTAGATAGACTAACCATGAGTTTTATAGTGTTGTATTTATTCTGTTGTAAATCTGTGCATTAGCTTATTGCGCTGTATCTATAATCTAAGCTATACTATCTGTAACATAAAAAGGCAAACGGGTTTTTAGCTTTTAAGGTTTTGGAGGGTAATTAATATGGCACGACGTGGTCAAGATGACCTACTTATGGACGACGAATTAACCGCCGCTTTTTTGGGCGACGATGATCTTGGTGGTGTAGTAGAAGGTGATACTCCTGCTCAAGCAGGACCAGTTCCGGCAGAAGAAGATTGGGAAGAAGAGCCTGTTGCAGGACAATTGGCTGTTGATGTATTTGAAACCAAAGAAAAATTGGTTGTAAAAGCCCGAACCGCCGGTGTAAATAAAAACGATTTAGATGTAAGCATTTCAGACAATACTTTAAGCATTCGGGGTACTTTAAGCGCTGGCGAAGAAGACGGGGTAGAGAATTATTTTGTTCAAGAGTGTTACTGGGGTGAGTTTAGCCGAAGCATTGTTTTGCCAGTTCCAGTTAAAGAAGAAGAGATTGAGGCTGTATTAAAAGACGGTGTTCTTACAATTAGCTTTACCAAACTAAAGCAAGATACTGTTAAAAAGATCCAAGTTCTTTAACTCTAAAACTTTTAAACTAAACACCTCTGGACTCCAGAGGTGTTTTATGTTATAATATCCTAGTTCTTTCTTCGTAAACAACATTTCGAAGGGAGTGTGGGGCTCTTGGCGGGTAACCAAGAGGAGGCCGTTAAGCGACTGGGCAACCAGTTGCGCAACGAATCTGATCCAGGTCGCAAGAACTCGATCAGGCGTGAGCTCGATGGCGCATATCGGTCCTACTGCGACTCAATGTCGCGACACGGACAACGCGCCAAGTCGCTCCGCGACATCATCGGGTTCAACCCCTGAAGTCGCTCAACTGGGGGGTGGTCGCAAGACCACCCCCCTCTCATTTTTTTGCATGTTATACATAAAAAGACCCCAAAAGGGGTCTTTTATTTCAAAACAAAATCAATCCTAGCTGTTAGGATTTGCTTGATTTAGAACAAAGTTAACAATAACTTGTGCTAGAGCAACTATAATAAGACCAATTACTGCGTATAGTATAGTGTTTTTAGCAGCAGTTACACCATTGCTATCGCCACCACTAGTTATATACCTAAAACCACCGTATATAATCATGATCACCGATACAACACCAACGATTAGCGAAAAGATGTCTACGATTGTGTTGATTAAATCCTGTGCTTGTTCGCCATCGGTATCTTCACATTGCCCATCACCATTCACGGTAAAACTGGCACCATCGCACAGATTTTCTTGGATATTTTGAGCATGAACTGCTACTGGAGCAAAAACGGCAACTGGCAAAGCGAGCAAAGCAGTAGTTAGTATTATATTTTTGATTTTTGAAAGCATTTTTTTAGTTCCTAATTAAATTTTATTAGTTTATGCGGTAGTTATACCATACTCATACCGTTTATGGCAATAGGAATTATGATTACCTATTACTGTAATGTTAACTACTCTCATTAAGCACAAAATTAACTATCACCTGCGCTAAGCTAGCAATAATTAATCCGATTACAGCAAAAATAATAGTATTCTTTGCGCTCGAAAGCTTGCCGCTATCGCCACTGCTCGTAACATATTTAAAGCCACCAATCATAATAAATATGACGCTTACTATCCCAATGACTAGTGAAAATATTTCTACAGCGTTTATTATTGTATCGCCAAGTGTTGCTCCGGCGTCATCTGGTGCATCTTCGCCAGATGCAGTTTCGGCACCTCCTATAATCTCAGATTTAGCATCTGCATAAGTAATAGCTGTAAGGCTGGCGAAAAGTAGGGCCGATGTTAGTATTACTGAACTTAATTTAAGTATTTGCTTAACCATTGTTCTATCCTGCTACAAAATTATCTACCAAAAAGATAGTAATTACAAATGATAGGGCAGAAACAGCAAGGCCAATTATTGCCCATATAATTAATGATTTTGCTTTTGCAGTTTTTCCGCTATCGCCTCCTGATGTTATATAAGAAAAACCTCCATACATAATCACAAAGACTGAAACGATTCCAACAAAAAAGGCTACAAGCATTGCGATATTACCAATCAAGACTGCAATTGGGTTTTCATCACTAGCAATTTCTTTTTGGTTTTCTTCACAAACTGCAGTTTCTTCAGCACCTGTTACGCCACATGGAACCTCCAGTGGGTTAAAAGCATTTACGTTTGATATGCTTAGAATAACTAGCCCAGATAGTGTGGCAATTATAAATAATCTTAGCCTACTCATTTAAAGTCCCCCAAAGATAAATTGAACAATTAATACCGCGCCTGCAGATACAGCTAAACCAATAGCGGCATATACGATTGCGTTCCTGGCACGTGCTGTTTTTTGTGGATCACCAGCCGAAACAACAAATTGAAAAGCCGCAAGCACCATGATTAAAAACGCTAAGGCTCCAAATATTCCAAAAACAATGCTTATTATTGCTTCGACAGTTTCTGCATTTGCCTCGCTTTTTGGCAAACTTTCTGGAGCTTCAAGTAACTGGGCTATAATAAATTTAACCATATGTTATCCTCCAAGTTTTTCTCCTAAAAAGGTAACCGCAGCTACCGCAATAAATACAAGCACTAAGCCAATAATTGCATTGGTAATTTTGTCCTGAGCTGCAGACGCTTTTTCGGGGTTACCAGCTGACCTAATATAAACATAACCACCAAAGATTATATACCCAACCGCCATCAAACCAGCGACCCTAAGCAAAATATCTACCAATGCAAGAGCGATAAGCCAAATAGGCTCTAGACCATTTGATAAATCTACTTTTGGCACGCAAGCTCCGTATTGGTCAGTTTCACTATCCAAAAACTTATACCAAGTCGGAAAATCAAAGAAACCATTCTCGTCATTTATGCATGGCGCTGCAAACAAGAACTTTAACTTTATATATACCCCGATTGATAAATCAAGTATCATTTTATCCAAACACTCCCCCTGGAATTATCCACTGTAAGAACGAATATGTGAATGCGAATACAAATAATGCAATTATGGCGTTTCTGATTGTAGCTTTGGCGGCAACTACTTGTTGGGTATTTTCGCCAGCAATTATGTACTTTATACCGCCTATCATAAACATAATAACTACAACTAATCCCACACCTGCACTTAAAAAGTTAACCAATTGCTGGGTGCGAGCAAGTAAGCTATTTTGCTCAAGACAATCCCTAGAGGTAGGGTCCGAACATTCGCTCCCTAGGGCTGGCCTAGTGGTTGAATTTGATACTCCATCAGCTGTAAAAGTTGAGCCACTACCACTAAAAATCAGGTTACCCCTAAAGGTCATACAGCCTCTATCTTCTGTTACGTAGTCAACATCTATGAGACCTGGTAGTTGCTCACTTGAAACAGATGGATAAAGCGTAATGCCTTTGGAGCCAGATGCCCCAAATTGAGTGTTTTCACAAAATTGATTACTGTTTGGTTTTAAATTTGCTCCGCCAAAACCTTCATTATCCCCAGAATCTCGGTCAGAAAAGACGATAGTTTGACCACCAATTACAGCTGTTACTCTTGGATTACCATTATTTTCCGTTAATCTGTAGGTAGCTGACCTTAAATCATTTTCATCAAGAGCCATTACTTTTGTGCTGCCCAAAAAAAACGCCACCTGAGCAAAGATTATCAGGAGTAGGGTTGTAATTACTTTATTTTTTTTAAGAGTTATCATATTTTTTTTAATCTTTGATAATACCATACCATATATTCGCGATTTACTACAGATGTTAACTAATTGAATAAGCATAACCTCTGTGATATAGTTTTTTATAAGATGTTTTCTCGCAAACAAAAATTCATCTTTGGGCTTGTTTTTGTTTTTATTGCTGTGTTCTCAGTACTTCTATTTAACTCAGATAAAGCCCAGGCGGTTACAGAAGCCGAGGTAAACAGGGCTACCTACAGAGCATTGTCATCTTCACAAATAGAAATGACAATAACTCGTCCGCCTAACGACGGTAATGATTATTTTCGTTTTACAGAAGGTAATGGTACAACAGATCTGGAGTATGAATATGGTAAGAATGCTCCGTATGCTCCCGGCGACATATGTGCAGCATCGATAACATTAAGTGGTCCTATACCTCAAAGTGCATCCACAGTAACCGCTAGAGCCGTTTTTAAGATAGCTAACTCTGGTGATGATAATTTACTTGAGTGTGTTGATAACAATAATGACACAACTTGGACAAAGTCAATTCAAGTTACTATCCCTGCTGAAGTTGCTGGTGGCGGGTCAGTAGACCCAAACGATCCAAACGCAGAGGGGGCAAACCAAACAGCAGAGATTAACGAATGCAAGCGCGGTAGCATAACTAGTTTTGAATTTTGGGCGTGTCCACTCCTAGAAGCGCTTGATAGTATGGCTACCTCTATGAACGGTATTATTGAAGATTTATTATTCTTTGATACAACTGGTAGTGAAGACGCGACGGGTATAAAAAATGCATGGAACCTTTTTAGATACGTAGCAAGTGTTTTGATTGTAATTGCAATGTTGGTTATGGTAATCAGTCAGGCAGTAAGTTGGGGACCATTCGACGCCTACACAGTCAGAAAAATTCTACCAAAGCTAATCATGGCCGCAATCGCTATTCAGCTATCATGGTGGCTTTGTATCTTTGTAATTGATTTATTTAATGATATTGGTCGCGGGGTAGCCAATTTGATGCTATTACCTTTTGGTGGAGCCAGCGAACTCACACTAGACAATATAATTGCAGAAAGTTTTGAGGGTGTAGGTTCAGGAACAAGACTTGGTATATTTGCAATAATGATTGCTGGGGGTATCCTTGCGTTCTTTAATATCTTTTTACTACTTGCAATGGCAATTGGTGTTGTTGCTTCGTTGTTTATCGGATTTGTTGTACTAGTTGTACGAAAATTGTTGCTCATTCTACTAATAATCATGGCCCCGATTGCACTTGCTTTGTGGATACTGCCTGGCACTAAAAGATACTGGGACTTATGGCAGAACACCTTTATTGGCCTACTGATGATGTTCCCAATAATAATGGCATTAATTGCATCTGGCAGGATAATGGCTTGGGTTGTAGCCGAGGGCAATTCGTTTGGTAGTGTATCGTTAGGGTCATTTTTAGACTTTTTAATTATTTTGGTTGCATTCTTTGCACCATTTTGGCTTATTCCAAAAACCTTCCAGTGGGGAGGAAAGGCCTTTGGCAACCTAGCAGGAGTAATTAATAATGGTAGTAAGGGTGTGTTTGATAGGCCTAAAGGCTTTATGCAGAACCGACAGAAAGGTATTAATGAAGAGCGAAAAAGAGCTTCGGCACAAAGAGTTGCAGGTGGCAAATCAAGCTTTATTAGAGGTGACCATTTCAGGTCAGGCGCATTGGACCCAACACTGGGACTACCTGGTAGCAAACGAAGGAGAAGACAGCAAGCTGCTTATGTAGGAGCTGGCTACGCAGTTGAAGAGCAAGAAGTAAAAGACCAAACAACCCTTATGACGTCTGGAGGCTTAGATACGACACGTTTAGTTGATAGGGCGGTAAATGGGACGAGCGCAGAAAGACAAGCAGCAATTTCAATTCTTGCGAAAAGAAGACAAACTAATGCACTTACTGATGTAAGAAATAAACTAGATACTTCAGAAGATGGTAGGACTGATTGGCAAAAAGCTCTTAATTCTAATTTTGGCGATATAAAGGAGTCAGGAGTACATCTTGTTGGTGGAAGGGGAGAAAATGAATCATGGGATGACGCAGACCTTAAATCCTTCCAAAAAGCAGGCGATGAAGCCCGGTCTAAGATGAACGCTGATAGCTGGAGAAGATTTGAGCAAGTCGCAGGTACAGCAGTAGTATCTAAAGCCGTCGCTGATATAAGGAATAATGAGAATCTTTCAGGTAATCTTGTTAGAGTTACGACTTCGCACGAGGAAATACCAGGATCACCTGTAGATGAAATTACAGGGAAGAAGCCTACTTACTCTACTACGCACCCCCTATACATTGCTCCGGGGTCGGTAGGTGGTAGTAGTGGATCTTCTGGAGGTGGTGATACAGATTTAACTGATCAAGAGATAATTCTAAGGGCTAGGGGCTCATCTGATACAGTAGATAAAGCTCCTGGCGAGTGGACCGCAAGGGATTATGCAAATGCGGAAAATACGGCAAGAGACGAATACGATTACCTGAAAGCCCTAGGAGTGCGAACGCCAGAGCAAGAGAAACGACTCCAACAATATAGAGATAACTTCCCGGATTGGAAATAAAATCCGATTTTATGGTGCAAAAGTTAACACTTAAGCATAAGGAGTTTTGTTGATAAACTAATATCATGGCAGTATATAAGGTAATACAAGATATTGAAGCTGAAGATAAGCTTTTGGGACCACTTGGCCTCAAGCAGTTTATCTACGCAATTATTGCCGTTGCATGCGGTTTTATGTGCTTTAAGCTAACCGTCGAGACAGGTCTTGGCCCGGCAAGATTTTTGGTAGTTTTTGTTTTTCTTTTGCCGATGTTGTTATTTGGCCTGCTAGCAGCACCACTGGGTGGAATCCAGTCAACCGAAACTTGGCTACTGGCAAAACTTAGGTTTATGCTTAAACCCCAAAGAAGAATCTGGGATCAAAGCGGTATAAAAGAACTTGTTACGATTACCGCCCCAAAAAAAGTTCAAAAACAATACACTGACGGACTCAGCCAAACAGAAGTAAAAAGCCGATTAAGTGCCCTAGCGTCTACTTTGGATAGCCGAGGCTGGGCAGTAAAAAATGTAAACGTAAATATGTATACCCAGCCTGGCTATTTTAGCGACGAAGGCCAGACAGACAGGCTCGTTTCTACAGAATTCTTACCGCAAGATGTACCAGCCGTTGATATAAAAGCAGAAGACGATATTTTAGACCCGCAAAGCAACGCCACAGCCCATCATCTAGACAGATTAATGCACGAGGCTGAGACCAAATCAAAATTATCAGCCCTTGAAAAGTTTAATGATAAACGAGCCCAAAACTCCGCAGGAGTCAGCCCTACGCCAGCACCAGACTTTTGGTTTATGCATAAGCAAGCCAATCAACAACTTGCACCAAATGAAACAATGTTTACGGCGCACAGCACCATACAGCCAGGTCAAACAAATGATGATTTGCTTATATCGGCATCAACCCAAGTGAATATTACCCCAGAACAAGAACAAGCCTTGCTTGCAAATGCCAGGCAGGGTAAGGCACGCAAAAAGCTTAGCCAAGGCAACATGCCAGCTATTAATGATCAGCATAGTGACACCCAGCCTGCCAGCAGTCAACCAAAGGTGCCCCAAGATGCTATAATCTCATTAGCAAACAACGACGATATAAGTGTAGCCACTGCCCAAAAAGAGGCAAATCGGATTGCAAAATCAAATACCAAAACTGATGATAGCGGAGAGATTATCGTAAGGCTACATTAGCTGAATGATTAAAGGTGGACTATGAACCCTAACCAAAACCAACAAGACTATACACATTACCAGCCCCAGCAACAGGCTGCTCAAGATAGTAAAAATAAAGTGTCTATTAAGTCAAATCCCAACAGTACTCAAAATACATTGCTAGTAAGTGAGATTCGCGACGGCATAGTCATAATGAGCGACGGCACATTTAGAGCTGTAATAATGTGCAAATCAATTAATTTTGACTTAATGAGCCCTCAGGAGCGTGAAGGTGTAGAATTTTCTTACCAAGGTTTTTTAAACTCGCTTTATTTTCCTATCCAAATTGTTGTAAGAAGCCAAAAAGTTGATTTAAGACCATACCTTGAAAAGCTAGATAAAATTCGTACCGAGCACGACAATATGCTTTTGGCTCTTTTAATGGAAGATTATATAGAGTACCTGGCTGCAATAGCCCAGCAAACAAATATTATGGATAAACGATTTTACATAGTTATTCCGTATCCAGACCCGGAAGAAACACTTAAAAATATGGTTAAACAAAGTACAAGCTTCTTTACTGGCTTTATGGATATGTTCAACAAAACAGAAACCCACGTCGTGATTAACGAATCCGTGCTTGAAAATGCCAAGACAGAATTAAGGAATCGTGTGCAGGCGGTTTTACAAGGTTTATTGCAATGTGGAGTGCAGGGCTTACCACTGGATACAGAGGAACTTATTGAGTTGTTTTATGATTCATATAACCCTGACACTGCCACCAGGCAACAATTAAAAAACTTTGGCGACTTAACCGCTCCGGTTGTAGTAAAAGGTCAGGGCGAAGCACCTCGACCCAACCTAGATAGGGAGCAAATGTAATGGCGTTTGGTAGCAAAAAACAATCAGTTGACCCTGTTCAAATGGCTCAACAGCAACAAATGCGCGAGCAGAGCGAAGTCGCTGAAGCATTCAGAAAAGGCGTTACCGCCCTTAGGGACTTTATTGCCCCAAGTTCAATCGAGTTTAGTGGCGGATACTTTCAGTTAGGTACCCGATACGCCCGAACTTTTTATGTTTACGGCTACCCAAGACAAATCTACACAGGCTGGCTATCTAGCATGGTAAACCTTGATGAAATATTAGACCTATCGATGATGATTTATCCGGTTCGCTCAGAGGTGGTTTTGGAAAACCTGCGTAAAAAAGTTAGCCAACTAGAGGCCGGTATTCAAATTGATTCTGAAAAGGGTAGGGTGCGTGACCCATCAAAACAGGCAGCCATTTTAGATGCCGAGGAAATGCGCGACAAGCTACAAGTTGGCGAAGAACGATTCTTTAGATTTGGATTTTACTTTACTTTATATGGGCACTCGCTTGACGAGTTAGAATTTGTGACACATAAAGTAGAATCAATGCTTGGCCAACAGCTAATTTATTCAAAACCAGCTAGCTCACAGCAAGAACAAGGCTTTAACTCAACTATTCCGCAGTTTTTTGACCAATTACAGATTTATCGCAACATGAACACCGGAGCCATAGGCACCAGTTTTCCGTTTACTAGCGCCGACTTAAGCGATGATCACGGCATTTTGTACGGTATTAATATGCATAATTCTGGGTTAGTAATATTTGATAGATTCAGTCTAGAAAACGGCAATAGCGTAGTATTTGCAAAATCTGGTGCTGGTAAAAGCTTTACCGTCAAGCTTGAAGCATTAAGAAGCATGATGCTTGGTACAGAGATTTTTATTATAGACCCAGAAAACGAATACCAAAGAATGGCAGAAGCCGTTGGTGGCGCCTATGTAAGATTAAGTCTTAACAGCCCAACTCGAATCAACCCCTTTGATCTACCTCAAGTAATCGACGAAGATGACGCCGACAACGCTTTACGTTCAAATCTTATTACACTCCATGGTCTACTTAGATTAATGATGGGTGGGGCAGTTGCACAGATTGCTCAGAGTGGAGGCGGCGGGACAATTGCGCCTGCTCTTACGCCCGTCGAAGAAGCTGATCTTGATGCAGCTTTAATAGAAACTTACGCAAAAGCCGGCATTACTAACGACCCACTAACTCATAATTCGGTTCCGCCAACCATAAACGACTTATACGACACGCTTTTGCATATGGGAGGAACAGGCCCCCAGTTGGCACAACGACTCCGAAAATATACTAGCGGAACTTTTGCGGGAATATTCTCGCAACAAAGCAACATTAATATTAATAATCCAATGGTGGTATTTAACATCCGCGATCTCGAGGACGAGCTAAGGCCTGTCGCTATGTATATTGTTCTTAACTTTATTTGGAACAAAACAAAAGGGGACAAGAAAAAAAGAATTTTAGTTGTTGATGAGGCTTGGCAATTAATGAAATACGAAGATAGCGCTAACTTTTTATTTAGCCTAGCCAAACGAGCCCGAAAATATAATCTAGGCATAACCACCATTACCCAGGATGTTGAGGATTTTATGGCCAGCCGAATGGGTAGAGCAATTGTAGCGAACGCTTCGATGCAAATATTACTAAAGCAATCCTCAAGCGCAGTAGATGTGCTGGCCGATGTCTTTAAGCTAACCAGCGAAGAGAAAAAACGTCTTAGCCAGTTCCCGGTTGGTCAAGGCTTATTCTTTGCCGGCCAAAACCATGTTCATATTCAGATAGCTGCAAGCCCTACCGAACAAAGTCTAATTACCACTAACCCCCAACAAGTCCAGCAAATCGAACAAGGCACAGATATTCAAGGATCAGGTACTATTGATTTACAAAACCAACTTACACCGGGGAATTATTAGGTAGGATCGACTATGGCTTTACCTGCTCGCAAGGATGAGGTATACGACGAACAACAACAGCCAGATAGTTTGATTGAAAACGCTAGGCCCAAGTTTGAAGTACACCAAGGTGGAGGAGAAACAACCGATCGAAAAACTGACCACTTAAGCCCGGTTGAAGATGATGAAAACACCCCTACAGACAACCCAATAGATGATCAATCTAAAAACGTAAACAACGAATCCAAACTTAGCGAAGGTGATGACAAGCTACCAATCGCCCAAGCCGAAAAGCAAGAAGCTAAAGGGCTGGGCCTAGAAGCATCAAGTCTATATACAGGTGGCTCAATTCAAGGAGCAGTCGCCTTAAGCGCACTTAAGAAAAACAAGAAAAAATATGGTGTAGCCGGTGTAATTTTAGGTTTAGTTGTAGCTGGTTTTTTGTTCATGTTTGTAACGCTTGCCCCTTTAAAAATATTACACCTAACACAAAATCTACAGGATAGATTTTTTGCAACTGCCGAAGACGCAATGGATGAAGAGGTCGATAGATTAATGACGGGATATATTAGAGGTAAGATGTTAGCTTTTAAATCTGGTAATTGTAAGGGGACTAAAATAATTGACCATACCTGCAACCCATACAGCGCAAGAGACTCTCTCGTAAAAAAACTATACTACGGATGGAACGACAAAAAGCTCGAAGAAAAGTTACGAAAGAATCACGGCATAGCCTTTGCAGTAAGTGATAGCAATACCTACTACGTAATGCGTTTTTTTGACAAAAATGATGAGCGAATTGCATCGATTGGATTAATGGACCTACTGGACCAAAATAGCGCTGCCACAATTGGAGAGATCATTGAAAAAGATGGCAGCGTGGATACTGTAACTAGAAAAGAGTTAAAAGCTGTTTTTAAGAATGCCATGAAAGACGAAAGTTTATATACCAGATCAATGTACAGAATTAAAGTTGGTAAATATCTAGAAAGAAAGTTCGGAATAAAAAGATGCATTACAGGTTGCATAATCTCGGATTGGAAGAATGATAAGAAGCGAGCGGTTAAAATGTTTGCAGCTCAAAGAGTGCTTGCTCCTAGGGCTGAAACTTTCACGTATTTATATACCTGCGTACTAAGCAACGAGTGTAACCCAAAGACATTTAGCGAAGTTAGTCCTGATAGTTATAATGCTGGTCCTGGTGGCTGTAATGGTGGATGTATAGATGGTGGCGAACCCAAAAGTGATTTTGATAAAAAAAACCGGGCTATGTTAGCCACGAGATTAGTAAGTCGTTATGACGGAGATGTAGATAAACTGCGCGCAGATTATGATAGGGTTGCAAGGTTAGGCATCCTTGCTTCAATTGGTAGGTTTAATAGTAAAGTTGAGGATGATGGCTCCGCAAAATCCAAAAGTCATGTAGGTGAAGATTTAGCAAAACAAATTGCAATTAGGGGTGGCAGCAAAGCTATTCCAATAATTGGTCAAATCGATATGGCTGCGACAATTGTTGGTAGCGTAGATACCCTTAAGGTGGCTGGACCCGCAATGATAGCAATAATGAATTCTACCTCTGCCTCCCAATACTTTACAATGTACCGCACGGTTGGTGACGAAATAAAGGAAGGCGACGTTGATAACGAAGTTATAGGATCTTTTGTTGATGGCTTAGGGCCAGGCGTTCAAATTGACTCAACCGAAGAACAGCAAAAAGAGTTTGGCGGTACAGCCGGCGCAGAACAGTCTCCACTTTATTCAGTTATTAATGGAACCTCTGATGAACGTGCAAGTTTTGCAAACTATGGAGGCTTACTTGGTAAAACTGCTCGGGCTGCAAGTAGCACGTATCAGTGTAAGGATGGTAGCTATCCAGACCTAGAAAAACCAATTTGCAATGAACAAAAGGTTATGCAAGAAGGTAATGCTGCTCTCGATGGGTTTAACAAAGTCACTAATAGTCCTGCCTGGAACACCGTTTCTGAAGCGTCAAGAATATGGAACAAAGGAAGAAACTTTATAATTGATACAGCTGGGAAGTTCTTAGGAAAAACTTTTTGTAACGCAGTTACTCAATACATAACAGGATGTTTTCTGTTAGATGATCTTGCAGATGCAGCTAAAAAAATTGTGGATGGATTAGCAAGTTGGCTGAACGACCAATTGAGAGATGCAATTATATTCGTTTTTACAAATATATTTGGACTGGGCATTGATATCGTCACTAATCACATGAGTGGTGCTTGGGCTTATAACGCCACGGCTGCAGGTGCTGACGTATCTGGTAACAGTTTTTCGCATCACGGATTAGGGGGTAGGGTATTAACTAGTCAAGAAGTAGCAAGTATAGTTAACGAGCAAGAAGATCAAAGATATTTTGCTTATCAATCAAAACCATTCTTTAGTAGGATTATTGATACCGAAAGTAAATACTCGCCTGCATCAAAATTGGCACTTAAAATGCCTAGTAATAAAAACGAATTAACGAAAACCAACTTTGCATCGTTAATTACATCTACTTTTAAATCTCTGCTTGGCTCTTTGGGTAGTCTTTTTAGCGACAAAACCAACGCTCAAAAAGTTATGGATGATCCATTCGGTGTCCAACAGTACGGATTTACTGATGACGACCCAACCCTAAAAGAGGATCCCGATACTTTTTGGACAAAAAATTGCGTTACAACTTTCGATGGTGGAAATGATATATCAAAATGGAGTCTATCTAAACTATACAATCTTTATGGCTCATATACGGCAACAGCTAATGTTTCTGGAGCCTATAGCCCAGTAAATGACATAAACAAAAGTAGAGATTTTAAAGACCCATTAAAAAATGCTATTGCCAAGGAGTTTTTCAGGAGAAGCCCAAACGGCACAAATAGATGCATGCTAATCCAGTCTGCGGTTGGTAGTGCTGGAGCAATTTTTACAGATGATGTTTTGAGTGAAGAAGAAAAATCTGTTGATACAGCCCCAGCGCCAAGCGCTAACAATGGTGGGGGAGGGATTAGTTGCTCTGGCGGTATTGCTGACCAAAGCGCTGGAGTTCCACCGGCTCAGTATCGAAGCCAAATTATTGCACAAGCTCCAGCTCGCACATGCCCAGAATTTACAGATGGAGTTCCTGCTGAAAAAGTTCCGAATGATGGTCGTCAATACTTTGCCTACGATGGATGCGGAGATGACAATTGTACGCCCCAACGAGACAATAGCACTGGGCGTTTATTCATTAATGTAGAATACCGCGATCCACCTTTAGGTAAAAACGGAGTCCGAGTTTATGTTAGCGAATAGTCTTTATAAAGTCAGGCTAAAAATTTCAGATCCGCTAATTCGGACTATTAAGCTCTTGCCCGCAATAGCCTTGTTGCTATCAAGCCCAACCGTTCTTGCCTTGTCGACTAACGACCTAGACAGCATTTACACCGACTCCGTCTGGTACGACAGTTCTGCTACATGCGCAGAAACAAGTAATGCTAGTAGCTCAAATATATCAAAATCAATTTATGTAATTGGCGACTCAATTACGGTAGGAATGAAAGGGGCTGGATTAGAGTCTAAATTCACCTCAGAAGGACACAAAGTTACAAACATCCAAGCAACAGAAGGTATAAATATCACAAACTCGTTGCCAAAGATTGATGTAGATAAAAACTTTGTAAGCAATTCTGATACCGTAATTGTTGAACTAGGAACTAATGATGCGAGAGGAGCTTCATCAAGCACAATTGCCGAAAGAGTTAAGTCCATGGTTCAAAAGCTAAAATCAACTAACTCAGCATTAAAAATTTACTGGGTTAATCTTTATTCAACTAAATTCAGTGTTGACGAAGCCAACTCGGCAATAAACAGCCAGGCTTCACCCCTCGGATATACGGTTATAGACTGGAATAAAGAAGCTCGTAGCAATCCAGATATTTACGTATTTGACGATGCTCTGGGTGTTCACCTTACAGGCAACGGATATTCAGCAATGGGCGATTTTATAGTTAAGTCCATAGGCGGACAGTCAACATCAATATCTTCAACCACGGTAGCCAGAGGTTCCACTATCAGTTTCCCATTAAACAATGGAACAGCCCCCAATATTACAAACGCCATAACAGCAAATACTTCCAGGCAGTTGTCTCAACAAACCATTAGAGGAGCACAGTTTGCGTATGCTATGGGTCACAAATCCAGTATAGGCGGTATAAGAGAAGATTCTATCGACGACCACCCTACGGGAATTGCTATTGATATCCATGCAAGAGACCTAAGCCAAGCCGTACCACCCGGCCCTGAGTTTGATTTCTTAAATTCATTAGCTGAAACATACAGGCTAAATAGCGGAGCCCTAAGTGTTGAATATGTAATCTGGAACAATAAAATAGCTTCCGGCCGTAACAACTTTCAGTGGAGACCATATAGCAACTACGAAGGCTCAGGATCACCTAGCCAAAGACATACAAACCATATACATGTAAGTTTTTCTACCGCACCTGGTAATACTAGCATCAATTTGTATGGAACTTTAGGTGCAAACGTCCAGCTAGGTCAAACTACAGGAAGTCAGATAGTTACAAATGAAGGTGTACAAAACTCCGGCTACTCGGTAAGTGGCTGTGTATGCTCTGTGGGAATAAGTACTTCGCTTAGTGGCAATGACAACATCGAGAAGGCATTGAGCTATTTTATATCTTCGCCTAGGAGTCTAACTCCTGAGCAATCTGCTGGGATTGTTGGTAACCTATTGCATGAATCTGGTTTAGACCCAAAACAAGAACAGTTGAATGGTGGTCCAGGTAGGGGTATTGCCCAATGGGAGATAGGTGGTAGATGGGACGTTCTACTAAATTGGGCAAAAGATAATGGCGGAAGAGACCCCTTAGCACTTGATACGCAATTAGACTTTGTATGGTATGAGATGACTAAAATACCGCCCTGGAACGAGACATTGCCGTCAATCAAGGCAGTATCTACTGTTCAAGATGCAACTAGAGTTTTTATGGAAAAATATGAAAAACCTGGGACTCCTGCTTTAGAAAGCAGAATAAGTCTCGCTAATCAAGCATATAAGAACTACGCAGGATCTGCAGATAATAATTTTGCACCAGCTAGTTCCGATGGATCTTGTGGCGCAGTAACCCCTAGTGGACAAAACACTAGGTTTGTGAATGGTTTTACAGTTTATAGTCAATACGACCCCGATTGGGTTAACAGACCCTATAGTTCAAGTACTATCGGTGAGTCTGGGTGTGGACCAGCTGCTATGGCAATGATTATTACGGCTCTAACAGGAAGGCGAGTTACTCCAGTTGATACTGCTAACTATGCTGCCAGTATTGGAATGTATATCCCTGGAACTGGTAGCTCTTGGAGTATAGGACCAAGGTTAGCTGAACATTGGGGTTTAAGTGCGTTAAATATTGGACCTGCAAGTGTGGCAAGAATATCAGCTTCAATACAAGGGGGAGCGTTAATCTTAGCAGCTGGCAAGGGACCCGTTCCTTTTTCGACAGGAGGGCACTTTATAGTCATAAGGGCGGTTACTGCCGATGGAAAATGGATGGTTGGGAACTCTGGTAACGCTGAGTCAAATGATATTGCATGGGATCCACAGCAGATAGTCTCTTCAATATTGGCAAATGATGGGGGAAGTGTTTATGCAATTAGTAGATAGGTTTAGAGGTATGAATAAAATATACGTTGTTTTAGTTTGTTTTACGTTATTGTTAATTATTTCTGGCTTCTTAATGTTTGGTTACTCAAATTCCAATAAGTCTAATGAGGGTGAATACTATGACCCTTTATCTAAACAAACCGTTTCCGACCCACCGGGTAAAACTCCAGAGAACTTTGGCGGTGCAGCGTATGATCCGTTATTTTTAGGATTTGATAAGTTGATTGACAGAGGATTATCTTCAGACCAAATGAATATACTTGATATACACATGAAGAATTTTTTATATGAACAAAGCCCCCCCGCGAAAGAAGTTAGTCTAGAGGTTGATTCAATTAAGTCTCAAAAAAACTCAGGCGAACGGCCTACTTTCTACATAAGCTTTAATATTAGAACAGATAGAAAAAATGATTTTAATGCCAGGTTAGAGTATTCAGACATAAGCACTGTTAGACTATTGGTGTATTCTAAGGAAACAGGGAAGTTAGTCTTCGACTCTTTTACTGATCATTAGCCGATTGGGATTATTTTGTGGGTACTTTGCATAAAATGTTCTAAAACAGCATCGGCATCAGTTGTGGTTATGATTGTTTGATAGTCTTTTAGGTAGTCCACTAGGTATCGACGTCGTGCACCGTCGAGCTCGCTAAACACATCGTCAAGCAGTAGTAGAGGTTTGGTTCCGTTAATTTTTTCTAGCTCGCTAAGCTCAAAAACTTTTATAGCTAAAAGTAGAGTGCGGGTTTCGCCCCTAGACGCAACTACCGACGCTGGCTGGCTATTTAAAAATACCGAAAAATCCTCGCGATGCGGACCAGAGCTAGTAAAACCCCTTAACCTGTCTATGTCTAGCTGCTTACCCAAAGTGTTAAGAAGCGAGCTAGTATAGTTTTTTGTATCGAGTGATGTTTGATATTTTATTTCGACTAATGATTTTTTATTAGCTATTTTTGAATAGGTTTTTGTCAGTTTTTTATTCATTTTATCAATTAAATCAAGTCGTTGACTTACAACAAGTCCAGCTAGTTCGCTTAGTTTAATATTCCAGGCAAAAAGCTGAGCATCGGAAAAATTTGATGCTTTTAGTAGACTGTTGCGTTGCGCTAATGTTCTTTTGTATTTTAATAAATTCGGCTTATATTCAGGGGCTGCCTGCTGAAGATAGTTGTCAAAATAATCTCGTCTGGTAACCGGACCCCTTATAAATAAATTTAGGTGGTTAGGTTCAAAAAGTACAATTGGCAGTATTGTTTTATAAGACAGTCTTTTATATTCTTTGTCGTTAATTATAAATAGCTTTGTAGTTATGGTATTGTCTTTTAAGATTTTTAAAACCCTGGGTGCATCGCTAAAAGATCCGTCGAGTCTTGCCCATTGATTGTTGTTGTTTACTAAATCATTATCTTTGTTTTTAAAAGAACTACCTCTAGACAACACATAGATTGCCTCGAGCAAATTGGTTTTACCGGCAGCATTTGGACCAACAACTATATTTACACCAGATTCAAACTCAAATGAATCATCCTTATATGACCTGAAGTTTTGTAGCCGTAGGCTGTTAATCATATTTTAAGTTTAACGCCTAGCTTCGGAGCGGCATAACAATGTGGGTGTAGTCGGTTGCACCTTTAGCCTTTATTACACAAGGCTCGAGCTTTCCGTTAAAACAAAATTCAATTTGGTCACCATCTATTCCGCCTAGTCCATCTAACAAATATCTGGAATTTAAAGTAACTTCGCCACCGCCAACTATTTCTGCCACAGCGCTAGCAGTGTTTTCGCCAAGCTGTGACGCAACCGAATGAATACTAACTTGTTTGGTTTTTGAATCTACATTAAGTGTAATGCTACCTGCGCTTTCGCGAGCAAACAAACTTGATACCTTGGTAATGTTTACAAAGTCATCTTTTTTTAGGCTCGCAGTTGTTTCGAATTTTGATGGTATTAATCTACGATAATCCGGATAATTTCCATCGATTAATCGTGTTACAAGGTTAACGTCTCCTACCACAAATGAGACCTGTTGTTCATCATGTGTAATCTTTATATCTTCTTCGGTGCCATCCATAATCCTTAACATGTCCTGCAAGGCAGTAGCTGGAACCAAAAGCTTAACTTCATTATCGGTTTTTTGGAGCTTCTTTTCTGCTAATCGATAACTATCGGTTGCAACCATATAAAGCTCGCTCTTTAGGCTATGAATATATACACCGGTTAAAACAGGCCTAGTCTCGTCCGAGCTTGCAGCAAAAATTACTTGCTGAAGAGCTTTTTTAAATAGCTTAGAATCCACACTCCACTTAGTGCCTTTTGATATAGTCGGCATAACTGGATAATCTTCGGCTGGTGTGCCGTTTATTGATGATTGATACTTATCGGTAGTAAAACTAAGTTTATTATCGGTTAATTCAAGATCTAGTACGCCGTCAGGTAGGCTGGATATAAAATCTTGTGTAAGTCTTGCTGGCACAGTTATTGCACCACTTTTTTCAACTTTCGCACCAACATAATGAGTTATTGCAATATCTAGATTTGTTGCAGCGATGCTCAGTCTATTGTCTACAACTTTAATTAAAACATTAGAAAGAATCGGTAGTGAATTACGACTGTTTGCGATTCTAGCAACACTAGCTAGCGCCTTTGCTAAATTTGCCTGAGTAACTTGAAGTTTCATAATACGTCTCCTAAATTATTTAATGTAGTTATTTTTATAGGCTCTGTTGATAATGTGTAAAAACAAGCAGTAACACCTAATAAATCGCATAGTTGATGTGTAGAACATTGTGTAAACCAAGGAGTATTAATAGTCTTAGTTGTGGATACGACTTTAGGATTTATTAAATTTATAAACACTATGCACATTTTCGAAAATATTTGTGCAAAGTATATGAACACGTTTATACACAAATTAAGCATAAAGCTTCTCCCTGATATCACTAACGTATTGTTTTAAGTGTGAATCTACGGCTAGTTCGCGTTCAATTTTATCAACAGAGTGAATCGCTGTGGTGTGATCTTTTCGACCAAGCTCGTGGGCAATTTTTGGAAAACTCAAATGCAACTCGCTCCTGAGCATATACATTGCAATCTGCCGAGGCACCACGATGTCTTTGTCGCGCTTAGGCCCAAGAATATCATCAAGTGACACCTGAAAATATTTAGCTGTTCGTTCTACAACTTGCTTAGCACTCAAATGACGCGGGCGGACTCTACTGGTTCCAAAAAGCGCATTAGCTACATCAATATTTGGGGTAACTTGCTTCATATCACAATAAGCTAAAAGTTGATTTAATGCACCCTCAAGCTCCCTAATATTGCTTGGTACACGGTTAGCTAGTAGTTCCACAACTTCCGGGGGTAGTTCTGTACCACCAGTTGTTGCTTTGTTCTGGACAATCGCGCACCTTGTTTCAAAATCGGGCGTTTGCATATCGATACTCATGCCCCATTCAAAACGACTTTTAAGCCTATCCTCTAAGGTTGGGATGTCTTTAGGGGGTTTATCACTACTAATAATTATTTGCTTGTTAGCTTGGTGTAGAGCATTAAAGGTATGAAAAAACTCTTCTTGGGTTTTTTCTTTACCAGCGATAAATTGCATATCGTCAATAATTAGTACATCAGCGTTGCGATAGTGCCCAGCAAAATCAGTGTTTTTCTTAAAGCGGATAGCATCTAAAAATTCCTGAACAAACTGTTCGGTTGATACATAAACCACCTTGGCGTTGGGGTTGTTTATCAAGATTGCATTACCTACAGCCTGAATAAGGTGAGTTTTACCAATGCCGACCCCACCATATAAAAAGAGCGGGTTATATTTAGTGCCTGGATTTTCAGCAATCGCCTGGCAGGCAGCGTAAGCAAGCTCATTGGCACCACCAACTACAAAATTTTCAAAAGTATAGCGTTCGTTTAAGCCTTGTCGGTAAGTGTGTGATACAGATGCAATGGAGCTTTGGGTGCTTTTGGCCTTTCGTTTGGCGCTCGCATTAACCAATACTGCCGATTCATCGTGAGATTCACTTCTTCTTGAACCAATCCCGCTACTAATCTTGTATTCAACGTGCTCTGGCACAACGCCATTTTTGACCAACAACTCCTTAATTAGTTCATCGTATTTTTTCTCAAGCTGATTTTTTACAAATATATTCGGTACGGCAATTACAACAGACTCGTCTGTCGCCTTTTGAAGTTGGGTGTTTTTGAACCAGGTAACATAACTACCCCTAGAAACGCTGAGTTCAATTTCGCCCAAGACCGCTTGCCAAACCGAGTTATCCATAGATTACTCCCAAATCCCTCCGCATTTTAGTTGATTTATATTTTGGCGCCTGCTTATTCGTTGCCAATTTGAATTAACTATAACAAAGAATTAGGGCACTTTTCCACAGCCATACAAAAAATTACTACAAAATACTATAAAATTGGCACTCTATCTATAAAATTATGCACACAAGGTAAGCTAAACAGTTAAATTGTGGAAAAAGCTTGGAGAGTAGTGGAAAAGTTGTTAAAATCTGTGGGTTAGTATTGTTAAAAAGACCAAAATCTAACAATCAATAAATTAGCAAGGATTATGCATGCCTAAAAGAACATATCAGCCCAAAAAGAAGCAGCGCTCCCGAGAGCACGGGTTTTTAAAGAGAATGAAGTCCAAGGCGGGGCAAAGGGTATTAAAAGCCAGACGCCTAAAAGGCCGCACAAGACTTAGTCACTAGTTTCAACACTGGCTACTACTTAGCTAAGACTGTAAACTAGTAGCTATGATCGCTCAAAAATATCGGTTTAAAGGTCCTGCAGGGTTAAACCCTGTTTTTAGGCACGGCCAGACTTTTAGGAGTCCAAATTTTTCGGTTCGGGCTTATAAAAACGACAAAAATTCTAACTTTAGAGTCGCCGTTGTGATAAGTAAAAAAACCGCTAAACTGGCCGTGACACGGAATCTAATTAGACGCCGTATTTATGAAATAATTCGCAAAAACCAACACCAAATAAACGGTTCGTACGATATTGTTTTTACTGTCTTTAGTGAAAATATCAGCACTATACCAAGCACTGATCTAGAATCACAGATTTTAAAACTATTAAAAGCCTCAAAAGCAATTAGTCAGTAGCCTTAGCCTGGATCTGCTGCTAACAGATGAATATGGTATAGTATTATCTAAAGGAGCAAAAAAATAGCCATGTTTACAGAGCTGATTGTCCGGCCAATCTTTAATCTGATTGTTTTTATTTATAGTATTTTGCCGGGTCACAATTTTGGTGTAGCCATAATAATTTTTACTATATTAGTTAGATTGGCTCTTTGGCCATTAGTAAAAAAACAACTCCATCATGCAAAAGCGATTCGTTCGTTACAGCCCGAACTTAAAAAAATAAAAATAGCTGCTAAAGGAGATAAGCGCAAAGAGCAACAGCTCACAATGGAGTTATATAAAGAGCGCCAGATAAATCCATTTGCCTCTTTTGGAATAATTCTGATTCAGATTCCTATATTTATTGGGCTTTATTATGCGATTAAACGAATTGTAGAAAATCCACAACAGATGATCGATTTTGCTTACCCATTTGTTCGTGACTTGCCGTGGATGAAGCAACTTGCAACCGATATAAACCAATTCGATGAAACGCTGGTTGGGGTAATCAATCTTGGCCAAGCAGCGATATCCCAGGCGGGAATATATTGGCCGGCAATGGCTCTGGTTTTAGCTAGTGCTGCTGCGCAGTTTTATCAGAGCAAGCAACTTTTACCCAACGACAAAGAAGCTCGGTCATTAAGAAGAATATTGAGCGACGCAGGTAGTGGTAAAACTGCCGATCAGCAAGAGGTAAGTGCTGCCGTAGGTCGGGGCACTGTCTATATTATTCCCTTCTTTATTTTTATTGTTACTGTTCGCCTGCCATCTGCTCTTTCGCTTTACTGGTTAACTAGCGCATTGGTAGCAATCCTCCAACAAAGGCGTATATTAAATCAAGATGAAACCGAGATGGAAGCAGTAGCTGAAAAAGCGATTCAAAAGGACGTCAAAGATGATCAATCTGCCAAAAAACTAAAAAAAACTAAACCAAAAAAATCCAAATCTGCTAAAAAGAGGAGGAAAAAATGAACAAAACTGATAAAGAAGGTGTCGAAAGCACAGTAAGTGATATCGGTTCATCCGGCGCGCAGGACTTTACGGTAAATGACTCTATTGAAGAGGCTATTCAGTTTGCAAAAAAATACTGCGAAGATTTGCTATCGTTTTTTGGCCTTAACACAGACGTCTATACAACAACCGAGGACGGTGAGGTTATAGAACTTCACATACCCTCAACTCATCTTAACGGCTTTTTAATTGGCCAACATGGGGATACGATGCGTTCAATTCAATACCTGATCAGCACTGCACTAAAAAATGCTAATTTTGCTCACACCAGAATAAATGTTGACGTTGCCGACTATAAAAAACAAAGGGCCGATAGGCTAGCAAAACAGGCCGAGGAGTGGTTTAAAGAAGTTCAAGAATCTGGCAAAGAAAAAGAATTACAACCAATGAATTCAGCCGACAGAAGAATTGTCCATAAAGTAGCAAGTGATTTTGGGGTAGAAACAGAATCTATTGGTGAAGGTCGCGAACGCCGAGTCGTACTTAAACCTACAAAAGACTAACTTCCTACTAATAACTAACCACTAAGTTCTTAATTCCCAAGTGCTTTATTGTAGACGGCTAGCGTTTCTTCGGCCATTCTTTTCCATGAATATTTTTTTAGTTGGCGGTGCCCGTTTTTAACTAACCGAGTTTGCAGGTGAGCATCGCTTAAAACCTCGCTGATTGCTCGAGCCATATCCGGCTCGCTTTTTGGGTCAAAATAATGTGCGGCATTGCCGTAAACTTCTGGCAAGCAAGTTGCATCGCTACTAACTACAGGGGCATTGTTCTGCATTGCTTCAAGCCCTGGGAGGCCGAAGCCCTCGCTTAGGCTAGGGAAAACATATGCCCTGCAATGTTTATATAGCCACGATAGCTGTGAATCGCTAACAAAGCCAGTAAACACCACATTAGATATATTCTTTTGTCTTACGTATGATTCTAGGCGCTCATGGAAGACAGTTTTTTTACCCACAAAAACCAAAATAAGTTCGGGGTATGTTTTTTTTAGAATCTCAAATGCTCCAACCAGACGTTTTAAATTTTTATGTGCATGAGCAGTACCGACATAAAGTATATAAGTTTTATTTTCTAGCTTGCCGATTGATTCAGGGGATTCTGAAAGTTGAGATTCGGCAGATTCGTAAGTAACAACAATTTTTGTAGCATCAATCTTAAAATAACTAACTAAATGTTTAGCAACGTAGTGAGTAGGGGTTATTACATACCTTGCCCTTTTAGTTGATTTTTTAATTCCCTTTTCGAGTACTTTTTGTTTTGCAGAATATAAAACTCCGGCTTTCTTTTTTGAAGTATTCTTAAAGTAAAGTTGGGTTAAATCGTGAACCGTTATAACTGACTTGCCTTTGTATAGTAGGGGGGTTTGCTGAAAGGTGTAGTGGACTAAGTCAGGCTTAAGTTTGTATAAAAGCCTGGCAAGCTTGAACTGCCCATCGGCTCCATAGAGTGAATAGTTTGCTAAGACTTTTTCAAAGTTTGGTGACTTGGGCCCCCATTTTTCGTACCCAGCTTGGTTAAGTAAAATTAGATAATCATTCTCTTTATCAATTTCTTGGAGGTAATTAATCAAGCGTTCGGCGTACCTGCCTGTAGTATCTGTTAAGTTTCTGGCATCAATTGCAATTTTCATACTATTTTCCTGTAACTATTTTACGCAATTTCCTTAATTTTTTAGAATCTGGGGGTAGATCATGTATGATAATCGATTCAATATATTCACTACTAACGACTCTATTCTTTTGAATCCTATGTCTTTTATAGAGCGCCTTTGGAGTTAAGACAAATGCCATTAAAGCGCCTTTCATAACGGGGAGCCCAAGACCGGGCTTGAATAGTGATGATAAAAACAGCGTCCAGTAAAATATAAAAAACCTAATACCTATATGTGGAATTAGACTTAATGGCGTATTTTTTATGAAAAGTAAGGGTAGATTTTTGGCGGTTTGATATGCCCCAAATCCGCTAATTTTTGAACTTGTTGAACCTATTCTATGCCATACGATTGCCGATGGTTCATAGCCTATTTTAATACCAGCTAATTGAGCTCTGTAGCTGATGTCTACATCTTCAAAGTACGCAAAAAAGTCATCGTCAAATAACCCAATATTGCTAAATACCTCAGATCTATATAAGCTGGCACATCCAGATGCGCTGAAAACCATTTTAGAATCATCATATTTGTTAGAAACTGCTTCATTCCTGCCTCTGGGGAAGGGCATGCCCCACGAAGTATAAAAATCTCCTGTGCTATCAAAGTACTTTTTATCTATAGACATAATCTTGGACGTAATTATCCCTAGCTCTGCCTGCTGTTCAAATCTAGAAACTAAGTTTTTTATCCAATTATTTTCGGCCACAGCATCATTATTAAATAGAGCTACAAAGTCCGCTCTGTTATCGAGCGCAACCCTTATACCGGCGTTTACGCCCCCCGTAAAACCTGTGTTAGAATCCAAATTAATTACTTCAATTCTATTTTTGTAATTGCTTAAAACTTTAAGCGAGCCATCTGTCGAATAATTATCTACTACGACTATTTTGCATTCGACGGTTTGATTGATCAAAGAATCGACCGCCTTTTTTAAATATTTCTCGCCATTAAAATTCGGAATGACACAGTAAATCTTATATTTAGTTTTTTCCATAACAGATGTAAACATTGTATAATACATTAGTAATAAAAGATGTATAAAAGAATTCTATCTAAACAAAACCAGGCTCTTTTGCGTGAGCTAGTTGCTACTGACTTTAAGTTACGTTATCAAGGTTCAGTTCTTGGATATCTTTGGACATTATTAAAACCACTTGGAATATTTACAATCTTATACATTGTTTTTGTTAGGTTTTTAAAACTTGGTTCAAATATCGAGCATTTTCCTGTTTATCTTTTACTAGGTATTGTTCTTTGGGGATTTTTTGCTGAAGCCACAAGCAATGGGATGCAAGCGATTGTATCTCGTGGTGACTTACTCCGAAAGATAAAATTTCCACGATGGATTGTTGTAGTTAGTGGCACTATATCTGCATTGGTTAACCTAGGCTTTAACCTAGTTATCGTTTTTCTATTTATGATAATAAATGGCGTTGAAATTACTTGGGACATTTTATGGTTTCCATTGTTATTAATTGAGCTTTTTGTTTTTTCACTTGCTATAGCATTCTTTTTAGCGGCAGCCTACGTAAAATACCGCGACTTAGGTCATATTTGGGACATAATTTTACAGGGAGCATTTTATGCAACACCAATTCTCTATCCACTTAGTTTAATTCCAGAAAAAGCTGCCAAACTACTACTACTAAATCCGGTCGCTCAAATTATTCAAGGTTCAAGAGCCTCATTGATTAATCCTGATCAAACTATTACGGCAAGTAATTTTTTAACTCCACCCCTTCTTTACGTCCCGTTTGCAATAGTTGTTGTATCGATTGTACTGGCAAGCGTCTATTTTAAACGCAGTTCAAAATATTTTGCGGAGAATATTTAATGAGTGAGCACGAACATCCAGCAATTGTAGTTCAAAATGTAAATAAGTCATTTAAACTACCTCACGAGAAGCAAACAAGCCTAAAAGGTGCACTTATTGGAATGACACGTGGAAAACGAACATACGAGGAGCAGAAGGTCCTTAACGATATAAACTTTACTATAAACAAGGGAGATTTTTTTGGTATCGTTGGTCGAAATGGCTCAGGCAAAAGCACTCTTCTGAAGCTACTTGCCGGTATATATGTACCTGATAGTGGTAATATTCACGTAAACGGCAGTCTTGCTCCTTTTATTGAGCTTGGAGTAGGTTTTAACCCAGAACTTACTGGACGTGAAAATGTTTACCTAAATGGTACTCTGCTTGGCTTTACTCATAAGCAAATAGATAAAATGTACGACGAAATTGTAGAGTTTGCGGAGCTAGAAAAGTTCATGGATCAAAAACTTAAAAACTATTCTTCTGGTATGCAGGTCCGCTTAGCATTTTCAATTGCAATCCGAGCCAAAAGCGACATATTGCTAATCGACGAAGTCCTAGCCGTCGGCGACTCGGAATTTCAACAAAAATGCTTCGAGTATTTTAAGCACCTAAAGAAGATTAAAAAAACAGTTGTTCTGGTTTCCCATGATCAAAATGCAATTATTCAATATTGCAATAAAGCAATTTATATAGAAAGTGGCAAAATATTAGCGAATGGTAAAACAAGAGACGTAATGGATATTTATCTTAAAGAAAACGAAATAAGGGCTGAAAGATTATCTGAAAAAGAGGTATCTGCACCAAAATATAGTGGGCAAGGTGGAGCCAAAATAGTAGATGTTTATACATCTGGTATTGATGGAAATAAAATAAAGACATATAGACCCAAAGACATAATAAAAATCACATTTAAAATAAAAATCAATTCAAATATTAGTAACCCGATTTTCGGGATGCTAATATTTGACGAGGTTGGTAATACAGTATTTGCAACCAATACTCTAGACAAATCTATAATAACTAAATTTTGCCAAGCAAACTCACTAATAGAAGTTGAGTATAGTCTTAAAAACTTTTTTAAAAACGGGAAATACGGAATATCTGGTGCAATTGCCAATAAAGACAGAACATTAACTTACAATAGAATCGAAAGTGCAACTTATTTTAGAAGCGTAAGTTGGATGAATACAGCCGTTGGACAATTTAATCCAGAACATAATATAGTAGTAAGAACGATTAAATATGAAGAAAATAATTAAAAAACTAACAGAGCATAATGCACATAACGCAATGGTTAGAATTCGAAACCTCGAAAGGCTTGATAAACATGACAAGCTAAGAAATGTATTATCAGATTACTACCTAAGTGGAACTGGAATTGAAATAGGCGCATTACACAAGCCTCTTTATATAAACAACGAAAAGGCCGAAGTAATATACTTAGATAGAATGAAGATTAAAAAACTCCAAAAACAATATCCAGAGGTAACTGAGCCAATGGTTAATGTTGACATAGTTGACGATGGAGAGAAACTGAGTAAAATAAAAAAAGGATCACTTGATTTTGTAATCGCCTGTCATTTTTACGAACATACTGCCAATCCAATCCAGACAACTAAAAATCTAATTAGGGTATTAAAAAAAGGTGGAATAGTATTCATTGCAATACCTAATAAAGAACATACCTTTGATATTGATAGAGAGCTAACAAGCTTTTCGCATATTATAAATGACTACAATAATGGTCCAGAACAATCAAAGGCAAGGCACTATAATGAATGGGTTGACTTGGTTTATAAAATTGAAGATAAGGCTAAACGTGAAAAAACTCTAAGTAAAATCCTAAAACAAAATTACTCAATTCATTACCATGTTTGGAACTATGATTCATTTGTGGACTATATTTTTAAGCTTCAAAAATTTTTAAATAACGCATTTATAACTGAACTAGTAGCCAGGAATCATAGCGAGGTCATAGCTATACTTAAAAAAATCTAACTAATCATTTTTTTAATTGACCTGACTTTTTCCAATACTCTGTATCCGCGGGAGGATTTTATAGTAAATACCTCTCTTTCCAGCTCAATACTCTTATGTTCTAGCATATGATATAGTTGAGTTTTTTGATCCAATTCAATCAATATTTCATTTAAACGTTCTTCTTGAGTTGAAATGTGACCAACTCTTGTTGATCTTTTTGTAATGTTAGTTTTTTTCCAGCTACTTGGAAAACTTGATGAGCTTTTAGATACATAATTTTGGAGCTTTTCTTCAATATCAACAACAAAACTCATATTTTTAAAATAATTTCTGTACCTTGTATATATATTTTCAGGGACTGTTATTAATTCACCAATACCAACGAGCGCTAATTTATTTCCATGCCAACTCAAAGTTTTACCATATCTTGGCCCAAAGAACCACCAAAATGCCCGACTTATGACGAGGTCTGTAGGTAGTGGAAAATCAAAGACCCATTCGTAATCAAATATTATTAGATTTTCCTTATCGTCTAATATTATATTGTCGAAGTTTAAATCTATGTTCCCAGGATTAATGTAATTTTTATGATTGGAGGGGTAGTCTTTACCAAATAATAATTTAAAGTCTGCTATGTTTTTGGGGGTTGGTTCTTTGCTATCAGACAATTTGTACATTAGCTTTATATATTTATCAATCAAACCAAATGCTACACCTTCCTCGTTATCAATAATTGATTCGAAGATTAGTCTTTCTAGATCCTTGCCATAAATAAATGGAAAAGATATCGAGTAGTAGCTTGAATGATTTTTTATATTTATAGGTAGCACAAACTTACCTGTATCAAAGTCATGATTGGTAGTCATTTGTTTTGAAAATTCATGTATTCCCTGCAAATGCTTTTTTGAGTATTGAGATGAGTATTTTTCTGCATATAACTTACCTTCTTTTTCAATTATCTTTGTGGTTAGATTATACTTATCTTTTCTGCTTGAGGAAAAAACTGAAAATAAAGGTTGTATTTTAGTATTAGTTTCTTGATAAGTTTCTACAATAAAGGAATTACTAAATTCTCGGAACAAGTTATTTTTTTCAACTGATAGCATAGCCAACGCCTCTGAAAATAATTCAATTCTATCCCTATCAAAAGTAGGAGTGGGCAACTGACTTAGCGGAAATTCACACACGCCGTCTCCAGGATAGAATCTATCACTATAAATCAGCCTCGGAAACTTATAATCAGGAAATGGGTAGAAAAAATTACTATTCTTGAAACCAGCGTCAAGTAATAGTCTAGTTAGCTCTAATTTGCCAAACGTCTCTATACCTTTACTGTTGGGGTATTTGTTAATTCCGTCAAACAAGCCATTATTATCGTGATCCTCTTTTGCACCGGTCCAATATTTTAAACCAATCCTATTCTCGATAGCCAATATCAACCTACCATTTGGTGTAAGTAAAGTCCTGAGTAAGCTTAAAAATTTTATGTATGGCATGTTCCCTTCAATATAGGTACCAGAATATTCCAAGACACCAACGCATACAATGTAGTCATATACTTCAGTTGTTTGCTTTGCAAAATCTTGTAAATTGCCTATTACCACTTTAAGATTTTTAGATTTTTTGTTGCGGTGAGCATTTATAAGACATCTTTTTTCCGTGAGCTCTAATGCGGTAACATTAACTTTTTTACTAACCAATGACTCTGTTATTGCTCCACATCCTGCGCCAATCTCTAAGACTTTTGATCCAGCCTTAAACTCATACCAGTTAATAACATTTCCTCTATGTTCTGATAGATGATAGAAATATGGCCACGATGATTTTAGTAGAGATTCTCTTTTTTCTACACCTAGGTTATTTTTAAATAAATCTAGCAACACATCTTCCGCTTCACCATCTGAGTAGTTCACCTTACTGATATTGTAATTATCCGAGCAAGTAAAAATTGGTACATTTCCGATTTTCTTAAACTTTTTTATTGATTCCATCTATTTCCTTTCTTCATTGTGTTCGCGGAGTATATATATTTTCTTGTTTCATGAAGAGCATTTCTTGGGTCGGAAGGTTTTTTAACAAAATGCTTTGTAGCAATACCCAAAGACCTTGGATATTTTATGGCATAATAAGGACTTTTTACTACCGTTTTTACTTTTCTAAATTTATTATTTTTTTCAACATTATTAAAGTATTCATTATGAAGTTGGCGCATCGTAAGTTTTAGCTCGTCATGTGATTTTTGGAAAAGTAGATTACGATTAGACCCATCATTATGTTGCCTGTACTTAAATATAGGTTGTTTATAGTGACCAAATCTAGCCCCAATCTCTGCCAGGGATATATACAGCTCCCAATCTTCAAGCCCCAGACTCATTGCGTCTTTGTAGCCTCCAACTTGCTTTACTAAAGTAGTACACATTAGTGCACTATTGTGTATAAAATTACTCTTCACTAATTCATTATCAGTAAAGTCTTTAGAGTAGAACGTTTCGTTAATTGAACCAAATAGTAACATATCAGTATAAACAACTTCATAGGACCCTCTGTTTGCAAACCTGACGAGCTTCTCTAAATATCTATAGTCTAATACATCGTCAGCATCAAGAAAAACCAGCCAATAGGTTGAAACTAAACTTAAACCTATATTTTTTGTTGATATAACTCCTTTATTTTCCTGGTTAACTATAGTTAATAAAGGGTTATCCTTATATTTCTTAATGACGTTCTTGGTATCATCTTTGGATCCGTCGTTAATCACAATTATATTTAATGGAGTAAGCGTTTGGTTTAATGCCGATTCTATAGACTCAGTTATGTAATTGCCGTAATTATATGCTGGTATCACGACTGTAACATCTATATTTTTGTGCCTAGAAAGATGTTTGACATAACTTTTGCCACTGCTTTGAACAGCTTCGCGCTTAGATGATATCAAGCTCGTGTTTTTTTTAACCCATTTAAATGCATCAATTCTGGCTTTTGAGTCAAGGCTTTTGTTCTTAATGTTTTTTACGACTGCCTTACCGTATTGTTTTTTATAATTTTTCTTAAAAATCTTATAGTATTTGTCATCTAGATTTTTAGCTGCGAAGAGATATCTGTTTCTGTGCATTTGATATAAGTAAAAGTAGCTTTCTTGACCACCGCTACTGTGAGCTATTTTGTGCCAAACATAAGCGTTGGGAGTGTAATAAGCCTTAAACCCGGCTCTAAGCATTCTGGCTATTAAATCGGTTTCTTCATAATATGCGAAGAAATCATCGTCAAAATATCCAACTTTTTCTATAGCTTTTCTTTTGATAAGCAAGGCGGCTCCTGAAATACTATCAACTTCTTGTGGCACAGCACCACTTAGCATAGTTTTTGCGTAGCCAGTATTTGGGTCAATAACTTGATATGAATAGAATTGATTGTTTTTAGAATAAACAGGGTTATCCTTATCCCACCAAAGTGATTTCCCGCCGACAACTGCAATATTATTGTTAGATATAGCCAAGTTTACAACTTCAATTAACCAATTGGTATCAACGACTAGATCATTATTTAGAATAGCTATAAAATCCCCTGTTGATTTTTTGTATCCTTCTATATGGCCACCTGTAAAACCAAAATTTCTATGGAGATTAACAAAAATGATGTCTTTTTGAGAACTTAAGTACTCTTTGGAGCCATCCGTGGAGCCATTATCAACAACTATAATTTCAAAATTAGGATAATTTAAATTTCTAATCGACTCAAGGCAATTTTTTGTTTCTTCTAGCCCATTCCAGTTAAGAACAACGATACTTACTTTTGGAGTTTGTTTTTTCATGTTGAATGAATAATTTTTATAATTTTATTTTTTATTGAAGATACTCTACTATTATTGACTACAGAAATGGTTTGATTATCCGTTCTCAAGGTATCATTTTTAAAATTTCTATTCTCTCCTGGCTTTACAGAGTCGATAAATTTAACTAGGTCTTCGGTTGTATTATCCCAGGTAAATTTATGTGCTTCGTTGTGAATATTCTCTCTTATGTTATTTAAAAGGTTAACGTCCATAATTTCTTTTATTGCGTCTGCGAAAGAACGTGATGTACGATCTTTTGTAACTATACCCAATTGCCGAGTTTTTATTATTTCTGAGAAAATATCTCCCGGCGGACAAATTGTCGGCAAATCAGTCCATATATGGTCGAGTACCCTTGTTCTATGCGAGAATCTTGTTTCGCTTGAGTACTTATCACAATATATAGCTACATCCGCATCAACTAAGTATTCGTCCCTTTTACTGTAGGGTATCCAATCTTCCATAAAAAATACTGAACTATTGGTTAGATTAAGTTTATTTGCAATTTTAATTGCTTCTGATGTTGCATTCATTTCGGGGACGTTTTTGTTCGGATGCTTTATGCCGAGGAATACTAACTTAACTTTGTTATTGTGTATCTTTGGAATGGCCTCAATAATAGGCACTGCATCAAACCAATCCCAAATGCCTCCCGTCCAAACTAGTACAAGGTCATCACTTTTAAATCCAAACCTATTCCTTAGTTTACCTTTTTTTACCGGACTTTCTTTGGCAGTGCCCATGGGAACTATACCGAATCTGTCATATATATCGGACTCAAGTCTTATATTACTTGGTTTTATTATCCCCGAAGATACAGAAAAACCTATCCAAAAGTCCCTCTGTCTTTCATTAGAGCACACAAAGTAATTCCCAACTTTTAGGTAGTTTTTATACATCTCAATTATTGCAAAGAATTCCTCGTCTTTGCTGTCAATATTTTTTGTACTAGAAAATTTGAGGCTCGAAAGGTATTCAATGGGAACTGGTGCGTATAAATCAAAAATAATTATTTTTTTGCCACGAACATACTCTGTCATTTCAGAGCTTAGCCATTGAGCAAATATTATGTCACTAGAATCAAACAGCTTTTTATATTCGTCAGTCTTAGGATCTATGTATGAAACTTCGGGTAATCTAGAATTCTTAGGCGTAGGAGCATGTGTTGCAAGTGTGACGTCAAAATTTCTACCAAGAATTTTTGCTATATAATAATACCTGATTCCTGGGCCTGCCATTTTCTCGCCGATTACATCGTGACAAAAAACCAAAACTCTTTTATTCACCAGTACTATTATAGACTATAAATTATAGATTCACCTTAGAAGGAAAGGCTAAACCTATGCTAGGCATAATTAAAGTGCCATCAATCCCAAAAGTGAAGTACTCCAGGTATGCACCGGTTATTGATGGTGCTCTCCAGTCCATATCAAAAGTTCCGACCTGACCAGGAGGAACAATGGCTTCTTTCATGCGAACCTGGTTTTTTGTCCCAAGCCAACTGTAGGTTAGCGGAGAAAAAGGGCTATCTTTATATACTGGGTTTGCTACTAGTAGCCTGGTATCACCTAATTCAATTTTCCCCCCTGAAACATCTAAAATTTTATGATCAAAATTCCGCCAAATCATATTGCCAGTATTCCTAATTTTAACTTGTCCAGTTGCAAGCTGATTTGGTTTCATGTTTAAAGGCGGGTTTATTGCGCCCACAAATGAATAAGTTGCAACTGGACTAGGGGTCGATAGTTTTAACTGTATTAAAGGACCATGCACAAATTTTACTCCATCAAGCACCAAAGAGAAATCATGCACATAGTTACTAGTTGCCTTATATGGAGCAGTAAATACTGCCTGGAAAGTGCCAATTTGTCCTGGTGCAACAGAGCTCTCAAGCAATCTTATCTGGTTTTTTGTCCCAAGCCATGAGGGATCAGTTCTCGGTTGGGCGTAGGGTGAGTTTTTATAGTAAGGAGTTGCTATTCTAACCGGTCTTCTATTAATAGGTAAGGCTGAATCAGAGTACCAAGTTTCTGATCCAGTATTTTTAAGACGGATTTTTATTAAATACATATCACCTGGTAGTATTCCGACTGGATGATCAGTGGAAATTACAGTATACGCTAAATCAGGGACTGAATTAACTCTAAATTGCAGGCCTAGGTCACTATAGACTTGTACTCCGTCTTGTACTAAGACCATGTTTAGTATTTCATTATTTATGCTATATTGAGGTGCTTTTAGTCTAAATTTAAATGTTGCCACCTCGCCAGGATTAACTTTTTGCTCCAGTAGCCTTATTTGATTTTTTGTTCCAAGCCATGAGGGATCAGAAGTATCTGCGAACGCAGTATTTTGGTAGCCTTTCATCATTATTCTAAATGGTCGGATTCCATTTGGTAGATTAACATCAGAATACCAAACCATCGATGACCCATTTCTAACCTTAAGCTCAACCTCTGCTATGCTTCCATAAGACATGTTTTGTGGCGGATTAACCGCAGATATGAAGCTGTAAAATGGTCCAGTTGTGCTTCCAAACCACTGCTCAAAATTATTAACAAAACTAATCCCGCCATTTAAAAACGGAGTATATCTGTAAAGTGCAACAGTAGCTCCATTATCCATGTGGATCGTAGTGCCATTAACGTTTGCATAACCATCGAAATAGGTTGGAGTTGATTGAGTGTATATTCGTTTGTGCCAACCTTGAGTCATATTTCCGCTGTAATTGGTAGGTGGATCATCTGAGTTATCCCATCCAGGTTTTTGTACGTTCCAGTTTACATTTCCTTCCGATCTTTCTTGGCTAAATTTGAGCATCCAAGTTGCCTTTATAACCTGCTTACTAAACCCTAGTGAATCGGTGTCACAATAGTATGGGCAATCATACCCCAATGCAATATAAACACATCCACCTGCATATTGACATGCCGTTACGCAACTAGCATTTGGATTACCATAAAGTGGTTGAGGGCAGGGAGTTAAAGTGGGGGGTGTACCGTAATAACAACCAGCTCCACCTGTGATTAAGCTTTGCTCTTTTTGTAGTGTTGCTAGGATTACCTGAGGATTTAGTCCATAAACCTGTGAAGCACTGGCAATAACCTGACCGGCTGTTACATTAGAGCCAAATAAATATCCTTGACTTGGATTATAGCCAATCGGGTTGGGCGACGTAAACCCCTTGTTTGGACTGATACAGCTGTTAGGAAACTGATTTAAAAACGCATCAATCTGACCTGCAGACATAGATCCAGAGTTATTAAATACAGCAGTGTCAATTAGTTTGTTCTGGTTATATGTAGCATCCACGCTTTGTACTGGCAATAATAAAATTAACCCTAAAGTTAGGGTTGATAAAATATATATTTTTTTTAAAACCTTGTTCATTCAGTAACCTCAAGATTTATCGTATCTTTTGTTGACAAAGTCTTTCCACCCGACGAAGCAGTTGCTGTTATTTCCCAGGTTCCAACGGATAGCCCAGCATCAACTATATCCCAATCCCATGTGGTTGAGCCATCTGAGCCTACTGTTTGTTCAGCTAAGCTTTTGGTCTGGCCATTTTTTTTAAAAGTAATTGAGCACTTAGCACCTGGCGTAGTACTACACACTGATTGCATTTTGCTTAGGCTACTAAGGTTGGGACGATGATTGCTAACAAAACTACCATAAGGCGAAATTACGTCAACATTTGATTGTGTTGGGGCAGTCTGCTTTTTTTGGTTGCTTTGTGGTTCAGAATTTTTACTATTTGCAGGAGATACATCTTTGGCTGGATTATTTTTAGTTTGACTATTCGAGGAAGAAGGAATAACTTCAACTACGCTGTTGTTTTTGCTCTGATAATAGAAAAACGCTAAGCCAATGAATGCGAAGCAAAGCAAAACCATAAAAACAATTTTACTTTCTTGACTAGTTTTTCTTAATTTTGCTTTCATTTTTGATTTTTTAGTTTATGCATATATATTAACATAAAAAGCACAGTTGGGTCAGCTTATTGATAATAAATACTGGCCGTAGCCGGATTTTTTTAATGGTTCGGCTAATGCCTGGAGCTGATTACGATCAATAAATCCTTCTTTGAAGGCAGTTTCTTCTGGACAGCCAATTTTTCGACCAGTTCGCTTTTCAATAACTTGCACAAACTCGGAAGCATCCATCATCGATTCAAATGTTCCCGTATCTAACCAAGCATCGCCTCTATCCATTAACTCAACACGAAGTTTATTTTGCTTAAGGTATTCTTCGTTCACAGTTGTAATTTCAAGCTCGCCTCTATCGCTTGGCTTGATTGATTTCGCAATTCTTACAACATCATTGTCGTAGAAGTATAGTCCCACTACGGCAAAATTAGACTTTGGATTAGCTGGTTTTTCTTCAATCGATGTTGCTCGCATGGCATCATCAAAGGACACTACACCATAACGTTCGGGGTCTGATACTGGATAGGCAAATACGACGCCACCTTTAGGGTCTGTATGGTTTTTTAGATTTGCCCCAAAATCTGGACCATAAAATATATTGTCACCTAGAATTAATGCTACCTTATCACCACCGATAAACTCCTCGCCAATTATAAAAGCTTGTGCAAGTCCGTCTGGTGATGGCTGTACCTCATAATTAAGGTTAATTCCCCATTGAGACCCATCGCCTAACAATCTTACAAATTGCTCATGATCATCAGGTGTAGTAATAATCAATATGTCTTTTATGCCAGCAAGCATTAATGTGCTAACCGGGTAATAAACCATTGGCTTGTCATAAATCGGTACTAATTGTTTACTTATGCCTTTTGTTATTGGGTAGAGTCTTGTGCCTGACCCACCTGCTAGAATAATTCCTTTCATTTATTTCCCCTTGTTTTTCTTAATTCTGAAAAAAATGGATGGTTGTGATCTTTCTGTGATATAACTGCTTCATCTAGGGGTATAGGCCAATCAATTTTCACCTCAGGGTCAGCAATATTTAGCATTGTGTAGGTTGCTTCACTCGACCAATGCGAGTCAGTTAGATATGAATATCTAGTATCAGGCTCTAATGTTTGATACGAATTCCCAACACCTTTTGGCACAAAAACTACTCTACCTTCGTCGAGGATTGCTGTGTGGATGTTTCCTAGATTGCTACCTTCTCGAAGATCTACCCAAGCACCATATGCGCTTCCTTTTGCCATTGTAACTAACTTATTCCAGGGTTCAGCATGAATTCCGCGAGTCACTCCAATCTCTAAATTGGCTGAAATATTTTGCTGGACGATTTTAATTACTTGGGCACCTAAGGTAGTTAATTTTTCCTGATTGTATACTTCACGAAAACTCCCACGTTCATCTTCAAACACATCCAACTCGACTTCATATAAACCCGGTATTTCCTTACTATTTGTTATCTTCATAATCTATTGACCCTTTTTTGAATATTCTTTTTCGATCAAACTCTTTTTTCCGTCCCACCATTCTTTGTTTAGCTTGTACCACTCGATAGTTGATCTGAGCCCAGACATAAAATCTGTAAACTGAGGACTCCACCCAAGATCGTTTCTAAGTTTGGAGCTATCAATAGCGTATCGCATATCATGTCCAGGCCTATCATTTACGTGTTCATACCAATTGTCTGGCTTACCTAAAGCCTGAAGAATTAATTGAACTACTTCTTTATTTGATTTCTCTCCATCAGCGCCTATTAAATAAGTTTCGCCGATTTTTCCTTCTTCGATAATTTTTAATACAGCACTGGAGTGGTCTTCGGCATGGATCCAATCACGAATATTTTCACCAGTACCATATAGTTTTGGTCTTTTTCCGACTAGCACGTTTGTTATTTGCCGAGGTATAAATTTTTCGATATGTTGATAAGGACCATAGTTGTTACTGCAGTTACTAATTGTTGCCTTTACGCCAAAACTCCTAACCCATGCTCTAACTAACAGGTCTGATCCAGCTTTTGTAGAGGAATAGGGACTTGATGGATTATATGGAGTATCTTCAGTAAACCTATTTGGATCATCAAGTTCAAGGTCGCCGTACACCTCATCAGTTGATATATGGTGGAAGCGATTCCCATACTTCCTAGCCGATTCGAGCAGAGTATATGTCCCAACTATATTACTTTCCAAAAAAGCCCTAGGCCCGGAAAGTGAGTTATCGTTATGGCTTTCAGCGGCAAAATGAACAACAGTATCGTTTTTGCTAAAAAGTTTATCAACTAAAACTTCGTCACAGATATTGCCAACAACCAATTTAACTCGAGATTTATCAAGGCCTGCTAAGTTTAATTTATTTCCAGCGTAGGTCAATGAATCTAAAACAGTAATATCATAGTCAGGGCGCTCTCTATAAATATAGCGCACAAAATTGGAGCCGATAAAACCCGCCCCTCCAGTAACAAGTATCTTCATAACTTCTATAATTATAAACCAAATAGCTATTCAACAGTAACTGATTTAGCTAGATTACGTGGCCTATCTACATTTCGTTTTAGATTTACAGCGCAATAATATGCAAACAACTGAAGAGCAACGGAGCATAATATTGGTTGCGTATGTTCACTTGTTTTGGGCACAACAATTAAGTCGTTAGCCAAAAGCTTAAGCGAAGTGCTTGGCGAGTCAGTCAATACTATTACCGGTCCGCCTCTGGCTTTTATTTCTTCAATGTTTGACATTGTCTTATCGGACAGACCATTTTTTGGGGCTAGCGCAAGTGTTGCAAAATTTCTATCAATTAAAGCTAGGGGTCCATGTTTCATTTCTCCAGCCGCATAGCCTTCTGCGTGTATATAACTTATTTCTTTCAATTTTAATGCACCTTCCAAAGCTACCGGGTACAAGTATCCACGCCCAATAAACAAAAAATCATCATACTTTGTATATTTTTGGGCTAGCTTTTCAATTTTGTCGGCTGACTTTAACAATTCCTCAACTTTGCTTGGCAAACTATCAAGTTCTTTAAGAAAAGGGGGTATCAACTTATTTGTGTTTTTTGCTAAATGAATAGCAATCAGACTTAGTACAGCAACCTGTGCTACGAAGGCTTTGGTACTGGCTACCGCCTGCTCTGGTCCAGCGTGGCAATAAACTCCTGCATTTGTCATTCTGGCAATTGTTGAACCCACAGAGTTAACGACGCCTAATCTCAATATTCCTTGATCTTCTACTTTTTTTAGAGCTGCAATTGTGTCTGCAGTTTCGCCAGATTGCGATATTGCTAATATGGCACATTTTCGACTGATTGGCTCCTTACGGTATTTGAACTCAGACGCGAGTTGGACCTCAACCGGTATACCAGATACCTCTTCAATTAGATATTCCCCGACCAGGCCAGCATAGTAACTTGTACCACACGCAACTATAATTATTCGATCTATGTCCTGAAGTTGTGTGGTTACACTTTCTAGTCCTCCAAGTTTCACCGTAGAATTATTAAAAACTATTCTACCGAGCGTCGCCATCCTTATTGTCTGTGGAGTCTCATTGATTTCTTTCAGCATGTAGTTCGGATAGCCTTCTAGGCTTGTTTTCTGAAAATCATAATCTAAAAGCTCGGTTATTTTTTTAACAACTTTTGAGCGCTTAATATTTTTTATCTTATATTTATTTTTGTTGATTATTAAGATTTCGTGATCATCTAGATATACAACGTTTTTTGTGTATTTAATAATGGCAGAAGGATCGGAAGCTAAGATAAAATTATTATTTTTGCATACTCCAAGAACTAATGGACTCGAAAGCCTTGCTGCGTACAATTTATTGGGTCTTTTCGAGTATATTGCCGAGATGGCATAGGCGCCTTCTAGGTCTTTGATTGCAGTTTCAAATGCTAAATCAAAATTTCTAAGCTTCTTTAAGTAATAATCGATTAAATGAGGTATAACTTCGGTGTCCGTTTGTGATTTAAATTCGTAGCCTTTTGAGGTTAATTTTTTACGGATAACAGAATGGTTTTCTATGATTCCGTTATGGACTACATAAATAGTATTATCGGAATTTGTATGTGGGTGAGCATTTATCTCGCTTGGCTCCCCGTGTGTCGCCCACCTTGTATGACCAATTGCTAGTGACGTGGCTTCATCAAAATGGTTATCTTTAATAAACGCACTTAACTTATCAACTCTACCTACTTGTTTTGCTAAGTAGACTCGATTATTTAAAAAAGCAACACCTGCCGAGTCGTACCCACGATATTCAAGCGTCTTCAGACCTTCAAGAACAACTTTAAGTGCCTGATCTTTTCCTATATATCCAACTATTCCGCACATCAAATAACCTTTTTGTTAGTAATTTCAGATATGACACAAAGTAAGTTTTTTTTGAAATGACTTGCTGAAAATGTGCTGGTGTACTCACGTATTAATTTACGGTCCCAGTGGATACTTTCGGTTTTTATGATTGCTTCATTAATTGAAGCTATTGATTGCTCGTTAAAGAGAATCCCCGTTTGTCCGTCAATGACTGTTTCAAGTGCCCCACCAGATCCATAACAAATAGCGGGCGTACCAGCAGACATGCACTCAACCCAAGATATACCAAAATCCTCTTCGTTTGCAAAAATACAGGCTTTTGCCTGATTAACTAATTTAGCTAGTTCGCTTTCGCTGACGTATCCTAAAAATTCTATATTTTTATTTGCAATCGATCTTAGGCTATTGTGCTCTGGACCAGTACCAGCAACCTTAAGTATTAAGCCATTATTGTTAAAAGCCTCAATAATCAAATCGATTTTTTTAAACACTGTATGACGGCCATATGCTAAGTAAAAGTCTAACTTGTTTGATTCTGCTAATTTAAACTTTTCTGTATTAACGGGCGGGTATAGAACAGTGCTTTCGCGTTTGTAGTACTGTTTTATTTGTGATTGTATATTCTTTGAATTAGCCAGTAGAAAATCAGGATTTTGGGCTGACTGATAATCTAGTTTTTTTAAGAGCGGGTTGAGAATTTTTAAAAATATTCTGGCAAGTGGATCTAAAAAACCAAAACCAGGATTTTTGATGTATTCGTTAAAATAGCGCCAATAATAATGTGGGGGAGTATGTATATATGCAACGTGCATGGCACCTAGTGTACGTACGGCTTTATTTTCGGAGCTTGAACTTGTAATTACTAAATCAAAGCCTGAAAGTTTGGTAAATCGCCAAATTAAATATCTTATCGGCGGAAAAAATTCGTGTTTATATCTAAGTATTGGAATGTGTTGCAGCCAAGAGGTAATAACGATTCTATCTTTTAGTTCGGGAAATTTATTTTTATCATAAACAAGACAGTAAATTGGTGCTTCAGGGAAGATTTTTGCTAGTTCAAAAAGAACGTTTTCTGACCCACCCCTGACAGTTAGCCAGTTATGAACTAATGCTACTTTTTTTGGTTTCAAGACCTAATATCCTTTGCCGGTGAACATCACAATTATTGTTCGATAAATTATTTTTAAGTCCATCCAAAAACTCCAATGCTGGACATAAAATAAATCAAGACTAACCCTTTCTTCAAATGTCGTGTCGTTGCGACCTGATACCTGCCATAAACCTGTTATGCCAGGCTTTACGCTTAAGAATATAGAGCTAGCTGATTTGTATTTTTCTAATTCAACTTTAGTAACCGGCCTTGGGCCGATTAAACTTAATTCGCCTTTTAGTACATTCCAGAGTTGGGGCAGTTCATCTAAACTTGTTTTGCGTATAAATCGTCCAACAGGCATTATGCGGGGGTCATTCTTGACCTTTCTTGTTTCAGCCCATTCTTTAAGCAAGTCCTCACGACCCATTTCTTTAAAAATTTGTTCCTCACTTTTTTTACCAACTTGGGAATACTTCCAATACATGCTTCTTAATTTGTAGGCTTCGAACATTGTCCCAAATCTACTTACGCGTTTGTGTTTGTAAAAAACTGGTCCTTTTGGATCTGTTAACTTGATTATTGCGCCTAATATTAAAAAGATCGGAACACTTATTATAAGTCCCAATATTGCCCCAAATATGTCGAACATACGTTTTGCTACGCGCCCCCAGCCCACTAATGCAGTTTGATGTACGGCAATCACAGGAAAATTATGGAAAAGATCTATCTCGTTGTTACCAGTGTAAAGATTTACATTTGTGGGTATAAACTTATATGAGATGTGATTATCGCGAGCTGAATCAATAATTTGCTGGTTAGTATTTTCGTCGTATAGTTCAGTTTGAATAATTGTGTGCACATTTTTTAAAGCGCTCAGAGCAGTAGGTAACGAGCTAAAATTGGTTATATTTAGTCGTCTTGGTAGGGTAGATTTTTTGCCATAATGCCCCACAATCGAGTAGCCTGTGTTGGCAGTATCAAACAATAAATGAGCCAGTTCTGCTGTTGCTGGTGTGCTTCCAATTAGCATTACATTATTTATTCCATAGCCATATGAGAATAAAAGCCTTCGGATACCTCTTAAAAGACTTCTGATTAAGACAACCGACAAAAAGCTGATTACTAGGGCGTAAACTGGAACGAGACGAGCAGGGAAAATTGGCTCATCATATATAAAATCGAAGGCAATGATTCCCAACATACCGATAACCGTTCCCGAAAAAATCCTGCCAACTTCTTGAAAACGCCGCTCATAGATATCTTTTTTGTATAATCCTAAAAGAGCGAACACAACTAAATAAAATGGTATAAGCATGGCAAAAATTGTGATGTATGTTTCGCCCGGGACTTGGTCGGCTAGCGGTCGGTCATCTAATCTGACTCGTATTAAATAGGCAGCAGCAAAAGCTGCAAGCAATGCAATAAAATCACCCACCACCAACAAAAAACCGTAAACTAGGGATGCGTTATTTCTCATTTATTATCTAATCATTATACATCTGTTTATAGACTGTTAAAATAAGTACAAGATGATCAGCAACTTACTTGGCGTCTTGAAATCGGTTGATAACCATAAAAAAATGTTATTTACCTTGGCGATCTTACTACCTCTAGAATATATACCTAGTTTTGAAGTTTACGGCCTTAGGCTGAGACTAAGTTTTTTTGTGGGTGGGCTAATTATAGTATCGGCAATAATTGTTCGCTTTAGCAGGGCAAAAAAATTCAACTTTTCACTTTCGGAGTGGCTCATTGTTGCGTGGCTTATCTGGCTAATGATTCGCGCTATAGGTGCTGATGATAAAAAGGCAATGCTAAACGTCGTTCTACCTTTAATGTTTTATGTGCTGTTGGCATTGTCGATAAAAATTATAATAAAAAAAGATTATATAAAGTCTGTACTAAAGGGGCTATTTATTGGCGCTGGTTTAGCGATTAGCTTTGGATTTTATCAGTTTTTGGCAAATTGGCTTGGTGTTTCACATTGGCTTACGGGCTTAAGGCCTCAATATTCCTGGGAGAGCTTTGGATTCCCACGGCTTCAAAGCACTGCGCTGGAGCCGCTATACTTTAGTGCCTATTTGCTTTTGCCGTTTGCAATACTGCTTAGCTTTATGGTTCGTTCAAACGATTACAGAAAGCCAATCTACCTAGTTTTACTATTTTCGATATTGGTTGCCGATATATTGACACTTTCTAGGGGCGGATTAGTAGCGCTAGTAGTCGAGCTAATGGTTATTGGGATTTTTTATATAAGCAGGATAAATGTAAAAAGCCTTATATATATTATTTGTAGTTTTATCGGTGTGGTTATAATTGTTTTTGGTTTAATATCACTAACTGCTAGGCAGGGGCGTGACAGTGATGTCACTTACGGACAAAAAGGTGTAAATACATTGGTATCACACCTTAAAAACTTTAGTTTTTTTGCCAACAGCAATAATAAAGCCAATGATGACTCTGTCGGACAACGTGATCGGGCAAGAGTCCAGGCTAAAACCACAATAACTGACAATAAAATGGTATTGTTCTTTGGCGTCGGGCCCGGTCAATATCAAAATTATAACCAAACAAAATATAAGAATCCTGATTTGGGCGAACCAAATAATTTGGTGTTAGAACAAACTGTTCAGTTTGGTCTAGTTGGAGTGGTATTGTTTTTCATAGCTGGCCTTTCAATGCTTATCGGCTTATTTAATAAGGTAAAAAATAAAAGCTGGCAAATATCAGCGCTTTGTATAGGGCTGATTGCATATTTTATTGCTTTATTTTTACAGGCACAGACTTTTACCGGCCTGGCATTAACACACTTATGGTTTGCTGTTGGTTTGGCGTTGTTTTTGGTACAATACCAATCAGAAAAAGCGAACAAAAATGAAAAAACTTAAAAAAGGCCAGAAGCTAGAACTAATCAGAATAATCGAATATATGGTTAGTGGTGGTGCATATTTTTGGAGCGGGTATCTGTTTTTTGCCTTGGCTGATCAAGTATTTGGCTGGAGCCTTTGGTGGGCAAAATTATCAGCAAATCTCGTCGGCTGGACAGTTAACTTTATTCTTCAAAGGTACTGGGTATTTAAAAATCCACATCTTAAAGGTCATCTTGGTGATGTAACCACTAGGTATATTATTCTTACATTATTTAACTTTGTACTCGATTACTTTATTGTATATGGTTTGGTTAAAGTTGGTATTTCGCCATACATTGGCCAATTTATTTCGGCGGGATTCTTCACAGTTTGGAACTATGTTTGGTACAAGCTGTGGGTCTTTCCGCACCGTTTTCATCCAAAACATAAAGGTAAAATTAGGGCTAGACGATAAATGGATACGCAAACTACCATACGACCAACCAAAAAACAGCGGGAGATCCTTACATTCATCGAGGAGTTTATAGCTGAGCACGGATATAGCCCGAGCTATAGAGAGATTGTGACCGGCACAGATCATAACTCGGTTGCTACAGTCGCTGTCCATATAAATAACTTAATTAAGCGTGGGCATTTAACTAAACGTGATAACTCTGCAAGATCACTTGAGGTAACCAGCACAAGTCAGGATGCTGGCTCAAAAGTTTTTGTAAAACAACTAAATGAGACTCAAACAAAATGGTTGGTCGATAAAGTGGATGCATTTTTTAAAGAAGCCGAACTAAGTACGCATTTAAGCAATGAGCAAATTGATAAACTATATGTGTTGCTTGGCGCACTGAAGGTCTTAGGATTAGAAGGAGCAGCTAGCTCATTTATGCCAAGGTTGAGCCAACTAAAGAATAATATGGAAAAATCTAAAGGGGGGTTATATGCCTAAAGTTACCAAATCACAAAAAGGCATTGGGTTTATAGGAATCTTTTTGGCTATTGTGGTTTTTGGGCTGTTTGTTGTCACGGGTTACTATGTCTACAACCAGCAAAATCTAAAAGATGAATCTCAAGATACTACCAGCCAGCTTAAAAAAGCTGAGTTTGCCTTGCTGGTGGTTGGAGATATCGCCTGTGACCCTAATAATCCAAACTTTAATCAAGGTGATGGTAAAAATGGGGAATGTCGACATAAGGAAGTTGCCGAACTTATGGCTAAGCAAGATTCAGACTACATATTACTACCGGGCGATATTCAGTATAACGACGGCAGGCTTGAAGCCTTTGAGCAAAGCTTTATACCAACGTATAAACAATTTGGTCCTAAGTTAATTGTTGCAGCCGGTAACCATGACTGGCAAACGGGGAGTATAGAAGGCTATAAAAATGCCTTTGAAAAATATATACCTAATGCCAAGGCTGTAGTGGATGGTAAAACCTATTACTCAACTAGTGTTGGGGATTGGAACATCTATGTCTTAGACAGCGACTGTGAGTTGGTGGGTGGCTGTAATGTGGGTTCAAAGCAATATGAGTGGTTTAAAGCCGAGCTCGCAAAAGATGAAGCAAAATGTTCAATCGCCATGTGGCATCATCCGATATTCACATCTGGTCTTCACAGAGCCGATGATCAGTCAAAGCTACCAGTTGATTTATACGAACTAGCAGATACCGGCGGAGTGGACGTTGTGTTAGTTGGACATGATCACAACTATGAAAGATTCGCTAAACAAGATGTGGGGTCAAACGCCTCTGAACAATCGCCACGTTCGTTTGTGGTTGGAACAGGGGGAGCCAAATTACGTGAGCTTACACAACCATTTGCTAAAGGACATGAGGCGGGATTTTCTGAGCACGGTTTCTTAAAGCTCAATTTAACTCAGCAGGCTTATAATTGGCAGTTTGTAAATTTGTCGGGTGAATCATTAGACTCAGGTTCTGATAAATGCTACTAAACGTAGCCTTTGCTCGATATATGCCTAAAAGCTAAATAGCCTGGCAAAATCGGGATCCAGAACGATATAATCCTAAAAAGTAATACCGCCGAAAGCGCTAGCTCGTTATTTACACCTGAGTTTGTTAAAACAAATGTCATGGCAACTTCTGTTGCGCCTAAGCCATTAGGTGTGGGGCTAATGGCAATGGCGGCCACACCAGCCGTAAAGGCTACAATTATTATAGATAATTCTAAATCTAAACCAACGGCTTTGGTGCACAACCCAAAGGCTAGTATGCCGCAAACTGTTATTCCCATACTTGCAAGCATTCCGAAAAATAACCTATGAGGCTTACTGAGTAATTTGGCCAAGGATTTCCAGGCGTCCTTTAAGGCTTTTTTTAGCTTGTGATGCCTTGATGGCAAAAGTCTAATTATTAAGTAAGTTATACTTACACCCATACCGATTGCTAACGAAAAAAGCACAAATCCAGAAAGTGGCGGGGCCGATTCGGAGTTCGACCAACCAACCAACAATAGCAACCAAAAAAGAACGTTGTAGCCAATAAATCCAAGTAAATTATTAGCGGTTGCTATTGTTGCTGAGTTAGTTTTACTTAATTTAGCCGTTCGCCAAAGGTATAGAGTGTTAATCCCTAAATTCCCAAGGCCAGCGGGGGTAATTTTATTAGCAAAGCCACTCGCAATCTGAACCACTATAGTCCTAATTATTTTTAATCTGCCTGGAACCAAAAATATGTAGACCCAACTGGCAAAAAGATAGGTAAGCATAAAAATTGCTAGCGCTAATCCAAATAATCGCCAATCAACATTCTTAAAAGAGTAATTACCGGTAAAAAGTCTAATAAGCTGAGGCGTTAGAATAATTAGCGAAATAAAAACAACAGCTAACTGAACCGGCTTACGGTTTAGGCTAAAAGTTTTTTTATGTGTTTTGGTTTTCATAATTACTTATTTGTCAGTAAAGTATACTTTAAATAGTATCTAAATTTTTGGTTAAATAATATAGGTAAAATAAAAAAGCAAATAATATTGACATATATCACCAAGTATTATAAAATATATATTAATTCTTAGGTGGAACTATGAAGCAAGAACAAATCACCAATTTATTTTCTAGAATGTTGACGCTTAGGCACTTATTTTTTGCGTTGCTTGTAATATCTGCGCTAGTTATATCTTCGATTATTACTTTTAACATAAGACAACAAGATGCTAATTCATCGCCTGTAATTTTAACAAGTGAGACTGATTTATTAACAAAAAGTCTGAGTGTTAACACCGATGAATCATACAGCGATGATTGGCGAGGTAGGCTGTATGCTCCAACTTACGTCAAAAAACTAAACGATAAGTGGTTTATTGTTGACTGTTGGCACAACCGAGTAATTTGGTCAGACGATTTATTTAAGCCTATTGCACAATGGAACACTTTAGATGGCGATCTGGCTGGACCGCACAGCATTGAATACGCCGAAGGCTATTATGTGGTCGAAGACACAAATCGGCACGCTGTAAATTTTTATACATTTAATTCAGAGTCAAACAACTTTTCAAAAATCCAAAGCCTAGAGTTAGGTGCAAGACCACATCGGATCCACTATGTCGGCACAAACAACAGCTTTTATGTTTTATCATCCGAATCGCAAGATATGCATCGGATACAAATGAAAAACGGACAAGCAACCATTGTTGACGTGCAAAAACTTGGATTTTTAGAAGGCCAATACACAAGGTCTTTTACGATTGTTGGTAACGAGATGCTCTTTGTATCAGGCCCTAAAAAAGTAATTAAAACTACGTACCTGGGGGACAGCTACAATGTTACAGCCAGTTATAATGTCCCAGAAGATTTTAATGGCATGAATGATATTTATTACACTGGTAAAAAGTATATTTTAACCGCTACTTTACCCAATGCAATTACAATAGTTGATAGTCTAGAGCAAATACCAAACGCCAAAAACCAAGCCGAAAACCTAGGCTTTAAGGGTCGACCTTACTATGTGTCTAAAGTTGGTAACGCTCTAATTATTCCAGAGATTGCTGAATTTGCTTCAATTAAATTATTTAGCGTATCTGCAAATGGTGATATTAACCCCTACACAACAATTCATAAATTTGGCGAAGCTAACGATGCCTCAAAATCAGAAGCTTTCAGGATCCCGCGCGAATCTTACCAAAATTAATTTTTCTATCTTTTACCAGCTTAAATATATAAATTGTTAGTGCATAGGCAAAAACTGCATAAAATGCACCAAGTATCTCGTCGATGGCATAATGTTCGCCTTGATATACCGTGCCAAAATAAATCGAAAATGGGTACACCAATGAGACCAATCCCCATCGCCATCTAAACAAAACAAACACCCAAATACTGAACAAAGTAGCAAAACCAGCATGTAAACTCGGTACCGCAGCTACTGGGTTAGGTGATATTTTGCTATAAACTGATGGAAAATCTTCGATTCCAAGCGCAAACCATACATCACTGGATATGCGGGTTATAGGTTCGATTTTACCTAGATCTGATGCCATCCACGGTGGCGCAGCCGGAAAAGCCAGGTAAGTTAAGAATCCTGCGAAGCAAAGTATCAGAAAACTAGTAATATATCGCCAATATAATTTTTCACGGTACTTCCAGATTAATAGTGCCAAAGACACTGGCAGAACAAAGTGAAGCACATAAAAACTATATAAGAAAAAATCATACCACTGCACCTGCCCGTTCCACAGAGCCTTTTGCAAATTAGTTGTAGGTAAAGTCCCGCCAAACATCCACCTATCAACATCAACCATCCACATAAACTCAACTCGGGTATTTAGTTTATCGGCAAATCCTCTAAACATTTCATATACAAGTAATAAACCAACAAACGGAGCAAGTCTTTTAATTAGCTCTAAACCTTTGCCAAAAATTAAGAATATAAAAAATAAAAATATGAGCAGTTTATCAGGCGTGGGGAAGCTGGGCGAATTTATAAAGATAATAAGACCAGTAAAAGTTCCCAAGACGCCAATGATTCGATAGATTTTTATAGGCATTACTTAAGCTTAATCCTAACAAATTAAGTGCTATGCATGCAAAAATGATATGATTATTTAGAGCAAAAAACTTAAGAGGTAGTTTAATGTTACAAACCGCGCAAGAACTAATTAGGCGGACAGCTATTAAGTCTGGCCTTACAGATAAGCAAATTGACGAACTTATAAAGGTAGACAAGATTCACGAGTTTGACATCGAGCTTAAAAACGGCAAAAAATACAAAGCTTACAGAGTCCAGCACAACAATAAACTTGGCCCCTACAAAGGTGGTATCAGGTTTCACCACGATGTAAATCTTGAAGAGACTCGAGCACTTGCAACACTAATGAGCTTAAAAACTTCGGCGGTTGGTTTACCGCTTGGCGGTGGCAAAGGTGGAGTGGCAGTTAACCCAAAAGATTTATCAGAAGATGAACTCGAAGAGCTAAGCAGAAAGTATTCAAAAGCCTTAAAAGAGCACATCGGTCCAGACAAGGACGTTCCAGCACCGGATGTAAACACAGATTCTAAAATAATAGACTGGATGGTTGACGAGTTTGAGCACGAGACGGGTGATAAATCAAAAGCTTCATTTACTGGCAAATCGATAGCTAATGGTGGTAGCTTAGGCAGAGAATCAGCTACTGGCAGAGGAGGAGTCTACGCCTTTGATAAACTATTACAGCTCGAGGGTAATACTAATAAAAACCTAACATATGCCGTACAAGGCTTTGGCAACGTCGGTTCATTTTTTAGTTTGATTGAGTTCGAACAGAATCCTAGTTGGAAAATGTTGTCTGCTACTGATTCTAGTGGAGGTATTTACGATGTTGCAGGGTTAAACCCTGCGGAGATTGATAATTATAAGCGTCTGGGTGGTCGATTAGCGGATTATAAAAATGGTCAAACAATATCTAATGACGAGTTAATCGGATTGGAGGTTGACGTTTTAATACTGGCAGCGCTTGGTGATGCAGTAAACGAATCTAATTATAAAAACATTAAAGCAAAGTATATTATCGAACTTGCTAATGGCCCAGTTAGCGAAAAAGCCCATGACGAACTAACTAAAAATGACGTGATAATTTTACCCGACATAATTGCTAATTCCGGGGGTGTAATTGTTAGTTATCTAGAGTGGCTCCAAAATAAAAACGACGAAAAGTGGGACGAGACAAAAGTTAATCACAAGCTAAAAGAATATATTGATCAGTCAGTTAAGTCGACTTATGATCTTGTTCAAAAAGAAAATTTAAGCCTAAAAGAGGCATCATTTACACTAGCCATTAAAAGACTAGTAAAATAGAAGTATGAATCCCGTTATAAGTAAGTATTTTAAATATAAAATCTGCCAATTCTTTGGCAGAGAATTGGACTTGTAACGGTATGAATATTGCAGTCATTGGCGCCAACGGTCGGAGTGGTCAGATCTTTGTACAAACTGCTTTGGATGCTGGACACAATGTTAGAGCAGGTATTAGATTTAACAGCCCATTTGGCAACCATCCTAATTTATCGGTAATGACCTGTGACTCAACCGTACAACAAGACGTAGAGCGACTAATTCGCGATCAAGATGCGGTCGTAAGCCTAATTGGTCATGTTAAAGGTTCAGATCCTGATGTTCAAGCAAAATCGACAAAGGTTATTCTAGAGGCCATGGAGGCCGAGCAAGTAAGTCGGTTGGTTAGTTTAACTGGCACAGGAGTCAGACAGCCAGGCGATAAAATTACATTAATTGATAAAGTTCTTAATTTTGCTGTTAGCTTGGCGGATAAAAATCGGGTACAAGATGGCATAGACCATGCAGAACTTATAAAAAATAGTCAGGTTGACTGGACAATCATTAGGGTTTTAAAATTATCAAACTCAAAAGCAAAGCCTTTTAAATTAACGAATAACGGCCCGGCTAAAAACAGTACATCTAGGCAAGAGGTTGCCAGAGCGATCTTAGAAGTTTTAGAACAAGGTTCTTTTGTTGGTAACATGCCAATAATGTCAAAAGCCTAAAATTAGTACTTATCTCTTTTATCAATTTAGCTTATACTAATAAACATTAGATTTAAGGGAGAGGTAAAATGTTATCATTTTTTGGTCAATATACTTACGAGTATAACGTAGAGACTACTGACACAGGCGGGTTGCTAGCCGTAGGTGGCACATTGTTTGTAGTTTATTTAGTAATTTTGGTTCTTGCCATTGTTGCTATGTGGAAGCTTTTTGTAAAAGCTGGCGAACCTGGCTGGAAGGCTTTGATCCCGATTTATAACTATTGGACTTTGTGCGAGATTGTTGGGCGCCCGGGCTGGTGGTCACTGCTGTTCTTGCCAGCGATGTTATTATTCTTTATACCTTTGATTAATTTCTTGGCGTGGCTGGTCTTGGTTGCAGTTAGCGTGGTTGTGATGTTAGATCTTGGCCGAGCGTTTAAAAAGACGACTACCTTTTCGGTTGTTGGTCTGATTCTATTTTCGTTAGTTGGTCTTTTAATTCTTGGGTTTGGTAAAGACAAATATCATGGTCCAGATCCAGTTAAGCTTGGTAGTCTTGATCCAAAGTACACCTTAAAAGATGGTGGCGCTAAGACATCTTCGAGTAAATCATCCAAAGAATCTTAATTAGAACTGCACAGTAGCTCTAAATAAGCAGTTGAGCCAAATGGTATCTTTTGGGGTAGTTTAGATTTGGTATCGTGGGCATTTGCGAATGTAACTGTAAAATTTCCATAACGACCGTTTACATCATCCATCATCTTGGTTAAATCTTCCTCTTTATTCAACTCCTCAAAGAGGCTGGCTTGACCCCTTATAGATGGCTCGAGCCCATAGCACGTTACGCCCATCTCTTTAACGACTAGTCCAGGACGCTTTTTAAACAGTAAAAGGGCGCGCCTAAATATATCTTTGTCTGTATATACGCTGGTTTTAAACTTTTTACGAGCGTACCAAAAATCACCGCTACTAAACCGGGCGTAAACATACATGCCCCTTGCCGATACGTTTTTGTATCTAAGTTTCATGGCTGTTGAGTAGCTTAAATGAGCGAGTCGCTCGTAGATTTGCTCGTCGCTTGGGTTATATATGTCGAGCACAAACTGCCTGCCTATTGATCCAAGCTTAGTTGGGTTGCCGTCTACCTCCCATCCACGAAGGCGTTGGTGCCAATCTAGCCCAACAACACTTTTAAAAACACTATGCTTTAAAAGATTGGGGTTGGCGTCTAAAAACATCAAAGGAGTATGGATGCCGTAAGCTTTTAGCCTTGCTTCGTAGTGGTCGGCAATCCCGGGCAAATCGGTTAATTTTAGACTGCCTAAAACGTCTCTTAAATTGCTATGGGTTGTGACATCTAAACCGTCGGGCTTGTGCAGCCCGGCGGATACTTTAGCTAAAAATCGGTTAGTGGCTATACCTACGTTGCAAGTCACCCAACAGCCAACTTCGTATTTAAGTCGATCTTTTATTTCGTAGCCAATAGTTGTTAAAGTTTTTTGGTTTACCCAGCCTAGTGTGCCGTTAAAATCAATCACTCCTTCATCTATACTTTTCATGGTTATCTCGGGTGAGTAGCTTTTTAAAATAGCCAAAAGTTTTTGGTAAACATAGTGGTATTTTGGCGGGTCGGTTTCTAGCATTATAAGATTAGGCGCTAACTCCTTGGCGTCTTGCCAGGCCATTCCGGTTTTTATGCCTAAAGCTTTTGCCTCGTACGACGCAGCAATAATAATTGAACTTTTAACCAAGCGATTTGTGACTGCAATTGGTTTACCCCTTAGGTGTGGGCGGGCCTGTTGTTCAACGGTCGCAAAGCACGAATTCAAATCGATATGCATTATATTGGGCTCGGCTTTATTTAGGCTGTAATTAAGGTCGTTCATAGGCTAGCCTCCGCAATATGAATCAGAGTCCAGGTTAGTCTGGCCGAATCAAACTCTAACCTAAAATCAGCCGAGCCGTCGGACACATCAAAAATATGAACATTGCGTTGACCTTTGGTAGTCGGGTGCCTAAGCCCCAGCTCACCAAAAATATAATCACGATTTTTATAGCGCATTTTTAACGGCAAGCAGTAGCGCGCTTCGGCTCCGTTGTCTTCAAAAATTGCCAAAACTTTTACACGTTTATTTATTTTTATTGGTTGGTTTTCCATACAATCCTCCAACTAAACAGATTTACTGAATTTGACCAGGCAGGGATTTATAAGTTGGAGCTAACCGCAACGCCGTTGTTACCGATGCCTATAAACGTTGGCTTTTTAAGCGGGGAGCTATGTGATTGTATGGATGCATGCTTTTTATGGCAAGCAAAATTTATTAAAGCAACCCAACCAATTTATGAGTAGCTAATAAAAGTATAACCTAAATAATATCTAACTACATAATTGGTACATATGTTAAAAAAATGTAGATGGTTTTAGATATAAAAATAACGCCTATGGGGCGCTTTTTCGAATAATTTAAATTAAAAGTTTGTCTCGGGAGGGGTGGTCTCTTTCGAGACCACCCCTCCCTCGCACCGAACTACTCCACCTCGAGGGTGTAGTCGAGCGGGTTCGACCGGACCAGGCCGGCACCGACCGAATCGACGCTCACCACCTCTCCACCGTTGCCGGTGGAGACGAACCTACCGGTGGGCTTGCCACCGGCACAGGTCAGGAAATGATTCCCGACCTTGAAGTCCGTCTTCTGGCTCTTGCTGGCCACTGGCACGCGTGCGCCGGCGTCGAGCTTCTTCTGGGCGACTGCGCGAGAGACGATCTCGATCGAGTTCGGACCCGCGCCGTAGCACAGGAAGAAGCTTCGATCGCTCATCTGCACGCACTGCCCGCGGGCGACCAGGTAGATCCAGTAGCCTGGATCGAACAGCCCTTCCGGGCTGTCGTATCCCGGCTCCGGGATGAAGTACAGCACCTTGTCCAGGGGCTGGTAGTAGCCCAGGTAGAGGGTGCTCCTGCTGCCGGGCAGCTGGATCGCGAGCTCGGCGATTCCCTGCGTCAGGGTCTTCGACCCGTCCTCGTAGTAGATGGTGGTCGGGAGGACTCCTTCCTGCTGGTCGAGGAGCTGGCCGAGCCCGGTGGTTGCCTGGTCGGGCGTTCCGCCCTTCAGGCAGTACACCGTGTCGGCCGGAGGCATCACGATGTCGTCGCCGCCGTTCGCCAGCGCGGTGCTGGTGAGGACGCTTGCCGTCAGGACGAGCCCGACGACGAGTGCGATGAGTCTCTTCAAGAGACTCACCTCCTTTCGGTTGTTGAGTTGTATTCGGTGCGCGAGTACATCAAAAAAGCTGTAAAAGCCCTTTTTGATGTCTCAGAACCAATACTTTACTAGAAAATTAATAAAATGTCAATATATAAACTAATGTTATTATTAAACAACTACGCCGTAAAATCCTTCAAGCAATTTATAAACTACATAGGCTGGCCACACCAAAGCTTTTAAAAAGCCTGTAACAACGGCGCCAAAACCAACAGCGGCTTGCATCCAATAAACTAATGCCCCAACAAAGCCAACAAAATAAAGTGCTCCGCTTGTACCATGGTTAGATTTGTTCCCAGGTTTTTTGCTCCACTCTTTCCACTCTTTTGCGCCTTTTACTCTGGCCTTTATTTCGATTTGTGGGTCTTCTGATTTTTGCTTTGCCATGATCGCTCCTTTTCGGTTATATTTTTTATTATAGACGAGTATAATTAAAATATGAGCGCTAAAAATTTAGAAGGAAAATGTGACAGCTGTTTAATGCCATTTAAAAAAGACCCAAAAGGTGCAGACCGCGAGCATGAAAATTATTGTAGCTACTGCTACTATGATGGCAAATTGGCTTATGAGGGCGATGATGTAAACGAGTTCAAAAAAGCGATGGTTGATGCCATTACAGCCAGGGGAGAAAGCAAAACTAAAGCCAAACTATATGCCTGGATGGCTGGTTTTGCCCCACGCTGGAAAAATAAATAAATTCTAAAAAGAATTATTCGCCGAGCTCTTGCTCTTTGATTTTTTCGACTGCTTTATCGGCTTCGCGATCTTCAGCTGTAACGTTTTTATCTTTTAAGAACAGTACGACTATTAAAGCCAGTAGCCATGATATAACCCATGACAACAGTAAAAACAAGATAAAACTGTAGCCTTTTCGTCTTGCAAGCATCGCTGGCCAAAACGCTAACACCACCCAAATAAATATTCCTAAAACCCAAAGCATAAAAACTCCTAATTTAATTTGTATATGTATCTAAGTTAACACAAACTTCAATTAGGCAATAATCACGATCAAACATTTATAATAGTTTTATGAGCAATAGCAAAGTTACAGGCGGAGTAGTCCATGAAGTTCCGGATGATCTAAAAAAAGCCTTAAAGGCAGATAATTCTGCGCTAGAGCGGTGGGAGGATTTAACCCCGCTTGCACGCAATGAATGGATTTGCTGGACTATAACCGTAAAGCAACAAAAAACTCGGGATGAGCACGTTAAACGAGCAGTCAAGGAGCTTAAAGAAGGTAAACGCCGACCTTGTTGCTGGATTGGTTGTATCCACCGAAAAGACAAGAAGATTAGCCCATCAGTACAATGGGCGCTCGACAAGCAATCAAAATCCAAATAATTATAAATAGCAGACCGCTGATATACTAATCAGCATGAATGAAGACTTAAAAAACTATCACGATAATTTAGTTGATGGCCGGCGAAAAATTTGCGACCAACTGTTTGAAATCATTAACAAAAATTTATCGTATACCGAAAGCAAAATCTGGCATGGTCATCCTGTATGGTTCATAGCTGGCAACCCGATTGTTGGCTATAGTTCACTAAAAGCAGGTATTAAATTAATGTTTTGGAGCGGAGCTTCTTTTGAGCAAAGTAATCTGGAACCAGGGACGGGTAAATTTAAAGACGCCAGCATAACTTACACTGACTTAAAAGATATCAATTCTGTGGATTTAAAGAGGTGGCTACATTTATCAGAGCAGATTCAGTGGGACTATAAGAACATTGTCAAAAGAAAAGGTAAACTCAAAAGGCTAAAATAAAATTCGAGCATCCTATCTATTTTAGGGGACCATAAAAGAGGCCAAGCTAATTAACTAGCGGTCTTCTTCTTCGTGGTCTTCGCTGTCTTGTGAGTCGTCACTATCTTCGTTTTCGTGGTCTTCATCTTCGTCTTCATCCTCATTTTCGCTTGAATCTTCAGCTTCATCGTCTGAGCTGTCATCCGAATCTTGTTTTGGCTGACCCTTTATCTCGGATTTTAGTATTGATCCGCCTGTCGCGTTAATCTCAATTTTTGATCCGTCTTGGTATTCGACTTTATAAACGACTTTTTTGTCCTCGACTTCCATTTCGATAGTTTTAATTGGGCTTGAGGATTTTGATGACGCAAGATTATAGGCATCTGCGAGTGATAGGGTAATTGCAACTCCTGAAGGGATTTTATCGTCATCGCTAATATCAGTAGTTTCGCTAGATATAATACTGCCGTTGTTAGCATCTATGACCATTTTTTTGCCGTTACTCAGAACAAGTATGTAAACGTATTTGCCGTCTTTGCTTTCAAGAACAAACTTTACAATTGAAGTGTTAGTGTTTACACCTGCTATTTGACCGACCTCATCAATAGTTTTTAGGCTGTTAAGATTTTCTGGCAGTGGTTTGACTTGGTTAGATTGAGAATTATTATCTATATGATTTTGGGTTTTATTTGATGATGTTACGCGCCAAGCACTAAATCCTATAACTGATAAGACTGCTACCGCCATAACGATTAAACCCAAGTGCGCCAATCCAGCTTGGTTTTTGTTGTTTATTTTTTTCATGACATTTTTGCCTTTGTTTTGTTAATAGATAATTAATTATGATTATGTTTATAAAAATTGTCAAGTTGCAACAGATTGGCTTGGCATCGGGGACTAAAGGTTTTTGGCGTAACATTTAATATCCGTGTTAGTTGTAAAACCTTTGAAAAAAGTCTATTGCGACAATCGGAATTTTTAAAACATCTTCATGGTATAGCTTAGTTATGTATACCACAAAAAAAGACAAGCGAACTTATGCCGATAGAAGAGATTATCTAATTAAAGCCGTTAGTAATCGACGCAGGATACTTAAGCAAAGATCTATTGAATATAAAGGTGGTAAATGCCAGATTTGTGGCTATAAAAGATTCCAAGGTGCTCTTGATTTACACCATATTGATCCAAAAACAAAAGAATTTGGCATAAGCTATAAAGGTTATTCAAGATCGTGGGTAAAAATTCAAACTGAACTAGATAAATGTATTCTAGTTTGTGCGAATTGTCATAGAGAGATTGAGGGCGGTTTTATCACCATTTGATTTACATTTCTCTGGCTCCGGGGACTGGATTCGAACCAGCGACCTAGTGGTTACACCTTAATCACTACTTTCATAATGTGTGGACTATCTTATCATCCGATTACTCGGAGCAGGGCGCTAATGAGAGTTTATTGTTAGGCTCACTCTCTAGTCTCTGAACCTTCCAAGATCCTTTATCCTAATTTTGGCTTGGCTGCAGATTAGCATATCTTGCGACTTAGCTTTCCCGCAATTCACCCTATTTTCGAGTTTGGTTACCCAAACAAGCTGCAATTTTACAGCCACCCGCTCTACCGCTGAGCTACCCCGGAATAAGCCAGAGAAATATAAACCATATTTTTAATGAACAGTTGATTAACAGATGAGATTATACGTACGTTATGGTTTAAAATCAACTACGAAAGCAAATCGAGCCTGCTCGCGAACAGGCTCGATAATGGCTGTGTTTAATTTTAATTAACTAGGTAACAATACGCCGTTTATGATATGAACTACACCGTTTGATGCATCAACATCGGCTTTTTCAACAGTAACTTTATTACCTTTTGCATCTATCAAGTAGACTTTTCCGTCGGCTATGTCGACAGTTAATTTACCGCCCTGTACAGTCGTAATCTCTTGCCCGTCTTTAAGATCTTGTGCAAGAACTTGACCTGATACAACATGGTAAGTCAGGATGGCCTTTAACTGGTCGATGTTCTCAGGCTTTAGTAGTGTATCTAGCGTACCTGCTGGCAACGCTTTAAAGGCATCATCAGTTGGCGCAAAGACGGTGTATGGTCCCTCGCCTTGCAATGTTTCGACAAGTTGAGCTGCCTTAACTGCGACAACTAAAGTTGAAAGATTGCTAGTTTCGGTTGCAAGAACAACAATATTTTTACTTTCTTCTTGCTGATTGGCTGATTCGTTTTGTGATGAATTGGATTCGTTGTTATTTGAATCGTCGCTATCTTTATTTACAAACCAGAATATTCCGCCGGCTACTAAGATTAGTGCTACAACTACCCCAATTATTTTTCCAGTATTTGATTCGTTTGGCATTTATTTAACTCCTTGATTTAGTGTTAATCGATCTAGTTACCCTCATTAATTCATAGGTTACCTCCTGTTGAACTTAGGCTTCTATAAATAAATCGATGGATATAATTAACAATTTTTTTGCGTTCATTGCCCGAAGGTGGGTCAGGGTAGTATTCAAGCAAAAACCCGTTTATAGCATGCGTGACCACCTTAGCCTCTGCAACTAAGTTTGAGTTTTTAATTTTGAATTCACCAGTTTTATTGCCTAGCTCTAAAACCTCAAGAATATGCAGGTAGGCGGTGGCTGGGACATAGCCATCTTTATTGCGAATAAACTCAGGCCTAAAATGAAGATAAAATTTAAGAATAAAAATTACGTCTTCAATATTTTCGAACTGAAAGTTAATTCTATCTTTAAGCGACTGATTAGCGGTTTTTTGGATGGGCAATACAGCACGCTTAATGCCCAAATCTTTACTAAGTCTATTAAACAAGTACTCTAACAGCTCATCTTTATCATTGAAGTAGTAATAAATATTGGACAAATTGACTCCGCAATCTTTGGCCAGATTACGCATCGATAGACCCTCATAGCCTGAAGTAGCAAAAATTGATTTTGCCGAATCTAAAATTTTTTGTTTTGGAGATACTACTAATTTCTGGGGAAGAGCAGATTTTGGTTTGGCCAATTGTTTTTTTGCCATTTTAACTTGTCCTTATTCAGTCATATCATTATTTAATTAATCGAACGCTCGTTCTAATATATATTACAAGCAAGTAGGCTGTCAACAAGTTTTTTAAATCTAGGTATAAGACTTATACTGTTGTTATGGAAGTATTTCAGGCAATTTTACTAGGAATAATTGAAGGTTTAACCGAGTTTTTGCCCATTAGCAGTACCGGACATTTGATTGTATCTGCCGAGTACATGAGCTTTAAAGACACTGCCGAGGTGTTTACCGTGGTGATTCAGTTAGGCGCTATGGCTGCGGTTGTCTGGAACTACCGTGAAGATCTATCCAATAAAACCGTCGGACTATTTAAGGGGAATGACTCATCAAAAAAATTCTGGCTAAACTTACTGATTGCTACTACCCCTGCGGTAGCTTTAGCATTGGCCTTATCTAGTTATCTTGATGAAATAGCCACGGCTGGCGTAGTCGCGGTTGCTCTAATTCTTGGCGCATTTGTGCTATGGTGGGCGGATTCTATTAAACCTAAAGCTGGTCAAACACCCACCAGGTCAATCGCTAAAATTACTTCGAAACAAGCACTAATAATTGGGATAGCCCAATGTCTATCGTTAATTCCTGGAACTTCGCGCTCAGGATCAACTATTGTTGGTGGCTTAATTGGCGGTCTCGACCGAGTAACAGCGACTGCCTTTTCGTTTTATTTAGGCGTGCCAGTTTTAGCGCTTGCTGGTGCTTATAAACTGATTTTTCAAGGAGATGAAATAGCGAATGTTAGCGGTGGCTGGCTTAGTATAATTGTTGGTACAATTGTGGCATTTATTACGGCGTTAATTGCTATAAGGTGGCTGTTAAAATACGTCTCGACTCATAGTTTTGCAATTTTTGTTTGGTACAGACTAATCCTCGGGATTTTGATAATTATATTGCTTGTGTAAAAACACTTGTCAAACAGATTAAATTGCTTATACTTAATTATTAGTATCACTGACACACAAATAATTTAACAAAAATTGTGCAGTGGGACTCGCACCCTACTACTGTGAATAAGATAAAAATAACCTGGATGAGAATATTCATGGTCACTGCTGTTATTGTGGCCTTGTTTTTCGTGGTGAGTTGGGGTGTTTCCAAATTAGTACCGGACAAAGTTACTTTTAGGGGTAGCATTAAAACCGAAAAAGGCTCATTGCCCGATGGTTCATATGACGTAAGGGTAAGGTCTTTTAATGCGCTAAACTCATCAGACTTGTTATACCAAATGGATTTTAAATCCATCCAGGTTAAAGACGGTCAATATGAGCTTGGCTACAATCTAAACAAAGAGTTTGCTTCTGTGCCTGCAGTAGTGGAGATTTGTATAGACTCCGGTGATGGGTTTAAGGATAAGGATGGTAATGTATGTGCCGATGGTAGCTCGGACAGTATTTATGACTATGCACTTTGCCCCTACTATATGCGGTCTAGGGCTGATGGATCATTCGCTTGGTTGATTAACCGAAAGGTTTACACCGAGCGCAATATGATTAAATGTCCGAATCTTGAAAAAGGCACAACAGCTAGTAGTGAAAGCATAATCGAAAAGGCAAACGAGGCTGGGCTTAACGTATCGCTAATAAGCGCTGGCAATAAAAATCAGGTGGTTAACAACATCACGAATATCAACCAAGTTGATGATCCGCAAACTCTAGTTATTGAGGGTAACGTGCTTTATATAAGTGGTGGCAATAGTGTAGTTTTACCAAGCTCTGGCTATGGGGATACAGTTGATAATGATACGACTTATAGTGCTGGTAGTGGTTTGGTTTTAAACTCTACGACCTTTAGCCGTGAGTCGGGTTCGACCAATGGTCAGATTGAGGTCTGGGATGGCTCAAACTGGACTGATTTATCTGCCGGGACTAATGGGCAAGTCCTAACTATCGTGGGCGGTACGCCTGTCTGGCAATCAGGCGGAGCAGAAACTGATGGTGTAATTGGTAACGAGATAACAAATGTTGATGGAACAACTGGCTTGGCTCGAACTGGTACCGGTACTACTGGTGACCCATTTATCGTGGCGCTTACCACAACCGGCGTTAGCGCTGGAACTTACAACAATGTCACAGTTAACGCCTACGGGCGTGTTACGTCTGCAAGCAATATTGCTTATCTGACATCTGAAACCGATGGGATAGTTGGTAATGAGCTAACTAATCTTACGGCGGGTGATGGTAAAGGCATACTTACCCGTAGCGGTACAGGTACCGGTGGAGACCCATATACCTTGAGCGTAGCTACTTGTGGCTTAAACCAAATTTTTAAATCTAATGGCAGTAGCTGGGCCTGCTCCTCCGACGTCGACACCGACACAACCTACTCAGCTGGTAATGGTCTAAGTTTATCTACCACTACTTTTTCAGTTAACTCACCAACTTGTGCTGGCACCGACAAACTCCAATGGAATGGATCAGCTTTTGTATGTTCAGCTGATGTAGATACCGATACTGACACCACTGACTTTAATGTTTCAGCTCAAGGTACAGTTGGCTCACAAAACATAGCTGATGGTGGAACAGTCTCATTCAGTAACGGCACAGGCACTACCGCCACTCGCTCAGGTTCAGCAGTTACCTATAGCCTAAACGATACAGCTGTAACAACTGGCACATATGGAACTAGTTCTAGTGTTGCTCAGTTCACAGTCGACCAACAAGGTCGAATCACTGGAGCCAGCTCAGTAGCTATAGACTTTGCCGGTAATGCTGTAACTAGCGTAACAGCCGGCAGTGGACTAACTAACGGTGGTGGCCCCGGAGCAATCACCATTAATGTTGGAGCTGGTAATGGTATTACAGTAAACGCTAACGACATAACCGTAGATACTCTAGACTCAGCCGATGCTTTATCTTCAACCACATCAAATGGTTCTGGCTTAGAAGTCCTAGCTTCTGGTATTGGTCTATTACAAGGCTGTTCAGATAACCAAATCCTTAAATGGAATGAAGCTGGTGATCTATGGGGATGTGCTAATGACACAGATACCGATACCGACACTACAAACTTCAACATTCGAGCCAATGCCGGAGCTAGCGCCAATATCTCATCCGGCGGTACAGTTAGCTTTGTAGATGGTACTGGTACCACGGCTTCACGCTCTGGTAATGACATAGCCTTTAATCTAACTACAACTGGGGTTAGTGCTAATAGCTACGGTTCATCTACTCAAGTACCAGTCTTTACAGTAGATGCCTACGGACGTATATCTAGTGTTACTAATACCAGTATTAACTTCCCGGCAGAGGTAGATGGTGTAGTAGGCAATGAAGTTACCAATGCCACATCAAATGCTGGCTTAACTCGTTCTGGTACTGGCACAGGTGGTGACCCATACACTCTAGGCGTATTACTACCATCTGCTACTGATGCCTTATCTTCAACAACTTCAACAGGCTCTGGTTTAGAACTCACATCATCAGGACTTTCATTAATCCAAGGCTGTTCTAATAACCAAATCCTTAAATGGAATGAGACAAGTGATGTTTGGGCCTGCTCCTCCGACGTCGACACCGACACAACCTACTCAGCTGGTAATGGTCTAAGTTTATCTACCACTACTTTTTCAGTTAACTCACCAACTTGTGCTGGCACCGACAAACTCCAATGGAATGGATCAGCTTTTGTATGTTCAGCTGATGTAGATACCGATACTGACACCACTGACTTTAATGTTTCAGCTCAAGGTACAGTTGGCTCACAAAACATAGCTGATGGTGGAACAGTCTCATTCAGTAACGGCACAGGCACTACCGCCACTCGCTCAGGTTCAGCAGTTACCTATAGCCTAAACGATACAGCTGTAACAACTGGCACATATGGAACTAGTTCTAGTGTTGCTCAGTTCACAGTCGACCAACAAGGTCGAATCACTGGAGCCAGCTCAGTAGCTATAGACTTTGCCGGTAATGCTGTAACTAGCGTAACAGCCGGCAGTGGACTAACTAACGGTGGTGGCCCCGGAGCAATCACCATTAATGTTGGAGCTGGTAATGGTATTACAGTAAACGCTAACGACATAACCGTAGATACTCTAGACTCAGCCGATGCTTTATCTTCAACCACATCAAATGGTTCTGGCTTAGAAGTCCTAGCTTCTGGTATTGGTCTATTACAAGGCTGTTCAGATAACCAAATCCTTAAATGGAATGAAGCTGGTGATCTATGGGGATGTGCGGCGGATGCAAGCGGTGGCTCAATGACAATTGGCACGATCAATTCACAAACAAAAAGCGCTGACGGAGCTGTAATATCATCAGGCGTATTGTATATGCAAACTGCCGACGGCACTAACCCTGGCTTAGTGAGTACTGGTGCACAAAGTTTTGCAGGCAATAAAACATTTAGTGATGCATTAATCGCAACTTGTACGAATACTTCTACTAATGTTTTATGTGACGGCGGCAACACTAGGGGCGCAGGAATCGTCTTAGGATCTAACGATAACTTTGGCCTGACTTTTGAAACAAACAACACTACTGCAATGACAATTGCTAACAATGGTGCAATTACTATTGGAGCAACAACGATTGATCAGGCTATAACAATTGATAATGGGACAGGTGCGCTTAGCCTAGGTAATAGTAGTGATGCAAAGACAATCAATATTGGTACCGGTACTGGTATCGATACTATCAATATTGGTACCGGTGCAACCTCTGCCGATGCAATAACCTTTGGTAATACGGGGGTAGCTACTACCCTAACATTCAACTCTGGAGTTTCTACTACTACTGCAATGTCATTTAACCTAAATTCATTAACTAGCGGCAACGGACTGGTCTTAAGCGCAACTAGCGTGACATCGGGCGAGGTATTCGAGATTCTTGGGCCTTCTAGCAGGAGTATTTTAAGAGTCAAAAATGAATCGGCTGACCCACTGGATGATCAACGGGTAATAATTGGTCAGGGTGGTTTGGCAAGCTCTAAACCGGATGAGCTTGCTCGGGATCAGCTCTATGTGTTTGGTCGAATTAACTATAGCTGGAACATGTTTAGCCAAGATTTTTTGGGTGGAGCTACGAATCTAACAGCGGATGGCACGGCATTTAACGCATACTATGACGAAGTGGCAGGTTCTGGTGGTACTGCACCATCTGGAGTTATGAACCAACAAAGTCTTGCATCTGGCTCTGGTGCTGGTCGGTTAACATTTAGTGGTACCCTTGGTACAGGACCTTGGGCTAGCTTGTATGGCACGAACGTTAACGTTACAGAACGCTCGCTCAACCCGGTCTTTGAGGCTCGCATACAGGCAAGCTCAAACACAGACCAAAGGGCAATCGCTGGCTTTACAGATATTGCACTTAACACGGCCATTGCAGCCGATACAAACAATTCAGCTAACGAGGTATTCTTTAGAAAAACAGCTGCTGGCACAAACTGGGAGGCAGTCACCCGAAACGCAAGCGGAGCAGAAAATGTCACGGGATTAGGAACCGCTTGTGCTGGAGGTACAGCGTGTACAACTGCTGCAATGCGGACAATGAGGATCGAGCTAGAAAACGTTGGCGCAAACGGAACCGCTAGGTTTTATATTGATGGTACATTGGTAGCGACTCATACTACCGCAGCTGTGCCGGCTAACACTACAAGACTTGGCTGGAAGATTGGCACAACACCAACCACAACAACCTACACTGGTCGGGTAGTTGATATAGATTACGTTAGAGTTTGGAGTGACGACCCTCCAACTGATGTGTTGGGCCAGGCATTAAGTACTACAATTATTGATAATTCTAACCAAGAGCAAGTTGATCAGATTGAGCTAACGACATTTGATTTAGTTGGTAACCAAGAAGAGCTAGCTAACTTAATCGATGGCCTAAGAGATGATGTTAATTGGCTAAAAGGTCAGGGTGTAGCCGATGCAGCTCTGAATGGGGGTTTGGTATCCGGCAATACAACTTTTGCTGATTTTGTGACATTTAATAGCGGGGTCACGTTTGACTCTACAGTAGATTTTGGAGGGGATGTTAAATTTATTGGTCAGGCTGAATTTGATGGGCACGTAATTTTTGGAACCGATGGTGCTGGTACGCTCGAGCTTGAAGCGGGTCAAACATCAACTAGATTTGCATTTGCAAAACCTTATCAAAAGCCTCCTGTTGTTACTGTAACACCACTTGATTATGATGCCGGTTTTAGGCTCACAAACGTAGACGAAACAGGCTTTACGATTACTATTTCGACTAGTCAGAATACTCAAACTAGGTTTAACTGGATTGTTGTTGGGCGTCAATAGATTTGACTCAGTAGCCATAGGGTCTGTAAAATCATAAGGAGTATATGGAAGAGGGCAAACCAAAAAAGCGTGTTCCAGGTGTTTCTGTAAACAAAGATTCACTAAAACGTAATAAAATTACGATAGCTTTAATAGCCGTAATTGTATTACTAGCTGGTTTTGGGGGGTACTATTACATGCAGTACCAAGATCAAAAACAAAACCCCGAACAAGCCCTAAAAGAACAGCAAGAAGCCGAACTTAATGAAGTGGTAGCTAAAGTTGGTGCATTATATGCTTTACCCAATGAAGAGAAACCCAGCTTAGCAACAGTCCAAGACATAAATAAACTAAAAGATCAGCCATTTTTTTCTAACGCTCAAAATGGCGATAAACTATTAATATATTCAGCGGCCAAACAGGCAATAATTTTTAGACCAAGCACAAATAAGATAATTAATGTCGGGCCAATAGCAATCACTCAATCACCGGATAAAGCTAGTATCAGAATAACTGGCGCTCAGGCTGACCGAGATTCTGCCGAAAAGTTGATGCAGGCGTTTGTGGCCGAAGCAATTGTTAGTGGTAAGGGCGATGCCAAAGACGCCTACAAAAACACTTACGTAATAGATTTAACAGGAAAAAACCCAACTTTGGCTAGCCAAATTGCCTCAAAGTTTAAAAACGGCAGTGTAACTACGCTACCAGCAAACGAGACCAAACCTGAAGGTGTAGATATCCTAGTTATCGCTGGTTCAGCTCGTTAGGCTTCGTGGGTCGTCGTACCTTACTCTTGCACCATTACCCACTAATTGTTCGTACTTGTAACTCATACTAATCATCAAATTATGGATGGTATCAGGAGTTTGAATTTTTGTTAGGTTGCCAACTGCAAAACTCATCTGCTTATCCTTACCTTGGAACATTGTAATTGGTAAAGCAGAATCAAATTTTCCGTAAAGAATTTTTTCGGCTAAGGCTTGATTAACTGGCTGCATTGTTACATCACCAGTATCTGGATCAACAATATCAAGACTCCCTGAAGCAGCCACAACAAGTACCTTTCCTCGACCATCGCCTATTGCTTTTGGGTGGTAGGTTCGTATAATCTTGAATCCACTTTGTTTGTTGAATTCTTGGGCAAAACCGTTTAGATGGAATTTTTCAGCGCTGGCTGTTTGAGGTACAGTTGTGTATATATTGCAAAATTGTCTTAACAGCTCTATTGCGCCCATAGTTTGCTCGGGTTTGCCATCAGTATTTTTTTTAGTAACAATATCTAACCAACCTAGCGTGTTGCTAATTATGATTCCAGATTCTTTAGCAAAACCTTGCCTATCCACAGCGTTATATAGCCCAGCTTGTAATACAGCAATATTCATTAACCACGGGTGATTTGTTAATATGGCAATATTTTTACCTTGGCTCTGTAAATCTTCAATTTGCGCAAGTAAATCTTGTTTTTGTCTTATTGCTTCAACAAATTTCTTAAATCCATCTCCACTTATAACACGCTCACCAATTTTATCAGCAGTAAATTTTACAAATTCGTGTCCTTCTACAGTATCGCCTATTTCAGAGGCTAGATAAGGCTGGGCATCAACTCTTGTATACTCGTCATTTTTACTTAACACAAAATCGCCGTTTGAACGGCTAACAAGATTTTCGCCCCATGCTTTAAATTTTTCAGTAGTACTGAGTTTAGGAATATCAAACTCAGCAACGTGTAAACTTTCAGGATTCATTATTTTATATTATAGAATAAAACAAAACATTAATCAATAACTAATAAATTACTACAGACATACTATATTATTCATGTTAGCATTAATTTACTTAACAAATAATTTGCTGGAAGCCGGTGTAAATCCGGCACTGTGCCGCAACGGTTACTATGAGACACCCTTAAAAGGGTTTCTCATCGCGCGGGGCCATGGAATGAATCCATCGCTCCGGCTGCTCTTGCCAGAATAGGAAAAGAGCAGGAGCGGTCCGCAATAATTTGCGGATTCGAATTTATTTCGAAAGCTCCGATGAGAAAAACCTGGGTTTTTCTCATAGAAAGTCCGATACAGCTTAAATTCTCTCGAGCAAGAGTAATACTTAACGTGTTAAGTATATATTTAACCCTTGCTTTAGTGGAGTAGGGGTATTTTTGTGTCAGTTCTAGAATTCGAACCTGTCGTAAAATCTAGTATAGAGCCAAATCTTGAGTCTTTAAGGGCAAAAAGAGTTGCTAGTTCGGTTATGGCATTTAGACGTGCCGAGCAAGAACCTGATCCATATATTCGTAAAGCTATATATGAACACGTTTATGATCAAGAAACCACTCATATTTGTGAGATTTTAAATGGCAAAGTCGAAACAGAGATTCCATTTGAGGTTCGTAAAGGCCGACTTACGGCGATTTGCGAAGATGGGCCAGTTGACTGGCAAGAATTTAGCAAAAACAACTTTTTGTATGCTGATTTGTTAGCTAAAAGCGACTCATCACTAAAACCGTATTTAAGGATTGCCGAGGTTGAGGTGGAAGAAGCATTAGAACAGCTCGAGATAGTTAAAGCCGGCGAACCAAAAACTACTGTAAGACTATCGCTTTGTGGCGATGACATCTTTTCGTCCAATGCACTTAAAAAAATTGGAAGATTGCCTGAAAAACAAAGAGCTATGCTAAGAGTTAGTGTTTTTGATGGCCAAAACTTAAGGCTGTATACTCGATCAATTGATGGAATGAGCTTAGAATCTGGAAAAAAATTTTTAAAAGAAAATTTTGGCATCGAGCTACCTGATAGGGCTGATTCAGTAGACGTTCTAAAGGCACGACCAACTTTAGATGGCGCTCATCATGAGCTAGCCGATAACTTAACACCTTCACAAACGGGGATAGATACTTATAAATTTGTTATAAATCGCCCAGACTTATTAAAAGTATATTTAAAATCATTAGAAGATCTAGCGCGCTCTGATTATGATTTTGAAACAATTGTTTTGCATGCAAATGAACTACGAAACGATATTATGGCCAGTTTTAGTGAAGCGTTTGAGGGAAAGGCAATTTTAGCTACAGCTGAGTCTATTGCTGGTGCAGGTGAGCGGGCACGTCAAGAAGGCAAGGAGTTTTTTGGGTGCGATATGGTAGTAACGAGCATGCACGAAAAAACTGGTCTTGGCATTAGGCAGGGCGAAGTCGATGTAGACTGCGTAAAATGTCCAAAATGCTCACACCTTGGTATGGATAAAGGATCATTTAGACAAGGATTTTGGCATTGTAGGGGCTGTGGGGTAAAAAAGGCATTTAATAAAAATGGCCAAAAAGTTTTGAATCAAAAACAAAAAAAGGATAATCTTAACCAAGAAGGATTATATGAATGGTGGACACTAGTAAAACAACAAGACAAAATGAAGCGTCAGCAAAAAATGATGCAAGAAAAATCTCGGCAGCAAATCGAAAAAGAGAAGCTAGCGCATGCAGCTTAGAGTACTTTTGTGAGATGTGTGATTATTATCCACTCATTCCCGTACACGGCCACTACGAATGCCCGCAGTGTAAATACAAAACCAAATGTTGCGAGGGCGCACCACAAGACTAGCTCTTGGTGGGTGAATCTCGGGTTGTAACTCCAATGTTTTCTAATATTGTATGGCCGATATGTTTGTGGTGAGACTTCTCTTCTTCTGTTTGACGTCGATGTTCCTGTAGGTATACTAGGTGTTTTTCGCGGAATTTTTTAAATTCAGCCTTGCTTAAGCCATTGCGTTTTATAAATGCGCTAATTTTTTCGCTACCGATATAATGTGGAATCATAACGTAGCTGGCACCTAAGTCATATAAGGCATGGGCTTGTTCGGCGCTATCGGCATGGCAAATTACTACTGCTTTTGGATTGTGCTGATTCATAAATGTTAGCAAAAACTGAGTCGCATCGTGGTCTGTAATTGTAGCAACAACAAGTTTGGCATTTTTTATTCCAATTTCGTCCAGCATCTCAATGTCAGTTACATCGCCATATTGGTAATTTATATCTTTACGATCAAGCATGTCGACTACATCCGGATCATAGTCAACTACAATATAGCTTTTCTTTAACTGCTTAAACACTTTAATAAATTCATGACCGCCTCTTTGGTAACCAATTAAAACAAAATCATAAGTAGCTTTCTTTTCGTGATTGTTTTTAGTATTTTTTCGCTCGAATAATCCAAGATATGGTTCAAACTTAGCAAAAACTTTGTCACTGTAAATTATTAAGTACGTTGAAATTGCGATAGTAATAATTGCTATCACAGTTAAGGCACCTACCATTTTATCGCCTACTAAGCCCTTTTGTTGGCCTAAAACAACCATAATTAGCGAGAATTCGCTTATTTGGGTCATGGCCGTAGCTGTTTTAAAGCTTGTTTGTTTGGTATAGCCTAACAGCCCAATTGCGCCTAATATTGCAAATGGCTTTAGTAACAGTACTAATGCTGTACCAGCAAGGATAATTGGGATTGCATCAATTACAACGTCAAATATTAATCCACTACCTAATGATATAAAGAAGACGATAATGAAAAAATCTCTAAGTGGCCGCAGTCTGGCTGCAACCTCTTGGGCATAAGGGAGAGTTGACCAACAAATACCGGCAAACAATGCTCCAACCTCTAGCGAGAACCCAACGGCTTCAAATAATGTGGCGCTTCCAAAACCCCAAGCCATCGCAAACAAGAACAAAAACTCTTGACTACCAGCAACCATATTTTGGAGTTTAGGCAGTAACCTGGTGCTTATGTAATACATTGGCACGCCAACCAGGGCGCCTTTTAGAGCGAGTAAAAGCAGTGGTCCAATTTCCCAATCGCCTTGACTGCCACGACTAGCGATAATCAACAAGGCAACTGTTACTGTTACGTCTTCGACCAAAGACATACCGATTGCTATCTTGCCGTATAGCCTGGATTGGTCCCGTTTATCGCTTAAGAGTTTAAGAATAATAATAGTACTAGATATAGCTAAACCAAATCCAAAAAAGACTGCCTCGGTGTCGTTTAACCCAATCAACCGACCAACAAAAAAACCACCAATAGTGGTAATAACCACTTGTCCAAGTCCAGCAAAGATCGACACACTGCCGACCTCCTTAACGACTTTAGGGTTAAGACCAAGACCAATGATAAACAATAAAAGTGCAATACCGATACTGGCAAAAGTTTCAAAGGTTTCAGGGGATTTAGTAAATCCAAATACCAATGGTCCGACAATAACACCGGTAATGATATAGCCAATTACCAATGGCTGTTTTACCAGACGCATGATAAAAGAGACTATCGCAGCAACGGCAAGAACTAAACTTAATTCTGTAAATACACTGGCATGCATGGTAAATCTATAACTAGTATTGTAACAGCTAAAGCTTATCTAAAATAATGAGTAAATGGCGCCAAGGCCCGCGATTGCCATAATCGCGGTGACCCCCCAGCCAAAGGCAGTGGTGAATGGTTTGTTAACCCAATCGCCCATAATCTTTTTGTTCGAACTAAGCAGTACTATTAACGCTAAGATAACTGGGGCTACCAAGCCGTTAAATACAGCCGAATATATTAGGGCCTTAATTGGGTCAATCCCAAGAAAGTTAATGCCCAGACCAATTAAAATTGATATGATAATTACCCCATAAAAGGCATGGGCTTGTTTTAGAGTTTTATTTAAGCCTGATTTGCGCCATCGCATACTCTCGCTAACAGCGTAACTACTACTGCCAGCTAAAACTGGGATAGCCAGTAGCCCGGTGCCAATTATGCCGATCGAAAATAATAGCTTGCTTGATTCACCGGCAAAAGGTTCGAGTGCTGCTGCGGCTTCGCCTGCGGTTTTAATATCAGTAATACCTTGGCTAAACAAAACTGCTCCACAAGCTGCAATTATAAAAAACATCACAAGGTTAGATAAAAACATTCCGGTCCAAACATCAGCCCGCATTTTCTTTACTTCTTCGCCAGTTGCACCACTGCGTGAAGCTATATTGGTTTTGCCTTCTACTATTTGCTCTTCCACCTCTTGCGAAGTTTGCCAAAAGAACAAATATGGCGAAATGGTGGTACCAAGGATAGCACAAACCAGTAGTAGTAAATCTTTGTTCCACTCAAGTTGTGGTGAAAAAACTGCCTTCCATACTTCGCCCCAGTTGATATCCGCAAGCATCGCAGCAAAGATATAGGTAAACAAAACTAGGGCAAGCCATTTTAAGTATTTCGCATACTGCGCATAAGGTGTAAATATTTGCATGGCAATACTAAAAAGTGCAAATAAAATAACCAACATGTTAAAACTAAGCCCAGGGTTTAAAAGGCGTGTGGCTTCGGCCATTGCTCCCAGATCAGCACCAATGTTTACGGCATTGGCTACAAAAAGTAGCAAAGTGCACATATATAGAATTTTCTTTGAAAAATGTAGACGAATGTTTCCAGCCAGACCACGCCCTGTCACTAAGCCAATACGGGCGCACATTTCTTGAACAGCCGCCATCATTGGGAACGTCACAAAGGATAACCAAAGTAACTGGAACCCATATTTAGCACCGGCTTGAGAATAAGTTGCAATACCCGAAGGATCATCATCACTAGCACCCGTAGTTAAGCCAGGTCCTAGTGTGTGCCAGAATTCTTTAGTTTTTTGGGTTGATTTCTTTATTCCGTCTTTGCTTTTTTGGATAGTTTCTTTGCCCATCTCAAGGGTCTCTTTGCCATGCAGGGTTTTGGCTACTTTTCCGGTTTGGGTAACGGTTTTATCAAGAGCTTCAGCGGGTGCTTCTGCAATTTTTTCAATAATATCTTTAGCCATGGTTATTGCTTATGTTAAACCGACAATCCAATTTATACAACTATCATTACGTTTAAGCTTATGCTACAATATCTGCATTGCTGTAACTTTAAGAATAACTAAACTCTCGCAATTGTAGTTATCAAGCAAAAAGTTACACCAAAGATAAAAACTTAGGGTAAAAATCGTTGTGAGAGCGACTACCCAAACAAAAATAATAAAATCGGAGGCTGGGAATGCCAGTTAAAATTACCATTGTGCCCTCACGGCCACGCAAGGTATCGGTGCGTGTTTTACGCGCTCCATGGCAACAATTTATTGCATATTAAGTACTAGGTGGAGTAACTAGTATTTTACTGGTTTTGGCCAGAGTTTGACTGTTTAGCAATAGCTTCGTCGATTAGCTTGTAAAAGCTTTCGATGTCGCGTGGAGTAGATTCTACTTTAACCCCATTTATGAAAAAGGTTGGCGTAGACGAGACCCCATTGTCTTTACCTTTGCTTATATCGGCATTAATAATGCCATTTGTTTCAGAACTGGCTACATCTGCTCGGAACTGGTCCATATTTAAGCTAAGTTGAGTTGCATAGTCTTCAAAAATTCCTTTTGGATCAGACACAGACTCCCAAGCCTGTTGGTTTTCGTACAATTTGTCGTGCATTTCCCAGAACTTGTTTTGTTTGGCTGCCGCTTCGGCGGCTCTGTGGGCAGCTCGGGCATTTTGGTGGATGCTATCAAGTGGGAAATTAATAAACTGAAAGGTAATGTCTTCTTTGTACTTTTCTTTAACTTGTTTGATGATTGGGAAGTAGGCAGCACATGCCGGGCACTGAAAGTCAGCATATTCTGCCAAAGTGACGTTTTTTTTGCCCTCTCCATACGTATGGTTAGAGGTTTGAGCTTGAGCTGAGCTGTTGCCACCATTGTCGCTGGAGTCTTTTTTGTTAAATGCCAAAAATCCACCAAATACCACCGCAAGTAAAACTAAAATTAGTATAAATCGTCGTTCCATCAGTCCCTCACTTTTATTCAATATTACTATTTTATAATAACAGGCTCTGGCATAAACAGGGCTATAAGCTGTAAGATTATGTCATGGGTGTGCTATTTATCTACATTTTACTGTTGGTACTTGTTATTGCGTCAATCTCCACACTAAAGGCCTATAAATCGGTTCCGCTAAAAGAACTAAGGCGTCGTGCGCGTAAGGGTAACAAAGCTGAATCATCATATTATAAAGTCGCGAATTATGGCAGAAGCGCTGATATATTACTATGGGTATTGATTAGCTTAGGCTCGGCCGGGTTGGTTATACGGCTTTCGGGCGATTTGAACACTTGGTTAGCTTTTGGTCTTGTCTTCATATTTGTTGTGACATTTTTTTGGCTTGCACCTTCAAGGCAGGTTTCGGTTATAAATCAAAAAATGGCAATATTATTCTCACCGATTTTTGCAAAGCTTTTATCTATTTTAATGCCCATATTAAAGTGGCTAGAACTTAAGCTTGATAAATTTGTCCCAATAAATTTTCATAATGGTGTATACGAAAAAGAAGATCTTATTGAACTGCTTGAATCACAGAAAACGCAACCAGGCAACCGACTAACCGAACAAGAGCTAACAATTGCGATTAATTCACTTAGTTTTTCTGACAAAATAGTTCGTGATGTCATGACACCAAAACGAGTAATGAAAAGTTTAATGGCCTCCGATCAAATAAGTCCACATATTTTAGATGAGATTCATTCGTCTGGTTTTAGTCGAATCCCCGTCTACGAAAAAGACGAAGAAGGCCGGGAAAAAGTTGTCGGAATTTTATATACAAAAGATTTAATTGATGCTGTGCATGCCGGCTCTGTTGGTGGCGTTATGGATAAAAAAGTTTACTATGTTCAAGAAGAGCTTGATCTTGGTCACGTTTTGAGCGCATTTTTAAAAACAAAACATCATCTTTATGTAGTTGTTAATAATTTTGAGGAAGTTGTTGGCGTGATAAGTATCGAAGACGTTCTAGAACAAGTAATTGGTGTAAAAATCGTAGATGAATTTGATAGTTTTGACGATTTAAGAGCAGTTGCTGGGCTCGAAGCTAAAAAAGATAAAAAATCAAACAATCATGCGGTCGAGCCCGCAAAACCTGAACAAACAGATGAAATAGTGGTAGAATAATACCGATATGAAAAGAGTTTTAACCAGTGATGTGTCTGCTCACATTGGCAAAGAGGTTTTTTTGCAGGGTTGGCTACACAAAAAACGACTTTTAGGTGGGCTAACTTTTATTAACTTGCGAGACAGGCGTGGGATTGTTCAGATTTTAATTGAAGATAAAGACGAGGTTGAAAAACTTCGTGGTCTTCAAATTGGTACGGTTTTAGAAGTTACCGGTAAAGTTTATGAGGAGCCACGTGCGCCAGGTGGGGCCGAAGTCCATGAGCCAAAGCTAAACGTTATCATGCCGGTTACTGACGAGCCACCAATTGAGATTGATAAGCCGTTAAGTCATAAACCAGATCATCTAGATACGCTATTGGATAACCGCGTCATTGGGCTACGTAATCTACAAGAAACTAAGATTTTTAAAATTCGTAGTTCTTTAGTCCGTTATATCCGCGAATTTTTATATGAGCAAGATTTTACCGAAATCCAAACTCCTAAATTACTTGCTGGTGCTACTGAGGGTGGTGCCGAGGTTTTTAAAACCGATTATTTTGGCAAAGAGGCTACACTAGCCCAAAGCCCACAATTTTATAAGCAAATGATGGTAGGTGTTTTTGAGCGCGTGTTTGAAATTGGCCCAACCTTTAGAGCTGAGCCCAGTGCAACAACCCGCCACGTGTCAGAGGTAACCATGCTCGATATCGAGATGGGTTTTATAAAAGGCCATTCAGATGTTTTGGATATGGTCCAAAACCTTACATATAGTGTTTTAACAAGAGCATACAAAGACCATGCAGACGACCTAAAAAGCCTAAATGCACCGGAGCTAGTTTTAAAGCCCGAGTTTCCACGCTTTACGGTTGATGAGGTTCACGAGATGTACACCAAAGCAACCGGCACAAAAACTGTAGGCGAAAAGGATCTACGCCCAGACGAAGAAAAATGGATATGCGAACACGCGCGTAAAGAACTTGGATGCGAGGCAGTTTTTGTTAGCGAATTTCCAGTTGAGGCTATGAAGTTTTATCACAAAATTAGCCCAGAAAATCCCAAAAAAGTTTTGTGGGCCGACTTATTGTTTAGGGGCTTAGAGATTGCAACTTGCCCAATGCGTGAAAACGACCACAAAAAACTTATTGAGCAAATGAAGTCGGCTGGTGTCGACCCTGAGCACCCAGGCTTTAAGTACTTTTTACAGGCCTTTAAATATGGCTTACCACCACACGGTGGCTGTGGTTACGGAATCGATCGACTAGTCGAAAAAACAATTGGGCTAAACAACGTCAAAGAGGCAATCTTATTCCCCCGCGACATCAACCGCCTAACCCCATAGGTAGTAAAGGAGTAATAATGATAACTATTTTAGTAGATGCGATTGACGGCCTAATAAATGATGACGGAACGGTTTTTGAGGAAATGCATTCACTGCTCGAGACATATCCTAACAATAAAATTGTTTTAACCGGTGCGAACGATGAGCAGTTTAAGCAATTTAAGTTAGATAAGTGCCCGTATCCAGTTTTTACGCTTAAACATAATCCTGAAAAAACAGACCCACAATATTACAAAATTCTTCTTAAAAACTACAATTTGAAAGCCAATGAAGTTATATATTTTGAGCATAATGAAGATGCTGTAAAAAGTGCCAAGTCGGTTGGAATAAATTCCTACTTTTATGACCATACAAAAAAAGATTTAGCCAGTTTAAAGAAATTTATCGACATTAACCTATAAAAAGCGAATGCCCCGCACCCAGTCCGAAGACCAAGTGCGGGGCAGGTTGTGGGTTTACTTGTTTCTCTTACTCCTGCGCCACCTGATGACCGAGAGCAGAACTCCCGTGACAGCGAGAAGCAGGATGATGGTGATAACACCGTTCATCGACAGTACCTCCCGATTTTGGGATCGGATGGACTGTAGGCGATTGGCACGATCTGCGGAGCAAAGGGCACAGGTACTATCTTGATCCTGATGCACTTGCCGTCTGCCAGAGCCCACGCTGCTCTTGCTGCGACCAGCGACAAGCCGGCCGAAACAATCACGTTCGCAGGCGGAGGCAGTGCAGCTGCCAACGCCGAACCAGCTCCCGTTCCGATTCCGAACTTTTCAGTGCCACGCTTGGACAGGTAAACGTCACCTGTCACCCGGTGCCACTTAAAGACGTAGTCGGGCGGTTGCCGTTTGGGCTTATCGCCAGCCAGCGCCGGTGTTGCCACCAACGCTGACAGGCTTAGCCCAATGAACAGTGTCACAATCTTGAGCTTCATCACTGAAGCTCCTTTCGATTAGGGGTCAGTTTACCCAACCCCCCCATTCGAAAGTGATACATCACGGAGAGTCCCACCTCACCGCAATCACGCTATTTTACCATAACCATAATAAAAAGTCAATATATTACTAACTAAAGTCCACTTTACTAGATTTAATTTTATTGGTGGTTTATATTCTGTTTAGCTAAGGAGTTAAAGCTTATGGCTTACGAGGCAAAAATTCACAACGCTCAGACCAGCATTTTGCGGGAGCTATTATTTAGGCCATCTGCTGGGTATGCCGAACTCCAAAAACCGACCAAGCTAACGAGTGATCACTTTAACTTTCATATTAGCCGATTAGTTGAAATTGGCTACGTTGAAAAGGTATCACGCGGAAAGTACAAGCTAACTCCGCGCGGAAAAGAATATGCCAACAAACTTGATACCGATAGAAACATCATAGAGCCACAACCAAAAAGTGCCGTTATTTTAGCAATTAGGCGAGGTGATGAGTTTTTGTTTCAGGAACGCTTAAAGCATCCATACTATGGATTTTGGGGATTCCCTTCAGGCAAAATTCGATGGGGTGAAAGAATCCTAGAGACCGCCGAGCGAGAACTTATGGAAGAAACCGGACTAACAGCCGAAGACTTTAACCATAAAGGTATATATCATGAGCAGGTTTTTCAGGCCGAAAATGGCGAACAGCTTGAGGACAAAATTTTCCATATAATTCTGTGCACCAATACCCAAGGCAAACTGATTGAAAAGTTTGAGGGTGGGCGCAACGCATGGATGAATCTAGAACAAATATCTAAAGAAAAAAAGATATTCGAAAGCTATAAGTTTGAGGCAGATATTGCACTTGGCAAATTAGAATTTATCGAACGAAAAGTTCAGTACAAAAAAACCCAATTCTAAAAGCAAAATGATAACTTAAATGATAAACTTAAGCTAATTAGCTTAAAGGTGCTGGTGGTGCAAAAACTCAAACAACCAATTCTAGTTATAATGGCGCTGTTATTACTTTTTTGCTCGGTCGGAGCATTTATATATTTAAATGACCAGCAAAATAAAAAAGTTAGAGAACAACAAGAAAAAGATGCGAACATAGAATACAATACGATTATTGTTCATGCTTGTGATATATACCAACTTGCTGATGCCCAAAAACTTCTAGGTGACCAAGTTAAATATGAGGATACGACCGTCGGTGCTGAAAGTTCTGGCGACATTGATGTATCAGCTTGCTCTTACTCTACACCATTTAAAACCGTGACCGAGCTAAACTCTGCAAAAACATCAAGTCTTTTAGTAAGAACCCCCAAAACTGCCAAGGGGGCACTTGCCAATAGGGATAACTTTAATAATGAAAAGCCAGCTGATGCGCAAGACATTTTAGGCTATGGTAATCAAGCATATTGGGTGCCATCAAAAGCCCAACTAAAAGTATATAAAGATGGTAATTTGATTATAATGAGCGCCGGTAATTTAAGAGTTGAAAAACGGACACTAGAAGAAACTAAAAAATTAGCCGACATTATTATGCCAAAAATTTAGCTTGGCAAAATAAAACAAAAGCATATAATTCAAACTAATAAATAGGGTAGGTGACAATGGGTAATAAAAAAGAGGATAAAGCGTCCGAGGATATTAATCCAGCAACCGAAAGTAATGAAGTGGTTTTAGAGGGTGTATCGAGTGAGGCACAAGCAAGCAAACCTGGCATTAAGGCAAAACTCCACAATTTTAAAAACTGGTACTTAACTCATAAAAAAATAGCGATTCCTCTTACAGTTGTGGCGTTACTTTTATTATTAATGCTTGTTCCGTATACTCGATACAAAATCTTAGGACTGTTCATCCAAAAAGACGTAACTGTTTTTGTAACCGACAGTAAATCAGATTCGGTTGTTAGTGACGCTGACGTTAGTATTGGCTCAGTTAGTTCCAAGACCAACGGTAAAGGGTTGGCTGAGCTAAAGAATGTTCCTGTTGGACAATATACACTAAAAGTTACAAAAAAATATTATAATGATAGCCAACAAAATATTACTGTAACAACAGCCGAGAATCAGGCTTTCAAAGTAAAATTAGAGGCAACAGGTAGGCAGGTTAGTGTAAAGGTAAGCAATAGCATTAGCCAAAAAAGTGTTGAGGGGATTAGTATAAAAGCGGGTGAAGCTGAGGCTAAGACCGACGATAAGGGGGAGGCTGTATTAGTTTTGCCGGTAGGTACAACTAAAGTGAATGCTGAACTTTCTGGTGAAGGATATGTTGCTAAAAAAATTGAAATCGAAGCGAGTGATACTGAGATAAAACAAAATGATGAAACGGTTACTCCGGCAGGCAAGATCTACTTTTTATCCAAGGCGAGTGGCAAAATCGATGTCGTAAAAACTAACCTAGACGGAACTGACAGAAAGGTAGTGTTAGCCGGGACGGGCAAGGAAGAGGAGTATGGCACAGTATTACTTGCTAGCCGTGACTGGAAATATTTAGCCTTGCATTCAAAACGGGACGACAAACCGGCCAAACTATACTTAATCGAGACTAATGGCGATAAGTTAACCACAATGGACGAAGGCGATGCTAGCTTTGATTTAGTTGGTTGGAGCAACGATAAATTTGTCTACAAGGTTACCCGAAATGCTCCAAAGCAGTGGGAGTCAAAAAAGTATGCCCTTAAAAGCTACGATGCACCTGCTAAAAAAATAAACTTGATTGATGAGTCTCAGGCAATAAAAAAAGATTATACCTATACTGATCCCGAAACAAACACAACTTTTGTATCTGGCTCAAGTTATGCATGGCAGATTTTTGGGAGTGTTTATATCATCGACTCAAAGCTTATTTATGAAAAAGACTGGTCGCCTGACAGTTTTTATTCAGATGTTATAAACGATAAAAAAGACGAAGTTCTGCAAGTATCGGATACTGGTGGTGGTAAAAAACTATTAAAGGATTTCCAAAACATAAGTGGTCAAGTTAGTTACTTGCAATCATTTTTATATGAGCCTCGTGAAATCTATTACAAAGCTAGCTATAGCGGTGCCGAAAAATACTATGAATATACATCGGATGGTCAGTTTAAGGAGGACTCTGGTATAAAGAATGATTTTGAAAAATACTATGGCCCGACTGGTTACTACAAGACATACTTGTTATCGCCTTCTGCTAAACAGACTTTCTGGTCCGAAGATCGGGATGGCAAACGTGTTTTGTTTACAGGCAATCAAGATGCTGAGGGCGAAAAACAGGTGGCAGTTGTATCGGATGGCCAAACCTACGGCTGGTTTACAGATGATTATTTACTAGTTAGTAAAAAGTCTAGCGAACTTTATATTATGCCTCAAACAGGTATATCCAACGAATCCCAACTTGTTAAAATAAGTGATTATCACAGACCAGCATATCAGTACTATGGCTATGGTGGTGGCTACGGCGGACTTTAATACTAACCACATAAATTAACTCAGACAGCTATCTACATAATTACACCATATGGTGTAATTATGTAGATGATTTAAGGAGTTATTTTTAGTTAATTTATAAAAAAGTCAAATTATTTGTTAGCTAGGGATTTCCAGATGTACCAGCTGGCTACCGATTCGTATGGCGACCAACCATTCTTTTTAGCGATTTTTTGCATAACTAAAGCATCTGGTAAAGCTTTTAAGTTGTATAAGTGCATAATACCTTTTTTAATTCCCAAATCGCCTACCGGTAAAATGTCGAGCCTACCAACACTAAAAATCATAAACATATCAGCACTCCATTGACCAATGCCTTTAACTGAGGTTAGCTGTTGGCTAAGCTCAGAGTTAGGTAAAGTGGCTATATGAGCCATATCCAGACGGCCATCAATGATGTGTTGAGCCAGGTCTTTCATATAATTTATTTTTTGATAACTAACCCCGCAAGCCCTTATTTTATCGTTGTCAGCAATAAGTAGTTGCTGAGGCGATGGAACTTGGCCATTAAACAAATCAATCACTCGTTGCCAAATGGTTGAGGCAGCTTTTGTTGATAACTGTTGGCTTACGATACTACTTACAAGCTCACCGTAATAATCTTTGTGTGGCTTAATCGTACAGTCGCCATATTTTTTTATGACTGATCCGAGGATTGGATCATTTTTTTCAAGATGATTTTGTGCAATTTTAATTTTAGCTTTAAAGTTCACAAGTTCAGTATAACTGCCAATCTGTTAATCCAAAATGTTTATGCTATGATTAAGCAAAGAATACTCAGTAAAAATGGCAAAGATTATTGTAAAAAACCATGATGATGAAGAAACCGACAAACTCAGTGTCGAAGAATTAAATGCGCGCCTGAAAGATTCTATAAAAACTGAACCAGATGAAATAACAGAAGAAGAAATTGAAGATGAGCTAAAACAAAACCTAGAAGACCCTGCTGATGATGAGCAGTGGCTAAACGAGTTTGGCGATGAGCCAGATGAGAAAGATGCTCCCAGCGAACCTGACAATCCAGAAGATACAAAAGTTGATGAGCAAGAGCTTGATGACGCCGAGCTAAGTCAGGCAGTTGAGGACATAGAAAAAACCGATAGTAACGAACTGCTGCAAAAACAAGACGAAGAAATTGCAGGGCAAGAGGCAGTATCAACACCAAAAGGGTTAAGGGCTAAAATCAGCCACTATTTTAAAAGCTGGTGGAATAACAAACGTCTGCGTAATCTAACCTTTTTAGGTATTGGGATTTTTGTTTTGGCGATAATGCTAATACCTACTACTCGTTACTTTATCTTGAATGCATTTGGAGTAAGAGCAACATCATCACTTACAGTACTAGACTTAACTACCAGTCAGCCATTAAAAAACGTAACAGTTGAGCTCGCTGGACAATCTGCTCAAACAGGCAGTGATGGAAAAGCTTATCTGAGCAACTTAAAACTTGGCCCAACCCAACTTTATATTCATAAAACTGCCTTTGCTGATGTTACCCAGGACATGACGATTGGTTTGGGCTCTAACCCTTTAGGAGAATTTAAACTTAAAGCAACAGGGGCTCAGTATAGCTTTGTTGTAACTGATTGGCTTAGCGGGCAACCCATCGAAAAGGTTGAAGCAAGCTCCGGTGATGCTAGTGCGGTATCTGATAAGGACGGAAAAGTTGTATTGACTGTACCTAACCCAGAATCCGAAACAGTCGAAGTCCAAATATCTTACAATAACTACCGAACCGAAAAAGTAAAAATCAACGCGGATGATAAATCTGTCCAAAAAATATCGATTGTGCCTGCCAGAAAACACATATTTGTGAGCAATAGAACAGGTAAATTTGATGTATATAAAATTGATGTTGATGGTAAGAACGAACAAGTTTTGTTGGCTGGAACAGGCAGCGAGCGCGATGACATGGTTTTAATGCCACAATACGATGGTGGGGTAGTCGCACTTGTATCTACACGAGAAAATATTCGCAACAAAGATGGGTATCTGATGAGTGGACTTTACATGGTAGATGTAAAAACTGGCACAACCAAAAAAGTAGTTAGTTCAGAACGTATTCAGCCGATTCAGTGGATAGGCAAGCGTTTAATCTATGTAACAATCGCCGAAGGCGCAAGTGCCGAAAACCCAAAACGTCACAGACTGATGACCTATAATCTAGACGAAAATACCAACAAAGAGATATCAGCAACAAATTACTTTAATGATGTTATGGTAGCGGCTGGTAGGGTTTACTATGCACCAAGCAACGCATACAATATCAATCCAGCCAACGCTCGATTATTTGTGGTTAATGCTGATGGTGGCAATAAGCAGACCATCTTAGGGCAAGAAGTTTGGAATATATTTAGATCAAGCTATGAAAAATTATCACTTGCCACGTCTACTGATTGGTATAGCTATAAACTAGGTGATTCAACTGCTGTAAAACTAGGCGGTCCACCATCTAATCAAACTAGCCGACTTTATGTTGATAATAATGATTTTACAAAGTCAGTATGGAGCGAAGAACGTGACGGAAAAGGCACTTTGCTAGAGTATGATATTAAATCAACCAAGGATAAATTACTAAAATCTCAAGCGGGCATTAAAGCCCCATATTATTGGTTAAGTCCGAGCTATATTGTTTATAGACTCAATAGTGACACCGAAACAGCTGATTATGTAATTAGTACGCAGGGTGGTGAAGCTAAAAAAATTAAAGATGTGTCTAATATCGGTGGCATAGATCGTTGGTACTACTATTAACGCTTTGCTTATGAGAAAAACCTAGGTTTTTCTCATCGGACCTGACGTAATAAATCCGTCTTTCAGCCTTTGGCTGAAACCGGTCCTGCTCTTTTCCTAAAAATTACTTAAGCTGAGGTTTATTTGAGATTACGCTTATGCTACAATTCTCTAGTAGAAAATCAATCAAAAGAGGGGAAGCATGTTAATTAAATCTTTACTCGCAATTGCTATATTTGCACTAAGCTTTAATGCTGTTGGTGTTATAGCCCTTGCTCAAACTGGTGGTAATACAACCACTCAACCAACTACTACAGATGTTAAATCAACCGATAAAAATTTGTCACAAAGGATTGCTGAGCGCAAAGCAGCTTTAAAAACGACTTTAGACGCAGCTGCACAAACTAGAATCAAGGCAAAGTGCGCAGCCGCTCAAAAATTAGTTACAGCGTCAAAAACTAGATCCGATAAAGCCATCCAAAATCGTCAAAAAGCCTATGAATCAATCAGCGCTAGAATGGCGAATCTGCTAACCGTTTTAGAAAAAAATAATGTAGACACTACCACCATTAAAGACCTACAAGCACAGGTTAAAACAGCAGTTGAGAAGCTAAAAACCGACGTCAATACCTATAACCAGACTTTAACAGACTTGTCAGCGATGGACTGCACAGCTGATCCAACTGGCTTTAAGGCTTTACTTGATACAGCACGGACACAACGACAGCAAGTTGCTAAAGATGCTGCAGCCCTTAGAACACTAACAGGCAAAATTACTGCAGAGTTGGCTAAGATTAAAGGTCAAAATGCTACTACAAATACAAATTCAACAGGTGGAGGTAACTAAAAATGGATATATTGGGTAGGCATCCACATCAAAACAACAATAGTACAGATGGAGTTTCACCTCCGCCAAGGCCACAAGGATATAGCGATCCGTCAAGCCGAGCAAATATGGATGGGTTTACGCCTGCTCCTCAGCCAGCGCCTCAGCCAGTTCAGCCAACTCAACCTCAACCTGCGCCTGTGCCCCAAAACCATAGTGGTCATCAGCAAGGTTCGACTGATTTTCAGCAACCGAGCCAACCGTTAAACGAAGCTCCACAGCCTCAACCTCAAGTCTTAGAGCCAACGCATGAACATCATCGTTCATCAAAACCTGTTATTCTTGCGATAATTACTTTATTAATTGCTTCAGGCTTAGCAGTCGCGGTGTTCTTTGCCTTTAGGCCAGAGACCGAAATAAAATCCAACAAGGTTAATGTGCCAACCAGTTCAAAAACCAATACCAGCAGTTCGACCACCAATACTGCCGATGAAGTAGATTCGGCAACTAGCGACATCAACAAACAAGTCGAGGGACTAAATGATGCTCAGGACTTTGCAGATACCGAACTAAGCGATCAATCGCTCGGACTGTAATTCTTACATTTTAATCTTTGCTTTATCAAAATCTTTTTTAAGTTGAGTTAAAAACTCGCTCTTAATTTGTTTTTGGCTACTAATTGAGACTTTTCCAAGAATTTTTACGGTTATACCGTCACTACCGATTGCCGAAACACGTTCAAAGGCTGGTGGCTCAGAAATTTTATGAGCAAATTCAGGGATGTCTGCAACTTTTTTGCCTGCTGCGTTGATGACTTGTTCAAGTAATTTAATATCTGTATCAGCCTTTACTTTAATTTCTTCGTGGATTCTGCCATAGTCCATAGTTCGATTGGTAGTCAAGGTAATGCTACCATTTGGGATATGGTGGACATAGCCGTTCAAATCTCTGAGCACAGTCGTTCTTATGGTGATGTTTTCGACCTTTCCGCTTACGTTGTTAATTGTAACGATATCACCTACGCGGTATTGATTTTCAAAAATAATGAACATCCCATTTGTAAAATCCTTTATTAAGCTTTGTGCGCCAAAGGCTAAACCAAACCCAATGATGCCAGCGCTAGCAAATAAAGTAGCTGCATAGCTTGGCTTAAGTTCGCTAATTATAAGGATAATAGCAATCGTCCACGTGCCGACCGTAAATACTGCACGTATGATGCTTGAAAGAGTCTTTAGGCGTTTTTTTCTGTCTGTCTCGGTAGGATAAAGATCTGCTCGCACAGTGCCCTTAATTACTTTCATCACGAACGGTGGGCCCATTTTTCGTACAACCCAAGCTATAAATAGTATGAGCGCTATGTTGATTAGATGAGCTTCTAGCCAGACGGTTAAATTGTCATAATAATTGCGATATAGTGGCTCAGTTTCGGCTTGGGCAAATAAAAACATAACCATTTAAGTATAACCTAAAAACTTCTCTATTGTTTATGGCTGAACTTGGATCTAACCCATTCGTCTAAGCTGTCGCCACCACCCCCGCTTAAACAAACCACCAGATCATTATTAGCTAAGTGTTTGGCGATATTATTTTGGAGTTGATCATCCAAACTAGCTGGCTCAGCAATTAATTTTAACTTAGGATTAAGTTCGTCAATCAACTCGCTTGGGCTAAGAATTTTTTGATTTGGATCTTCACGAGCTAGATGACTTGGGACCCAGTATATTTTATTGGCTCCTTCAAATACATCCTTATGCAGATGTTTCATGTAATGCATTCGTCGGTTGGTCAAAGGCTCATAAACTATTACAAGTTTTTGGTTAGGTAATAGCGATTCTTTTGCGACGCTCATAACACCCTGAATTTTTTCAGGAGTGTGAGCATAGTCGCTGTATAGATTTTGTGTAATTTTTTCGAACCTTCTAGACAATCCAGGAAAGTTACTTAACACGTTAACTAATTTATCAATTGGTATGTCTAAAATATTACTCATTGAAGTCGCCACCAAAAACGCATCTCGCCTGTTAAACCGACCCTTTAGATTAATTAAGTTAATTCTAGGATCAGATGGATCAAGGACGATAGATTTATCATCAGGATCAAAATTTAAATATTGCTTATCTTCTTGCCAGACAACTTTAAAATGGCTTTGATCTAAAAATTGTAAAAAAGCTTGATTATAATTATCTTTGGTTGGGAATATTTCATGATGGTCCCAGCTGACCCCAGTTATCATTGATACATATGGTGTAAATGCTAAAAAGTTTCTATCAAACTCATCACACTCATAAACAAAGTACTGACTTTTTGGATCAAAGTGTCCCATATCTCCAAAACCTAGCTTTGCACCTACGGAATAGCTGATTGACAGGTTAAGTTTTTTAAACGCCCATATAGCCATGGCTGTTGTTGTGGTTTTACCATGAGTGCCCGCAATGGCAAGCATTTTTAAGTTTTTTTCTTCAAGAATTTGATTTAATAACTCATCACGTTTAGACATTTTAATGTTATTTTGTCGGCAAAAAACTAGTTCGGGATGGTTAGGGTTTTCTTTTTCAACTGCTGAACTATACACATACCAATCAATTGATTTTTGTTGGTGATAATTTTTAATAAACTCATCTGTTGTTCCGATCCCAATATTTTCGATGCCAGCCTTACGGAGTAAGTTCAAATATGGGCTACTGTCTTTTTTATCGGTGCCACTTACGTCGTATCCAGCTTGTTTGGCGATTAGCGCTAAGGGGCTGATTCCGCCACCGCCAATGTATGAAAAGAAAATATGCATACAAATAGTTTAACTGATTTTCGAGTAAAAGATGGTCAATAAACTGCTAAAGCTTTATAGTTTTATATATGCATAAACGCAGATTGCATCACTACTGGCATATGCTTCGAGGATCTAACTATTGGGTATTTTTCGTAATTTTTGTAATAAGCGGTCTGATATCGATTTACGCACTCAGACAAAATAACCTAACAATGCTTAGGCTAAGAGAAGCTGTTTATGTTGCAGATAAAAATAACGGGGATACTGAATCTGCACTTAAGGATCTACGCGTATACATTTACTCTCATATGAATACCAGCCCATCTAGTGGCGGTATTGCCATAAAGCCTCCTATTCAACTCAAATATACATATGAACGGCTTGTGTTGGCCGAAAAGGCTCGTGTAGCTGCTGCCAACACTAAAATTTATAGTAATGCCCAAAGTTATTGCGAATCACAAATAGATTCTTTTAGTGGTCGGAGCAGGGTGCCGTGTATCGAAGATTATGTGGCCAAAAACGGTGTAAATGAAAAACCAATTGAGGATAGCCTATACAAATTCGATTTTGTTAGCCCAAAATGGTCAGCAGATGTAGCCGGTATTAGCTTATTGGTCTCAATAGTAAGTTTGGTAGTATTTGCAGTATTATTTTTGTTAGATAAATGGGCTAGGTGGGAGTTAAGTCGTCATCAATAAAAAACCACCCACACGAGGGTGGGTGGTTTAACTAGTTTAAGCTTAAACTAGTTTCCTGAATTATTGTTCTTGTTGGTGTTGGTATTCGTATTGGTGTTAGTGTTGTTTGATTCGGTTGATTGGTTCGCTGCATCTGGATTTTCGTTGTATTTGTTGATAGCTTCAACGACTTTACCGTCGTTCTTAATGTTCTCCCAGAAAGTAACTTGTGAAGTGTTGATTACCATAGTGTCGTCTGGACTATGCAACTCGCCTTTGCCAAGTTTTTGTAGTACCAAGTTGTTATTGTTGTTGCTAGATTGACCAGGTTGTACATTACTTGTTTGATTTACCTGAAGGTAAAAAACATCATCCAAAAGCATGTAATCATTGTTCAATTTTGTAATTTTACCAAAATATACCTGGTTGTTATTTAAGAACACGGCTTGATAACGGCTTTCATCTACATATTTAGCTTGACCTGTATTCCGGCCATTGCCAGTAAAGAGTGAAACTATTAGTAACACTAAAATTATACCGACTCCGCCAACTAGAACTAAAAACAAATAGCGAGATAAGCTAGATTCGCCACGTTTCTTACCACGATGTCCACCTGTGTCGCCATTTAATGTTGTGCCTGATGCTGTTTGTGGTGCGGGGGTTTGACCTCGTCCGCGAGACATAAATTCCATATAGTGTTTCCACCCTCTCCTTATCTTTATATACCATGTATATTACGACATAAGCGTTTTGGCTTCAAGCACATTTTAAGGTTAAAAAATTAAAAAGGTGTTGACAATCGAATTCTCAAAGGAGTATGTTAGGAGTACTATTAATAACCTAACAGAGAGGGACAAGGGATGGCTTACAAGCACACTAATAGTAAAGGCGTAACTTACTACTTAAATTCAAAAGAGGTAACTCTACGCGGTGGTAAAAAGCAAACTATTTATTACTTTTCTAAAGACGATCGACCAGAAACTGGTTGCGAATTGCCAGCAGGCATGAGTGTTAACGAAAATCCACGAAACGGATTTTTAACTGTAAAGCGCGACAAATAGTTTTACTTTCGTTAATAAAAATACCCACAAAGTCTTTGTGGGTATTTTTTAATTTTGGCTTATTAATATCAGCATCTGTCCTCTATAATAAATAGCAGATGAATCGGCTATTAAACCGTGCCAATCGGCGAATTTCTTTAACAAGCGCCGCTACTTTACTAGTGGTGGCTACTTTATTTGGCCAATTACTCGGATTTATAAGAACCCAGTTAGTAAATGCTAACTTTGATGTTTACGGTCCAAATAGCACCGATGCTTACTTTGCGGCCTTTAAAATTCCAGATTTTTTCTTTTTTGCAATTGCAGCCGGTGCGCTTGGTGTGGCGTTTATGCCATATATCTCAGATAAGCTTCAGAAAGGTGATAAAAAGGCCGTTTGGGAGCTAACATCAAGTCTGCTTAATCTGATGGGTATTATCATGATTGGCGTAGGTATAGTAATTTTAGTATTCGCCGACGAGCTAATTAAACTTTTAATGGGTTCAGATGCTAATCCACAACAACTACACAATGCGGCTACAATTATGCGCCTTGTGGCGTTAAATCCTTTGCTCTTTACTATATCGGGCATACTAACCAGTGTTCAACAAACATATGGACGATTTTTCTTTTTTGCAATTAGCCCCATTATTTACAACTTATCAATTATCGCTAGCGTTTATGTTTTTAAAGATTTAACTGGCTTGGGTGTCGGTGCGTTAATTGGCGCTGTATTGCAATTGGTTGTCGTCTGTCTGGGGCTATATGGGCTAGGTTTTAAATACTACCCATACATCAAATGGAAGAGCAACGACTTCAAGGGCATTTTAAGAGCCATCCCGCCACGAGCAGTAGATCAAGGGATTGATTCAATTAACACGATTGTTGAGACAAACCGAGCTGCTAATCTGGGCGTAGGTAACGTAACGCATTACGAAAACGCCTATATTCTACATACGGCACCGATTTATCTGGTTGGTAACTCAATATCTACGGCTGCTTTTCCACGCTTAATGGCCAGGCTTAGTCAGGGCAGACCAGACTTGTTCAGGAAAGATTTTACACAAATATTAAGGGCAATGGTTTGGATAATTATCCCGATTGTTGTTATTGGTTATTTTGCTAGAGCTTATCTTGCACGCATGATTTTTAAAAATTCAGCCCCTGAAATTGCATTAGTTTTTGGTTTTTTTGCAGGAGCTATATTTTTTAGGACAATTTATACACTTGTATCTCGGTATTTTTACGCGAATAAAGATACACGAACTCCGCTTTATGTGTCGCTGTTTGCAATTGCTCTAAACATCTTTTTGGCTTTTAGTTTGTCCAGACCTGATGTCTATAAAGTAGAAGGATTGGCCATGGCGCAGTCGATAGTTGCAGCAGCTGAAGTATTTTTACTAATGATAATTATTGCTTGGCGTGATCCGAAGGTGTTTGATAGAACATTTTGGGGTGGCATACTCAAGATGCTCTCGGTAACTGGATTTACTATTTTGACGGCGTTGGTTATGGTAACAATCGTGCCTCTTTCTAATTTTGATAAGGGCTTTACGACACTTGGCACAAAGTTTTTCTTTATTGCAGTACCCGTATTACTTGTTCATCTAGCGGTGTCGTCAATCTTTGGCCTTGAAGAGGCTCGACCAGTTATTAATAAAATCAGACGGATAATTCTTAAGCCGATTAAAATACAGTAAATTATGAATCAAAGCCATATACGGAATTTTTGCATAATTGCTCATATCGATCATGGAAAGTCGACTCTAGCAGATAGATTGCTCGAAAATACCGGCACAGTCGATAAGAGGAACATGAAAAGCCAACTGTTAGATAAAATGGACCTTGAGCAAGAGCGTGGCATAACTATCAAGTTAGCTCCTGTTCGGATGCAATATCAAGGTTATGAATTAAATCTAATCGATACACCAGGTCATGTTGATTTTAGTTATGAAGTGTCACGTTCATTGCAAGCTTGCGAAGGAGCCATACTGGTGGTAGATGCTAGCCAGGGGATTCAGGCGCAGACTCTTGCCAATGTATATCTGGCAATAGAGGCTAATCTTACAATTATCCCAGTGCTCAATAAGATTGACTTACCCGCCGCTAATGTCGAAAAGGTCAGCCAAGAAATAATTAATTTGCTTGGTTGTAAAAGCGAGGATATTTTAAAAATAAGCGCGAAAACGGGCGAAGGCATAAACGAGGTTTTAAAAAACATTATCCAAAAAGTTCCACCTCCGCAAGGTCAAGATAATCAAAGCACTAGAGCATTAATTTTTGATAGTTATTACGACGATTACCGGGGTGTAATCCTCTATTTAAGAGTTATAGATGGCGAAATCCACAAATCGGATCAAATAAAAATGATAGCCACATCGGCTGAAGGAATCGCTCTTGAGGTAGGTTTTTTAAATCCTGAAATGTCACCTTTAAAAACATTAAATACGGGTGAAATCGGCTATGTAGTGACTAACCTAAAAAGCACGCGCCAAGCCAAGGTAGGTGACACCGTAACCCTATTAAAAAATCCAGCCTTAAATGCCCTACCAGGGTATCGCGAAATACATCCCTTTGTTTACGCAGGATTTTATCCAGATAGTAACGAAAACTACCAGCTTTTAAAAGATGCAGTTGAAAAACTATCTTTAAGTGATTCCGCCTTGCAATACGAACTTGAAAATTCTCCAGTACTTGGTTTTGGGGTTCGAATCGGCTTTTTAGGGTTGTTGCATATGGATATTGTTAAAGAGCGACTTGAACGTGAGTATAATCTGGAACTAGTTGTAACTAATCCATCAACCGATTACGAGGTTAAGTTAGTAAGTGGCGAGGACGTTTCTATTAAATCAGCATCTGATTTGCCAGATGTTGCAAAAGTAGCAGAAATCCGTGAGCCATGGATAAACGGTGAGATCGTTTGCCCATCTGACTACGTTGGTTCGGTTTTGCAACTGATTACTAACCTTCGTGGTAGGCAAAAAAATCTAAGTTATATGGACCAAACATTAGCTGTAATAACTTTTGAAGCACCTTTGGCAAACATGCTTACTGATTTTTATGATCGGTTAAAAAGTCTAACAAGTGGATACGGCTCATTTAACTACGAATTAGCTGACTACCGAGCAGACGATTTAGTAAAGCTAGATTTTTATGTGGCTGGCGACAGAGTTGATGCACTGAGTCTGATGGTCCATCGTTCAGAAGCCCAAAGTTTAGCGCAAACAACAGTCAAAAAGTTGAAAGAGATTATTCCAAGGCAAAACTTTCAAGTAAGCCTACAAGGGGCAATTGGCGGAAAGTTTATTGCTCGCGAGGACATATCGGCTTACCGAAAAGACGTTACAAGTGGTTTGTACGGTGGTGATGTTTCTCGAAAAAAGAAGGTGCTTGCTAAGCAAAAAAAAGGCAAAGAACGTCTGAAAAGATTTGGTAAAGTAGATATCCCAGCGGAAGCATTTACTGTTCTTCTAAAACGTGACTAAGCATTAATCTAAATTTACGATAAATCTTATTTTGCTTATACTTTTATCATGAGCGATTTGATTAGGCATAAGCTATCATCGGCAATTAGGGATTATCATATGTCTGAAAAAGCCAAGAATCTTATTGAAGCATCAAACCCGCTGCTTATATGTGGCGTATCGGCAGCAGGCAAAAGTACGGTCATTAACAAGTTGCTGACTCATGCTAAATTTGCGCAGGTTATCTCTCATACCACTAGACAGCCAAGACACAACGATGGTCATCTTGAGCAAAATGGCGAGCATTTTTGGTTTGTAACAGAGGCTGAAATGTACGAAATGGTCCAAAGGCAGGAGTTTTTGGAAGTTAAAGACGTACATTCTGGTTGGTTTTACGGCAAAAGCATCTTTGAGCTTGATAAGGTTGTATCACATGGTAAACGAGCAATTTTTGATATCGATGTCAGGGGGGCTTTGGATTTTATTAAAGTATCATCAAATATCAGCCCAATATTCTTGTTGCCGCCAAGTTACGAAATTTGGATGCAACGACTTAGCTCAAGAGGCAATATGAGCGATATCGAAAAATCTAAACGACTCAGAAGCGCCAAAAATGAAATCCAAACAGCAGTCAATAATCGCCATTTTATTTTAGTAATAAACCATGAGGCCGAAGAAACAGTTAGTGATGTTTTAAGAGGTACATATAAAAATCCACAACATCAACACACGGCCTATCATTTAGCGCTTGACTACCTACAATTTCTAAAAGACTATTAACTGGACTTTTTCACTCACATTTTCGGTACGTATATTATAAAAATGAGGATCGTTATAAAATATGTTGGCACTCTTGACATGCGACTGCCAATTTTAGTACACTAGCAGTAAGCACACGTGAGTGCTATTAACAGTGTAAAATCTATGACAGATCGCCAAAAATTAATACTTTCAGCCATAGTTGAGCAATATGCCGAGGTAGCCAGCCCAGTTGGTTCTAGCTTACTTGCAAAACTTTTTAATGTAAGTAGTGCTACCATTCGTTCTGAAATGGCTGAGCTTGAAAGAACCGGCTATATTACACAACCACATACTAGTGCTGGGCGAATTCCTACCGACAAGGGCTATCGTTATTATGTTAACAATCTAGTCAATGAGGAATCCTTGCAGATTGGCGAGAGGCGTGCTGAGCGTGCCCTAACAGCCAGAGTGCAAGGACATGCTGTACCAGAGCGTGCCATTAAAAATGCTGTTGATACTTTGGTTGAGCTAACACATAATCTTGGCTTGGCTACAATTGGTAATCAGTTATACATGAGTGGGCTAGGCAATTTGTTTGGGCAGCCTGAGTTTATGCATCCAGGACAAGTGCAGGAGGTCGCGAGGCTTCTGGACAACCTGGAACCATGGCTTAAAGAGGCTGCTCCAAACGAGTCGCTTAGTGTGTATATCGGGCAAGAAAACCCAATTGGCCGTAATAGTGGTTGCAGCCTAATTATCTCTAAATTCCGTAGTCCTTATTCGGATAGTAGTTACATTGGCGTATTGGGCCCAACTCGCCAAAGCTATAAGGATGTAATGGGTCTTGTTGAGCGAACCGGGTTAGCATTAGAGGAGGTACTTTATGGCTAAGCCAAAAAAAGATTTCCAGTACGAAGATTTAGTACAGCAAGTAGTCGAACTAACAGAAGCCCTGCAACGGGAGAGGGCAGATGCTATAAATCTAAGAGCCAGGGCCGAAAAAGAGCGTGGCCAAATGGCCGATTTTTTTAAAGCAATGGTAGTTAAAGATTTTTTACCGGTAATCGATAACCTAGAACGAGCTTTAAAACATGCTCCAAAAGAATTATCAGATAGTGATTATATAAAAGGAATTCAAGGCGTAGCCAACCAGCTTGAAAAGGTATTATCTGACACGGGAGTGGAGCGTATAAAAACCATAGGCGAACACTTTGACCCGTTATTTCATGAAGCAATATCAATGGAAAATGGTGATGGTAACGACGAGTTAGTCTCTGAAGAGCTCCAACCTGGTTACAAAATTGGCAACGAAGTTATTCGACATGCCATGGTAAGGGTAAAAAAGGGTTAAATATGGGTGAATTAATTCATGTTGATTTTAATAAAGGATGTCGAACATCACCCGAACAGGCCGAAGCTAGTTTAACATTTGATAGAGCGGTTAATTTATTAGCTACACTTGGTCCTGACAATCCGGATGCAAGAGAGGCCATAAGCTTTTTAACCCAGGAAGAACAAATAGAGGCAATCAAACAAGCCGAGGGGCTAAATCCACCAGAGGCAAGCTAGAAAGGAGCGATGTATGGAAAAACAACAAATTGGGTCACAAGTTGAGACGGTAGAAACGCCGGAAGAAGGGGCTATAAAAGCTGTGATTGCATTTAATGCCCTAGTTGGTGTAGTAAGATCAGATTCTCCAGAATTTGAAAAAGCATCAATTGACATGGGTAATGCTTTATCGTTGATAGATGCACGAACCCAAAGCTCGATTTTCGAGGCTGCAAGACTAAAACAAGATCAACAGGAGGTAGCATAAAATGGGAAAAATTATAGGAATAGATCTCGGAACAACTAACTCGGCAATGGCTGTAATGCAGGCCGGCAAACCCGAGATTATCGCAAACAGTGAAGGTAATCGAACAACACCAAGTGTTGTTGCTATCAATAAAAATGGCGAACGACTAGTTGGCCAGGTTGCCAATCGTCAGCGTGTAACTAATGCTGAAAACACAATTTTTGGTGTTAAACGACTGATTGGGCGAAAATTTTCAGATAAAGAGGTTCAGCGTGATATCGAGCTAATGCCGTACAAAATAGTAAAAGCCGGCACTGGCGTAAAAGTTACTATGGCCGGTAAAGACTATAGCCCTGAAGAAGTTAGCGCAATGATTCTATCTAAACTGAAAGCTGATGCAGAGGCATTCTTAGGCGAACCGGTAACTGAGGCGGTTATTACCGTTCCTGCATATTTTGACGACAGCCAACGTCAAGCTACAAAAGACGCAGGTAAAATTGCTGGTCTTGAGGTAAAACGAATCATCAACGAGCCAACCGCTGCCGCTTTGGCCTATGGTCTTGATAAAGGCAAAGAGGAAAAGATAGCAGTATTCGATCTTGGCGGTGGCACATTTGATGTCTCAATCTTGCAGTTAGGCGATGGAGTTTTTGAGGTTCTTTCAACTAATGGCGACACACATCTTGGCGGTGAAGATTTTGATATGCGAATCGTTAATCACTTTGTTGAACAGTTTAAAAAAGAAGCAGGTATTGATGTAAAAGACGATAAGTCTGCTATGCAAAGGCTTAAAGAAGAAGCCGAAAAAGCTAAAAAAGAACTTTCAACAACTGAGGTAGCCGACATCAACTTACCATTTCTAACGGCCGATGCTGATGGCCCAAAACACTTTGAATATAAGTTGACCCGAGCAAAATTAGTCGAACTTGTCCAAGATCTAATCGATAAAACAGCCGAACCAGTAGAAAAAGCGCTAAAAGACGTAAAATTAACAGCTAAAGACGTTAATGAAATTGTTCTTGTAGGCGGTATGACTCGTATGCCCGCTGTTGTTGAAAAGGTTAAAGCGATATTCGGCAAAGAACCTATGCAAGGTGTTAATCCAGATGAAGTTGTGGCTGTAGGAGCAGCTATTCAAGGTGGAGTCCTGCAGGGTGATGTAAAAGATGTGCTACTGCTTGACGTTACACCTTTAAGCCTTGGTATTGAAACCATGGGTTCAGTAACCACCAAACTAATCGACAGGAATACGACTATTCCTACCTCAAAGAGCGAGGTGTTCTCGACAGCCGCCGATAATCAACCTAGTGTTGAAATTCATGTTTTACAAGGCGAGCGCGAGATGGCAGGTGATAACAAATCGCTTGGACGCTTTGTGCTTGATGGGATTCCGCCAGCTCCACGTGGTGTTCCGCAAATCGAGGTTACCTTTAACATCGATGCCAACGGTATTTTGAATGTTACAGCTAAGGATAAAGGTACTGGCAAGGAACAAAGTATAACAATTCAAGGTAGCGGTAATCTAGACAAGGACGAAGTCGAAAAAGCGGCCAAAGAGGCCGAAGCTCATGCCGAAGAGGATAAGAAAAAGCGTGAAGCGGCCGAATCTAAAAATATGCTAGACAACGCAGTTTACCAGGCCGAAAAAATGAAACATGATTACAAAGACAAGCTTGCCGACGAGGATGTAAAGACCCTTAATGAGGCAATTGACGAAGCCAAAACGCATTTATCGGCAACCGATAAAGACGAACTAGAAACCGCAGCTAAAACTCTAAATGACAAAATCATGCCAATTGGCGCTAAAATGTATGAGCAGGCTAGCTCAGACGAAAAGCCAACCGACAAAGAGCCTAAAAAAGACGAACCAGTTGAAGGCGAAGTAGTCGAAGACGAGCCAAAAGCCGATAAAGATAAGAAAGAGTAGTTCAAATGGCCAAAAAGCCAGCCAAAAAAGAGCGCACGATAGTTGTAGCCTTACCGTGGATTTTAATTGCAACTGCGGTAGTTGGCTTTGTTGCGTCGTTTGTACTAATGCTAGATCATCTCTCGCTACTTAAAGACCCTAGTTTTAATCCTAACTGCAATATAAATCCAATACTTAGTTGTGGCCCAGTTATGGAAAGTAAAACAGCAACACAGTTTGGGTTTCCTAACCCAGTAATTGGTTTGGCTGTTTTTAGCGCTCAAGCGATGCTTGGTCTTGTAATGCTAGCCGGAGCAAGAATGAAAACTTGGTTTTGGAGACTCTACGGGGTAGCAATATTATTAAGTTTAGTATTTGTATTTTGGTTGATGTCAGTTAGTATATTTAACCTTAAAGCAATCTGCATATACTGTATGATAGCTTGGATCGTAACTTTTATTAGTGCGTGGTATACCTTTCAGTACATGTTGGCCGAAAAGCATATTTCACTAAAAAACAAATCACTACAACTTTTTGTTCGTAAATATCATGGCGAAATTCTAACGTCTTGGTTTTTGATATTAATCGTACTGGTTGTATATGAATTTTGGTACTACTTTGGTCCAAAGTTAGGATTTTAGTTATGGAACGCGAATCAGAGTTTAAGGATTTAATGCGTCAACAGGTTAATTATTTATCCACGAGTGTTAGACTTAGCGCAGCAAAAGATGATCCCGTGCTTATTGAACTTTTACAGATGTGGCACAACGCCGAGGACACGGATATAAGAGATGAGTATAAAAAACAAATTCAAGATGAGCTCACAGGATTACTTGTTTTCCCTGATGAGTATAAAGAAGTTCTAGATTGTGTAGTCGAGTATAATTTTAATTTTCCAAAACCTCCGGATACTAACCATACGGGGGATTACTAATGGCTGAAAAACGTGACTATTATGAAATTTTGGGTATAGACAAGTCTGCTAGTGCTGACGAAATTAAAAAAGCCTATAGAAGACTTGCAGTCGAGCACCACCCAGACAGAGGTGGCGATGAAGCTAAGTTTAAAGAGGTAAGCGAAGCGTATGAGGTTTTAAAAGATCCTTCAAAGCGCCAGCGATATGATCAATTTGGTCATGCCGGAGTCGGTAGCAGCGCTGCAAGCGACGGCAATCCATTTGGCGGATTTGGTAGCGCAGGTGCTGGCCAAGAATTTCACTTTGACTTTGGTGATCTAGGACTTGGCGATATATTTGGTAGCTTTTTTGGGCAACAAACTGGCCAACAAAAACGTCAAAATCGTGGTCGCGATGTAGAAGCTAGCCTAGATATTAGTTTTGAGGATGCAGTATTTGGAACCGAATCAAAAATCAATCTTAATATTGATGTTGATTGCTATCATTGTGGTGGAACAACAGTAGAGCCTGGCCACGAGCTAAAAAATTGTGATACTTGCAAGGGTTCAGGACAAATCACTAATGTAACTAGAACTATTTTTGGCAACATTCAGCAAGCCTCAACCTGCCCAACTTGTAGTGGACGCGGTAAAATTCCTGAAAAAGTCTGCACAGTTTGTAAAGGTAAAGGTACACAACGAAAAAATCAAGAGATTAAACTTAAGATCCCAGCCGGCATAGATGATGGGGCTGTAATAAGGCTTCGTGAGCATGGTGAGGCAATCGCAAATGGCCCCAAGGGTGACTTATATGTAAATATCAGGGTAAAACCGCATAAAAAATTTACTCGCGAAGGCGAGCTTATATTGTCAGACGAACATGTAAGCATGATTGATGCATCACTCGGTACCGAAATCGATGTAGAAACCGTAGATGGACCTGTAAAAATGAAAGTACCAGCCGGTACACAGAGTGGCCAAGATTTTAAGCTTTCTGGCCACGGCGTTGGTCAGCTAAAAGGCAATGGGCGTGGGGCTCACATTGTAACAATAATTGTTGATACACCAACTAAACTAAGTAAAGAGCAAGTAGAATTACTTGAAAAGTTTAAAAACACTTCTGGAAAGCGTGGCTTTTTTAGCTAAGCCTTGCAAAATTAAAAAGCAGTAGCATAATAGAATATGAGATGACTGGCCGTAAAAATCAAAACGGTTTTATTACGATGATAGTGATGTTGGTGCTGATTTTGGTAGCAGTAATTGCTCTGGTTTATATGCGAGTCCAAAACGCCCAAAACTAAATCCGACTGGTGTATGCTCTAAAGCTCTTATAAATCAAAAACAAAAATGCGAATACTATTAGTAGACAACAACACAAAACATAAAAAATCACTACTTGACTCACTACATGGTCACGAGGTAGAGACAGTTTTTTATCACCCAGGCCTAAAAATAAATGATACGAATAAAGATCTAATCATACTTTCTGGTGGCGGTGGCGAAGGCCGTGAGATTGATGATAAAAGCCCAATGGGTGACTTGTGGTACAAGGACGAAATCGAATTCGTACAAAGATCTACCAAACCGATAATCGGCATATGTATGGGGTTCGAGATAATATGTAGAGCATTTGGCAATAAAGTTCAAGAGATGGATGAGTTAGTCGAAGGCTTCAGGCACTTAAAAGCCGGTGGTCGAGACAGTCTTGTTGTTAATCGCGAGCAAATTCGCCAGTTCGAGGCCCATAAATGGCATGTTGAACGCCTAGAAGGCAAGGATTTTAAAATTTTAGCACGTAGCGCAACAGGGGTCGAGATGATAAAACATCATAATCCTAAAAAACCGATTATTGCCACACAGTTTCATCCCGAAATTCCCGGTGGCTCGATTAGTCTTGCCAAACTTGTTAGTTGTATATAGAACTGTACAAATATTTATAAATATGATAAAATACCTCTTATGAGTGAATTTGATCAGCACAAACCAGAAATAGAAAAAACCCCAGAGGCTACATACTCTCCGGAGGTTATTTTTGAGCGATTAAAAAACCTTAAAGGTGAGACTATCGGCGAAGGCACGATTTTAGTAAAACAACGCCAAGATAAAGAAGATGGGTCTGGCAAAGGCTTCTCTACAGAAGTGAAGACCGATGAGACTACCGAACTTTGGATGTACACACCTAGCCCAAGCCATGAGGGGTATACTTGGAATTCGGTTAGAAAACTAACCTCAAATAGTTTAATTACCTTCGGAAGAAGGGTATTGATTGGCGGTGAAACCAAGTCTCAAAAAAGTGATGAATATAAAGCTCTTCAATCTGATATGTCAGGAGCGTTGCTCGCTATAGTTGATGCAAAGCTTACTGGTATTCGAGAGGATGTAGTCGAAAATCTAACCCAAGACTTTGCTTTAAAGTTTAACGAACTAGTAAATTACAATGCTAGCGAAGAAAGAGTAGTCTCACAATCAGAATCTGACACTATATTCGGGGAGCTTGTTAAACTAGGCTACATTACGGCGTTACTTGACCCAAGTGAGAGGGATGCGACTGATCTAGAGGCTTAAGCCTCTCCTCTAGATTTATCTTTTTAGGAGAATTCTTATGAAAAGAATACTTATTTTAGTTTCTAAGGCTCCAAAAGATAAAGAGAAGAGTATGAATTGGGGTGCCCTAAAAGCCTCAATAAATAAAAACATTGGCAAAGAATTTGACACCACAATATCTGCTCTTAACGAACTGTCATTTATTTTTGGCGCAAAAAAATCATCTACTATCTATACGGCTGATGGTCATGATTTAGCAGATTTTGATTTAGTGGTTTTTAGAACTGTTGGCCAGAATTTAGAGCTAGCTATTGCTACCGCAAATTATCTTAGGTTTAAAAAGGTTAAATTTGTCGATCCATACATTCCATCGATTGGAACAGGCAAATTAGCGTGCACATCTTTAAGATGGCGAAATCACCTGCCGAATCCAAGTACTGTCTATGCGCCATCTAATTTTTTAGACAAAGCTATAGAATTATCAAAAGTTAGTTATCCGCTTATACTAAAATCAGATACTGGCAAAAAAGGTCGAGATAACTATTTAATATCTGATAGTAATGAGCTCCATTCAGTTCTAAAAAATAACTCTGACACAAGATTTGTTGTTCAAAAATTCATAAACAGTAACGGTGACTACAGAGTATTAGTTATGGACGGTAAAATTACCGCAGTCATCAAAAGAACACCCGTAGGGGGTAGTCATTTAAGCAATACATCTCAAGGCGGATCAGCAAAGTTGGTAAGTCCAAAAGTTTTTGATGCACACGTCACCCAGCAGATTTTAAGTTCGGTAAAAGCCGAGAAGCTAACTTTTGCGGGTGTAGACATAATATATGACAAAAAAACCAAGAAGCACTACTTTTTAGAGGTAAACAGGGCACCACAAATTGGCACAGGAGCATTCAGCAGTAAGAAGCTAAAAGATTATTCAAATACCCTTAAAGAGCTAGTTAAAAACAACGAAAGACCTAAAAAGCGGGTAGGCAGGCTTGCCGTTGTAGAGTTACCAGAGTATTCATCGAAAAAAATTCCTGCAAAAGTTGATACAGGGGCTTATTCATCATCTATTCACTGTGAAAAGATTGAAAAGGTTGTGTTAAATGATGGAACAAAAGTCCTAAAATTCAAACCAATTAATAAAAAGTCCAAAACAGTTGAGACAACAGAGTTTTATAGAAGAGGCGTTCGTAGTAGTAACGGAGTGTTACAAAAAAGATACTTCATTAAAACTAAGATAAAAATTGGAGACAATTCATACATTGCTGATTTTAGCCTGAACAATCGTTCATCTTTAAAGTGGCCAGTATTAATCGGGAGGAAGTTTTTATCTGAACATAGTATAGTGGTTGATGTAAGTATGCCTAAATCCAGTCGAGAACTATTAAAAGGTATAAAGTAGGTAATGATATGAAAATTGCAATTTTATCGAAAGGTAAAAAAAATTACACTACAAAAAGATTAAAAGAGACAGCCCTAAAAAGAGGTCACGAAGTCGTTGTGGTAGATTATTCAAAGTGTTATATGACAATTGAGCGTGGTAAGCCGGTTGTGTATTACAAAGGTAAACCCTTAGAGGGCATTGACGCAATTATCCCAAGGATTGGCCAAAGCTACACAAAGTATGGCTCGGCAGTAGTTAGACAGTTCGAAATGGCTGGGGTTTTTACGACATCTAGCTCAATTGCCATAGTTCGTTCACGTGATAAGCTTCGTTCATACCAACTTATGGCGAAATATGGAGTTGGAGTTCCAAAAACAGTTTTTGCTCGAGAAACGGCCGACTTTGAAGCTGTTCTTGAATTGGCCGGCGGGGCACCCGTTATAATCAAGGTTGCACGAGGAACGCATGGTAACGGAGTTGTTCTAGCCGAAACACGCAAAGCTGCCAAAGCTGTGATGCAGGCTTTTTATGTAGAAGGTGTGAACTTTGTAGTTCAAGAATTTATTGAAGAATCGGCCGGTACTGACATACGTGCTTTAGTGGTTGGGGGCAGAGTAGTAGCAAGTGTAAAAAGACAAAGCTTAGATGATGACTTTAGATCAAATACCCACCAAGGTGGTGAAGGTCGTAAAACAAAACTATCACCCGAAGAAGAAAAGACTGCAGTAAAAGCTGCTAAAGCAATCGGGCTGCCAATTTGTGGAGTAGATATGATGCGTTCCGAGCGTGGTCCACTTGTTCTTGAAGTGAATTCGTCAGCTAGTCTGAAAACGCCAGAACTTATTACTGGGCGTGATGTTGCTACCAATATCATTGAATACATTGAACGAAATGCCAAAGGTCGTCGCCGAAAGGATAAAGTTGGTGCCTAAAAAGCACTTTAGTGGGCTACTAATTCCAGCACTACTAGTAATAATTTTAGTTGTTACATTTGTTTTTTGGTCGTCTAAAAATAGCCAAATCGACTGCACCGATGAATACAGGCAAGACAGTATAATTCTTAGCCCTAACAGTGATCAAATTGCGGTCGAAATCGCTAGTGATCCTGTGACTCAATCTAAAGGTCTGAGTGGACGTGAATGCATTGCAGATGACTGGGGCATGCTTTTTAGTTTTAAAACTGCTGGGCAGTATGATTTTTGGATGAAAGACATGAAATTTTCTATTGATATTGTATGGATGGATGAAAATTTTAAAATAATTAGCGTAGATAAAAACGTCAAACCAGAAACTTATCCAAACACATACACTAGCTCATCACCTACAAAATATGTACTTGAACTAGGCGCAAATCAGGCTGAAAAATACGGATTTACACCTGGTGCTACAGTAACTTTTTAAATAGCTTATGCTAGAATAACGGCATGGAACTAGCCATACTTGGCGCGATATTAGCACTGCCATTAATTTTGGCAATTCTTCTTCGATATAATATTCCTCTTGCTTTCTTAAGTTTGTGCGCAGGATATGTCCTACAGTCTTTTGCCAGCGTCGAACTCAACACATCTCTTGATAATGCCAATGTTAGTATTGCTGATAATTACGTAACACTTGCAGTTGGCACACTACCATTTTTGCTAACGGTTTTTTTAACTAGAAAATCCTTTTCAAAACCCTTTAAATTTATTAAGCAGATAATTCCGTTGTTGGCTTCTGGATTGCTTTTAGCTTATATAACAATCCCATACCTAACTGGTAGTTTTAATCTGGATTACTCTGATATTGAAGTCTGGAACCAGATCGATAAATATAAAGGTGCGGTTGTCGCCATTGGGATACTAGCTAGCTTAGCTGGCTATTGGCTAAAATCTGCTAAATCACGAAAACTAGATAAAAAACACAAACACAAAAAATAAAACAACTCCTTAATTTTTAGCGCTAAAAGTTTGCTAAAGTATAATTAATCTATGAATAAAAAAGCATTAGCTTGTTTGGTTACTGTTATTATGCTTTTAGGCGGAGTTGTTCTTTTTGCATTGAACAGTAAAGAATCTTCTACTCCAAGTCAGAGTCAACCAAACATTGAAACAAAAAATAATCCAACTTTCAACAAGGGTCAATATATTACTTATGATAAATCTGTATTAGACGCAGATAAAGGTGCTCGAATACTTTTTTTTCATGCACCATGGTGTCCTCAGTGTAGACAGTTAGATAGTGAGATAAAAGCTAATAGTGTGCCAGCAGGTACTACAATTTATAAGGTTGATTATGATTCAAATCAAGAGTTAAGAAAAAAATACGGAGTGACCCTACAGACGACATTTATAAAAATTGATTCACAAGGCAATCTTGTAAAAAAATATGTTTCTTACGAAGATCCCACATTTAAATCAATCAGCCAAAACATATTTTAATGGAACTTTTAATAACTTCATTTTTTGCGGGTGTTTTAACAATATTAGCACCCTGCATTTTGCCACTTTTGCCCGTAATTGTTGGTGGCAGTCTTCCCGAACACGGCAAGAAGCCTTATAAAAAGGCGTTAACAATAACCGCAAGTTTAGCTATATCTGTTTTGGTATTTTCATTACTCTTAAAAGCAACCACGGCGTTATTAGGAGTTCCGCAAATGGTCTGGCAGACAATATCAGGAGTAATTGTATTACTCTTTGGGCTTAATTTACTGTTCCCGATTTACTGGGATAAGCTAATGGTTAAAACCAGGCTTAATATTGTTTCTACAAACCTTATGATCAAATCAAACACCAAAGAGGGAACTGCAAGAGATATCTTACTTGGTGCCTCACTTGGGCCAGTATTTAGTAGCTGTAGTCCAACTTATGCACTTATAGTCGCGGTTGTGTTACCTCAATCATTTGCCAAGGGTTTTATTTACCTTGTTGCTTATTCAATCGGTCTTGCCCTGGCGCTTTTAGTTATTGCTCTGGCTGGTCAAAAACTAATAACTAGACTTGGTTGGGCGACAAAACCAAATGGTTTGTTTATGCGTATGCTAGGCATAACATTTATTTTGGTAGGGATAGCGGTTATGACTGGTTATGATAAAGATGTACAAACCTATATTTTAGAGGGCGGGTTTTACGACTGGGTTTCAAACATCGAACAGTCATTATAAATAAAAAACATCCCATTATGGATGCATTTTATATGGAGGGCCCTGCGGGGCTCGAACCCGCGACACGCGGCTTAAAAGGCCGCTGCTCTACCAGCTGAGCTAAGGGCCCGTCTGAGGGGCTTAAAACCTGATTATTATCTGTTATTTTAGTAAATAAGTCAATATCACGACAAATAAAAAGAGCCACCGACTGGTGGCTCTTAATAACTAAATACTATCTTTGTTTGTAAACTCGCATTAGGCCGAGTAATACCAAGATTGCCATTACTCCTGCTCCTACAAAGAACACAATTGCAGCGTCTTTAGCTAGTAGCCCCATTGTCCAATAACTATAACCAGCGGTTAGCAAGATACCACGTAAAGTTTCGCCCTGGAACAATGATTGTTTTTGAGCTTTTAGCTTTTCGCTATCAGGATCTTTCATAGATTCGGCACTAACCTCTGAATAAGTTTTGCCTCCGGCAATATTTTTAAGGTGATGACCTATGAATTCGTTAGCGTATGCTTTTGCTTTTATGCCGTCGTCAACTTTTTGGCCGGCATACTGTTGCAAGCCTGGGTAATCCTTAGGATCAAGTGCCGGGCTACCTTTAGGTGGAAAGAAAATGTTCTGAGCTGCTAACTCACTTTTAACCTGATCGGTTAAGAACGTATAGCCCTTCCAGGCAATTCCGCCCATTAGTAGCATGACGACCATTACAACCATACCGATAAAAATCAGTATTTTATCGATCATTTGTCTTTCTTCTTTTTTTGTTATTGCCATAGTTTTCCCTTTTGTTGTTACAGCTGTTATTATACGCAAATTGCACTATATTTTCTGTGATCTGTACCACACATGCTACTTATTCTATTAGTAATTTTAATCAATATTTACTCCGTATTTAGCATGGATTTGGTCTTGGTTAATACCATTAACGAGATGCTTAAAGCCCATTTGACTTAATAGGTTTATGGCCATATCCGACCGTGCACCACTAATACAATAGACAACCAGCTCGGCATTTTTTGGCAAATTTTTCACTAAATCGGATCTTTTATGAATTTTATTTGGAGGTATATTTATTGCTTCAGCTACATGGCTGTGTTTAAACTCATATGGTTCTCGTACGTCAATAAAAATTCGCTTCATAAGCCCATGTACCTAAATCTTCTGTTTATGTAAATAAATACTAGCGAAGCTACCACCGAGAGCATTATTAGCGAAAGTGTGTAAGAACTTGCCTTTTGGTAGTTTAAACCCATAACTAATGGTGGCAAGAATCCTCCAAGACCACCACAGGCACCAACAATGCCAGTTACGCTACCTACTACCTCCGGCTTATTCAATTTACTGACAAGTGCGATTATCGCACCGTTGCCACAGCCAAGTACAAAAGCCAGAGACAAATAACTAACTGTTGCAAAGTTATTCAATGTCGTCTGAAAGGCCACAAAAGCACTCAAAACGGTAATACCAACAAAAACCAACCTAACTACATTTTGGCCTCCAAATTTATCACTTAACCAACCACCAATTGGTCTAGCAATCGTCGCCAGCAAAATAAACCCCCCGGCTCTAGCGGCAGCATCACTTAGAGATAAATCAAAGGAGACTTTGAGTAACATTGGTAAATAAACGCCAAAAGCTACAAAGGCGCCAAAACTAACGGCGTACAATACCGATAAATCCCAAGTGTTTCGCATTTTACCGGCCAGAACTATTCTTGATAAAGCCGATCCTTTTGGTTTTGTCCAGTTGGGCGAGTTACGGCCAAAAATTAACATAAGCAAGGCAATTACAAGTAGTATGCCTGCAACTAATAAATAGGCTTGTTTTCGACCTAAACCATCTGTTAGATGAGGGGTCAAAAAACCTGATAAGGCAGTTCCGGCATTACCCATACTATAAATTCCTAAGGCAAAACCACGCTTTTTTGGCTCGAACCAAGTATTAACAAATGGTATGCCGATGGCAAAAGTTGCACCGCCAAGCCCCAAAAATATAGCGGGTAGAATAAACTGCTGATAAGTCTGAGCGTAAGCTAAGCCAACGACTGGAATAATGGTCAAAAGGGATACGATACTAAACATAAGCCGTCCGCCATATTTATCGGTTAAAGCGCCAAGGGGAATCCTGCCAAGCGCTCCGACGATTACCGGAATTGCTAAAAGTACGGCAAGGCTAACTGGCTCAAGGTTAAGCTCATCACCAAATCTGCTTGCTAAGGGGCTTAAAATCGACCAAGCCCAAAAGTTAACACTCAGTGCGAAAAAAGCCAGTCCGAGTGATATGTATTTTTGTTTATTTGATTTTTTTCTGTTTTTTGTCACGGTCTTTTAAATCGAGGCTTCCCAATCAAAGAACACAGTGTCTTCTCGGTATCCGCCTCGCCCTTGGCCGATATCGCTAAAGTCATCAACAAACTCTATTGAATGTAAGTACTTTGCCATTTTATAACCATATTTGCGCTCACACCTTAGCCTGAGTGGTGCCCCATATTCTTCGGGCAAAGTTTTCCAGTTCATTTCGTAAGCCAAAATTGTTTGCGGGTCTTTCATGTCGGCCAGTCTTAAGCCAGAGTAATATGTTACGCCATTAACGTCTTCGTCGTAACTGTGAAATATAACATATTTAGCGGACTTCTTGGGTTTACAAAGTTTGATTATATCAATCATCTGAATTCCTCCCCATTCGGCAACACCGGTCCATCCTTGAATACAATTATGTTTGGTTATTTGTTCCTTTTTTGGCATTGTTTTTAAATTATCCAATGACAAATGAAGCTCGTGCTCGACCAGTCCATAAACCCTAAGTCGCCAATCCTTAAAATGGTCTTTTTTGAGCTCGAGGTATTTTTCGGTTTTTGGGGGGTAGCCATTGACTCTAAAGAATGGTGATATATCTTCCTTGGAGTAATGTTGATTTGATTTTAAGTGGCCAAATAACAATCTTGAAACTGGAGCATAAAACTTAGTTAAAATGCTCCTTAGTCTTACCTGATCGTTAAGAGTAAAGAATGTCGCCCAGACATTAAACGCTAAAATTAAAATCAGTGCCGTCAAAAAAACCGTGAGCGCCAGGGCAAAATCAACATCTTGATTCCCAAATGTTATTTTTTTAACGCTTTCATAAAAATGTACCGCTAAAGCCATCGTAACGTGAACCAGAACAAATAGACTTATAGCCACCATTCCAATAAAGTGCAGGCTTCTGGCTACCTGGCGTTTATTGCCAAAAGGCTTTAAGAACCAAGGGAACCTAGCCACCAATGCCGGTGACATCGCCAGGCCGGTAATAATCATTAATGGTGCGACTATAAAAATAATGACAAAATAAGTCAGCTGCTGTAGACCGTTGTACGGAGAATCTAGTGATTCAGCCGGTAGGTTAAAAGTTAAATAACTAAATAAGGCATTATAGGCACTAGCAAATATATCCCAATCAGTTGGTACTATTCTACGCCAGGCATCACTAGTGAAAAGATACCCTAAATAAATTAATCCTGTTATAACCCAAACTATTGCTGCAGTGTAGTGCCAATGCCTTCCCGAGCCCAAGTTATGGTTGCCACCTGGTAATGGCATTGATAGTTTTGGCGGATCTTCAGCCTCATCAAGTGACGTCCAAAGCTTGTTTTTGGGCATAATTTTTTTGCCGAATCTAAGCCAATGATTATCATCTTTTGTATCATCAGTCCAGTAGAGCTTAGGGTGATCGTACAATATTTGGATTCCACTACGGATTAGAATTATTAAGCAGAATAAATTAATTAAGTGAGCTAGAATAATTATCAGAGGAAAAGTACTTACGCTATCCATAATGCAAATCTTATAACATTAACAAAATTAAAACAGTGATTTACATCACATGTATAATTACAGTATGCAACACAAGACAACGGCTTTTTTTAGTAAATACTCAATCTATTCCTATACTAAAGGCCAGGTGATAATTTGGGAAGACACTGCCCCAGAGCATATTATCTATTTGGTTAGCGGTAATGTTGGGCAATACAGCATATCAAAATCTGGTAAAAAAGTTTGCTTAAACATTTATAAGAATCCGGCATTTTTTCCCATGTCAATTGCACTACTTGATCAAGAAAATATTTATTCTTTTGAGGCGTTGACTGATGTAAGGTGCCGTTTGGCACCGCCTGTCGATGTCCTTGAATTTTTAAACAAAAATCCCGACGTTTCACTAGATTTACTTACGCGCCTGTGTTCCGGAATGGATTTTTTACTGCGTAGAGTAACCGAGTTGACTTTAGGTACGGCACGCTCCCAGATCGCGCTGGAGCTTTTGGTCTGTGCCTATAGGTTTGGTGAGCATCGCGGTAATGGAACCTATCTATTGAATATAAAAACTACCGAGCTTGCCAGCCGTACAGGTATCGCGCGCGAAACTATCAGCCGTGAACTTAAAAAAATGCACAATGAAAATTTAATTCAAAAAAATGGCCAAAAAATATTAGTCAGGGATACTCACACCTTAAAACAAAACCTATCAGACTAAATAAACTCTAGCAATTAACTTTTGATAAGTGCTGTGGTAATTTCGCATTACAGGCAAGTAATATGAAGCGTGAGTTTAGGCGAACATCTATAATCACGGCGGGCTGCTTTGCAGTGCTAGGTGGGATAGGATTTGCAAGGCTTTACGATTTTACTAATTTAGCATTTATATTGGGGGCTGGTTTTTTAATTATCCTTGCTGCAAAAAAACCAAGGTTAAGCCTATTTATAATAGCAATAGCATTTGGATTTATGCTTGGTTGGTGGCGAGGCTCGATAAGTTATAGCGAACTAAATTATTTAAGGAGTTTTAGCGGGCAAGAGGTTACGGTTGAGGGTATCGCCAAAACCGACTCAATATACGGAGATAAATCTCAGGTTGAATTCGAACTAGAAAGAGTCAGCTTAGTTAATCCCGATAACTCGCAGTTGCCTGGCGTATTTAAGATAAGTGGTTATGGCGAGCCTATGATATACCGGGGTGATTTGGTAGAGGTTACTGGTAAACTTTTTCCAACACGCGGATCAAAACAAGCGGTTATTGCATATGCCGATTTGGCACGCTTGGGCGATGCCAAAAGCTGGGATGAATCATTAAGGCAAAATTTCGTGGCTGGCATGTACAATGCCTTGCCTGAACCCCAAGCATCGTTCGGACTTGGCTTGTTAATCGGTCAGCGTTCAACTTTGCCCACAGCAACTCTTTTAGCACTTTCGGCTGTTGGTTTAACGCATATCATAGCTGTATCCGGCTACAACTTAACAATATTGGTACGTGCCGTAAACAGAACAAAAATTTTTGGCTCTAGGTTCCAACAGCTTATGGCCTCTTTGCTGTTAATCGGAGTGTTTATTTTGATAACTGGGTTTAGTGCATCAATTGTCAGGGCAGGATTAATTGCTGGATTGGGTTTATGGGCTTGGTATTATGGCAGAACTTTAAGGCCAATTTTGGCAATTGCCTTTACGGCATGCCTAACTGGGTTAATCAATCCGTTTTATGTTTGGAGTGATGTAGGCTGGTATTTATCATTTTTGGCATTTTTTGGAGTGTTGATTACAGCTCCAGCCTTAGTAAAACGATTTTATAAAAATAAAAAACCAAAGTGGTTTATGCTAGTGTTAATTGAAACGCTTTGTGCGTATGTAATGACTTTGCCATTGATTATGTATATTTTTGGCCAAGTATCGGTAGTCGCTTTAGTTGCAAACTTACTGGTAATACCACTTATTCCATTAGCTATGTTTTTTAGTGTTATTGCTGGCATAGCAGGGACGATAATTCCACAATTTTCGGCTTATATCGCCTTACCGGCAAAGATATTACTTAGTTACATATTAGATGTTGCCGATGCACTAGCAAGCTTGTCATTTGCCCAGGTTAGTGCAAAGCTTTCTACTCCACAAATGCTCGTGATGTATGGGCTGGTAATTGCACTAGTAGTAATTTTGATACTAAAAAACGACCGAATTGGTCGTTTACGTAGTTAAAGTGTTGCTCCCACCCAGCTCCCGAAGAAGCTGGGTGGGTTGGTGCTAGTCTGTCTACAGGCAGACCTTGACGCGGACCGTCTTCATGTTGCGGGATGTGAGACTGCCTGTAACACAACCAGGAGCCCCAGGCCTGCTATCCGCGACCTCGAACCAGAACTTGTAGACCTGCCTCGGGGCAAGGTTGGTCAGGCTACCGCCCTTGTCGGGCAGTATAGGATGAAGCCCTCTACTGGTCTGAAACCGAAGCCTCAGACCATAGAGGTGGTATCTACCTGTGTTCGTTACGATTGCGCGAACAACCAGGGTATCGCCTTTCTTGTTCGTGTTCGTCTGCTTGGCCGAGATATTCATCTCTACCGCGTACGGGTTGGTGCTGGCGTCGGCGTCCTGGACGTGGATCATCCAGAAGGCAAAGATCAGGGCTAGTCCGGCTATCACCAGACCGACCCGCTTTCTTCGTTTGCTGGCCATCATTTCTCCCAGTGTAGAGTTCCAAGGAACTAAATGCACCAATGTATATTATACACTAAAAGCATAAGTTTTACAAGTATAGTGATTTTATTAACACCTTAAACATGCTAAACTACTTCTATGAGTGGTCATTCAAAATGGGCAACAATCAAACGCCAAAAAGGCGCCAACGACGCCAAACGTGGTGCAATTTTTACTAAACTAGGCAATCAAATAGCTATCGCTGCTCGCGGTGGCACCGATCCGGCTACAAATTCTGCTTTGGCGCTTGCAATCGAACGTGCAAAATCTGCCAATATGCCAATGAGCAATATCGATAGGGCGATTCAGCGCGTATCAGATAAATCTGCGGCTCAGCTCGAAGAAGTCATGTACGAAGGTTACGGCCCAGGTGGAGTAGCGATACTAGTTGAGTGCGCAACCGATAACAAAAACCGAACCTACCCAGAGGTAAGAACAGTATTTTCTAAAACTGGTGGTAATATTGCCGATGCCGGGAGCGTGGCTTTTCAATTTTCCCGTAAAGGTGTTATCACGCTAAAAGCTAAAGGTGACGACGCACTTTTAACGGCACTAGATGCCGGAGCCGAGGACGCCGTTGAAGAGGAAGACGCGATTGTTGTGTATACCGCCCAAAACGACCTAGCCAAAGTAAGGGAAGCTCTTAAACAATCCGGCCTAGAGGTATCCGATGCCGAGCTCCAGTACGTTCCAAATAATACAATCGAAATTACAGATTCCGAAACAGCTCGTAAAATCGTTCGACTAATGGATGCGCTTGATGATCTAGACGACGTTACAAACACCTACACGAACTTTGATATCGCTGTTGGCGTAGAGGTTTAGATGAGGATAATTGGAATCGACCCAGGTACCGGGATTTTAGGTTTTGGTGTAATCGATGTTGCTCCTAGGCAAAAACTAACTTTGGTAGATGCAGGCGTAATTCGAACAGCCCCCAAACAACCACTCGATGAGCGTCTTGTCGAGATTTTTGATTGTTTAACAGAGATTATCAAAGACACCAAACCATCAATCATGGTGGTTGAAAAGCTGTTTTTTGCCCAAAATGTTACAACCGCCATTAGCGTTAGTCACGCCCGAGGAGTAATAATGCTTTGTGGTAAGCAGGCTGGGTTGGAGATTGTCGAATATACTCCACTTCAGATTAAACAGGCTCTGACTGGCTATGGCCGAGCAGATAAAAACCAGATACAACAGATGGTAAAAACAATGCTTGGCTTAAAAGAAGTTCCAAAACCAGATGATTGCGCCGATGCCCTAGCGGCTGCTTTAATGCACGCCACCTCAAACATTACCTAATCCTAAATATACTGTGCGATAATTACAATAAATGAAAAAAATAATGTCTGTATTGATGATTTTTTCTGCTTTAATGCTTGGATTTATATTTGTTTTTATACCGACTAAAATTTCTAATATTGCGTTAGGTCAAGATAACGTTGGTTGTCTCGAGATGATGATTTACCCAGAGCCAGAAAATGCAACTCAAATGGGTTTCCCATTTACGAATAAGCTTGAGTTTGCTGGTGAATGTGGTCAATCTGAGTATAACAAGCTGTTTTACGATAAGGTCTTATATGATTTTTTGATAGGGGCGGGGATAGTTTTGGTTCCTGGGTTATACTACATAAACAAGAGGAGCAAAAAGCAACAATGATTGCAGTATTAAATGGTGTTGTTTCCGAAAAGATTGAAGATATTGTAGTAATTGATTGTGGTGGCGTCGGTTACGGCGTTTTAATGTGTGTAGATGATTTTGTATCTGTTAAAACTGGCGAGAAGTTAAAGGTTTACGTTTACGAAAACATTAAAGAGACTAATCACGACCTATATGGTTTTATAAACCTCGAGACAAAACGAGTTTTTGAGCAACTCCTTTCAGTTAACGGAGTAGGGCCAAAAATGGCTTTAAGTATCCTTAGTGTTGGTAGTCTGGATGAAGTTAAGCGGGCAATTGCATCAGGCGATATTAAGTACATCAGCCAAGCAAATGGCGTGGGCAAGCGCGTAGCCGAGCGTGTCGTGGTTGATCTAAAAGATAAACTTGGCCTAACTGCAACCGAAGATGCAACTAAATTCCTACATGGCGCTCCCACAGATAGCGACGATGAGGCTGTACAAGGCTTAATCGCGCTTGGTTTTAGTGCTGGTGATGCTGGGGTAGCTCTTAAAGATGTAGACCCTAAACTTTCAACCGAAGAGCGCATTAAACTTGCGTTAAAGTCCAGATTCTAGTATAAAATATACATGAATAGACTACTACCAGAGAGCTCAAGTGGGATTACGACAAATCGGCAAAAAACGATTGATAGATTTTTAGAGACCACAAAAGGTTCATGGATACCTCAGTGGGGAGCCGAGGTCACAGTAGCAAGCCATGATTTAGGCGATTATTTGCACCAAACTTACGAACGAGCTAGATCAAATCCAGTCGGCAGAACAAAAAAGATTTTACGACAAGTTACTGGCTATCATGCAGAGGCCCTAAGCGATCAAATCGCTTTAACTGAGGGGATCGACCTAGAGTCAATCTATTCTCCGATTAATGAAGAGCAACTAGTTGAGTCAGATATTTGTTTAAGTGCGCTAGCAAAATATAAGATGTTTACCCAGGCTTTTTTATCTGATGTCTGGCCAAATCATAGGCCACAAGCTGATTTTTCCAAAAAATTAACACCGTATAAGCACGAGGTTGCATCAATGCCCAAAGAGGATAGATCTAAATTATTCATACAAGCACTTGGTAGCGCAACTTGCCGGAGCCAATTTTGGTTAAACCAGCGTGAACACGCGTTGAACGATAAACATCTTCGCAACGTACTAAGCTAGATATTGCAAATTAATACGGCTTATGCTATAATAGTCATATGAATGAACAAAGCCCAGATTTTCCTATACCAGAATCAGCTCAAAAAGCAATAGATGCTGACAGTCGTGAGTTTGGAGGTGGGTTTGATAGGGCAGATGATATAGGCGATAAGACGCATGAGCAAATCAGGCAAGGATTGTTAGAGCAAGGCATAGGCCTAACTACCCTATCTGCAGAAGAAATTGAGGCAAGAGAACTAGAAGCCCTGGAAATGGAGAGGAAAGATGCAGAACGCCTACGCAAAGAAGACTTAATTAGGGCTAATAAACCGGTAAAACCATATCATACACGAGGCTATGATCTTAAGGGTGGCGGGCCGCCTCAGCATATAGCTGACGATGTTCGTCGTGCACAAGGCCTGGATAACAGTTAAAATAATCTAAAGTGAGTTTTTTAGATAATCTTCCAAAACCTTTTTTTGTATTGGCGCCCTTAGATGACGTAACAGATACGGTCTTTCGCCAAATCATAGCTGGCTTATACGAAAAACCAATCGGCAAGACGTTAGGTAGGCCAGACGTGTTTTTTACTGAGTTCGTGAATGTAGATGGTCTACAAAGTCCTGGCAGGGAAAAACTACTCCATAAGCTAAAGTTCACAAACAAAGAACATCCTTTAATCGCACAATTTTGGGGCAAAAACCCCGATAACTTTTATAAAACCGCCCAAGATGCAATAAATATGGGATTTGCAGGTTTTGACCTAAATATGGGTTGCCCTGATAAGGCGGTTTGCAACAACGGCTGTTGCTCAGCGCTAATAAACGACAGGGAACTGGCTAAGCAAATTATTGATGCCAGCAGGGAAGGCCTTAACGGAAAATTACCTTTGAGCGTTAAAACTCGCATTGGCTACAACCAAATAGATCTTAGTTGGGTAGAATTTTTACTAAAACAAAAGCTTAACATGTTAACTATTCATGCCAGAACCAAAAAAGAAATGAGCAAAGTTCCTAATCATTTTGAGGTTTATGATGACATTGTAAAAATGCGCGACAAAATTGCGCCCGATACCCTGCTTATTGCCAATGGCGATATTTTAAACCGTGCTCACGGCGAACAAGTAGCCAAAAAATACGGAGTTGATGGCGTGATGATTGGCCGGGGTGTTTTTAGTGATCCGTTTGCCTTTTCGGATAACTCACCTTGGGCTAGCTGGACTAAAGAGCAAAAAATTGAGCTTTTTAAAAAACACGTCCAACTTTTTGCCAACACTTGGCAAAATAATGAACGCAAAGTCGTAACCTTAAATAAGTTTTGCAAGATTTATATAAATGGTTTCGACGGCGCCAAAGAGCTCCGCGAAAAACTAATGCAATCAAAAAATACGGATGAATTGCTAAAAATGATTAGTACCGCTTAAAAAGCCTAAGATTAGTTGATAAATTAAATAAAAAATGTAAAAGTATATGTATTAAATTAAAGGGGTTATGATGTCATTAAGGCGCAGTATATTCGTTTTAGTGGTGGGATTGATACTAGGTGTATCGTTTATAGGTTTACAAAAATCGGTTGCAGATGTAGTTCTTACATCCGTTGAGGCCGAGTCCATGGCGCTTCCGTCGTCTGGTTCAACTATTCAAGCCGATCCTTTAGCTAGCTCCGGACAATTAGTTCGCATGACAGCAAATGGCGACGTAACTACTACATTTAACTTAAGTTCACCTACAAATTACTTTCAATTTGTATCAAAGGGAATTAATTGCCGTGGTAACTGGCCTCGCCTGATGGTTTATGTTGATGGTACTAGGGTATATAACCAATTGATGTCGGCAACCAACCTTACGTCTTTCCAGGTTAACACTCCGCTTAGCGCAGGTACTCACCAACTTAGGTACAATTTTAGTAATGCATCATCAAACGCCACATGTGCCAGAACCTTGTTTTTGGATGTCGCTAGGTTCTACACTTTAGCGCCACCAGCCCCTACTATCAGTTTTTCAGCCGAATCAACTACGCTTGCCTATAACAGCTCTACAAATCTAAATTGGACTAGCACAAACGCCAGTACTTGTATTGCCAGTGGCGATTGGAGTGGCAATCAACCAACTTCTGGCACATATGCAACTGGCAGTCTTAGCTCTGCAAAATCATATACTCTGACTTGTGATGGTCTTGGTGGTAGCGTATCTAGTACGGTTAACGTTTCGGTTTTACCACCCCCGGCTCCAACTTTAACTTTTTTCGCTAATCCATCTATTGTGTTTGTTGGGCAAAATTCTAATCTTGATTGGCAGGCTTTAAATGCCGATACTTGCCTAGCGAGCGGTGATTGGGCAGGCCAAAAGCCAACTAATGGCTCAGAACCTACTACCCAACTAAATGAACTACGCGATTACGGGTACGTTCTTACTTGTACAGGTGTTGGTGGTGAAGTCTCTGTGCTAGTAACTGTTAGCGTTCAGCCGTGGCCAGCACCAACGCTTGATTTTAGTGCCGAATCAACAACTCTTGCCTATAACAGCTCAACAAATCTAAATTGGTCTGCTACTAATGCTCAATTTTGCTTGGCAACTGGCTCCTGGATGGGCGATCAGCCTTTGGCTGGCAATCAACCAACCGGTAACTTAACTAACAGCCAAAGCTATACTCTCACGTGTAGCGGTTTAGGTGGCGAGGTATCAAAAACTGTAGACATAAATGTTTTGCCAGCGGTTGTGCCAACAGTAAATCTGACAGTCAACCCGAATACTGTTTACGATGGTCAAACAACCCAACTTGATTGGTCTAGCACAAATGCTGATTCATGTATTGCGAGCGGTGATTGGGCGGGACAAAAATCATTATCTGGTAGCGAACAATCACAGCCAGTATCTGTTGATCAGGTTTATGTTTTAACTTGTACTGGTCCTGGTGGCGAATCTTCATCGACTGCTGTTGTTAGCGTTCAGCCGTGGCCAGCACCAACGCTTGATTTTAGCGCCGAATCAACTACGCTTGCCTATAACAACTCTACAAATCTAAATTGGACTAGCACAAACGCCAGTACTTGTATTGCCAGTGGCGATTGGTTAGGCGATAAGCCAACAAGTGGTACAGAATCAACTGGATTGTTAAATGAGGTTCGCAGTTACAACTACAACCTTTCATGTACTGGCGCAGGCGGAACAACCGAATCCAATGTATCTGTAGTGGTATCCGAACAACCGCCAGCACAGTGTAGTGTTAGTGATACTTCGGGTTGTGTTCCGGCTAGCGAGATTGTGTTAACCAACACAGCCTGGACATGCACTCAGCCACTAGCAAGTTATGGCGCATTACCACTTAAAGTAACTATTAACGCAACACAACCTTATGGTGGCACTGGCGTTACTTTATCGACTGGTTGTGCTGGTGATCAAGATCCAAACACAATAGATCTAATTGTTGATGTTAAAGGCGATGGGTTAACTTATGGGCCAAATCAAGACGCTCTAAAAACAAAACTTCAGGCTGGGTACAACGGCGGGATTCAGTTAACCGGCAAAGGTAACTGTGGCCCAAGAGCATCGACTAATGGGCATCAGGATGGTGTTCAGGCTCAAGGTGGTCGGGACATTTCGTTTGTAGACCTGTTTATTGGCGATTACGATAACGGGATTTCAACCTGCCAAGGCGCAGGTGGTGCGTTCTTTTATTCGGGCGCCAATGGATACTCAGCTGTTAACCACCACATAATTAGGGGTAAATATATTGGCTGTGTGCATGGTCTGGGCGGTACGCCAAGTACAGGTTCTGTTAGTAATGCGTTCTTTAGATCTGGGCGCAACGATGGCACTGATCCAGTTTGCGTAGGATACAACGCACCACGGGTTTGCCCACCGGCCTCAAGCTTGGTAGTGGTAAATATCGTTTGCCAAAAGTGGAATGGCAGTCTTGATATCTGGCAAGACTCTATCTAGTCAATCGTTCTAGGAGTATAATTAAAAGTAGGCGATTGGAGCTTACAAAATGGTCAGTACCGAGCATAAAAAGCGAGTAAAGCAAGAACTTGCCAATGCTGGTGTGACTGGTTATGGGCTTTTAAAATCAGAATCTAGGCACTTGCCAAACGTAATTCATAATGACGAGCACATTATGGCCGTAGTTTACGGCCAGTTTGAAAGTAGCTCGGCAATGCTAATCGCAACCGGCGCACGTGTAATTTATTTAGATGTAAAACCTATGGCAATTTTAATGGACGAGATTACTTATGATGTTATTCAGGGAGTCGAGTTCGACGTCCATACACTTTTTGCAACGCTAATCATGCAAACAAATATAGGCAACTACACGGTTAGATTTGCCAATATAAAATGTGCAAGTAATTTTGCTGAATTTTTAGAGCAAAAAAAGCTAAGTAAAGTTCGTAGAGTTACTGGGCCAGAACTAGAAATTGCCGATAAAGCTGTATCAAGCGCTAAAAAATCAGCAAAAAAGGCAAAAGAATCTTTAGGCAAGGATAAGGCTTTATCAGTAAAAAGTCTTAGCAAATGGGACCAAGAGTTTTTGCTTCATCATAGCCTTGGGGTCTTATCTACGATAGATCGAACTGGCAATGTTTATGGTGCTGTTGTCTATTACGTCTACACCAATGATGCAATCTACATAACCACTAAGGCTAGCACAAAAAAAGCGCACAATGTCTTTGCTCATAATCAGGTAAGCTTTACTATTTACGATGAACAAGGGCTACAAACCATGCAAATTAATGGCATGGCTCAAATAGAGCACAATCAAAAAACAAAAAGCCAAATTTTAAAGTATATGATTCAACCAAAAGTCTATAAAGGTGTCGAAAAATTGCCACCAGTTGCCCAAAATCAGTTTGATTCGTACCTGATTTTAAAAGTATTACCGGTTGATGTTAAGCTAAGCGACTTTAATTAAGCAAACAATAGTCCCAAAATAACAGCGCTGTTAACTAAAATCCAGCCAGTGTGCACCATAATTAGTGGGCGGATTCTGTGATATAGCGCGTAAGACAGCCAAATACAGGCCATAATCAAAAGCGAAAACCAAGTAATAAAAGATACACCTGCGGAGTTACCTGTCCAAACAGCATAGGCTTGCGGAATCGCTAAAAAAGGCGCAATAACGCCAAAATAAACTAGCTTATCCAGCCACTTAGGATTTATAATCTTTGGTTTGTGTTTTTTCATTTACGAGCATGTTAATTCTACCACAATATTGCCATAAGTTTAATGATGTGTGGGTGTATAATTGATTTACAAACTAACGGGTTTTGGGGTATGGAGGTTTTATGGGGGAATTAAGTGTTCCTAGCATAACAAAAACTAAGCTATTGATTATGGCGGTACTATTTTTTGTATCAACATCTTTAGTAGTTGCTCTAGTAAATAAAAATAACATAGTTTCTGCAGCGGTTGGTGGGCCAACATGTAATGTACCCGCAGACTATGCAACGATCCAACTAGCAGTAGATGCTGCAGGTTGTAACACCGTAAAAGTAGCGGCTGGTAGTTACACTGAGAATGTAACAATAAATCGAACTGTAAATCTTAAGGGTGCAAAAGCTAACGTAAATGTAAATGGACGTACGTTCAGTAACCCTAGCGAGTCAACAGTTACTGGTTTAATAACGGTTAATGCACCAAACGTTACAGTTAATGGATTTTCATTTACGAATCCAGATCAAACACTAGGAGTCTTGGTTAAGACTGCCGGTAGTGGCACAAAAGTAAAGAATAACTTTGTCAGCGGTGTTGGCAATGCTTCATATACTGAGCCAACGGTCGGTATATATTTAGAATATGGTCCGGACAATGTAAAAGTAACAGGCAACAAGGTTAGCAATGTTAAAAGTGGTACAAAATCAGCACAAGGTATGCTCATTGGCGACAGCACATCAGCTGATCCTAGTCTAGGTATTGTAGTTGATAGCAATGAGTTTACAGACATTGCTAGTACGTCAAGAGGCGGATATGGGGTACAAGTAAACAATGGCTCTAAAACTCCTGCAGAACTACCTTCTGCTGTAGGCTATACAGAGGTAAAAATTCGTGGTAACGAAATAAACAACTTATCTGGTTTGTGGGTGCACGCAATTGGCCTTGAAGGTGAGACACCTAATGCAGTGGTAAGGTACAACAAAGTTAGTAATTTAAACGCATTAACACCAAATGAAGTTGGTGTATATTTTGAAGCTAACCAGTTCTTCTTTACTGCAAAAGTTAACAGGAATAGCCTAGATGTTAGTAATTCAACATATGGCATTGCTGTTGAGCCTAGTCTTGTTAGCGCATACCCAAGCTTGCAGGTTGATGGCGAATGTAACTGGTGGGGTCATAAATCTGGACCTGGTGCCATCGCATCTGGTAGCGGTTCATTAGTAGGCCCAGGAGTTGATTACAGCCCATGGCTTAAATCATCAAACCTAGATGGCCGATGTGGCGATAGGCATGACGAATCAGATGATGACGATCATCATGGCGACAAAAATTGCAAAAAGGATGACAGGCGCGACTGGGATTACCGCGACTAAAATCGAAATAAAAAAAATCGAACTAAAAACTCCGCCCTAACCGGCGGAGTTTTTAAAATATAAAGTATTGATACTTTGTTAAAACACCGCAACCTTTTGAACTAGATACGATTGTTGGATAGTATGGGCCAAAGTCAGTTTGTAGTGGTTCTAGCACGTCCTTTTTTAGCGACTGTCCTAAAATTAATCTAGATTTTTGGCTTGACTCAACATCACTCAATGCTTTGTATGTACCAAATGTCACAAAATCGCAATAGCTTTTTGGCTGGTTGTAATTGTAGCCATATTCGGTATAGGCGGGTATAAAGTGCAAAAAGGCCATAGCAATTATTATAAAAACTAGCCACAACGGCTTATAGCTAAGAATTTTTTTGAGTCGTTTCACTACATAAGCAGTATAAATTATTTAATTCAACTGGTATAATTTCATCTGTCGCTTGGGGGTGTAGCTCAGTGGTTAGAGCAGAGGACTCATAATCCTTTGGTCGTAGGTTCAAGTCCTACCACCCCCACCAAAACAAGAGCCCTGCATGGGGTTTTTGTATTTTATTTAAGGGTTAATAAAGCGGTTGATTGATATACTACTTATGTATGTTTGATAAATTTGAACAGATAATTTCCTCAAAAAGGTTTAAGCAAATTATTGACCCAAGTAATATTGGGTTATATCTTTTCGGCTTTATTGTGATTATGGTTAGCTGGAGTGGGTTAAAGACGATTCAACAAAACTATAAGCTCCAACAAAAAATTGCAGTATTAGAGGCCGAAAATGAACTAGGAAAGCTCGAAAACCAAAACTCCGAACTTAAAAACAAATTTTATGAAACTGATGAATATCTTGATTTAGCTGTTCGGCGGCAATTTGGTAAAGCCGAACCTGGTGAAAAGTTAATTATAGTGCCAAAAGAGGTTGCTTTATCTAAAGTAGAGCCGTACAAGCAGGCAAATGTTAGCACCGTGAGCAGTGAAGATGAATCTAATGACTCAAAATATATAAGCAATATTCGTGCTTGGCGCGAGTTTGTATCTGGCCAAAAGAATTAACTATTTTTTAGGTGTTTGAATGGCAATTTTTTTAGGTTGAGGCAATTCCTTAAATGGCACAACAACTTTTAGTACGCCTTCTTTCATCTCAGCCTTAATGTTTTTTTCGTCTGCTTGCTCGGGCAAAACAATTTTACGGTAAAAACTGCTTGAACTTTCTCGGACTACGTATTTTTTCTTTTTATCTTCTTCTTTTTCGTGCTTTTCGGCACTTATTACCAAGGCACCTTTATCGACACTGATTTCGACGTCTTTTTCTGAAAAGTTGGGCAGATGTGCTTCAACCATTAATTGCTTGTCGTCTTCGGTATAGACATCTGTTGTCGGGATAGTCAATCCTTTAAATGGCGAAGTAAAAAAATCATCGCCAAAAAATTGTTTTTGCAATGTCCTAATTTCTTCAAATGGGTCATATTTGACTAAATTTCTCATTTTATACCTCCTTTTGAATTAGATTTTATGGGGTTATCCCCTATTTATATTATAGAAAAGTTGGCACTCTAACGTCAAGAGTGCTAAAATATTAATATGAAGATATCGATATACTCAACGGCAACTTGTGGTTATTGCAACATGCTGAAAAACTGGCTAAAAGAGAACAACCAAGATTTTACCGAGTATAGAGTTGATTTATACCCACAGGCTGCTCAGGCCATGGTACTTTTAAGCGGGCAGATGGGTGTTCCATTTAGCACTGTCGAAAAAGATGATGGCGAAGTCGTAAAAATACTTGGATTCGATAGGCCAAAGTTCGAAGAAGTCCTAGCAAAAAACTAACTCTACCTTAGTTTGGTTATCAGGCTTGTTTATTACCGATTGTAAACATCCAATCAATACCAAACTTATCTGTTAAATTGCCGTGAATATCCCCCCAAAAGGCAGGCTCAAGCGGATGATTAACCTTTCCACCCGCAGATAATTCTTTAAACATATGGCGTAGTTTTGGCTCATCTGTGCCACTTAAAGACAATGATATGTTGCCTTTGCCGATTGGGCCCGTAATATCACTCGCCATTAAGTCGATTTCGCCTCCCGACAAGCTAGCGTGAATCAGTCTGCCTTTTTGCTCAGGCAAAACCTCGGCATCAGGTAGTTTTTCGTATGGCATCGATTCAAGCTTGCCACCAAAAATGCTTTTATAAAATTCCATTGCAGTCTTGCATTCACCGTCAAAAAATAAGTAAGGATTCAGATCAAGTTTACTCATAAAAACCTTTCATTAATTACCCTAACAGTTTATCAGATAGTCTTACTCTCTTGACTATTCCACCTCTGTTTGTTACAATTTACAAGCTTAAAAGCAAGTTTTTTCAAAGCTTAATTATCTAAAGGGAAAAAGAGAAGCGAACTTGCCCTTTAGGGTCGGCTTTTGCCGATGAGCGTTGAGAAAAAACCGTAGGTTTGTCTGTCTAAACCAGTTTTTCAAACCAAGACTTGTCTGTTTGGAAAACTGAGAGGAACAGTCAACAAACGTGACTTCCAAACTAAAAGTCACGCCTTAGTTTGGCAATAAAGTTGTTGTACTGTGACGACGCGGGGTAGAGCAGTGGCAGCTCGTGTGGCTCATAACCACAAGGTCGCAGGTTCGAGTCCTGCCCCCGCTACCAAGAAAAGTGCCCATCCTTTTGGATGGGTATTTTTCTTGGCTAGTGTGGCAAGATTCGGTTCTGCGACAGAGATTTTCTAAAGGAAAATATCGTAGTCGCCGGTTCGGTGTAGCGAAAAAGAACGCAAAAATTTATTTTGAGTACTTTTGAGCGGAAACGAAACCTAGTGCAATGCACCAGGCTTGAGTTGTCCAGTAGTATTTTCTCGGGTTCTAGCCTGCCCCCGTAATAAGGTTCGGACGCCAACGAGCCACGCGCAAAAGCTAGCTTTGAGCATGGCGAGTGCGTAAGAGCGAAGCGTATTGTCCTGCCCCCGCTACCAAGAAAAAGCATTATTGATTAGTGCTTATTTTTATATATAGTTAGTTTTAATGAAAAATAACCAAAAAGGCTTAGCACCAGTAATAATTTTGGTTGTTTTCGTTGCAATAGCAGTAATTGGTTTTACGAGTTATAGGGTTTACGACAACTCAATAAATAGACCTGATTCGCAAAATATACCGACCACTAAGTATATAAAAGATACAGACTCAACTAAGACCTTTAGCTTTGAGTACCCAGAAAGCTGGAAGATTGTACCTTATGTTTGGGAAGACTGTTGCAATGAATCACCAAAGTCGGAACCGGACTGGATTGTAGAATCAAAGCCAATTACTCTGCAATCTATAGAAAATGAGAAGGTGATGATTAGCATAGCCATGAATGAGTATACGATTGGTTCCTGGGCCTCTTTTAATGATTTGAGAGCCTCAGTAAAAGAAGACTACTTCGCAAAGATTCTTTTTGATGGAACAAGAGATGATGGTCATAAAGCATTATTTTCGAGAGTTGATTATCTTGGTCCTCCAGATGCTAAGGTGGAATCATTCACTGACCATCGCTACTATTATGATAACGATAAAACCCTATTGAGTATTAATTTTAGAGAGAAGTATCATCATGATTGGCCCGACAACGAAGCAGCACCAGACATAAATAACTCACAATATCTAGCCGATTTTGAGCATATTGCAAAATCCATAAAATTCTCCAATAATCAAAATAATTAAATACAAAATCATAAAACTGGTTATCTACTAAGAGATAGAGCGACATCCTGTCACTGGTAATTCTATGTTTGGTAAAATCCAGCTAGATAATTCTTCAAGCATTTTAATTATCCTACTAAACTATATATTTTTACAGAATTTTACTTTATGCTTATGTTAATTTAATAAGGTTAAATCTATATGGCAAAACAACGAAAGAATCTAAGCAAGAGTAATAAGCCAGTTTATATCCAGATAATTATGTTTTTACTGTTTACGCTAATTATAGCTCTTATAATTGGTCTAATAAAACAAGCTAATATCATTAGCAAATATGAGCTGATAGGCCATCTTGATAACCAGGCATGTCGTTACCTATCGGAGCGAGGCGATAGCGCACAAGTTAATGGTGGTTTTGTGCTAAATACAGATGCAAATGCAAATGAAGCTAAACTTACATACTATTGCTACACGGGCGAAACTACCAAAGATAAGACAATCCACGGAAAACCAATTGACAGCTATTCGCTTGGGGCAACTGTATTATATTTCTCTAGCAATTCCGAGGCTGAACAGTACGCAAAAGAAAAGTTAAATCCCCTTCGATATTGGAGTGAAGATGGTAGTAACAAGATTCAGGATAAGAACTATACATTTTTGGTAACCGACGAAGAGATGCCGTACTTTGATGCTTACAGGGTTAGGGCAAATGCGGTTGTAAGGGTAAGCCTAAAATGTGAAAACAAGAATTTAGATTCATGCAACATTAAGGCCAACCAACTACTAGATCAAGAACTAAAAGGTATTAACGCTTTATAGATAACAGATATTTAGTTGCAAAACCTAAAACGGTTTTGTTTATAAAGCTCATTAGTTGTAGCTTTATATAATGGAATCTAGTAGCCCGAAACACGAATTTGAGCCCAGCCCTGCTACACAAAAAGCCTGGCAGGCAAGGGCATACTTTATTCAATATCGTAATAGCGAGCTCGATAGCCAGCAATCGGCTCAGGCTTTAGATTTTGCAAAACAATCGTTTGGTGAAATGTATATTTTAACTCGCGATAAGCTTTTTACTTTAGCAGTTTATAAAACACACCCTTCCAGCTACCATGATGCCGAGGAAATTTTACAAGAAACTTACATAAAAGCGTTTAAAAACTTACATAAATTTAAAGGTGATAGCCAAGTTGAAACATGGTTAACAAGAATTTTACTTAACAACCTAGCCGACTATTACAAGAAAAAATCCAAAACTTTAAAAGATGTTGATATTGACGGGATGGAGGTCGAGTTTCCGCTTGTTGGTAGCAATATCGACCCTGAAGACAGTTTGTTGCTAGCCGAACAAAGGGCAGATTTAGCCGAGGAACTTAATCAGCTAAGACCACACCACGCAACAGCCGTGGTTTTACACCATGTACTAGAGTTGTCGCATGAAGAGGTAGCAAAAATTTTAGGTGTAGCTACGGGCACATCAAAAGCCTGGGTAAACCGGGGAATAAATAAACTGAGACAAAATTCAGAAAAAGCATGAATACAAGCTTAAACAACTTGACTGCGTTGTAAAAATATCAATAACAGAGTATAATGTAGTTAAATGTCATCTTATAAAAAGAAACGAAACCTATACGACACAGAGGAAGGTGCAGAAATCATCAAAGAGCTAAAAAAAATGGCCATTGATGAACAGTTTAATACTGGATCTACCTATAGTTCGGATATTGAACATTATCCCGATAACGCTATCCCGTTTGTTGATAAGCATATTAAATACTTAAACAGTAACCAGAACATTAATCCCCAGCATTATCTTGCAAATTTAAGGCTGATGTCACGTATCAAATAAAAAACTCCCCGATTGGGGAGTTTTTTAAGTTATCTAAAAAAAGATTACCAACGGTTGTTGCCACCACCACCGCCATTATAGTCACGTCGAGGTCGATCCTCTTTTGGTCGTGCTTCGTTTACAGTGATAGAGCGTCCGCCCATGTCAGAGCCGTTTAGTGCTTTTTCAGCAGCTTTTCCTTCTTCGTCGTTTTCAAATTCGACAAAGCCAAAGCCTTTTGATCGGCCACTGTCACGGTCTTTAACTACAACTGCTGAAGCAACTGTTCCATGAGCAGCAAATGCTTGCTGAAGTTCTTCGTCAGTAGTTGAGAAAGGCAATCCGCCTACAAATAATTTGTACATTTTTCTAATCCTTGATTATTAGTTACTTTTAGGTACGACCAACTTATTTTCTTGTAGCCTGACCCAGGTAATCAAAGATTAGTCTCGAACTCCGCACGCAAGATAGATAAGATCCTAATTAGTAGTTAAGCATAATAACAGGGAAATGCAACACTATTTTTGCAAATCCAAATCACTCGGATTTTTTTACAATCTACATTTTTATAACATATGTCAAAATTATGTATATAGTCCCTGCTCTGATTAAATACTTAACACGTTAAGTATTGTCCAAATGTTAATGCTAATAACCTTGGATAAGCATAAACAAAATACTTGACAATTCCCTATTTTCATGTATAATGGTTATTAGTTATACCGACGGTAAAACAAAAACAAAATTAATAGAAAGGCAGGATAGATTCATGTCAATGAGCCTATTAGGCGACGGTCTAGCGTATGAGTTTGTGCAAACAAACGACGAGCAATTGCTCGAGATCGATGCATTGTTAGCCTAAGTACAAATTTATAAAACACTGTTTCTTTAGAATAAACCCCTAAATAAGCAGTGTTTTTTATATTGGTAGCAGGGGCGAGATTTGAACAATGCTCGGAGTTTTTGATTTTAACTCCTCGCTATGCTGAGTCAAATAAAATTTGACTCTAGTCTGCGACCGCCACTGGGGTAGCAAGTTAAAATAATCATCACTATCACCAAATAAAAAAGCCAATAAATTGGCCTATTTATTTGGTAGCAGGGGCGAGATTTGAACTCGCGACCCCAGGCTTATGAGTCCTGTGCTCTAACCAACTGAGCTACCCTGCCATATAACTGCAATATTATAGCGTTTTATCTGTAAATTTTACAGATAAAAATGTTTGATGAAGCAAAAATGATGTTATAATTTGCGCATAAGGATAAGCTTTATTAAATAAGTTAAAGTGTAATATATGGCTACATCAAACAACAGTAATTCAACCTTTCGTTCAAAACCAAAATTTTCAAAACAACAATTAATGATTTTTGCAGTGATTTTTGCGCTGCTTGGTGGTTTTATTATTTGGCGTACTTTTGCCGCTGAAAATGTAATCGCCAAGGCTGAGGCCGAGTCAATGACTTTGCCACCCGGTGCAGTTGTCGTGTCTGATCCATCTGCCAGTGGCGGTAAAGTAGTAAAGATGATTACTAGTGGTAGCCTCGAGGGTACCGTTAATTTACCGTCAAAAGCTACAAGTGTGAGCATATCGGCATTTGGCACAAAATGTAATCGAAGCTGGCCATCAGTCCAGGTATTTGTTGATGATGTGCGTGTGGTATCTAGAACCATAAATTCGACCACATTAAAATCTTTTAGTAATAAGATTGGCACAAACCTAAACCTGCAGGCAGGTCAGCATAAAGTAGAGGTAAGATACACAGTCGCTGGCGAAAAAGGTTGTGTACTTAGCCTAAGCGTCGACAGGGTTAATTTTATGGGTAGTTCTACAACTCCAACAACTCCGTTACCAACTGTTAGTCTAACGGCTAATCCTTCAAGCGTAACAGCCGGGCAGCCAACTACGCTCAGTTGGACGACAACAAATGCTACTTCATGCTCTGCAACAGGCTTATGGTCAGGAACCAAAGCAGTAAATGGTACTCAGTCAGTTGCTCCAGCGCAAACAGGAGTATATGGTCTGACATGTTCTGGGTTAGGTGGCTCAGCCAGTGGTAGCGTAAATGTAACAGTTAACCCAGTCAGCCCACCTCCTCCTCCACCACCACCATCCACTTTGTCAACTCCAAACATTGTAATAAGCCCTTCGGCACAAACATTAGCTAACGGCGGTACACTTACTTTCGAAGTTCGAGAAAACAGTGGTAATGTTGGTGTTAACGCTGTGCAAGTTAATTTAACCTATCCGTCTAATTTACTTGAATATATTGGAGTAGATTCATCAACTAGTGCATTTGCCGTTCCTGTTCCTCCAAAAACCGGAGCTGGCACACTTGGCTTTGCTATGGGATCGTACACCCCATTAACTGGCGATCGACTAGTTGCAAAAGTTACATTTAGAGCCAAAGCAACCGGCACTGGCAACATCAGTTTTTCTACTGGCACGTCATTGATTTCGGAAGCAAATTCACAAAATATCCTTACGTCGCTTAACTCAACGAGGGGTCTTAGCTTAACCGTTAACTAAAAAAGATGGTATTACAGCACTCACTCAAAAAGTTAGTTTTAGTAGCAAGTGCTGTTCTGATTGTTGCGAGTGTTTTGATTGGAGTAATAAGTAGCAGAGTTTTGGCCGCAAGCTCAACAATGTACTTATCGCCAACTTCTGGCTCAGTACAGCAAGGCACAAACATTACAATTACCGCCAGGATTAATAGTGGAGCGGATCCTGTAAACGCTTTTTCGGCAAAGCTCGGATATGATCAGTCCAAGCTTGAGTATGTTTCGCATCAACTATCATCGAGTTTTCCGGTTGCTCCGCCTACTAGTATTGGTAATGGGCTGGCAAAGATCGATGGTGGATCTTTTAACCCATTAACGGGCGACAGGCCAATATTTACAATTATTTTTAAGGCAAAAGGTTCTGGAGCAGTTTCGGTAAGCGTTAATGCGGATTCTAGTGTAGTTAGTTCTGATACAAGCACTAATATTTTAACTTCTAGGACAGGTGCAAATTATACAATTACTGTGCCTAGCCCTTCACCGAGTCCTTCACCCAGCCCAAGCCCATCACCTTCACCTAGCCCTTCACCAAAGCCTAGCCCAAGCCCCTCAAATAATAATACGACTAGCACTAACACAGCCCCAGTAGGTAGCGCAGAAAACCCACAGCCTATTAATCAACCAGCTGTATCAGAGGTAAAAAGTGATTCGGTAATAATTAGCTGGACAACTCCGGTACCTGCCTCTTCGGTTGTTGAATACGGGCTAACTGATACTTATGGACTAACTGCTGGCGATTCTGCTCAAAAAACTAATCACTCTGTTAAACTTGAAGGCGTTTCACTTATGCCAGGAACAGTTTTTCATTACCGTGTTGGCGGTATAACATCTGATGGCAAAGTACTATCCAGTGTTGATTACACATTTAGTACTCAGGGGATCGATCTTACAGTAATAGTAAAGAACAAAAATTCAGAACTAGTTGAGGGCGCTGTAGTCAAGGTTGCAGGCAAAGAATCAACTACTGATAAAAATGGTAAAGCGCTTATTAATGATTTACCTTCAGGCAATCAAACCGGGAGTGTTTTATACAAAGATTCAACTACCAATTTTCAAGTAGTCATAAAAGAGTTCAAGCAAGACGATGATAAGCAAGAGCTTAGCGTAACTTTAAAGACAAACCTAGTAGCCAGCGTATATATAAAGATAGGTCTGATTATAGGTGCTGGCTTATTGTTGATTTTAGCGATTAGGTGGCTGATAAAAAAGAATAAGCAAAAGCAAGAATTAAGTAGGCACTTTCCGTTTGAGTCTAAGCAAAATCCACAAACTGGATTTAACAGTCCGCCTCCCGGTAGTATAATCAATGCCCAGACACCACCACCTAACCAAGGCGCTGGTACGGGCGTAGATGTTAATCCGATTACCAATGTTAATAATAAAGCTAACTAACAACAGCAGGGGTTTAGTATATGAAGTCAAAAAAACATAAAGCAACGGATTCGGGCGCAGGGCAAGCTCATCACCAAGCTCATACCGACGCACAAGTTGACCCAAAACGATTTAACAGGCGATTTTTATCTTTGTTTTTGATTTTGTTTGCTGTTGTGGGGGGAATATTCCTGCTTAACTCCTACGCTGACAACCCAAATCTAAATGGCGATATTAACAACGATAATGTCGTAAACGAGCTAGATTTATCCATCTTTTTAAGGGAGTATGGCTCTGCGAGTACACAATCAGACATTAATGGCGACGGTCAAGTTGATGCGATTGATTTATCGCAACTATTAAAAAACTGGGGTCAAACATATACACCAAATAATCCAGCGCCAACTGTTACACTTACGGCTAACCCCGGTACCATAAATGCTGGGCAAAGTTCTACGCTTACCTGGAGCTCTACAAATGCCACAAATTGTAATGCTACTGGCGCCTGGAGTGGCACCCGAGCCTTATCTGGTAGCCAGTCTGTGTCGCCAAGTCAAACTTCAACCTATACTGTAACCTGTACTGGGACTGGTGGTTCTGCAAATCGTAGTGTAACGGTTACTGTCAATACACCTACTCCTCCACCCCCTCCACCAACAAGTGGTTCTGTAAACTGTTTGGTTTCCAATAGGACAAGTTGGGCGCTCGCAGGTACTAATTGTACAGTCGGTAGTACGATAACGAGAACCAATCAAGGCTTTGCTTGCTCTCAGCCATTATCAAGTTATGGTACATTACCGCTAAAAGTAGTTATTAACTCTACTACCTCTTGGGGTGGTAATGGTGTAACCTTAGATAATGGATGTGTTGGTGATGGCAACAATGACACAATTGATTTGATCATAGTAGTTAATGCAAATGGTCAAACCGGCGGTATTGGACCAGCAGATGACTCAACGAAATTTAGACAAGATCCTGGGCCACACGATATACAGATAACAGGAAAGTTTGAATGTGGTGCCCCAGGCCCCGGAGCTCATCCTGACACATGGCAGTTCCAAAGTAGTTCTACTAGAAATATGGCGATTGTAAACGGTACTACAGGTAACTGGTCTGCTGGTACTGCAACCTGTCAAACAGCTGGTGGTGCAATGTTTTGGAGCGATTCAACACAAGTTGATATTTTAGGGGGTGAGTATGTTGGATGTAACCACGGTATACTTGCTAACCAATCAGGCGGTAGCCTTTCAAGAGTAATAGATGCAAAATTCCGAACTGGTAGAACTGAATCAGTATCAGGAGGTGGTGATCCAAACTGTCAAGGTTTTGCATCTTCACCACCGTGCCTGGGAACAACATACTTCATCACATTCCAAAATGTTACTTGTGAGAGATGGAACTCGAGTACGAATACTTGGAATGCATCTAGCCCTCAATAACAATTATTTTTTGCGACTAGCAGTGCTATTCTGGTATTGTGCAAAAAGTTAAATCAGGTAAATACATTGTGGCGGTTAGTGGTGGGGTTGACTCGGTAGTATTACTTAACAAGTTAAGTAAGAATAGTGGCTTAATTCTTATTGTTGCACATTTTAATCATGGTATCAGAAAAGAATCGGATAGTGATGAAGCCTTTGTTCGCTCTTTAGCTAAAAAATATAAACTGGAATTTGAAGTTGCTCGAGTAAATCTTGGAAAACATGCCAGTGAGGATAAAGCTAGAAAAGCACGTTATGATTTTTTGTTTAAGGTTTTAAATACTCATAATGCCAAGGCAATTATAACAGCGCATCAACAGGATGATTTAATCGAAACAGCCATCATTAATTTGATTCGTGGGACAGACAGAAAAGGCCTAAGCTCATTAAAAAGTTCGACCTTAGTTCTTAGGCCAATGCTGAATATCACAAAAAAACAAATTCGGGATTATGCTAAAAAAAATAATCTAAACTGGGTTGAGGATAGCACGAATAAAGATAGGCGATTTCTGCGTAACCGGATAAGAACTGATTTTATGCCTAAACTGGATAAAAACCCTAAGCTTAGAGCTGAATTTTTGGGCGTAATCGGGAAAATGCAGAGTTTAAATCCAAAAATCGATATAAACATTGCGACTTTGTCGCAATCACTACTCGAAAGTAACGAAAATAGGCTAATTTTTACAGCACTACCAGACAATGTTGCCCGTGAAGTTGTAGCTGAAATTTTACGTAATCAAAACACCACCAACCTAAACAAAAAGCTAATTTCGGATAGCGTAGCTCATATTAAAACTGGTAAAAATGGGGACGTTTATAATATAGATAGCCAAATTAAACTATGTATAGGTAAAACTAAATTTTGGTTTAGTAATAGTTAACTAGACGCCTCTGATATAATACTTAGACTGTTATGGATAAAAAGCCGCCAACAAATCCGTTAAAAGGTGATAATAAACGAATGAACCGCTTCAAAAACGGTGGATTTATTGCACTGATTGTTTTGATCGGTATAGTCATTTTTGCTTCGTTTAATCAGCCTTCAAAACTTAAAGAAATTCCACTTTCGCAGGTAATATCAGAGGCTAACGACCAAAAGCTTCAAAAACTTACCCTAACCGGAGATGAGATTGAAGTAACAAGAAAAGACCAAGACAAACCAACCGAACAGTCTCGCAAGGAATCTGCTAGCAGTATTTTTGAACAAGGGCTTGAACAGGGGAAAGTTGAAGTCGAGGTTAAAAAACCAGACGACAACCAACTACTCGCAATTGCTCTTTCAAGTATTTTGCCAGTACTATTGATTGCTGGACTATTTATTTGGATGATGCGTGCAGCACAAGGACAAGGTAACCAAGCTATGAGTTTTGGTAAAAGTCGTGCAAGATTATACGGCAACGAAAAGGAAAGAGTTGTGTTTAAGGATGTTGCCGGCAACGATGAGGCAAAACAAGATCTTGAAGAAGTTGTAGAGTTTTTGAAGTTTCCTAAAAAGTTTGAAGGTATAGGTGCAAAAATTCCAAAAGGTGTTTTGTTGGTTGGACCCCCGGGAACAGGCAAAACAATGTTAGCGCGAGCGGTTGCCGGCGAAGCAAATGCCCCATTCTTTAGTATTAGCGGATCGGAGTTCGTTGAAATGTTTGTTGGCGTTGGAGCAAGTAGAGTCAGGGATTTATTTAACAAAGCCAAGAAGAACGCGCCATGTATTTTATTTATTGATGAAATTGACGCTGTTGGTCGTAAACGTGGTAGTGGCATGGGTGGTGGGCATGATGAACGTGAGCAAACTCTTAATCAAATCTTGGTAGAAATGGATGGCTTTGAGCAGGGTGAAAATATAATCGTTCTAGCAGCAACTAACCGTGCCGATGTTCTAGATCCGGCGCTGTTAAGACCAGGGCGTTTTGATAGAAGAGTTCATATTGGTTTACCAGATAGAAAAGATCGCAAGAAAATTCTGGAAGTTCATTTTAAAGATAAACCAGTTGATAAATCTGTAGATCTTGAATCAATGGCTGCAAAAACTGCTGGTAGTAGTGGTGCGGATCTTGCCAACATCGCAAACGAATCTGCAATTGTAGCTGCTAGGCATAACCGTAAGGAAATTAATAATAGTGATTTAGTCGAAGCCTTTGAAAAAGTAGCAATCGGACCAGAACGTAAAAGCAAAGTTATGACTGATAAAGAGAAAGAACTTACGGCCTATCATGAGGCTGGCCATGCGATTGTTGGCCATGTTTTACCAGATAGCGATATGGTCCATAAAGTGACTATAATTCCGCGTGGCGGAACAGGTGGAGTTACCTGGTTTATTCCGCCTGAAGATAAGAGCTACCACAGTATTATTGAATATAAAGATGTTCTGGCTAGGATGCTTGGTGGACGTATTGCTGAGGAGCTAATTTACGGCGAAGACAGAGTAACCACTGGCGCAGGATCAGATTTGCAAAAGGCTGCCGAACTAGCTAGGGAAATGGTCGTCAACCAAGGAATGGGTAAAAAACTGCGCAACCAGGTTTTTCATGTTGATGAAGGCATGATGATGGAAAGGCTAGTTCACGAACGACAATATTCGGACGATACAGCTAAAGTTATCGATAACGAGGTAGAAGATTTAATTACAGAAGCGACCAATCGTGCCCGGATAGTTTTAAAAGCTAATATGAAAAAACTTGAAGAGCTAAAAGAAAAACTTCTAGAAAAGGAAAGCATGGAAGCAGAAGAAGTTCTAGAACTACTTAAAGGCTCTGTAATGCCAAAATCCGCCGAACTTTACTAAGTATTAAAAACTGAACCCACAACTCTTTTCAGGTAAGAATCGTGAACGTCTTTTTTGCCATTTGCATTGGCGCAGAATGGGTCAACTAGCTTATGCGATGCTATACCGTGAAAGATTATACTTTCTTGATTATGGGTATTTTCTACCGAAAAGTTTGGGCCAATTTTATATATTGACGATAACCATCTTACTAGCTCAACTACGGATGAGAACTGCTTTTGATTTGAATCAAGATCTTTCGGACCCATTCCCTGTATTTCTATTCCAATACTGCTATTATTTGCACATTTTGCATGCCTGGCAAAACTATTTGGGTGTGGAGTAAGTTGGTATATTTCTGCGTTTGCAAGTACGCCAAACTGAACGGATAGCCGCCTTTTTGAAAGCAGATCAATAAGCTGATTGATGCCAAAATTATCAATTGGCTCTTCCCACCAGTGCAAAACAATACATGTAGGAGTAATCAATCTGGTTTTATCAAAGTAACTTTCTGGAAAACCATCGGTTTTTATAATCAGGCTAGGCGTCATTGAAGGTCAAGGCATTTCTTAATTTTACATACTCACCAAGTATTACCCTTATACCATCTTCATTTTTATACCAGTTAAGCTTGTCAAATTTTTCTGAGCTGGAGCTGTTTACCCTGTATAGTACAACCGATTCTGGTATGTACTTCTGAAAAGTACACCAGCCGCGTCGTTGGCAGTATGGTGAATTTACAAGAATAAATGATTTATATGTGTATTTTTTTGAATCAAGCATATTTAACGTAGAACGTATGTTATCAGGTGTAGTAATCGAGCTATCTTCGATAATTATTAAACCAGCATCAATTCCGTTCTGAATCGCAAACTCTGAATGGGCTAAAGCTTCACTTTTATTTGATTTTTCATAATGTGGACCACGTCCCGTGAATATAATTTTACTTGCAAGGCCATCCTTAAATAAGTCGATTGCCTTTTGGGCTCTTAAATTTGAAGGTGCTCCAAATACAAATATGTAGTCTGATTTTTGTGGCTCATCTTCCTCTGATAGGTATCCGTAAGCTTCATCAAGAAGGCTTAAAACCTCAGGTGATAATTTATTTTGCAATAATTTACCAACTGCTTCAACAATTATTTGTGACCCAGATTCAAGCACTTTATCCGAAGGTTGTTTAAAATCATAAAAAATATCCGATCTGATGCGCAATGCTTTAAGAAGCTCAGAGATTGTCTCGAATTTTGCGAAGGTAACAGACTCTTTGCTTGGGTCTCTTGGGCGTTTTGACTCAAGCTGAGCAATATGAACAATCTCATTGCCTGACGGTAATTGGTTGTGTGACTTCCTAAAACCAGCTCTTTTGTTCATGAAATGTTCGTGAATAAACCTCGCCATGTGTTGGCGCCACGGATAAACTTATCTGGGTTGTTGTCTATGTCGTCGAATAATTCATCTAAGTCAAACCAAGCGACCTGAGCCACTTCGTCTGGCTTAACTACAAACTCACGTGCACTTTTTTCGAGTGTGCATATAAACCACTGAGTGAAGTAGGCTGGGCTAAAGTTCATTAATTTTTTAGGCCCAAGTATAAAACCACGAGCGTCTATTCCTAATTCTTCCTTAGCTTCTTTATAAATATTTTCTTCATATGTTTCGTCTTTTGCAACGGTACCGGCTACTGCCGGGCCCCACATGCCTGGGTCTTTATCTTTGTGGTATGAACGTTGTGCGAGTAGTGTTTGATTTTTTGAGTTTACAATCCAGAGTGCTGAAACACGGTATATATCAGAATCTAACAAGTCACCCCTGTTTTTATAGCCAATTACATTATCTTCTTTATCAACTATTGTAATTTGTTCCATATCTACAATATACCATGCTAGTGTAAACTGTTTATATGGCAATTGAACGGATAATAAACACCGCTAGTGAACCTGATGCTCCTGAAGAACAAGAGCTTGAGTTGACGCTTAGACCAAAAGACTTTAAAAGTTATGTAGGTCAGCAAAGGCTCAAGAAAAACTTACAGCTGGCAATACATGCCGCAAAAAAGCGTGGCGAGCCTGTTGATCATGTATTACTTTATGGCCCGCCTGGTCTTGGTAAAACAACCATGGCTAGTGTTATCGCAAACGAGATGGGCGCAAATATCCGCATTACAAGTGGTCCGGCAATAGAACGCAGTGGCGACCTCGCAAGCCTACTAACAAATTTACAAGATGGTGATATTTTATTTGTAGATGAAATTCATCGCCTGAATCGAACTGTTGAAGAAGTTTTATATAGTGCGATGGAAGATTTTAAGTTAGATATAATGCTTGGTAAGGGTCCAAGTGCTCGAAGCCTACGACTTGACCTACCTAAATTTACGATAATTGGAGCTACTACACGTACAGGGGCATTGGCTGCCCCACTAAGAGACAGGTTTGGGATTATTCATAGACTTGAGTTCTATAAACCAGATGAAATAAGCCAAATTATAAAGCGATCTGCCGACATTTTGGGTACAAAGATTGACGAAAAGTCATCAAACATATTAGCCGAACGCGCTCGACTAACGCCACGAGTGGCAAACCGCTTGTTAAAGCGGGTTAGGGACTACGCCGATATAAATGGCGATGGGATTATAGACACTTCTATCAGTCATCAGGCTTTGGAACTTCTGGAAATTGACGAACTCGGCTTAGACCCAGCCGATAGAATGCTACTAGAATCAATTATTGAAAATTATGATGGTGGACCGGTTGGTGTAGATACAATTGCCGCTATAACAGCTGAAGAGCGCTCAACAATTGAAGATTTTTACGAACCATATTTAATGCAAATTGGTTTAATTGAGCGAACACCTCGCGGTAGAAAGGTTACGCCAAAAGCATATAAGCACCTAGGCAAGACAAAATCCACCAAGAATAATCAATCTAAATTGCTATAATTAATCTTAAATAACTATGCATCAAAGACACGGTACATTGCCATCAAATAGTCGACTAAATCGCGAATTATTGCTTGAAGACGACGAAGAGATTCATTACGTGATTAAAAAGCATCCATTCGGTTTATTTGCTATATATATTGGCGTAATTGGCGTGCTACTGTTAGCTGTCATAGTAATTGGACTCGCCTTATCTGGTGGTGACTTTAATCTTAACTCATTTTCAGAGGAGCTTCAGCTTGGTGTAATAGCTGTTTTGGGACTTATAGGGATAATTTTAGTTATAGTTACGCATATTTACATTGAAAATAAATTTATTATTACTAACAAACATATTGTACAAGTACTGCAGATGGCGCTTTTTAGTCGTAAAATTTCACAGTTGTCTTTATTGAATGTTGAAGATGTAACAGCCGAAAAAATTGGATTTTTTGCAACAATCTTTAACTTTGGAACACTTAAAGTCGAAACAGCAGGTGAGCAGAAAAATTTTATATATAGTTACTGCCCAGATCCAAACTACTATGCGGATGCGATTTTAGATGCTAGGCAAGAACTTATTAAGCAACAAACAGATAAGGTTAGCAATATAAATAATCCAGTTATTCCAGGTAGCCCTACTCGCTAAAAGGATTAGTTCGACCTTTATCAATATTGGGTGAAGCGGTTGCGTCGGAATCCCTTAACTGCTTAATTTGCTCGACAATGTTATCGTCTAGTTTAATACGTTTTAGTTTTGAAACATTTTCTTGAGCACGGGTCTCATCAACAGGGGGATCTGTAAATTTGAGCATTTGTAGCGAAGTTATTGCTAGCACTAAAACTACCATCATTGTAATCAAAAAAGCTCGATGCCTAGCGACTATCGCTATATACTTATCCAAAGATTTTCTTAATGAATCAGTACTTTCTTTTGACTCAGATTTTTTACCTAAATTAATTCCGAATAATTTCATTATGCTACTTTCATGGTTTTAGATAAACATCTATTGATAAATCGGCTCTCTCAAGGGTTCCTAAGCTAGTAGTGCTTGGTGCCAAAGAAATTGAAGTTACCTGCATGCGTCTTCGATTGCTCTCAACCTCTTTTAAGAATGCTAGTAATTGCTCGTACTGCATCTTGTCAGCTTTTACGCCAACGCTCAGTACAGACACACCTTTTAGGCTGGATGGCGAGGTTAAAGTAGGACCAGATGTAGTTTTTCCGGATGGTGTGTTAAATGTAATTTGCTTTATGTTGATGCCGGCGTTTTTAGCAAACTCTTCAATTTCGTTTAATGCGACCGATTGATTTTTGTCTTGAGGCAATACTTCTTTTGCAATTTGTTCGAGCTCTTTAGATTTGGATAATGAGCTTTCAAGTTCTTTATAGGAGGTAAGTTTTTGATCGTTAGTCTCGATGTCGGCTTTTAGAACGGCAATTTCGGTGGACTTTTGCTTTGCATATTTAGTTGCAAAAAAGTAAACACCAACTATACAACCTACCAATATAACGTTAATGGCTAGTAAAGCGTAAAAAGTTCTTTTTGTTGATATCATATTGCTTTCTCCGAATTTCTATCTGTAGGAGTTGGCTGGACCGGTGTCTCTTGAAGGCTTTTTCCGCTAGAGCTGGTTTGGTTTTTTGGCTTTAAGTAAGCATTGATTGTAACTTGGTATGGGTAACGTGCCGCCACTAAGTTTTCTGTGCCTCCAGTTGAGGGTTCTATTTTAACGACATCAATAATATCTGCACCAACAAAAAGATCTGTTCGGGATTTTATATTTTCTAGTAGGGTAGTAGCCGTTTGGGAGTCAACGGTTGCTGCTCGAATAACAAAGGGCTTTTCTTCTGGTTTGGAGGCTTTTTGACCTGGCTTTAAATCACCCGTAAAATCATTTGCATTAAAATCCAGGGATAAAATAATTGAGCCAGGCGGCAAAATTGTAGCAAAATCCGGCATTAACTCCGAAAATTTTAGCTGACGATTTAGTAGCTCTTTAATTGTAGATACCTGATCGTATAAAGATTGGCCTTTTTGTTCAACAGATTTAAAACCATCAATCTTTACGCTTTGATCTGCCAGCTGACTATCCAGGTTAGTTTTTGTTTGGGTCATGTCAAGGATGGTTATTCCGGTAATCAATAAAATTAAAAGCATGGTTCCACCAGAAATCATGGCGTATCTTAACAAACGGCTGTTACGTTTTGCATAAACAGTATTTGTCTTTACTTCATCAGGAGTTAGGTTAATCATGAGGCAATTTCCCCGGGACTAATTAACGACAAGCCAACAGCTGTTGCATACATTGATGTATCAAGTTGGTTAGGTGGCTGAAGCCCATCAAATTCTACATTTTGCCAAATGCTACAAAGGCGTGTAGCAATCCTTAGGCTACTGGTTAAGTATGTACTAAATCCGGGCAGGTTGGCACCCCCTCCTAATATGATTATTTGTTCAACTTTGCTTTCATCTGACTTGCCTCGATCTTCGTAGTATCTGATTATTTTACGGATCTCTGTTGTTAGATTTTTTAGAGGCACATCGAGTGCTTCCATAATCTCTTTTTGTTTTTTGCTGACTTCTAGCCCGTAGCGACTTTTAACAGTATTGGCTTGGACTTCAGTTAAGCCCATCGAATTCATTAGTGCTTTGGTTATTGTATTCCCGCCAAATTTTACAGTCCCGGTCACTACTACCGACTTTTTATCGTAGACAATCAGGTCGCTATTGGTCGAACCACAGTCTATAACTAGTGTGGGGTAAGAGCTGTCCTCGGCATTTTGAACAGTTCTTGTGACGCTTAAAATGCTCGGCTCCATAACTACAGGTCTGAGCCCTAACACTTCAAATAAACTCATATAACTATCAATAACTCTTTTTGGAGCAGCGGTTACCAAGTATTCTTGTTCTGTGTCAGAAATTTTTTCTAACTTGGAAAAATCAATATAAAGCTCATCAAGGGGAACGGGAATATATTGTTCGGCTTCAAGCTTAACAGCGTCGAGCACGTCCTTTTCGTCCATCGCTGGTAAAGATATAACGCGACTAAAAGAGTTTGTTACGGGTAGCGAAACAGCGATATCGCGAGTACTGATACTGCCGGTCAAGCCTTCTTTGAATAATTTATTTGAAGCTTTAGCTACAATCTCAAAGTCGACGATTTCGCCGTCTTTCATTGCAACGGTATCAAAATGAGTTGTTCCATAACCTTCTAGATAAACTTTTTTGTTTTTGCAGTTTAGCTGAACGACTTTGATTGAACCATTGCCAATATCAAAGCCAAATAATGGCTGTTTTTTGTAGAAAACCGGTAATTTTTCTGTTCTCATTGTGTGGTACGACCCACCTTATTTTTACCTCTGTATCTTAACATAACCATAAGCCTATTAAAAGTGTTAGAGACGCCTATATCGGGTTGCTTTAAAGCTTAAATCAACTGGTATTTCGATTACCGGGAAGGATGGGTCAAGAGCTAAATCAAAAGGTGTGCCAGGGTTGCTGTTTATATAGACATTTTTACCTGACATTCCACCTAGTCCGTTAGCGGTGCTAAATCTGGTTCTATCTAGACAAACTCCATTCATGGATAGCAAGTATAGCTTTGGTGCGCTTGTACTGCTAGCATTACCTATAAATATTGCTCCACCATATGGACAACGGCTAGCCACACTGCTTGGATCGGCACCGTAAGCAATCAAAGTGATTGGGCCACTGCCTGCCGATGTTGACACACGACTAAAGCGAACACTGCCTTCTACAAAAATATACTTCATGGTTGAATCTGGATTATTAAATGTAACTGCACAAGCTGCAGCCCCACATAGGTTGGCACGTACATGAACATGCTCGTTTATATTAAAAGTTGTTGTACCAAGCGCTAAATTACCACTTGTGCCACAACTGGTAGCAACGCCACTTGAATTATCTGGGTAGTGAGTTTTTTTAGCGTTGCCAGTGCTTGGTATATCCCTAGTTGTGCCACCTGTTGTCCAGTCATTGCAACCACCTGGTGAGTTTTGGTAAGTACCATCCATATATTGATTCCAAGGGATATAAGTCGATTGAACTTTTGATATAGTTGTTAAGTTTGGAGTGATGTCAAAATCAGCATTAGAAGTATTACCCGGGGGGTTAATACAGTTATTAAATGCCATATTTATTATTGTTTTGGTTTGCCCAGGTGTCGTAAACGACGATGGCTTAATTAAATTTCCTGTTCCACCGATTGAGCAGTTGCCTGCACCAGTATTTTTATCAGCAACTGTAATTTTTTCTGCAATCAGGTTAGTCACGTTAGCATTTAGAGATATAAATCCGTTTACAAAAATGTCCTTAGATTGAACATTTTTTACGGGGCTATCTGTATAAAGAATGTTTCTTGATAGTATTCCGGTTGTTGATGTGTCAGAAGATCGTTTTGCCAGTATTTCGATTTGTCTTGTGTATTTAGGGGTTGACGCTGTACTTGGTGAGTATAACTTACCAGTTGCAGTGATAATTTTTTCTTTTGCATCGGCCCCAGCGCTAACAACAACTGAGTAGGTAGCTCGGTAGTAGGGAGCATTATCAACAACTTGAACATCACTGGCTGTACCAGTGTAGGTAATATTGCCACTGTTTAATGTAGCAATAGCAGCATCGGCCCCGCTTTCGCTAGCATATTGAGTTTGCAATAACAAAACTCTTGATCGGGCTCTGCTCAGATTGATTGTCGAAAAGTTAACAATTGCAAAGGCTAAAACAGATAAGAAAATGGTAATCATCAATATTGAGGCCAAAACCATGCCATTCTGATGATAAATATATTTTTTGGCTTTCATTTTTAAGTGTTCCTCAAGGCAATTCTGATTATTGTTTCGCTTTGGCTGGTATTTGTAGTTTGGGTGAATGCTTTTTTACTGACTTTAATGGTGTATTCAATAACTTCGACAGTCGGGAAGTCCGGCCCATTAACCCACGCGCCCGTATCGACATCATAAGTCGGTGTGTAATCAATCAGCGTGCCAGATCTCGAGAAATAGCGGGTCGATATACTTTCGATGTTATCAATTAGAACCTTATCAGCGGGGCAATTTGCCGTAGCACTTGCTGGTGGGCAGGATGTAACTAAAATATTACCGGTTGCAGAGGTATTTTTTATAGTTCTGACCCTTAGTTCGCCACTACTACTTAGGTATAAAATATATTCATCCTCATAAGGGTTAGTGCCATTCATAATAAATGCCTTCGAGCTATTTTGGCTAAACCGTTTAAAATAAGTTATTGGTTGATCTGTAGATGTAGTAGTAATTGTTTGTGGCACAGAGTGAATCATCTGCCAATATCCTGCACCAGCAGTGCCATCAACTACGTTGGCATTGCTATCAATAATGCTATTTTGAGTTATAAGTCCTGAAGATGAGCCAACTGAATCCCTTATATAATCACTTGCATCTAATCGGCTAGTGAAGATATCGCTATCGGATTGTGCTTTTTCGGCGTATTGCCAATATTCCCAAAAAAAGCTAAAAACCAGCGCAAAGATTATCCCAGAAGCAACAATAACCATCGTAACTTCTACAACCGTAAAGCCCTTTAAGACTTTTTTAAGACTTTTTTTCATAACTTATTGTTGTCCAATTCCACTTCTGGTTACTAGTAACCTTAGTTTCATTGGCACAGAAGTATTGTTTTGGTCTATGTTAAGACTTAAATCTACGACTTTAGAATCTGGCACTGTTTGCAGGGCATCGCTAACTGGCAATGCACTAGTATCGGTAACACTTAATGTTGGAGAGTAAGTGATTGTGTTTGTAGATCCGCCTTCGGCATCAAATATGTTATTAGGGAAACAGTTGGTTGATCCGCTTAAAATCTCGTACTGGAGTGCTCTATCTAGCTCGGGGCAGGCACTAAGCACGGCATAAACTTCGTTATACTGTCTAGCATACCCATATTGTGTTCGGATAAGGTTAAAAATTTGGGATATCGCTATTAACAATAAAGGTAAAATTACGGTAGCGACTACAATTTCGGCTATCGTAAAGCCACGTTGAGAGTGATTAATATGGCTGCCCGCCCATTTGCTGTATATTTTGCCCATTTTGCTTATGCATAAATCATACCAATTTTAAGAGGTGACATCAATCTAAATTAAAACCGCCACCTCAGTGGGTGGCGGTTTGTTTAGCTTTAAACTATGTCTAGTTACTTGTTACTCGGTAGTAAGTTGCACCACCAGTTTCCATGTTGTTTACATACAAGATGTATTTACCTGAGTCGGTAGCAGTACCGTCTGCAGTTGCACTGTTCGAAGCAGCATATGTGTCAGCTGGTACAGCTGTTGCTGTTAAGAAAGCTTTGTAGCTGTAGTCAGGTGCAGCACAAGTTCCGGTGCCTCCAGGACCCTTACATGAGTCAGCTGGTAAGTTAAGACTGCTGTCGCTGAGTGCTGTCGGGTAACGACCATTCAAAGCATAGTATTCTGCTAGCTTTGATTGAATCGAACGCATGTCACTCTTGCGCTCTGTGTCTCTTGCTCGAGCCTGAATGTTAGTAAACTGGATAATAACCAAAGCGGCCAAAATACCAATTACCACGATAACGATCAAAAGCTCAACGATTGTAAAGCCTTTTTCGCCGTTTCTTTTTTGCATTAATTTCATTATTTGCCACCCTCCTTTAAGGTTTTTGCGTAATGAATAAGCTTTTTTATGCTTAATGAGCTTATTATAACGCTTTTGCTTATAGTGTAAAGTCTTTTATTTAATACTTTGAGTTAGTGAGCTTAGTGGACCAAACACACTTGCAGCGATTAACCCTACCATTGCACCAAGAACAATAATCATTAACGGCTCAATTATAGACGATAGGGCAGATACAAAAGCATCAACCTCGGTTTCATAAAAATCGGCAACTTTGACTAAAATTTTGTCGATTTGACCTGTTTCTTCACCAACGGCAAGCATTTGACTAACAATTGGCGGGAAAACCGATGAGTCGGCTAACGCCGTAGATAGTTGTTGACCATTCCTGACTTGTTTTGAAGCGTCATTAAGCTCTTTTTCGATAACTTTATTTCCAATAGCCCCTGATGTTACCTCAATGGCGGTCAAAACTGTTACTCCGGCTGCCATTAATGAGCTAAAGATTCTGGCAAATCGAGCTATCGCAACTTTAGTAATCAACACTTTTATAATCGGAGTATGTAAAAGAATTTGATCAAATTTGTATCGTCCTTTTTCAGTTTTAAGCCATCGTCTAAAAAAGATTATTACTAGCGGTACGACAAACACAACAATGATAATAAATTGTTTTGACCGCATAGCATCACTTATCGATAGCATAACTTTAGTAAGTGTAGGTAAGTCGGCACCCATATTTTTAATGACTGCACCAAGCTTAGGTAAAACAAAAGTCATCAAGCCATAAAATGCCAAGATAGTGATAAAAGTAATAACCAACGGATAGGTCATAGCGCTTTTTACTTTTTGGCGGATTTCGGCATCCTTTTCTACCTGCAGAGCAAGCCGGAGCAGTACCTCGTCTAAAATTCCGCCCTCCTCGCCAGCTTTAACCATGTTCACATAAATAGTACTAAAAATGTTAGGGTGCTCACCTAGTGATTCGCCAAGCCCAACACCGCTTTCGACTTTTTTTGAAATCATTCCAAGTTGTTCTTTAAAGTATTTGTTTTCGGTTTGAGCTTGTAGGGTCGATAATGATCGCACCATTGGCACACCAGCGTTTATCATGGTTGCTAGCTGTCTGGTAAAAATTACTAAATCTTTTGATTTTACTTTTTGACCAAGCTTAATTGCGCCAAACTTACCTAGCTTAGTGCTTGGTTCATCTGCTTTTACTAGTAGTGGCTTTAATCCTTGAGTCGATATAGCCTTTGTGGCAGATGTTTTATCGGCAGCACTAACAGTGCCTTTGACGACTTGGCCGTTATTATTACGTGCGGTATACGAAAAAGTAGCCATTAATTCCCACCTATTCTCTGGTTACCCTAAGAATCTCCTCAACGGCTGTTTGGCCTCTTAATGCTTTAACAAATCCATCCATTTGCATGGTAATCATACCTTCTTTAATTGATTGTTCTTGAATAGCCTCACTCGTGGCGTTTGCCACAATCAATCCTTGGGTTTCAACAGAGTTACCTAAAACCTCGTATATACCGATTCGGCCTTTGTAGCCATTGTGATTACATTCTTCACAACCACCCTCTTTAGCTCGCCAAAAATATTTTATCGATGTTTCGGTTGTTGCCATTTCGTCCTTTTCGCCAGTAGGTGATTTACCGACTCCACCATCAAGAGCAGATTTTTCTAGTTCATGATAATGTGACATAACTTTAGGATCATTTAGCCTAAACATTTTTGTGATTCCGGCAATCGCATTAGCATCAGGTTTATATTGTTCACGGCATTTTGGGCACAGCCTTCTTACCAGACGCTGCCCTACAACAGCACGAACGGTGCTTGCAATCAAAAATGGTTCGATGCCCATGTCTAAAAGGCGTGGCAATGTGGTCGCGGCATTATTGGTATGCAGGGTTGTTACGACTAAGTGACCAGTTAACGCAGCTTGAACTCCAAGTCCGGCAGTTTCACTATCACGTACCTCACCAACCATTATGATATTTGGGTCTTGTCGTAATAGAGCTCTGAGTCCATTCGCAAAAGTCATGCCAGCTTTTGGATTTACCTGGGTTTGATTGACCCCAGGAATTCGGTATTCAACTGGGTCTTCAACCGTAGATATATTCACATCTGGATTATTTAGCAGTGATAAAACACTAAAAAGGGTTGTTGATTTTCCAGAACCGGTAGGTCCGGTAACTAAAATCATACCGTGTGGTTGTTTAATTGCTTCATTAATAATATCTAGCGATTTACCCCAAAATCCGAGCTCCTCAAGTGTCAGCGCTTTAGCTGTATCATTTAAAACACGCATCACGACTTTTTCGCCTTCCATAATAGGTAGAGTACTTACACGCAAGCTCCACACCTTATCACCAACAGCAATCTTAAGGCGTCCGTCTTGTGGCGCTCGTCGTTCATCAATTTTTAGGTTACTTAGGATTTTAATTCTACTTACCAGAGCTGGCAGTATTTTTTTTGGTAACTTGTTAGCTTCTTTTAGGATACCGTCAACTCGGTATCTAACTGATATGTAACTTTCGCGTGGTTCCACGTGCACGTCGCTGGCGCCGGTTCTAATTGCATACTCAATCAACAAATTAACTGTTTGGGCAATTGGCGAATCTTCGGCAATATCTTCTTCGCTAACCTCTTCGCTAACCTCTTCGTCTTGGTCCGAAATTACTTTTGTAAGTTCGCTCGAGATGTTTTCGCGGTATTGATCTAGGCCAGAACTGATGTTGCTTGGTGTAGCAATATAAAGCCGAATGTTT
>CAZAAL010000001.1:240166-345486 GCA_964483315.1 uncultured Candidatus Saccharibacteria bacterium
TTTTCACCTAGGGTTTTTTGAAGAGTGTCAACAGCCTGGACATCATCAGGGTCTTCCATGGCAAGCAGGTTAACTCCACTCTCAGAATCAATATCAAATAGAATTACACGATATTGCTTAGCGATATGTTCAGGGACTAACTTTAAAATCTCTTTTGGTATTTCTTTGGCGTCAAATTCAATAAAAGGCACGCCAACTTCATCAGAAAATAGCTGAGTTAACTCTTTTTCAGAGGCAATGTTATTTGATATCACCACCTCTCTTAGAGTTTTTTTGTCCGACTCCATCTGCGACTTAAGAGTTTTTAGTTCATCATCGTCGATTTTTTTCTTGGATACTAGGAGCCGTTCAATCTTTTTATCTAAGACGTCCATACTAGGGGTAATTATACATCAAAAAGCAAAAGCATTATAAGATAATAACCACCAGCATTTTTTTTGTGTTGTTTTGCCTTGCTATACTTATAACTAACCTGTTTTTACAGCTAATAAATCGGAGGCACAAAATGAACGCTAAAAAAGATTCAAAACCAGAAGAAAAATCCAACGGTAAAAATGATGCTTTAAATTTGGCAATCGATCAAATCGAAAAGCAATTTGGCAAGGGCTCAATAATGCGCCTTGGCGAGGAGCATAAAATCGACGTTGAAACGGTTCCAACTGGCAGTCTGAGTCTAGACATAGCCTTAGGTGGCGGTATACCAAAAGGAAGAATCATCGAAATCTATGGGCCAGAAAGTTCTGGTAAAACGACTCTAAGCCTACACGCTGTTGCCGAAATTCAAAAGGGTGGCGGAACAGCTGCTTTTGTTGACGCCGAACACGCGCTCGATCCAGCTTATGCCAAGCGTCTTGGCGTGAACACCGATACACTTTTGGTCAGTCAGCCTGATAATGGCGAACAAGCTCTTGAGGTTGTTGAAGCATTAGTGCGATCTAACGCTGTAGACATGATTGTTGTTGACTCAGTGGCAGCTTTGGTCCCGCAGGCCGAAATTGAAGGCGATATGGGCGACGCCCACATGGGGCTTCAGGCTAGATTAATGAGCCAGGCTTTACGTAAGCTCACTGGAGTAATCAAAAAATCAAACTGCACAGTGATATTTATCAACCAGCTTCGTATGAAAATCGGCATTATGTTTGGCAACCCCGAAACAACTACAGGTGGTAATGCCCTTAAGTTCTATGCCAGCGTTAGAATGGATATAAGGCGTATAAGTCAGATTAAGTCAGGTGACGAGATTGTCGGCAATCGCGTAAGAGTAAAAGTCGTAAAAAATAAAATTGCTCCTCCGTTTCGAGAAACAGAGTTCGATATTATGTATAACGAAGGAATTTCAAAAGAAGGTGACCTTTTGGATCTAGCAGTAAACGATGAGATTATTGGCAAATCGGGTGCTTGGTTCGAATATGGTGGCGAAAAAATTGGTCAGGGTCGTGAGCAAGCCAAACAATTCTTAAAAGATAACCCCAAAGAATTTGATACGATATCCAAAGCCGTTATTGCTAAGCACAAAGTATAATTAGTCTATATAATGACTGCCTCTAATCATGCACTGACCGGTGCGCTTATTGCTGTAACAGTTAAACAACCAGCATTAGGCCTATGCTTAGCTTTTTTGGCTCATTTTGCTATGGATGCAATCCCACATTTTGGTCTAAAAATTGATAATGTCTTTAAAAGGAATAACTCAGCCAAATTCAGATGGGTCTTAGCCTTAGATGTAGTACTTTCGGCGATACTTTTAATAACAATTCCACTACTACTAGCCGATAGCTTTAATCCAATCTATGTTTTTTTGGCGATGTTTTTATGCATGTCACCTGATTTAGTTTGGGGGTATAGATTTTATGGTGAACTAAAAACTAAAAAAGAAAAACAAAAAAGCTTTTTTTCAAAATTTCACAATTGGATTCAGTGGAGCGAATCACCCAGTGGTATATTTGTCGAAATAGTTTGGTTCTTTGCCGTACTTTTGCTGTTAATAGTTAAATCATAATGACAGTTACAGGCCTTAAACAACAGATAAAAAATCCAGATAGAGTAAGCGTCTACGTTGATTCTAAATATGCTTTTTCGCTGACATTAAATCAGGTTGTTGAACATAAAATAAAACAAGGCCAAGAGCTTAATCAGACCGATGTTAAAAAATATCAAAAAATTTCAGAACAGGGCAAACAAAAAGCACGGGCCCTAGAATGGCTGATGTCTCGCCCGCACTCTGAAAAAGAGTTTTTTGAATACTTAAATCGTAAGAAAGTCGATTCAGAGTTAGCGGAGCAGTGGGCAATAGAGTTTCGGGACAAAAAGTATTTAAACGATTCATACTTTGCAAAGTGGTGGACCGAAAATCGTCGACGATCAAAATTGGCAAGTTCTAAAAAAATTCGCTATGAGCTTAGGGCTAAAGGTATTGATAGTGCGATTATCGATAATCAACTTGAATCTACAGCTGATGATGAATCAGAAGCGCTCAGGGCATTAATTGAAAAAAAATCTACAAAGTCAAAATATCAAAACAACCCGGATAAATTAATCGCTTATTTACTAAGCCAGGGCTTTAACTACTCCCTAATCAAAGAATTACTTAACAAGTAAAGTATTGATCTGATTTTTTATTAACACCTCTAATTAACTACATAATCCTAACATATGTACTAATTATGTAGGTCTAAATTGGATACCCGGGTGGTTGATAATAAGTCCCGCCGGTACGATTTGAAGAGCATCCAGCAATACAGTATCCCTCATAATCGGGTCCATAAGTTGGGTGTGATTTACAGTTGCCTTTTAAGCAATAGTAGGCGCTGCTGTTTACTCTAAAATTTGCCGCCCAAGCCTCGTCCGGGAAACTACAATCACTTAACTGACCACCTATTGGGCAAAACCTAACGCTAATCTGAACTGTGTCAACACCGTCATATACAAAACGATCATAATCATAGACACTGTTTGGCCAAGGCGCATTAGGCCAATCTCCGGTGTTAGTATTTTTTGAAATATATTGTTGAAGTTCAGCGGGAACATCACGATTAACATCAGCCGGATAGTCGCCATTATAAAAGTTGTAATATTCTGCCGCTTTTAGAATGGTGTTCATCTCGTATTTTGCAGAGCTAAAGTATGACTTTTTCTTGGCGTTAGTAAACTGCACAATAACCAAAGCAGCTAATATACCAATTACTACAATAACAATCAGAAGCTCTAATACAGTGAATCCTTTTTGGGTTGATTTGGCTTTTGTCATTTTACTTATGGTTATTTAATTCTTTAGAAGTTTAGATGTCAAGTATCTTAGACAGATTGAGCCGCTACTCCTAACCTTTCTGAGATGGATTTTTTTGATTCGGAAATTGTTCCATCGGCTACCATAATATAACTATCGGTAACTTCAGTTATTTGGCTTCTATCAATAAGCAAGGTATCACTCGCGAGCGACTTAATCAGTGATTTTTCGACATAAAGTTTTGTGATATTTCCGGCATCATCTACAGAATAATCTGTCACTTTACCAATTTTTTTGGATGGGGAGCGGACTAGTTTAGTTAATAACTCAAAGTTTAAGTTCAATATATCTTGGTGCCTATGTAGCTCGGTTGGGTCGGATAAATCAGTTGTGTCATTAACGTAGATTACACCATCATGATTTTCGCGGATGTGATTAAAAAGTAAAATAAAGTTGCCTGGTGCACCAAGTTGAATACAGTGCCAGCCCAAAATAGTTAAATTGTGCGGATTGATAATTGGTGATTTTGCACGACCAATACTCGCGCCAAGCCTTAAGCTCCTTATATCTAGGTTATAAAATGTTGAACTTAGTTTAAGCATAACCTCTTAAATTATAACGTAGAAATAATTGCAACGATAGCTTGCATAATTGAATTTTAATAGTAGAATTGCAATTAATGAGGAAATATTGCATAACAATACTTCTTGTGCTTTTTTCTCTACTGGAACTTCGGTCTGTGCTAAATGCACAAACAACCGACCAGCCAGCTTTTAATGTGCTCTTTTCAGAAGTCCTGCTGGGAACATCAAATTCCGGAACAGAGGAATATATAGAACTATATAATACAACCGACCAACCAATAGATTTACTCAACTGGAAGGTACAATATTCTAGCTCTTCATCCACAAACTGGGATAGTCCAACCAGAACAATCAGCCTTAGTGGCACTATTCAGCCAAATGCTTATTTGTTAATTACTAGCACAAACTATCCTACTGATTTAACTGCTATAAAATATTCTTCAACACTCAGTCAGACAGCTGGCAACCTAAGAATTGTACATGGTGACGATTCAAATTTTGTTTTAGAAGATGCACTATCTTGGGGCTCGGCTGTCTTGGGTCTGGGGGATTCAGCGCTTGCACCACCAGCTTCACTTGGACTCAATAGGATAAAAGGTACTGACGATAAATATAATCCAACGACTAATAATATTGATGATTTTGTTCAGAGCGATATACTAACACCCTTGGGCGATAATCAAATACCAGAGCCTATGGTTGAAGAAGAGCCACCAATTATTGCCGAACCGGAGCAACCGGCAGAAGAACAAACTGTACAACCAGCCCAGCAAGAATCTACACAGTACTACCAATTGGATATCTCAGAACTTTTGCCAAATCCAGCTGAACCAATTAAAGATAGCGAAGGTGAGTTTGTAGAAATCTATAATCCAAATCAGATTGTCGTAAATCTAAAAGGCTATCAGATACTAGCAGGTCTAAACGGCAGCTATAAATATACATTCCCAGAAGATGCATTAATAGCTCCAGCTCAGTATCTTGTTGTCACAAGTGCAAATAGTAGCTTAACATTAAGTAATACGGCCGGGTTGGTTAAGCTACTTGACCCAGAAGGCGAAGTATTGTCAGAATCTTCGCAATATCAGAGTGCGCCTGAAGGGCAATCATATATAATTACACCAAGCGGTTGGCAGTGGACATCCAAACCAACTCCGGCATCAGAGAACGTGTTTGTTGCTGCTACACCCAAGACCTCCGGCTCAGTAAAAAAATCCTCAACAGCTAAAAAAGCAACTTCAACTAAAACTAAAACCACAAAAGCTACTGCTGTTAAGTCAGCAAGTGCTCAAAACGACGATTCGCAAAATCCAATCGAAGAAACGTCTGGAAAGGTGAACTCAAAACTACTTGCGGGCTTAGGAGTCTTAATCGTACTATATGCACTATATGAATACCGCGCAGACTTTAGAAATAAAATCCAGCAGTTCAAGACAAACCGAAAAAATCGGGCAACAGCTATCAAAAGTCATTAGACCCGGCGACACATTGCAATTGGTCTCTGACTTAGGTGGTGGCAAGACTACCCTTACTAAGGGCATAGTAAGCGGATTGGGCTATAGCGGTGAAGTTTCAAGCCCAACATTTACAATTTTAGGTCAATATAAAACCGAGTCGGATCAAGTAATATACCATTATGATTTTTATAGGTTAAGTGACCCTGGAATAGTAAAACAAGAGCTAGCCGAAACTTTAGCAGATCAAACAGCAATAAATATCATTGAATGGGCAGACATTGTAAGTGATATATTACCCAAGGATACAATTATCATTAAGTTAGATTTTGTTGCTGCTGATCAAAATTATAGGACTATAAAGATTACTGCTCCTTCGACTGTAGTTAATCAGCTCAAGGAATTATTATGAACCACATACTTTGCTTAAAAACTAACGAACCAACAGCTGAGATTGGAATATATAATGCTAAAAACAAGCTTGATTATTATTCCTGGGGAGCTCATCTGCAGTTGGCTGAAACTATTCACATCAAAATAAAATACTTACTGGAAGATAATAATTTAAAATTTACTGACCTAAGCGGAATAATTGTTTACCACGGTCCTGGTAGCTTTACAGGCTTACGAATTGGCATTTCTACAGCAAATGCGCTGGCAAATTCATTAAATATACCAATTGTCGGAACTACAGGCGATGATTGGCTAGAAACAGGTATTAATAGTTTATTGAACGCTCAAGATCAAAGACAGGTTGTGCCTTTTTACGGTGCTCCTGTGCATATTACAACTCCAAAAAAGTAGCAAAAATATTTAAAATTGCGACAAAGTTGCAAAACATATCAATTAACTATAATCTGTATTATCATGGATCTTGGATTCTTAATTATCTTAGCAACGATTGGTAGTTTGCTATCTTTAATTGGCGGTTTTTTATTAATTAGCAACAAAACTCTTGCTCAAAAAATAGCAGTGTATAGCGCTCCATTTGCAGCCGGGGCATTAATAGCTGCAGCTTTGGTCGACTTACTGCCTGAGGCGGTTGAAGAAGCTACGGATCCCCACATCGTCGGTGTATGGATTATGTTAGGGATGGCCATATTCTTTTTACTCGAAAGACAGCTTGGATGGTTTCACCACCACCATGAACATAAATCCGAAAAGCATGACCACCAACGCTTACCAGCAATGCTAGTAGTTGGCGACACTATTCATAATGCAATTGATGGTGCCGTAATTGCCATAGCCTTTTTAGCCGATCCAGCGCTAGGTGTTGTAACGACATTTGCTGTTGCCTTACACGAAATACCCCAAGAAATAGGCGACTTTGGACTGCTATTAAAAGCTGGTTGGAGCAGACGTCGAGTAATGTTAGTGAATGCTCTGAGCGCAGTATCAACAATCCTAGCAGCGGTTTTGGTTTATTTAATTGGTGAGTCAATCGAACCAGCACTACCATACGCTCTAGCCTTAACGGCCGGTATTTTGTTGTATATTGCTAGTAGCGATATTATTCCGTCAGTTCACAATATCAAGTCGAATGGTGTATTCAAGGACACAACAAGCTATTTGTTTTTTGCAGGTTTAGTAATTGTAACTATAGGCGTGTTAGTTTCGCATAGTTTCATAGAATAAAATTGTTGATATAAATCACATATTTAAGTTATAGTTATTTGTAGGATTTCTTAGAGTTTAACGAGGCGTCCTAAACTGAATTTTTTATTAATTTGAGCACCTGAATTAAGGGTAATCGTTTGTGCTAAAGAAGTGATAGTGATGCCAAAACGATTCCCAGTTGATGGTACTTCCCGTTTAGAAAGGGGAAAGATATGGAGATAATTGCTATAGTGCTAGCTCTTGCTGGCGTTGCTGCTGGTTATGGCACAAGTACGGTAATAACTAAACGTAAAATTGGTAGTGCCGAGGCCAAGGCAGACAAAGAGCTGGCCAAGGCAAAAAAAGAATCAGCAGAGGCAATCAAAAAAGCCCAAGAAGAAGCCGCCAAAATAGCCGAAGAGGCTCGAAAAGATGAACAAAAACGTCGAAACGAAGTTAAGGATATTGAAAAACGATTACTCGATCGTGAAGAGTCACTTGATAAGAAGCTAGATGAGCTGGACAAACGATCCGAAAATCTTAGGAAAGCCGAGGATGAAGTAGAAGGATTAAAAAACGAGATTCGAGACATTCGAGTTAAACAACAAGACAAGCTAGAAAAAATTGCTAAACTTTCAAAGGCCGAAGCCGCCGAAAAACTTATGGCAATGACTGAGCGCGATATCAAAAACGATCTACTTGGCTTGATAACAAAAAAGCAAAACGAAGCTAAAGAAGACGCAGATGAACAAGCCGCTTTTATCATCACTAGTGCAATGGAACGCATGGCAAGCGAAGTAGCCGCCGAACGTACCATAACATCTGTAAAGCTTGATGATGAAGAGATGAAAGGGCGTATAATCGGCAAGGAAGGGCGTAATATCCAAGCTTTACAACGTGCGACTGGTGTTGATATTTTGGTTGATGAAACTCCAGGTATGATTGTCCTTAGCTCATTTGATCCGGTACGGCGTGAAGTTGCTCGTCAGGCGCTAGAAATGCTGCTTAAAGATGGTCGAGTACATCCTGGACGTATTGAAGAGGTAGTTGATAAAGCTCAAAAACAAGTTCAAAAAGACGTTGTAAGAGCAGGCGAAGATGCAGCCCGTGAGGTAGGTATTATTGGTATCCCCAAAGAGATTCTGCAACTCCTGGGTGAATTAAAATATCGAACAAGTTATGGTCAAAATGTACTTAAACACTCAACTGAGATGGCGCATCTAGCAGGCGTTATGGCTGAAATGGTTGGAGCCGATGTTAAAACTGTGAAGTACGCAGCGCTAACTCATGATCTAGGTAAAGCATTAACTCATAAAATCGAGGGCAAGCATCATCATATAAGTGCCGAAATGTTACGTAAATATGGTGCACCAGAAGAAGTTGCTCACGCAGCCGAAGCTCATCACGATGATATTGAAGCAACAACTGTGGAGGCACTAGTTATAAGGGTAGTCGATGCAATTAGTTCTGCTCGACCCGGAGCACGAAACATTAGTGCAGAAAATTACGTTGAGCGCATGAAAGACCTTGAAAACACCGCTACTAGCTTTGATGGTATAGAAAAAGCTTACGCAATCAGCGCCGGTCGTGAAGTTCGTGTATTTGTATACCCTGAAAAAATTGATGATTTACAGGCGATTAAACTTGCGCGCGATATTGCAGTAAAAATTGAATCTACCATGCAGTATCCTGGCACAATAAAGGTCAACGTTATTCGCGAAACCCGTGCTATCGAATTCGCAAAATAGTAGACCAAAGGGAATAAACGGGGTATAATTACCCCCGTTACGGGGTGTGGCGCAGTTGGCTAGCGCGCGCGGTTTGGGACCGTGAGGTCGAAGGTTCGAGTCCTTTCACCCCGACCATAATTCTTAAAACAGTTATTCTAGTTTTTTATTTTAGATCACAAAGTAATGTAAAATAGTTGTTATGCTGAATGTCCTGTGGTGCCTTGCACCCATCTTCATTATTCTAGTTTTGTCTGAATATTTATCTCAAAAATCAATATTAAAAAAAGAGTATTTACGAAAATTTGTACATGTTTTAACTGGGGTCTATATAGCATTTTGGCCTTGGCTTTTAACCTGGCAAGAGATCCAACTAATCAGCCTTGCCTTTTTGGTGGTAGTTTTTGCCAGCAGGCAATTTAACATATTTGGTGCTTTACGGAGCGTAAAAAGAACAACCTATGGTGATATTTTTTTTGCGCTTGGCGTAGGAGTATCTGCTTCAATCACAACAAACGAAGTAGTTTTTTGTATCGCAATTTTATTAATGGCAGTCGCGGATGGAGTTGCTGCTATTGTTGGGAATAAGTATGGCGGAGCTTGGGGATACAAAGTTGTAAAACAGCATAAAACTTTAATTGGCAGTATGGCATTTTGGGCTGTTTGTCTGTTGGTGCTAGGGGTGGGGTTGTTGTTTAATCATCAGACTCTGTCTTATAGCGAGTACATAACGGCATTGCTTATTATTCCACCGATTTTAACTCTGCTAGAAAACGTAATGCCATATGGATCTGATAACTTGGCAATTCCACTAGCAACCATCGGAATGCTTGCAATAATATAAAAAAAGACCACCAGGGTCATTTTTTAATTTTTGGGGCGAGTGATGGGTCTTGAACCCACGGCCTTCGGGACCACAACCCGACGCTCTAACCAACTGAGCTACACCCGCCTCGTCGGAGCAATTTATAAATCTTGCCCGAGAAATGCGTAAAAAATCAATTTGCGCGCTTTTCTGGCAAGACTACCAATGCCCCTCCTCTTAAAAATTTAAACAGGGTAGACCCTTGGTTTAAATTTTTATGATAATTCAACAGAGGTGATTATAGCTTAATTAGGCGGTTAACTCAAACAATTAAAAGTTGTTTATTACTGCGCGCCAAGAATATGCAACTAACTTAACAATAAACACAGCCAGATAAAGCATGATTGCACTAAGCAGAGTAATTAAGACTAGTTGAATAATGCTTGACGGAACACTAAAACTAAAAGTTGCATTCTTGAATATCTTAGAAAGTATAGGAATAAATAAAGTCAAAGATAAAAATACATATAAAAATAACACTACAACAGTGGTAACAAAAAATATTTTATGCGCTAAAACTCCTTCCCAATAACTCGAACTTTTATAGTTATTTGGATGTAGATATTTGTCGGCTACTACATCATTCCTAAGATTAATTATAAAGTTTTGACTTAGCCATATAAGCATATATATTAAGCAACCAACTATTGCCCAAAAGAGCATTTGGCCAGGTCGTCCCTCTAGAAGGCCATTTAATCTGTCGCCAAAGTTTATAAGCGTCTCGTCTATAATTGACGAAGTATCAACATAAGTTGTTTGTACGGAGCTGTTAATCGCATTCCACAATGCTCTAATGTTTACAAGTGCAACAAATATTATGCCAGCCAGTAAATAAATAACTAGCTCTAGTGCTCCAGGAATACTCAGGCTACTAAATACCTGACTTGCTGATGATTCATTAACGCTTTTTATTTCTTTATCTGCCATTGATTATATCTTAAACGCATTAAGCATTATCAGCAAGATATGTAGTGGTTACCATAGAAAAAGGCCGGACTTATGTCGGCCCTTTTCTATGGTAACCCCGGCAAGACAGCGCTTCCCTCGTCGCTTTTCCACTCAGTCATGCTCGAAGTGAACTTCTGCGCGTGACTTCGCTACACCGAACTTGCCGCTCACTGCGTTCGCTCTTCAATTTCTCGTCTTGCCGAACATACAAAAGCGCCAGTTAGACAACCACAAGGGTCATCAAACTGGCGCTGGTACCCCCGGCAAGACTCGAACTTGCGACCTTGAGCTTAGAAGTCTCCTGCTCTATCCAGCTGAGCTACGGGGGCATGGTGCGGGATGGGGGAATCGAACCCCCGTCCTAAGTTTGGAAAACTTATATATTAGCCGTTATACGAATCCCGCATATAACCAGATGATTATAACAATTTTACCTCTGTTTTAAAACGATTAAATATCGTGGACTACACTAATTTTTGCACCAAGACCATTTAGCCTTTCAGCCAAGTCTTCGTACCCACGGTTTATGGTGTATACATTCCTTAGAATTGAATCACCTGGGGCGCAGAGCATACCAAGCAAAATAATTACCGCTGGCCTAATTCCACTTGGTGCAACCATGTCGGTCGGTCGCCATTTTGTTGGTCCATTTATAAATACTCTATGCGGATCGGCAAGCTCCAAATCAACTCCAATTTTGCGCATTTCACTAAACATCAGGGCTCTGTCTTCAAAGGTCCAGTCATGAATTAAGCTTCGCCCTTTGGCGACCGCACAAATCGGTATGAAATAGGGTAGGTTATCAATATTTATTCCTAGGCTTGGTAGCGGGTGAATTTTTTCGCCGGGAGCGCTAAGAGCACCATTATGTTTTTTAATTGTAATATCAACTAGTCTAGTGTAACCATTATTAGCTTTGTATTCTTTGCTTAGATTGTATTTTAGACCCATTTTTTCTAGTTTTAAAAGCTCCAGTTCCAAAAATTCAATTGGTGCTCTTTTTATAGTTAAGTTTGAGTTTGTTACTATACCTGCAGATAAAAATGTCATAGCTTCAACTGGGTCCTCGCTGGGCCAATATTCAATATTTTTCTTTATATCAGGCACGCCTTTTATTATTAAAGTACTACTACCTATACCCTCAATATCAACACCTAATTTTTGCAAAAATAAACATAAGTCCTGAACCATGTAATTGGCGCTAGCAAGCTTTATAGTTGTTGTACCCTTAGTTCGGGCAGCTGCCATTAGTATATTTTCAGTAGCAGTATCGCCAGTTTCATACAAAACAACGGATCTTTCTGGCTTAGTTCTTTTTGATTTTATCGAATACTGTCCTGTATGGGCCTCGATACTGACACCGAACTCTTCTAGGGCGTAAATATGTGGCAGTATGGTGCGCCTACCAAGTTCGCATCCGCCAGCATAAGGTATTTTAAACTCCTTAAATTCATGCATTAACGGACCAACCATCATAATTACGCTACGTGTCTTTTTGGCTGACTCTTTGTTTATATTTTCGATTTTAAGTTTTGTTGGTGGCTTAATTTCAAGGTCATTATCACCAATCCATTTAACGTGCACACCAATACTTACCAAAACTTCAATAATCCGATTTACTTCTTCAATTCTGGCAACCTGTCTTAACCTAGTTGTACCTTTATTGAGTAAACTTGCACACAAAATTGAAACAGCAGCGTTTTTGGATGTTTTTATATCAATAGAACCTTTAAGTTCGTGTCCGCCTTCAATCTTTAGACTAACTGTTCCGGGGTTAATGGTAATAAGTTGCTTATTTAATACGTCAGATATCCTACCTAGCATTTCTAAGCTAAGATTTTGATTACCATGTTCGATCCGATTTACGGCTGATTGACTTGTGCCGAGGCGTTTAGCAAATTCGGCTTGGGTAATGCCACGGTCTTGACGTATCTGATGGATTAAACGGCCTATTTTAGTATTAGTTTCTGACATTTTATACAAAAACTATATCAAATACGATATTTAATTCAAGTATTATTTAAATTTACCAAGAATTTGAGCTTCTGGCTCAAGCTCGATATCAAGAGTTTGTTTCACTGTTTTTTTAATTTCTTGTGATACATCAAAAATTTGTTGAGCCGTAACTGATCCGATATTTTCAATTTTTAAAAGGTTTTTTGGATGCAATCTGACATCACCCCAACTTTGGCCCCTATAAAAACCACAAGCTAGCATCACATGCGCAGCTGATACTCTTCGCATATCACCGCCATGTATTTTGTTCATTTTCTCAATCTGATCTTTAGTTTTGCCCGATTCGTCAAAACTCATAACATGATCGGCTTGTTCTTTAGTGACCATTGGGTTCCTAAAAAACGAGCCCACGGTTTTTTCGTATCCTTTACCGTATTCAAATAATGAACCAGCTCGACTTCGTGATTCTAAAATTATTTTTCTACGATTTTTTAAATCATTTGCATCTAGTCCAAGTTCGCATGCAACATCTAACGCTGATTGATATGACAATTCTTGAGTCGGAATTTTAGATAACTTAAAACATGCGCGAAGAATAACAATATCTAAGTTTTCTGGTTTTTGAAAATACGATTTTTTGTATCCCCAATCTAAATCATTAGCTCTTAAGCTGAACACCTTCCCAGTTTTAGGATCAACACATTCTATCCATTTAAGATTGTCATTAGCACTTTGCCCATAAGCTGTAATGTTGATAAAAATAGCACCACCAACACCGCCAGGCACTCCACTCGTTAACTCAATGCCATAAAGGTTTTTATCTATACCAGCTTTTACAAAATCATCCCACCAAACACCAGCGTCTACGGTAACTTCATCATCTTTAAATTTTATGTTATTTGATCTAGTTAGTATTGTTGTACCAGGTAGGCCGTGATCAGATATCAATACGTTTGTACCATAACCCAAAACAGTTATTTTATGATGATCAGCTTTATCAATATAGTTATAAAGCTCGTCTGAATCATCACAAATTACTAGTTTTTCGGCGTTTCCGCCAACATTAAAAGATGTGTATTTGGCTAAAGGATGGTTTTGGTAAGCTATCACTTAAAACATTATAAGCTAACTTGATTAGTTATGAGCAAAGGGGTTAAAATAATGTAAGCAATGAGCGATAAAAAAACACCCAAAAAACCATACGGTGATTTAGGTAAAAGGCTAAAGACTTTACGAGAGCAAGCAAGCGAAAGTTTAGCAGAAGTTTCTGAGGCACTCGAGGTAGATGTAAAAGATTTATCAAGCTTCGAATCAGGCAATAATCGACCAAGTATTGAGGTTTTGATAATGCTCATCAATCATTTTAATGCTCAAGACGACGAGGCTATCGGTCTTTGGCATCTAGCTGGCTATAATCTTGAAGAACTACCCACCGGCAAGTTGTTTGGCGATTTAAATCAAGCTCAACCAAAAATTAACAAACATGCAGTTGTTATTTTGCCAATAGATGCCAGAATAATTTACAGCGATAGTGTTAAGATTATGGCCAACAAAAACGGGGTTACATTTAGTTTTATGCAGTCAATCGAAAACTCCACGGAACCACTTGCTGTGTCAAAAATCGGTATGAGTCGTGAGCACGCAAAAAAAGTACTGGATATCCTAAAATCAACTCTAGAATATTCAGAACAAGACATAATGCAAACAGAGCAGGTCAAACCACCCGCCATAGATGCTGACGAAAAGCCAAAAAACTGATATAATTTGCCAGTCCTAGCGCCCGCGTAGCTCAGTGGATTAGAGCATCTGTCTTCGGAACAGAGGGTCGGGGGTTCGAGTCCCTCCGCGGGTACCAAATTCGCTTTCGCGAAAACTAACAATTTACAAATTTTCAATTATTCTTGAATTTTCATTGATAATCGATAACTACAAGTTTGAAAATTATTCGCCAAAGGCGAGTCTGGGCCATTAGCTCAGCCGGTTAGAGCAGCGGCCTCTTAAGCCGCGTGTCCGGGGTTCGAGTCCCCGATGGCCCTCCAATAATAGAACCGCCTGTGGGGCGGTTTTGTTATTGGAACGCTAAATCGAGCAAGCTAACTGCTTGGCTTGCGTGGGGCTCGAACAGGCGGAGCGTTGTTTGCCCATTCCGGCAAACCGCGAGCCGGGTTAGCGAGCAAAAAACAAAGTATTTTGACTTGTGAATCGAAAGTCCCCGATGGCCCTCCAAAGAGATTTAACATATATAAATTAGTTACGAAGCAGACATCTCTATTTTTCAGACTAATTTGTATCTGTTATTTAGTTTAAGTCTCTTTTGGTACAATGCTATTATGTCGTTTCAAGCATATTTAGATAATATTGAAGCAAAAACTGGTAAGACACCTAATGATTTTATCGAACTCGCAAAAGCCAAAGGCTTTGGTAAGGACACAAAGTCTAGCGAAATAGTAACCTGGCTAAAACAAGACTACGAGCTTGGACATGGCCATGCAATGGCTTTAGTGCATGTTATAAAGAATGGTGCCAAGATTGGTGATAAGCATGTAAATAGTGGTGGTTCGCACAGCGATGATAGCAACGAGCTACGACTTGATGGTATCAAAAACAGATAATCGTCTATTACTGCTTTTAATTATAGTTGCGATGGACAAGAGCAGGGCCGTCCATAAATACAATAACAAATACGATTTAGCACTTTAGTAGTAGTTCTTTTTCAACACAGTTTGGTGTATGTTATTTAGTTTTAACATCTGTTGTTGAAAAACGCTTGACACAACAAGTATTTACTAACTAGTATTTTAACTATGGCTGTCGGTACAAAAGAACAACCTTGGAAGTTAAAAACTCCCCCTTTATCATCGGATTATGAGATGTATATAGATCAAAAAGATGGTAAAGAAGTTATTGTCTGTGTAGTTGGCAAAACGACTCTACTCTATGATAAGCGTGCGATTGATGATCTTCACTCTATGCTCAAAAAAAATGGCAATTGGGTAGAACTTGGTAGCGCAGATGAACAAAAGCCCGCAAAGGAGGGAACTGTTGAGGCATGGGGACGTTCGGAAAGTAATCCAATCGGTGGATGGTATGGACTCAAAAAAGGTCTTCGCGGTCGCTTTGGTATGTATATGCCTCCACTACTCGAAGAACTTGGCTTGGCAGAAGTTGAACATAACCCTCGTGGTAACCGAATGCGAGCTAAATAATTCTAAATTTATTTCTTAGATTAAAATTGCTATAGACAAGACTAGTGACATCCAAAAAACGACTCCAGCTTATGGAGTTTTATTTTTGGAACACTAAATCGAGTAAGTCAACTACTTAACTTGCGTGGGGCTCGAACAGAAGTAACTATTTTACAAATGCTAACCAGTAGCTAAAAACGTAAAAACCGCTAACTAAAACAACGCCTACGGGCATCCATCTTAGGTAAGTTTTTTTATCTAGGTCTAGCGCATAAACCGCTACGGTTGAAATTAAAACTCCTGGAAAGATAGGGCAGAGTAAAGAGAATATCCTAAGGCCATGTTTGTTAATTAAAACACTAGCCTTTTGAACTTTTTTATTATCATCGCCCTCCTCAAAAACCATTACTATTTTTTTAGTGAAGCGCTTTTTTTGCATTTTTTCTTCTTGTTTTTTATCTGTAATTTTATTTGCTACATATATAACAAAAAGTGCAGATAAAACTGAACCTAAAGCGTTGCCGACCCAAACTACAGCTGGGTTTGTTGATATCGTAAATGCGATCGGGATTGAAGCACCGCCGATTACAATACAAAGAATCGCAATCTTTATAATTTCTTCGAACATAAAATGATTATAGTCAAAACAATTGATTTATAATAGTGACAACTAATGAATAGTTTTACAAATGAAATAAAGTATTGTCAGTTTTGCTCCAACGATCTAACTGATAAACAGAACTATAAGGTTTGCGACAACTGCAAGCGAGGCACTTACTTCAATCCTCTACCAGCTGTTGGCGCATTGTGTATAAATTCGGATGGAAGAATACTACTAATCAAACGGAAAATTGATCCATATATAGATTATTGGGATACGCCCGGTGGCTTTGTAAGTCTTAACGAAAATGCTGAACAAGCTGTACTAAGGGAGCTTAACGAAGAAGTCGGTGCAAATGCTGAAAACCCAAAATACATCGGCTCATTTAACAATGTATATAACTTTCAGGGTATCGAATACAATGTTATGACATTAATGTTTTTGTGCGATGTTCCGAACACCAAAGATCTAAAAGCAGACGACGATGCTAAAAGCTTTGAGTTTATCGACCTAAATGATATTGACTATAAAAAAATTGCCTTTCCTGAACAAAGTAGTTTTTTGCAGCACTATCTACAAACTAATTATCCTGGGAAAGGATAAGGGCAGAGTAAGCCTTAAGCTGGACTGTCCCGCCACCAGTCTCGACAACAACTGGTTTTTGAATTTGCGAAGTTGATTCTGAATTATAATCGCTGTTTGAGCTATCAAATCTAACCTTCCATTCACCAAGTCGCGGAAACCCAAGTACATAATCGGCAACATCATTTGGGCCAAAGTTCACAATTACCAGCACATCATCCTTTGGACCACCGACTCCCCACCTATGGTATGCAATGACTTTATTAACCTCATCCATATGCGACAAATTAATATTTTTGCCTGTTAACCCGCCACTTATATTATGCGAGTTTTTACGAAGGCTAATTAAATCTGAATGAGCCTTAACTAAACCTGCAAACTTTTCGGCTTTCTGCCAATCAAGTCCACGCCAATCGTTAAAACTACCATCTTCGGCAAACTCTTGACCCTGAAAGAGCATAGGTATACCGGGAGTAGTTAGCATGACTGTATTGGCAATTAAAATCTTTTTTCGGGCCTCAAATGACTGGGCTTTGCCCGGGTATAGATCCTCGTTCATGCGGGATCTGCCGTTAGCCGCTGAATCATGCGAATCACTAAAGATCACTCGTTCAAATGGATCATCGTTATAACGTTTGTTCAGCTCACCAAGAACCCTACTTAAATCAATGCCGGTGGGGCTTAAGGCGTCGCGCAGAGCAAAGGGAAAGTTGAGCTCCCACTGTGAATCAAAACCAGCTCCACCTTCGGAGGTTGGTTTAGTAATATATTCGTTATCTGCAACATCTTCACCAATTACAATCGCTGAGGGCTTAATTTTTTTAACTTCATTATTTAAATCCTGCAAAAATTGCCAAGCTTCTGGCAGGTCGGTGCTAGGATCATTATTGCGACCGTAAACGTTGCGCAAGTAGATCGTTGAATCCACTCTTAGGCCATCAACATGACAATCATTAATCCACATTTTTACGTTATCTAGAATGTATTGTCTTACTTCTGGTCGGCCAAAATCTGGACGTGTGTTACCCCAAGGTGTTTCAGCTCGCCAATCATTATAAAAATAGATCCCACCCTTACCGTCTTGGTTCCATCCATCAAACTGCCATAGATCTAAATGCTCATCTGGACCAAAGTGGTTGTAAACAACATCAACAATTACACCAATGCCCCTTTGATGTGCTGATTTAACGAAGTTCAAAAATCCATGCCGTCCGCCATAAAGTGATTCAACCGCAAAAATATAATCGATTGCATAGCCCCATCCTCTGTCCATCAGCATGCTACTAATTGGCATGAGCTCGATCATATTTACGCCCAAATTTTGTAAGTGATCCAGTTTTTGTATCAATGTATCAAAGTTACCGCTAAGGTAAGGCTCAGGTCGGTTAAATGTTCCAACATGCAACTCGTAAATAACCTGTTGATTGTATGGTGGTGGGGTAAAATCATCACCCTGCCAATCAAAATCGCCTCCGGCTAAAACTGAGTTACCAGAGTTGGTAGTAAAGTGCAGTGCGCGTGGATCGTTTCGTAAAAACTTTTTACCCTGATAGGTGATTTCAAATTTATATTCTTGGCCTTCATGGGCGTTAGGCAAATCTAAATACCAATATCCATTATTTTCGCTAATCATGGGGATTGGCGCCCAGTTGCTAAAGTTGCCAACCAGCGAAACCGACTCTGCAAATGGCGCCCAAACTCTAAATTCCGCACCTTTGCGGTTTAAAAAAGCGCCCACCTTCTTTTTGTTCAATTTTGTCATCTTAAAATATTGATTCTTATTATGCTTAGCTTTGATAGATTATGCAATCTTAGCCAGCCATGTTTTTTGTGTTAAGATAATTTGCATGAGCAAGAGTATTAAGAAAAAACTACCTACTATATTAATTGCCTTGGCACTAATTTGTTTTTTTGTTGGTATGGTTTTAATCGCCTATACCTTAAGTGATACATATCGGGTTGTTGGCGAATGCGAACCTGGTTCTGAGGGTTGCAAGGGTATTACTTGGCAAGATACAGCGGTTAATCTTGGCTCGGCCTTATTAATTGTTGGACCAATATTAGCCTTTGGCGCAATCATATTGCATGAAAAGGGCAAAAAACACAGCCAGTCAGATTCGGGGTCTGATTCTAAGCCCAAAACTAAATCCTAAGAAGCAATAATTGTGATAGTAAAGTTAATAGAATAACTATCGATAGTTTGTTCTTTGGGGATGTACTGGCTCATGTTAATGCCAGTTATATCCCAATAGCAGTCTGCGTCAGCACTAGCACTTGCGCTAGTTAACACAATTGAGTTAGTCGTACCTTCGTTAAATGCGGTTGATGAACCTAGGCTAACATTAGCTGAGCTACAACCGCTTTCGGGTGCTATTGTTGCTGTTGAAGGGTTTAAAGTAAGTTGGCCTGCTTCGGTATCTGCATCACCACCATCTGCACAACCCGCTGGTGAACCAGACGGGTCATTAAAATCATATTGCTGAGTATCGCCAACGTTGCGCCATAAATCAGTGGCCCCGGATGTAGCTGCAATTGATACGGTCCAGGTAGGTGTTGTTGTGCCATTTTGGACACGTAATCTTTGGGCATCCAAGCCCAAAGTACCGCTTGCCGAACTACATTCAAACTGTAGGCCAAAGCTATTCATAGCAAAACTTGGTGATGCCACCGATGTGCCACTGGCATTTACAATATCTACACTTAACGATCCGTAACTAGGATTGTTCCATGAAGCATATCGATACGTTCCTCCATTCGCGTTTACCTCGGTTGCGGTTGCACCAAGCGAAAAACCATCTTTAACAAATCCGGTAATCCTATCAGCTACATTGGCCACATTATTAAAATATTGGGTGTTATTACCAGTTAAAGAGACTCCTCTATGTACACCGTTTACGCCAGTTGATCGTTTCACCCAAGTTAGTTCTGGCCTAAAACCTACGCCCGTTATATTCCTTGTAACACCGTTTCCTGTGTACGAACCAACATCAAAATTTGACCCCTCCTTAAAAGCAAACCAGTAATAAATACTTGCTGCTGCGTTAGTGTTATTATTTGCGCCAACTTGGAACCCGTCGCTATTTAAGGCTTGAATGTTGTTAGCGGCGTCAGCCGTATTTGCAAAGAACGATGTCGAGTCGCCAGCATTTGCAGTTGATCGCCAAATCCCCGCGCTAGTACCGTTACGCTTTAAAGCTACCATATCGGGCTGAAAGGGTAGACGAGTTATATTGCGATTATCGTATGTGTTACTAATTCCGTAATAAGCGCCAATTGCAAAATCTGCTGAGCCAGAATTATCGTATGGGTCAAAGGCATCAGTAAAAGCTTGCCATTGGTAAACCGTACCGTTTGTATTTACAACAGCGTTGGTGCCAAGACTAAACCCGTCAGCATCTAATGATGTTATTGCACCAGTTAGGTTGGCGGTTGCCGAAGCTAAGTAGGCAGTGGAATCACCCTTCATCAAATACGTTCTAAACACGCCCTGAGTTGCACCAGCACCTTTTATAATCACTAAATCGGGCCTAAATCCAAGCCCTGTTATACTCCTGGCAGCCCCATTGCCGGTATACGATCCATTCTGCATACTAAAACTTCCACTGGCTGTCCAACTTGGTGCACCGCCAAATGAAACATGATAAAAAGTCGCAGCATTTTCGTTAACCCTAACATCGGTACCTATCTGAAATCCGTCAGACTCAAGCGCTTGAATAGAATTAAAAATGTTTGCAGTATTTATTCCGATATAGCTTGAGTTGTCGCCATATGATTCGTTGATATTCATTTGGGGGTGTCTATTATTTGCAGTTGCGCTGGTAGCATTTTTTACAAATGTAAAATCAGGCTTAAAACCGACTCCGGTAATGCTACGATTGTCTGTATTATTACCAGTATATGTGCCCTCATGCATAGCACCGGCTGTAGTAGCAAATGCTACAAAATAGTAAGTACCACCATTGGCGTTATCTGTAGCACCAACTGTAAAACCGTTTGCCAGCATTGCTCTGATATAGTTACCAGCAACATCTCTAGCTGTGTTGGTAAAAAACAAAGTTTCGTTTGCCGGTTCTGATGCTGTTCTAAAATGGCCAGCCACTGCTGTGGAGCGTTTATTCATAACAAAACTCGGTTGGAATCCAACAGTAGTAATGTTCCTGGGTGAAACGCCATTACCAGTATATGTACCCACGCAATAATTACCTGTGGCAGAACAGTCAGAACCGGTAAATGCTACCCAGTAGTACAATACATTTGCACTGTTAACATTCACCAGAGTGCCTAAAGTAAACCCATCTGCATCTAGCGTAATATTTGTACCAGTATCATTGGCTGTTGCGCTAGTAAACGCAGTTGTATTGCCAGGCATCGCAGATGTTTTAAAAACCGCTGCACCGGCTGTCGTCGACGATTTAATCATTACAAAATCTGGCTGGAATCCTATTCCTGTAATTGCATGTCCGGCGGAGCCATTACCCATGTAATATCCTGTTTGCATCTCAAAATCGGCAGCATTGGCTTTTGGGGGTGCAAACCACATAGGTAAGACTAAAATAAAACAAAAAATATATACAGCTAACTGCCTAGAGTGCCTAACAACTCTTTTGGTCTGATTTAACATAATCGATTTTATAAGTTAATTATAGCTTTTTTATACCCAACTAACTACTGTATTGTGACATAATCATTAGTATGAAAATTGGGGTTTTTGATTCAGGGGTTGGCGGGCTTTCGGTAGTCAATGCAATTAAACACGCTTTTCCAAAAGTTGATGTTGTTTACCGCGAAGATAAGCAACATGTACCCTACGGCAACCGTAGCATTAGCGAGATTCATGGGTTTGTTCAGCCAATCCTGGATGAATTAGCCGAAAATGGCTGTGAGCTTATAGTAATCGCCTGCAACACTGTCACAACAAATTTATTTGATGAGCTGACTAAAGAGATCCCAGTTACTATAATTGGCATGGAGCCGATGATAGAGGATGCTGTAAATCTATCTAAAACCAAAACTATTGCAGTATGCGCAACGCCCAGAACACTGTCTAGCAGACGCTATCAGAGTTTGCTTAAAGATTTTGCAGGTGGCATTAAAGTTGTAGAACCCGATTGCTCCGACTGGGCTTACATGGTTGAAAATAATCAGATTGATATCCAAAAAATTCAAAATAGAACAATGGAGGCATTAGAGCAAAATGCAGATGTTATTGTGTTAGGCTGTACTCATTACCATTGGATTGAAAAACTAATTACCGACATATCTGCAGGCCAAGCTATTATCTTACAGCCAGAACAAAAACTAATCAAAAAACTAAGCCAATATATAAAAATCTAAACCTCATACAGCACATTCAACAACTACATAATTGGTACATATGTTATTTTTATGTAGTTTTTATAGGTTTTTGACTGACTGTTTAAACTGGTTGCCTCGATCTTTGTAATCTTTAAATAATCCAAAACTAGCGCAACCTGTGCTAAGTAAAACAACATCACCCGGTTCAGCTAATTCCCTTGCCGTATTTACAATATCGATCATATTTGATTTTCCAAGTGTAATATTTACATATCCACGGTCTTGCAATAACGTCGCAATAACTTCTGCAGTATCGCCTATTAATACTGCGTGTTTTACATTTTGCCTTACAACTTCGTCAGCAAGGCTATCGAACGGAATACCTTTATCAGAACCACCTAAAATCATTACTTTGCTGATACCCGGGAATGATCTCATGCAGGCAATTGATGTTTCAGGTGTAGTAGCAAAGCTGTCGTTGTAGTACTTAACTCCGTTAACCTCGCGGACAAATTCTATCCTGTGCTCTAGCCCACCAAAAGTACCAACTACCTTCTTTATAACAGAGTTATCACCGTCAATAAAATCCCAAACAGCATTTATGCCAGCGCATATGTTTTCAAGATTATGTCGGCCCAATAGCTTAACTTCCTCAACAGGACAAACTTCAATCTGTCCGTACTTAATCATGTTATGTTCAGCATGAGCGTAAGACGAATTTCTAGCCAAATCCGTTGATGAAGGCGGTACATCATAAGGTCGTTTATGTGCTGGGGATACACTAACAATTTTTTCGGATAATGGACTATTCGAATTAAAAATTGCGACACCGTCGCTATTTTGATGTTTAAACAGATTAGATTTAGCCGATGTATACTCTTCTAAATCCTTATGCCAATCGAGATGCTCTGGTACAACCATAAGGCAAACTGCAGTTTTTGGGCCGTGCTTTATATCTATGAGCTGGAAGCTACTAAGTTCTAAAACAACCCAGTCGTCTGGTTTAACATTTGGCAATAACTCAAGGGCGGGGATACCGATGTTGCCACCTAGGTGAACGGTCTTACCACTCGCCTCTAAAAACTTTGTAATTAAGGTTGATGTTGTGCCTTTACCCTTTGTGCCGGTAACCCCAATAATATTTTTGGATGGGCATTTTTCCAAAAATTCATTCACACTAGAGGTGATTTTTTCTGCAATTGCCGGTGAATTATTTTCAATAATAAATTTTGGGTGCAGTCCAGCTGTTCGTACAATAATGTCGAACTCACCCAGACCTTTTAAATAATCTTCGCCTAATTTAAGTTCAAATTCAGAATTTTCTGGTTTTACATCGCTATTTTTGTCGCAAATGGTTACTTTGTGGCCTAAATTTGACCAATATCTAGCTGACTCCTGACCCTCTAAGCCGTAACCAGCAATTGCAACTTTCATCTGTTACTTAAGATGTGATTTTACTAGATCTGCTACTTGGCGAGGTGTCATGTCTGCTTTTACGATAAAACCCAATACGCCAAGTTCCTTTAGGCTAGGTGGAGCTTCGCTTTCACCCATGTTGGTTAAAATAATTACCTTTGTATTTTTACCCCAATCGGTTTTGCGCATTTCGGCTAACATTTGGTCGCCTGTCATTTCTGGCATCATTAGATCAAGTAGTACAATATCAGGCTTAAACTGCTCACATAAAGCCAGTCCAAGTTTGCCGTTTTCTGCTACCTCAACCTCAAACCCTTCGGCCTCAAACTTAATACGATACATTTGGGCAATCGCCAGATCATCTTCAATAATTGCTACTTTTGCCATATACAGTAATTATACACCTATGAATTACTAGATTTTTTTGTAGTTACTTAAGATATCTTTAACTTCTGTTACGACCTGGGAGGGGGTGTAATGAGCTTTTACTATATACTTTTCAACTTTTAGTAGCCTTAAATCCATCGATGCCTCGGATTGGCTTATGTTAGTAAGAACAATACATAGCATTTCTTTTCCCCAATCTTGCTCCCTTGCTTTTTTTAAAAGCTCTTGGCCACTTAAATAGGGTAGTTTAAGATCAAGCAGTAACAGGTCAGGTTTAAAATCTTCAACTAAAGCTAGGCCTTTTTCACCATCTTCAGCACTAGCTACATCAAAACCTTCTTTTTTAAGCTTTAAGACGTACATCGAACGGATTGGTTCGTCGTCCTCTACAATAGCTATTTTTATATTATGCTTATGCATTTCTATATTGACTTTAGCATAATTACCCTTCGGTGTTGCAAGGCTAGTTCTTGCTAAATCGATTTTTTAGATAAGGATACGCCATAACAACTGTCGCTGTTCCGAGCCATAACAATGGATTTTCCGCTAACTCAATTGACTTATCTACTGTTGTTTCTAGCGCAGTATCAACTGACTCAAGTTTGCCAATTCCTGCTAATGTCGTCATAGCTCCAACACTAGTGCCAACCAATGCGCTTGCACCAATAGCTGGATACAGAACGTCCTTTAACTTATCTTTTTTAACCAGTAGTCTTTCTCGCAAAGCAACAAATGACGATCCTAGCGTAAACGGATATATAAATCTTACGTAAGGGTTTAGCTCTTTATATGGTTTGTGATTATCATGAGGAGAAATTTTTTTCAGCTCTTTTGATAATTCTTCGGTTGTGAGTGGGGCGAACTCCATCACACCAGTTGTTAAAAGAGCTGAGGTAGCCTGTTGTGCTGTCGTAAATGCGCCTGTAACCAAGCCTGCAACTAAAGCATCTTTTGGATTATCGATTTCTGATATCAAATTTGCAGCAAGAAATGGTGTTAGTGTCTCATTTCCTGGACCCCACTCATATGCTTTCATGGTTAAGTCAGCAAAAACTAAGGCCTTTTTAGGCAGAGTCATCGACTTAGTGTCACTACGAACTGCATGTCGTAGCCTTGTAAATCTTCCAGGCTCTTCAGCCAATACCTCATGTGTCATTGTTATATTATAACACTAAAATTGCTAATTAGCAAGCATAATAATTATGGTTGACAATCTGCTAAAAGTAATGTAAAATACGCGTAGCACTAAAAAATGGTGCGAACCTTATCAGAAAAAACACTCATCCGTTAGGCGTAAGTTAGAATGACGCCTAGTGTATGAGTGTTTTTTGATACTTAAAGAATATAATTATTATGAGCACAGCCCCACAATTTGAAATAGCACCAAAGCAGGTAGATACAACAGGACGCTTATGGACGCCCGAAGTGATCGACAATCCAGATGGGATTATTCGTAATGAATCAATATTCGACATACACAAAGTTGAATTATTCAATGGGCGGTTTAAGTATGATGTGTTATTCGTTGACTCTGATGATTACAGGGTAGAAGAGGCTCGTAGAATTGAAGTTGAAGCTATGACTGAATTGGGTGATCCCGCTGAAGAAGTTATAGAGGAATTTTTGCCATATAATCCACACTCTTTCTTCTTGCTTGCTTATAAGGACGGCACAGATCACACACCTGAAAACCTTGAAGGAATGATGAGGATTATTCCTCAACGACCAGGTATAGAACAAAAAACTCTATCGGACCTATCCTATATACTTCACAAGCAAAAAACAGATTTGGGTCAACTTGGCGATGTTAGCGTTGAAGAATACCAAGAAAGAGTTACACAAGCATTTATGTCTCAAAGCGGGTGTCAAGACATGGATAAGATATGGGATGTGGCTACATTCGCGCCAAGGGGCGAATTTGATAGAGCTCAACGTGGCGTTGTGGCAATGGCTCTTATATCAGCACTAACAGAAAATGCGCTTGAAGCCCATAAGCAAGGGTATCTTGAATACTGTTTAGTGTTCAATGAGCAAAATTTTCATAACTTCGCTGTAAACACACTTAAATTTCCATATCATATTCTTCGAGATGAGCAAGATCGTGAAATTGGTCCAGTTATGTATGATACATTTGATTCTGGAGTAGGGATGGTTGCAATACCAGCATTTCTGAGGATGTCTGAAATTAATGAAATTCTAACCAGACCTAAGCGAGAGAATGCCAATCTCAGGTTAGGTAGAATTGTTTTGCAGAGCTCCTAAAAAACCATTGGAGTAGATTGAACAAAAGACACATGCCATAATAATGGTAATGCCAATTTCTGAATTCATTATCCCTATTTCAGTATTTTTGATTAATATAATGATCGGGTTTTTGATCTATGTTAGAAACCCACATTTAAATCTAAATAAACTTTTTCTTTTACTCTCGTTATCAATTTCTATATGGAGTACATCTAGTGCATTATCTGACATAGTTGTTAATGATAAGTTTGTTTCAATATTCTCACACCTTGCATTTTCATTTGGCTTTTTATTGCTTATTCCAGCGTACTTTTTCGCTTCTTGCTTGCTTGGTAAAAAATTAAATACTAAATTTAACTTTTGTTTTCTTGTAGTGGGACTAGTCCTATCGGTATTGTTTGCAACAGATCTCGTATATGCTGTTGATCTAACCGGTCAAGGTATAAATGGCCCACTATATGGCTTTTATATATTTAGTCTAATAATCTATTTTGCTTTGGTGATCTGGAATTTTCTATACGGTTTAGGGGATAAAACGATACAGCAGAAGGCACAAGTTAAAACTGTTTTCATAGGCTTTGCAATCCCAAGTGTTTTAGTACTTTTTTCAAATGCTATATTGCCGAGCATCTCTGAGCTTAGCTGGACCACTAGAATCGGCCCCTATTTTACGGTGATTTTTGTTGCTTTTACTGCATATGCGATACAAAGGCACGGATTGTTTGATCTTAGGCTCGTTGTTGCTAGGTCGTTGGCCTATCTTCTTTCTCTAGGGCTTGTTACAGGAATAGTTGCATTGTTGATTTTTGTGCTGTCGGAGTCAGTTAGAGACACCCAGATATCCGAGACTGTACAGAGTTGGATTTACGTAACAGTTACTCTAATACTAGTATTGTCTTACCCTTCGCTTAAGAGGTTTTTTGATAGGGTAACAAACTCGCTGTTTTACAGAGATGCATATGATGCCGAACAATTCATTGGCCAACTAAACCAAGTTGTTGTAACAGATATAGAGATCTACTCGTTACTAAGAAAAGTTGTATCTGTAATAGAGAAGAACCTAAAAGTAACTTATTGCGCGTTTGCCACAGTTAATCATGATGGTGGGGTGGTTTTGGTATCTGATGACCCAGATGAGCGCCAAGATTTAACCAAACTAGATATTAAGCTGTTAAAAGATATTGATAAGGCGCGCCAAGTAGTTGTAACAGATTATCTAGACGAACAAAAAGACATAAAATTAAAGCAACACTTATCTGATCTTGATCTGGGGGGAGTAGTTAGCCTCGTATCTAAAAAATCGAATGAGCCACAACAGTTTACTAAAGTGTATATGGTTTTGGGGCTTAAAAAGAGTGGCAATCCCTTTACTAGCCAAGATGTAAGGGTTTTGGGGATTATTAGCGACTCCTTAGCTTTGGCGATCCAAAACGCCTTGAGATTTGAGGAAATATCGCGTTTTAACATCACCCTACAAGAGAAGATTGATGAGGCTACGCGTGAGCTTAAGCGTACCAACGAAAAGCTTAAGGCGTTGGATGAAGCCAAGGACGAGTTTATTAGCATGGCATCACATCAGCTAAGAACTCCGCTTACAAGCGTTAAGGGCTACGTTAGCATGGTTTTAGAGGGTGATACTGGTGCTATAAAGGAAGATCAGCGAAAACTGTTACAGCAGGCTTTTGACAGCTCACAGCGCATGGTTTATTTGATAGCTGATCTGTTAAATGTATCTAGGCTTAGAACTGGCAAATTTGTCATTGAAAACAAGCCAACCAATCTGATAGAGGTTGTTCAGGGCGAGGTAGATCAACTTAAAGAGACAGCTAGCAACAAACAGATCACCTTATCTTACGAAAAGCCAGATAAGATTCCAGAAATGATGCTAGACGAGACCAAGATACGCCAGGTAATTATGAACTTTTTGGACAACGCTCTTTACTACACGCCATCTGGTGGCGAGGTAAAGGTGGCACTTAAAAAAGCTGGCGAAAGCGTTGAATATACAGTAACAGATACAGGGGTGGGAGTTCCAAAAAGTGAACAGCACCACCTGTTTACAAAGTTCTTTAGGGCTGGTAATGCACGCAAGATGCGCCCGGATGGTACTGGGCTAGGGCTTTATATGGCCCAAAAAGTGGTGGTGGCCCAAGGTGGCGCCATAATCTTTAACAGCGAAGAGGGCAAAGGCAGTACTTTTGGCTTTAAGTTTCCCATAAAACCAAAACCTAGCAGTCAGCCAATAACAGATAACGGCGAAGACGAATAGACTGTTATATTAATTTGAGTGGAAGATTAGACTATTGCATTTTACTAGCTTTTATGTATAATAAATCCTTGTGCAAAACGGAGGTTGAGCGCCAACTATTGGCTAGCTCCCCTGTTTTAGCCCTTTAACAAGAACTGCAATTTTCAGGTACGAGAGTCGAGTACTCCGCTGCGTGGCGAAGGTCGCGTTCGGAGTCAGTGACGATCGTAGGGCGCTTCTATGTCGAGGGGGACCTCGACTGTCTGCGTCCTTGGGAGTGGGGTGCTAACCCTTAACTTCCCCTGGCGGGGTCGCCGCATTTCCACGTCATCCACACGGAGAGAAGAGATGACGGCGACCCCGCAGGCTTGGCAACGATTTTTGTTGCCTACAAGACCACCCCCGGTGCCGTGGCGCCGACAATAGTCGACAGAGCAGAGTTGGCTGACTCTGGTGCCGGGGGTGGACCACAAACGTGCGTTGATACACCGGCCTCACTCTGTCGAGGAGGATTTGGTTCCGCGCGTTTAGGGACGGGCTTCAAGAGCACTCAAGCTTCGGTTTCACGGCCGACAGCCTGGGCGAAGCCCGTTCCGCCAAATTTCAAGAGTTACCCCGGTGGTTGGAGCGCTTTCTCCGCCGCCTCCGAAGCTGCTCGCTACCGGGGTAACACAAGCCTGTGCAGGGCACAAGCTTTGCGCCAAAAGGCGATTTGCAGTTTTTGTTTTGTGACCATTCGTGGTCAACCGGGTCACCCTAGCGGGTGGCCTTTTTTCATATCTTAAAACGCTTGTGCTAGTGTAAGATTTATTACAATATATATTGACAATTTAAAACTGTTGTGGTAATATATGCATATCCACAATGTGAGTGGTGGGAATAGCCAAGTAATCGGCGATTCTACAACAATTGTAGGTGTTACTTAACAACTAAGTGTAGAAGGTTTGCAAAAATAATATATTAATGCAAACCGGATAGTTTTGGGGTTTTACCCCTAAACGACTACCGAATTTAATAATCGCACTAGCTACCAATATTTAGGGCAGGGCACTATATAAGCAAACACTTAATTGTTTATGTAGTGCTCTGCCGTAAGGTGGGCCGGTGCGGTTTCAAAGGCCAAGAGGCCGCACCGTCAATCTCGACCACCATAGGAGGTGGAACGAAATGCGTAAGAAGCTCGTGGCCACCCTCGTGGTGGTCATCTGTATGCTTGCGGTACTGGCTGGGCTCGCAAGCCCAGTACAGGCCGCTGAAAACCCGACGGCTCAGGTCACGGACTCGTCCGTGACCACTACCGTTCTCGGTGCACGTGCGTCGGTCCAGGACATCGCGACCGGCAAGGTCACGATCCTCGCTGACATGAACGTCCGGCCTTCGGTCAAGACCACCTCCAAGAGGTGCTTCTGGACCAAGGGTGGGTTCTGGAACTCGGGCTCCAGCATGAACGGAGCCCGGAGCTTCTGGGACCCCATCCCGGGCAAGCTGTGCCCATCCAAGGCGTCAAAGTCTGGGTGGGTCAAGGTCGCCGGAGGAACGTCCGGTCGCAACTGCGGAAACGTGGCCTCTGCAAAGAAGCCGCCGTTCCCAGTGGTCCGCGGTCGGATCGAGATGGTGCGGTCGTTCGCGGCTGTTCGTCTCGAGCTCAAGGCCCAGGTTGCCGTCCGTGTGACAGCAGTCTGTGGCTATGCCGAAGCGAGAGCTGAGGCGAGCGCGATGGTCACCCTTCGGCAGTACATGAAGGGAGCTGGCCCGGTGGTAACCGGGCTTTATGCAGACCTGACGGGTCGTGCAACGGCGAAGGCGTCAGCGCAGCTCAGCTGCGTCGAGGTTCCGCCTCCGACGCCTAAGCCTCCCACGCCTCCCACGCCTCCGGCGCCACCGACGCCGAAGCCTCCTCCGCCACCTCCGCCTCCTCCGCCTCCGACCCAGGTGACGGCCACCGCCACCGCGACGGCGACGGCTTCGGCCACCGCCACCGCGACGGCAAGCTGTCCAGGTGGTACTACCGCGACGGCGACGGCTTCGGCCACCGCCACCGCGACGGCGACGGCTTCGGCCACTGCCAGCACAATGGCGGCAGCCCAGCAGGCGGCACAGCAGGCAGCCCAGACCCAGGCCCAGGCGAATGCCCAGGCCCAGGCGAATGCCCAGGCCCAGGCGAATGCCCAGGCCCAGGCAACGGCTCAGTGCCCGCCTCCGAACAAGCCACCGACCGTGACGATCAACAACCTGCCCCAGCACGTGTACGTCAACGGCCAGGTCCAGATCTGCGTCACGGTGTACGACCCGGACCCGAACCAGAACCTTCTGGTGACGTTCAACGTCAGCGCTGGCACGATCAGCGCTCCGAGCCAGAGCGGTTCGGTCCGGTGCGCCACCTACACGGCGCCGGGAACTCCACAGACTGTCACCTTCACGGCGATGGTCACCGATGGCACGGCTTCGGCCACCGCCTCGGGGAGCTTCCCAGTCATTGCCGATCAGTTCTAGGGCTGGATCGGCAAAGGTGATGCTAGCACCCTCCGATTGCTAGCTCGGTAGTCGCTAAGGGGCCCTTCGGGGCCCCGGCGACTGCCGGAAATTCCTTTTGTTGAGCTTTACTGCTCCATTAGTTGAGTTTCCGGCAGTCACACAACCAGTAAATTACTGTAGAACCCAGAAACTATCCGGTTTGTAAAATTAAGTCTGAATATTTAAGAAAGGGGATAAGCTATGAAAAAATTGCTTATTGCTACTCTAGCAGGCATTTTTGCTGCTAGCGTGTTAGTTTTTGCTGCTCCTGCTTTGGCTGATAATGAAGGTCAAATCGAAGGTGGCAACATATATCGAGTTAAGAATATAACAAAAAACATTGACTTTACTGATCCGGTTACTGCCGATCCATGTGATGTCGTTCAATACAAAGTGAGAATTCACAACCCAGGTCCTGGTGCTTTGACAAGTGTAACTGTTAAAGCTACTTTACCTGATGTTGTGGCAACAAGTCACACCTCTACTGTTACTGTGAGCGCTATAAATGCAAACCCTCAGTCTACAAGCGACACAGCTGTTGTTAATGTTTCAAAAGCATCTGGCATCAGCTATGTTAATGGTTCGACACAGCTATTAGATGCTAATGGTAATGTGATTAGCACTTTAGGTGATGGAGTAGCTTCTGGTGGAGTAAACATCGGCAATGTTGGTGTTTCTATAAACGAGAAGCGATTTGTACAGTTCAAGGCTAAACTTGAATGTCCAAAACCTCCTGTAACTCCTCCAACTCCTCCTACAACCCCACCAGCTCAGGAACTTCCTAACACTGGTGCCGGCGAAGTAGTTGGTATCGTTGCTGGTGCTAGCGCAATGGGTACAGCTTTGCATTACGGTTTGGCTTTACGCCGAGCTCGTGGTGAAGAGTAAACCAAATTGCACATAGTGCTAAAATAAATCGCTAATATCCTGTTTAAAGCATAGTCTTGTGGATAAGCATTTGCTTAATCCGCAAGATTATGCTAGGATAGCGATCAGTTACCAAGAAAGCAAAGACTGACCGCTCTTCTTAATAACAAACACTAGAAAATTAGGCTAAGGTCCCTCGTTTCCAACAAACGGGTTTGTTGGTTGGTGGCGAGGGATTTTATGTTGTTCAATTAAAAAAGCTCACAAAAGTGAGCTTTTTTAATTGGTGCCCCCAAGGGGAAGGTTCGCAAGCGAACACGCAGAAGTTGCCATCGAAGCAAGCTTCTGCTGGCAACTTCTTGGCGCCCGAACCTAGGTTCGACTTTCACGCATGAAAGCACCATGTAAAAAGCCCACCCGTATGGTGAGCTATTTACATGGTGACCCCAAGGGGAATCGAACCCCTATTGCCGGGATGAAAACCCGATTTCCTAACCGTTAGAAGATGGGGCCAATCTCGATAAAAGACCAGGCAATTGTAACACCTTTTAACAGATTAATCCAGACCCCAAAGTGCTTAATTATTAAATGTTATTTCCGATATTTTTTTAGTACAATTAGTATAAGTGTTTTCTCCAATAAATCAGGGGGTGGGGTTGTTTACTAAAAAAACTATTAAAGATATTGAGCTAAACGGTAAGACCGTTTTATTAAGAGCTGATTATAATGTTCCGCTAAAAAACGGTGTGATTACTGATGATTATCGGATAAAACAATCCATACCAACTATAAAATTTTTATTAAATGGTGGAGCAAAAGTTGTGATTATAAGCCATTTGGGGCGCCCCGATGGCAGGCGAAACCTTGAGTGTAGTCTGGAGCCTGTGGCAAAAAGACTTGGTAAACTTTTGGATATACAAGTTGGTTTTTCGGAAGATTGTATTGGATCTAAGGCTTCAGATGTTTGCCAACAAGCTCAAAAGGGTGATGTTGTATTGCTTGAAAACCTCAGGTTTTACCCTGAAGAAGAATCAAATGACGAAAATTTTGCTCGGGATTTATTAAAAGCTACTCAAGCTGATTATTTTGTTCAGGATGGGTTTGGTGTTGTTCATCGCGCACATGCTAGCACCGATGCTATTGCGCGCCAAAACGTGATGTCTGTTGCTGGGTTACTACTAGAAAAAGAGGTTGATACAATCACGTCTGCAGTTGAGAACCCAGATCGCCCACTACTTGCGATTATTGGTGGAGCAAAAATTGCCGACAAGATTGATATTTTAGACAGGTTTATGGATACCGCCGAAGCGGTTGCAGTAGTTGGCGCAATGGCAAACAATTTTTTAGCTGCTCAAGGATTTTATGTTGGATCAAGCTTGGTTGATATCGAATCTATAAAAACTGCCAAAAAGATTATTACAAAGGCCAAAAAACTCGAATCTACTAAAAAATTCAAACTTATTTTACCAATTGATGTAGTCGTATCAGCCAATATTGACGGTACAAAACCAACCAGAGTTGTGGATTTAGCTAGCAATACATTGGCCGACATTAATTCATATCCCAAGAAGCCAACAAAACAATCTCACAGTATACTTGCCAGTGAATCAATTTTTGATATTGGTCCAATTTCAGCCGGAGTGATTAGCGGAGCAATAAGCTTAAGTCGAACAGTTATTTGGAACGGCACAGCAGGAGTCACAGAAACTAAAGGCATAGCTGGGAGTTCTGACCCATTTAGCCATGGGACACGTTTTTTTGTTGAGTCATTGATTGGTGCAAGCCGCAAGCATGCCAACAGACCATTTAGTATCGTGGGTGGTGGCGATACGGTTGGATATGTTGAAGAGAGCGGGTTGATTGACGAATTTAACCACGTTTCAACCGGCGGCGGCGCCAGTTTAGAGCTAATGAGCGGTAAAAAACTGCCTGGCGTAGAAGTTCTATGGAATAAGGATTAAGTAGGATAAAATAAGCATAAGAATTATGAATAGACTATTGATTGTTGGTAACTGGAAGATGCATCTTAATACTAGCCAAGCTAGTTTGTTATTGCACCGACTTCATGAGCGAATAAAAATATATCGTGACATCGAGGTAGTTTTAGCGCCAAGCATGCTAGTTCTACAGCCACTAAGCATGCAAGTTGATCGACGTAAATTTAGACTTGCTGCCCAAAATGCTTATCATAAAGATGAAGGTGCTTACACTGGCGAGGTAAGCTTTACCATGCTTAGGGATTTAGCACATTATGTGATTATTGGTCATAGCGAAAGACGCCATATTTTTAATGAGCATAGTGACGATATTCGTGACAAAGTTTCGGCTTGCGTCCGCAACGGCATGACTCCAATTTTATGCGTAGGCGAAACAAAAACCGAAAGGCTTGATGGCGAAACCAAGCTAGTATTACACGATCAATTAATGACCGCATTATCACATCTAACAGCTCGTGAGGTAAGCGATATGGTAATTGCTTACGAACCAGTTTGGGCAATTGGAACAGGCGATAATGCCAAGCCCGATCAAATCAATGAAGTTGTAGGCTATATCCGTAAATACATTGGGGATACATTCAGCCAAAAAGCTGGTAAAAATGTAAGAGTTTTATATGGTGGTAGCGTAGTGCCAGATGTTGTAAAAGGCTTTTTAGAAGTTGATGGCTTAAATGGATTTTTGGTAGGTGGTGCGAGCATAAACTATCACCAATTTTCAGCAATTGTCGATAATTCTTATCAACATTTACGCGAAAACGGAGCAGATGAGTAGTGGCCGACGACAAAAAAGTTTTTGATGTATCTAAACCAAAGGCAAGCCCAACATCAAAACCAGTAATTATTGGTCATAAATCTGCCGTAAAAGACACAACGATAAAAGTCGAAGACGGAAACGAAAAAGCACCAATCGACCCACTTACCGAAAAAGCCGAAGAAGCTGTAATCAAACTTGACGAGTCCAAACTTAGCCCAGTAGGCGAAAAAACAATTGAGCCGTCTGACGAACTTAAGGCCGAAATGAAACAATCAGCTGATGCAAAAGTGCAAGATGAATCTACAGATGAGACCCTAGACCAACAAACCAAAGATCCGTCTGAGGTTGATAACAAAGAACAAGAACCTTCAGTACTTGAACCTGATGAACCAGTTGACGAGTCAAAAACTGAGCCAGAAAAGGAAGAGCCAAAGCCAGATCAAAAATCAGAACCACAAAAATCAAAATCAGAACAAGTTGGTAACGAATCGGCTGTAAATACGGTGTTAGGCGAGGCTGGAACCGCTAAACAGCAAGAAGTCCAACAGCTCGAAAAAGATGAAAAAGTAAAAAAGCTAGTAGACGAAGGTAAATATGTTTTGCCGATAGGCCAACCCAGGAAGCATCATGGCAAAATCGGCTTTATGAAGGGCTTAGCGATCTTTTTGGTGGCATTTATTGTTTTTAGCACAGGAATGGTTTTAGCCATCGATGCCGAACTTGTAAAAGTAAATATAAAACTGCCCTTTGACTTAATTAAAAAATCCCAGCCAGCCGATGATGCAATAGTAACTCCACCTGTTCAACAAACTCCCCCAACACCACCAAGTCAAAAACCTGAAGATAAAAAAGTTGAAGAAATTACAGAAACCACTTGCTTAAAACCCGCAGTGGAAGGTAGCCTACTAATCTGTAATCTAACAGACTTAGGAATCAAGTTTAGCTATCCTACTGCGTGGAATGTTGAAGGAGTCGTAAAGGTAGCCGAAACAAATAAATATGAAACAAAAATTGGCTCAGAAGAAGGTATTTACAAGTATGATTCAATCAAAAAACAATGGATTAATAAATCTACTAATAAAGCAGACTATATTCCGAGCGTAATCACTACTAACAAGAACTTCACTGTTTATGATTTAGGCGGTGACGTCGATGTTGGCAGTAGCTCCGTATCAGGTTGCCATTATAGTAAGCTAGCATTCGAAGTTAAAAACAATATTGTGATTGTCGATGGGTCGACTGCTTGCGCAACTACTGCTACCAATCCGGATGGTAGTACGGACGTGAAGTATACAATCGCCCAACAAAACATAGATATTGAAAACTTTGCTAAATCGATAACTAACCTGTAGCTACTAGTTATACAAAAAGCATTCATAACATTTAGCTGTTAAAATTAGTTGGTGCAAGATAAACTTTTTGAAGGATTAAACTCGGAACAAAAACGGGCGGTAAAAACAACTGAAGGCCCTCTTTTAATTTTGGCTGGCGCCGGTAGCGGCAAAACAAAAACACTTACCCATAGAATCGCTTATCTTATATCCGAGCATAAGGCTACCCCCTACAACATTCTTGCTGTTACTTTTACTAACAAAGCTGCCCGCGAAATGCGCGAAAGGATTGCCGCACTAATTGGTGGCAGCCCAGATGATAGAGCATTTTTGCCATATATGGGCACGTTTCATGGCATATGCGTAAGACTGCTCAGGCAAGATGGCGAACATATCGGTGTACCAAAAAATTTTGTAATCTGGGATGAATCAGATAGATTGGCAGCTGTAAAACAAGTTTGCAAGCAACTCTATATTGACGAAAAGGCATATCCTCCTAGGGTGCTAACAAGCTTAATCAGCTCAGCTAAAAATGAACTTATTGAACCAAATGAGTATGCCAGTATGGCATCTAGTCCGACTCAAAATAATGCCAGTAAAGTTTATCCGTTATATGAGCAGTTATTAAAAGAGGGTGGAGCGCTAGATTTTGACGATTTAATCGCCAAAACTGTTGAGATGCTTGAGAAATCCCCCGATTCAAGGTTTAAATGGCAAAATCAATTTAAGTACATAATGATTGACGAATACCAGGACACTAACTCAGCTCAGTATAAACTAGTAAAACTTTTAGTTGGCGAGCAAAAAAACATTGCTGTTGTAGGCGACGACTGGCAAAGTATTTATTCCTGGCGAGGAGCTGATTTTAAAAATATACTTAACTTTGAACGAGATTACCCAGACGCTGTAATTATTAAGCTCGAACAAAACTATCGAAGCACCAAGCATATACTGGATGCTGCCCATGCCGTGATAGCCAAAAACGCTCACCGTAGCGATAAAAAGTTGTGGACAAACGATAACAGCGGTTCGCCGGTTCAGGTTCTGGCGGTAAATAACGAACGCGCCGAAGGCGAAGCAATTGTAAGACGCGTAAAAACATCAGTTGATATTAGCGCCAGAAAATACAAGGATTTTGCAGTACTTTACCGAACCAACGCACAAAGCCGAGCAGTTGAAGAAGTTTTTGTGCACTATAACATCCCATACAGAATAGTTGGTGGGGTCAGGTTTTATGATCGAAAAGAAGTCAAAGACATAATGGCCTATCTAAGATTAATCTATCAACCTGAAGATATTGTCAGCTTTGAAAGAATTGCCAATGTGCCAACCAGAGGGCTTGGTGCCGTATCTTTGCAAAAATTTATGCAGTGGCGAGCTAAGAAGGGCCTTAGTCAATTAACGGCTCTTGAGTTTGTAAAAGAGTGCGAGGATATTACACCAAAGGCTCGCCATGCTCTATCAGTGTTGGCGGATATTGTGCTAAGTTATCGGGCAATGCTCGACGAGCTGACTGTTCAGGCTTTAATCGATTCGCTAATTAGGCGCCTGGACTACCTCAATTATTTAGATGATGGTACGGTGCAAGGTACAGCACGTCAAGAAAACGTAAAAGAACTCTTGAGCGTGGCTCACGAATATCAAGATTTGGGCCTAGCCGGATTTTTGGAAGAGGTAAGTTTAGTAAGTGATGTTGATTCGGCCAATTTTAGTGACGATGTGGTAACTTTGATGACTCTTCATTCAGCTAAAGGATTGGAATTCCCGGTGGTATTTATGACTGGGATGGAAGAGTCAATCATGCCCCACAGTCGTGCGCTTTATGATCAGCACGAAATGGAAGAAGAAAGGCGACTTTGTTATGTCGGAATGACCAGGGCAAAACAGGAGCTTTATTTAATTCATGCCAACATGCGATCACTATATGGGGGCATGCAACATAATCCTCCAAGTAGATTTATCGCTGATATAGGGGGCGAATCAGTAACAGAGGGTGTGTCGGCAGATATCTATAACAACCTACAAACACCGATTAGTGACGAACCAAGATATGTGCCAGAACTTTATGAGGGCGACAACATTAACCACCAGATTTTTGGCACTGGGACAATCCTAGAACTAGACGGTGAAAACGCTGTGATTTATTTTAAAGGCCGGGGCACCAAAAAGATAAACATCGCATTCGCACCAATCAAAAAAGCCTAATAAAAGTTTAAAGCTGACCCCGTTAACTAACTACATAATTGGTACATATGTACCAATTATGTAGTACAGCAACAACTTTTTGCCCAAAAAACATCTACATAAAAATAACATATGTACCAATTATGTAGTACGACAGGATCTGGCAAAGTGTACAGTAGCTTTTATTGGTTATGAGTTGATTGTAAAAAAACAAATAAAAATGTATTTTTAATTGGATGATTAAGCAGGCTAGGGCGATAATTTCAAAATCAATTTACTATATTGGACTGCCAGTTGTTTATCTAGAATTTAAAGACTCAACTAGGGCATATCTGCTGTTAGAGGCATCTGGGCAGGTACTATTTGTTAAAAGTTGGTTTGGCAATCAAAAGTACAAATTGCCGGGCGGTGGCCTAAAAAAGGGTGAAGACCCAAAAAATGGCGTAGTCCGCGAAGTAAATGAAGAAACAGGCCTTTCAATTGACCCTAGCCAACTAAATTTAATACTAGATTTACAACAAAGTCATGCAGGGGCAAATTATCGTCACTTGGTTTATAAACTAAAACTTGAAGAGCAAAAATGGCCCAAACCAGCAAAGTTCGAAATAATGGAGGCAGTTTGGTTGAGTCCAAGCATTATAAATCTGTCCAATTCAAATCAAGCGACAATTAAAGCACTCAAGACCGCCGGACTTGTTAGCTAAGGTAGCATTTTGCTATAATGAGTTAGCCTAAGGAGCGTGTATTGATGTTGCCAATTTTCGGTTGTATCCAGCTCTTTATTAGCACCTATGAAGTTATTTAATAATAGAAAATCCACAAAACAATATTCTTTGCGCACAAGGGGTAAAGAGGGACTAAAAAAACATCCGTATGTCATACCGACACTTGGAATAATTTTTGGGTTTATTTTTCTATTGGGCGCGTTTGTGAGTATGGGCGGTGAAACCGTGGGGCCAAGCGACTCTAGGGTAGTCAGTGTTTTTGTAGACGGCCAAGAGCGGACAGTAGCCACTAGGGCTCAAACAGTTGGCGAGCTTACTCAAAAGCTAAATCTGGATATAATAGATGAAGATATAGTTGAACCCGCGCTCGAAACACCTTTGACATCGGACGACATGCATGTAAACATTTACCGCGCAAAGGCTGTAACGGTAATCGATGGAGCCAACAAAACTGCTGTGCTAAGTGCCCATAAAAGTCCAAGGCTAATTGCTTCAAACGCTGGTGTTGAAGTTTTTCCTGAGGATAACGCTAATTTTGAGCAAGGCGATATAAGACAAGGCATTGTTGGTCAAAAAGTTGTAATAGATAGAGCGGTTCCGTTAAATGTGGTCTTATACGGAAGCGTTTTGCCAGCTCGTACACAAGCTCAAACAGTTGGTGAATTGTTATCCGAAAAGTCAATTAAAATCAACGAAGGTGATACGCTCAGCCCTGCTCCAGAAACGCCGATTACTGAAGGTATGCAAGTTGTTTTATCTAGATTTGGCCAACAAGTGGTTGTGCAAGAAGAGCAGATTCCAGCACCGGTTGAATATGTGCCAGACTCAAACTTGCCTGCAGGTACCCGTAAAGTTTTAGAACCTGGAACCCCAGGTAAAAAAGTTGTGACTTATCAAATTCAGTTAGAAAACGGTGTCGAGATTGGTCGAACAATTATCCAGGAAGCCGTACTGACTCAGCCAGTAAAAGAAAGAGTCGCCAAAGGAACAAAGGTAGCCTTTAGTGATGTTTCGGGTAGCAAAGCCCAAATTATGGCCGCTGCTGGCATCAGCCCATCTGATTACGGTTATGTTGATTATATAATCTCCAGAGAATCGCGTTGGAACGCTGGCGCAATGAACTCTAGTGGGTGTTGGGGTCTTGGACAAGCCTGCCCGGGTAGCAAACTAGCGATTGCCTGCCCAAATTGGCAAAATGATCCAGTTTGTCAAATTAGCTGGTTTTCTGGCTACGCAAATGGCCGGTATGGCAGTTGGGGCGGGGCATATCAAGCATGGATTAGCAAGGGTTGGTGGTGATAATATAATCCTATGAATCTTCAGTGCGTCAGATGCAGTAAATCATTCGAAAGACCGCTAAAAGACGTCAACAGAGGAAGAGTTAAGTATTGTAGTAGAGTTTGCTCGGATGAGCATAAAAAAGAAAAAGCGCTAATATATGCCAAAAAAGTTATACAAAACGACAAAAAACAATGTAAAGCTTGTGATGCAACAAAACCATTATCAAGTTTCCCTAAATCAAAAGATAGCTACACGGGTTATTTTTCTTATTGCATTGAATGCAGAAGAGACTTAAATCGAGCACAAGACAAAAAGAGATGGTCAGAAAAAAAAGAGAAACTGATTGCTCAAAGAAGAAATGCACATTTACGTCGGGAGTTTGGAATCACAACTGAACACTATGAGCAACTACTAAACACGCAAAAAGGTGTTTGCGCAATTTGCAAAGAAAGCAAACAGTATAAACTTTTAGCTGTTGATCATGACCATACAACTGGGATAATAAGAGGCATTCTTTGCGAAAACTGTAATCGAGCTTTAGGAATGTTTAAGGACGATGAAAACAGATTGCAAAACGCGATAGAGTACCTAAAAGCAAATGGATAACTTACCCAAAAAATCTTTAGGTCAGCATTGGCTAGTTGACGAACATGCCTTAAAGGAGATTTGCGACAGTGCTAATCTAAGCCAAACTGATACTGTACTTGAAATTGGTCCAGGGCAAGGCGCACTTACAAAGTATCTAGTTAAAGAAGTCAAACAAGTTATTGCAGTTGAGTTTGATCTTGAATTGGCTAAAAACTTAAAATCCAGAATTAATTCTAACAACCTTACTATTATCAATATGGATATTCTTAAATTTGATTTTTCAAGCCTGCCAACAGGCTATAAATTAGTTGCCAATATACCTTACTATCTGACTAGCCATTTGTTCAGAGGTATAAGTGAATCAACTAATCCGCCATCCAGTGCAGTAATTTTGGTCCAAAAAGAGGTAGCCGAACGTATATGCGCCGGTCCTGGCCAAATGAGCATACTAAGCGTGAGTGTTCAGATGTATTTTGAAGCTAGTTTGGGACTAACTGTTCCTGCCAGTTCTTTTGAGCCTAAACCAAAAGTAGATTCACAAGTAGTTAAGCTTCACAGACTTAAAAAACCGCTATTTGAAAGTATCAACCAAAAACAATTTTTTAGAATTGTTAAAGCCGGTTTTTCAGCAAAACGTAAAAAATTACGATCAAGTTTAAGCGGTGGGCTTGGCATCGAAAAAACTCAAACCGAACAGTTACTATCTACTGCAAAAATTGATCCTAACTTGCGTGCACAAAATCTTAGTTTGCAAGATTGGCATAAGATATATGTCGCTTATGCTAAAATCTGGAATTAGATGGAACAAAAGCGTTTGCTAAAAAACCGAATCGTATTGGCAATAATCCTAATCTTGTTTTTGAGTGCCTCAGTTAATTTAATTCGAAACATTAATTCTACCTCCAATACCGATGATCAAGGTAAACCCTACGACATATCAGATCAAATAAAAACGCCACAAGTTCCAAATAAAACTTTTAAAAGCCAAAATCTTGGGCTAGAGTTTGTTTATCCTAACGAATGGAATGTGAGTCAAGGCTTTAGTGAACAGTACGGGCTCGGTCAGACTCCAAGCCTATCAGTAAAATCGCCTAGCGGAGTGGCAATAAGCATCGAACCCTCATACACAAGCGTTCAGGCTGGATGCCAACACAATATCTTTGATAAACCACACAATACCTTAGATTGCACAACTATCGAGGTCTTGTCGCGCCAAAAAATTAATTTAAAATCACCAGAGGGTGACGTGTATATTATTAGGGCTCTTTATACACCTGCTAGAGCAAAAGGATCTTCGGCTCCAACACCATCAAAATATGTAGTGATGATTAGCTCTGATCAAAAACTGGTAAACAGTCAAACTGCTTTAGCTGGCAATTGGCTGGATAAGGGGATTGTTATGCTAGACGATAAGTATTTAACCGTTAGTATTGATGGTGTAAGTGGTTATGATAAGAATTTTTATCAAAACCCAGATATAAAACAAGCCGAACAAATTCTATCAACACTTGCAAACTACAACTAGTCGGTTTTAACCTTTTCATTGTAATAAATAAATAGCAGGCAGAGAGTTAAAAAAACATATACGTTTAAAAGTATTGTTTCAACCTGAACTCCATAGATACTAAACAGAGATTTATTTTCAAAATAAGTCCAAATGTTCCACTTGACTGCAAAATATTCTGAAAAAGCGTAGATTACGCCCAGGGCTACTGAACATAAAATTAGTTTTGAATATTTTCTAATCGTACCTCTACACAAAATTAATAAAGCTAAAATAATCGGTACGATAACTATGTGAAAGCTTATTAGGTATGTTAAATCACCCATAAATTTTTTTATTTAACACAATAAAAATACTAGTCACTAAAGCAGGGAATAGTAAAAAAGACATATATTCCTCAATTGGTAGATTGGCAAAATAGTAACCGAAATTATTATTCCCAAATGCCCAAATATTTATGCTTACTCCCCAAATGTCCCATATAATACCTACGCTAACAAGCAGAGTGCTAATCAATATCAAGTTTATGTATGATTTTAAGATTTTACCGTAAAGTAACCACAGAGTAATTAGTGGAACAATCTGAAAAATAATGACCCATATAAAATGCATCGTCACTTCCTTATTATAAATACTTGACGTGTTAAGTAAATATGATAATCTAGAAACAGATGAACAAAAAAGCACCCCGGGACCAGTTAGCGTATTCCCTGCACCGATTGACGTTTATTTTACAACATATAAGCGAAGATTTATTGCAGGAAAAATTAGGGATTGGTTTTTCACAGTTCAAATTGATGATTGGCATGGCTAAGCACCCCGGTGACGATCAGCAGCATTTAGCTAAATATCTTGGTCAGACAGAGGCAAGCATTAGTAGGCAAATTAAGCTTATGAAAGATATGGGGTTGGTTAAAATCGAAAAAGATAAAAAAGATTCACGCCGACGTCATCTTTATTTAACCACCAAAGGCTATAACCATTTTGAAAAAGCTCAAAAATTGCTTGAGCAAAAACATCGCGAAGTTTTGCACGGTTTGTCGGACTCGGATATAAAAAAATTTAACAAATACTTGGACAGCATGCTAAGTGCCGTCGGGTGCGATTTAGATTTTATTAGGCACTAATTATGGACTCCAAATATATTATTCAGGTTAAAAATTTAGATAAATCCTACAAAGACTTAAAAGTTTTACAGGGTGTTGATTTTAACGTTGAGCGCGGTTCTATTACAGCACTGCTGGGTCCTAATGGTGCTGGCAAAACTACTATTGTAAAAATTTTGAGCACACTTTTAAAGGCCGATAATGGTACGGTTATGATTAATGGTTTTGATATTGTCGAACAAGCTGAAGAAGTTCGTGGCAGTATTGGCTTAACCAGCCAGGCCTCAGCGGTAGATGAATACTTAACAGGTAAAGATAATCTGGTTATGATGGGTCGACTGCTTAGGTTGCCAAAAAAAGAGGCAACAAAAAGAGCTGATGAGCTTTTAAAAGAATTCGATTTAGTTAAGGCCGGTGGCCGACAAGTTAAAACGTATTCTGGCGGAATGAAGCGCCGATTAGATATTGCTCTAAGCCTAGTTGTTTATCCACCAATTTTATTTTTAGATGAGCCAACTACTGGGCTTGATCCGCGGAGCCGATTACGGCTTTGGGGGGTGATTCAAAAACTATCTGAAAGTGGTACGACTGTACTTTTAACAACTCAATACCTAGAAGAGGCCGATCAGTTGGCCGATAAAATTATGGTAATTGATGGCGGTAAAGTTATTGCCGAAGGCACGTCTGATCAGCTTAAAAACAAAGTTGGCGGCGAACGTTTAGTACTTAATTTTGCCAGTGACGAAGAACTTCAAAAAGCCAAGTTATTACTCAAAAAACACAGGCTAGAAGTTGACGAACAGCAAAAAACAATTAGTTTTGCTTCAACCAAAGGGGTGGCTCAACTAAAAGAGACACTTGAGCTTCTTGATGGGGTAAAAATTCAAGAGGCAGCTATTCGAAAACCAACGCTCGATGACGTGTTCTTAAAACTCACTGGTCATGGTGCCGAAGTTAAAGAGTCTAGCGAGGATGACCAATGAAAAATAGCCCATATTGGTCAATAAATAACACGCTGATTTTAATTCAGCGCAGTATCAAACACATAATCAAAAACCCCGATCAGCTTTTGGGTGCGTTTTTACAGCCAATTATGTTTACCATTTTATTCCGTTATGTTTTTGGTGGAGCAATTGAGGCTGAAGGCACAACCTATGTCAACTTTTTAATGGCTGGAATATTAATCCAAACCATAGCATTCGGGGCAACGATTACCGCAATAAACCTGGCAGCTGATTTACAACGTGGTTTTGTTGATAGGCTAAGGTCACTACCAATTTTTGCGCCAGGTTTAATTGTTGGTCATATCGTTGCCGATACCGTCCGTAACCTGATATCCGCGCTCATAATGGTGGCTATCGGATATTTGGTTGGCTTTAGGCCAACAGCTGATTTATCAGACTGGATAATGGTTACACTACTAATTATTGTCTTTTCGATGGCAATATCTTCAATGTCGTCAATCTTAGGATTACTAGCAAAAAGTGTCGAGGCCGTTCAGTGGATGACATTTTTAATTATCTTTCCGCTAACCTTTGTATCAAGCGCTTTTGTTCCAACTAGTACTATGCCATCAGCTCTAAGGGTTTTTGCCGATAACCAACCCATAACCCAGGTTATTGGTGCAACTAGGTCATGGCTAGTCGGTACACCAATGGGCGATTACGCCTGGAAGTCGTTTTTATGGTGCTTTATTATCATGGCCGTAACCTTGCCAATTACCGCCTGGCTATATAAACGCCGTTCAGTTTAGTTTACAAAAGTTAGGGCGTGACCAATTCGACCAGCACGGCCGGTACGGCCAATTCGGTGAATGTAATCGTCATAGGTTTGGGGTGTCGAATAATTGATTACGTGTGTGATATCAATTACATCGATTCCACGTGCAGCCACATCGGTAGCCACTAAAATTTTTATATCACTATCTTTAAATCGTTTTAGTGCGCGTTGGCGTTGGCCTTGGCTTTTTCCGCCATGAATAGCATCTGCCGGGAAGCCTCGGGCAATGAGTTCTTTACTTAAGCGTTCGACGCTACGTTGGGTTTCGTCAAAAACAATTACCTTAGATACGTGTGGTTCATTTAATATGTTGTGTAGCTTATCCATCTTTTCGTTTGATGTGGCGTACTTAACAATATCTTGGTTAACGTTTTCGCTGGTTGGTGTTGTACTAACCGTAATTGTGACTGGGTTGTTCGAAAAAGTGTGGATTAGCTCATTAACCTTGTAGTCAAGCGTTGCCGAAAAAAAGTATGACTGTCTTTGGCTGGCAAGTTGGCCTAAAATGCTTCGGACATCATTTATAAAGCCCATATCAAGCATTCGATCTACCTCATCGAGCACCACATTATCAAAACCGTTTAGCTTTAAGCTTCCGCGCTCGATATGGTCCTTAATACGGCCAGGCGTGCCAATTACAATTGATGGATTGGCTCGTAAATCTCTAAGTTGCGGGGAGATGTTTGAGCCACCAATTAAAATTGCGCCAGTTAGGCCACTGCCTTTGGCGATTGATTTACATTCTTGTTCGATTTGTTGAGCCAGCTCGCGTGTTGGAGCAATAATTAGCGCCCTTGAAGACCTAGAATTAATTAACTTGTTAAGTATCGGTACGGCAAAGGCGGCGGTTTTACCGGTGCCGGTGTTGGCAACACCAATAACATCTTTGCCCTCGAGCCCTACTACAATCGTTTTATCCTGAATTGGCGAAGGCGTTATGTAGCCTTTGGCCGATAGGTTAGATTTTATAAGCGGGTTAACATTAAAATCTTCAAAAGTATGTACGGGGATATAATCCTCGCTAGCTGTGGGGTTAGCTTTTTTGATAAATTTTGCAGGGTCAATATACTGGCCTCGCCCTTTTTTAACAGTTAGCTGATTGTTGCGTCTGCCATTAAATGATCGGCTACTATATACACTGCGTGATGAACTCGAACTTCGATTTTGTCGATATGACATAAAAAAAGAATCCTTTGATTATTTAATTTGTAATTTGATTGTCGCTAATGAAATCAAGTACAAACCAAACATCCCGGATTCATCAATAACAATTAAAATAATTTTAGCACGATATATTTTACTTGTCAAATTACCATAAGTGCAATTATCCTTTAATCAATTTTTTCGATATATCAGTAGAGCTGAGATATTGAACCGTTAGGGTTTTTTATCCATGGTTGATCTCCTGAATCTGTTGCACACTGACTTACAAATTCTTCATAGATTAAGCCACCGTTCTTACTTTTGCAAACAGGGCCATTCAGAGTCTCCTCATCCCAACTACCCTTAGGATTTAAAACCCAAATTGCCGGGGCACCACCGATATAACTGCTAGTCTTATCCACGGAAGTGTTACCTCCACGTATATTAACATCACTAATTAAGGATATCTTATATATATTTATGTAATCTTTGTTTGTAGTAAATACGTTATTTTTTAGTACATCAGTCATGTATGATTTAAAACTTGCCGGAGTGAATTCTGGTAATTTGCTTACATCATCCGGTGTTTGGAGTGTAATATCAACTTCTTTTATATATGGACTTTTCGTAACATTTTCATCAACCGCCTTGGGTTGATTTCCGGTAGCATTTATATATTTTTCGGTGGTCACGCTATTACTTTTATCTGCATTGTTTAAAGTCTCGGTTGTTTGCTTATTGGAAGTGTATACATAAAATCCAACTCCGGATACTATCCCTACAACTACTACAAGAAGTATGATCTGCAAGACTCCAAAACCTTTAGTCGATTTCATAATGCTAATTATGCACCTTCAACGAAAAAATGCCATATTAACTTAAGCTTTAAATCTCATAAGTAGAGGCTAGACTAAACTAGTTAGCATAATTATTATGTTTATGTTATAATAATTATACGAGGGGCTGAATTTAAGCTCGACGAATGGACTTTAACAATCTTGATGGCAGGTCGGGTCGCACTGAACGTTATCCGGTGCACAGGCTATAAATGCCAAAAATAGTTTAAGCGACATGGTTGATCGAGTTTTCGCTCAACGTGGCGCTCTAGCTGTAGCCTAATTATTTAAGCTACCATCGACTGGCTGACGTCAGATAGGACTCAGTCGGTGTTATATTTATCTGACTGCTCTAAGCTGTGGTAGACCGCCGTAGCATAGTTAAGATTATTGGACTGCACCCTATCCTGTTTTGATCGTTTATAGGGGCAGGGCTAAGCAATTTAAACGATACAAACCTGTAGTCATCAAGCGTGTTACCAATCGGACGTGGGGGCAGTACCCACCAGCTCCACCAAAAATGCATCAGTTTATACTGGTGCTTTTTTGATTGGTATAATTTAGCTAGTGTTAAAAAAATATTTTGAGGTTTATTGGTGGGTTTTGCCAGTGGTATTTATAACCGGTAGTATTTTAGCTTCTGCCACAATAATCAAACAAAGCCAAGACACCAAGACTACATACGAATTTGTTGAGTGCACTGGTCAGCAGTCCGCTGACTTTAAATGCTGGAAGAGCCGTTATGAAGCTTTGGTTATGAATAAATCACCCGAAGAAGCTCTAGCAAGCGCCGAGCAAGAAAGTAATAAGGGCGGATATGTTCGAACAAATTGCCACCAAATAGCCCATGTTATAGGCAGACAATCTGCTAAAAAATACAGCCTGAACCTAACAACAACGTTTGAGCATGGTAACAAATTTTGCGCATCTGGCTACTATCACGGAGCAATGGAGTCAATCACAGCAAACGTTGGACCAGACAAAATTAGGGCTGAAATTTCAGACATTTGTAAACCGTTAAGGGATAAAAACCCCTATAACCTTGTCCATTACGATTGTGCGCATGGCCTTGGACACGGTGTAATGTCGATGGAAAATTATGATCTATTTAAAGCACTTGAAGATTGCGAAAAAATGGCAGATATGTGGGAAAGCGAATCGTGTAGCACCGGGGTGTTTATGGAAAACATTATGAGTATCGTAAATAACCCTGATTATAAAACAAAATATTTAAGATCAGACGAGCCTATGTATCCATGTACGGCTGTTAATGACAGACAAAAAAGCCCATGCTATATAAATCAAACTTCGTACGCTTTAACAGCAGTTGGCGGAAGCTATGAAAAGGTTTTTGAGCTATGTAGCCAAGCTGGCAATTTTGAATCGACATGTTATCAAAGTTTGGGGCGGGACGCATCGGGCAACACTATTCAAAACCCTGATCAGGCGAACCAGATTTGCCAAAAAGGCGTCAATAACGAACAGGTCGTAAATTGTGTGATTGGTGCTGTTAAAGATATTGTGTGGATTGGCAACAGTAAGCCAAATGGCTTAGTATTTTGTGCTTTACAAAACGAAGTTAGCATCGAACAAACTTGCAACGAAACGGTAGAGGCTTATTATGCGAGCTTTAACTAAACTAAGTTTTAACACTAAACTTGCAATAAACATTTTGTGTTTGGCATTTGGGCTTTTGCTAATTGCTGGCAGTTTGTATATCGCTCAAAACAAAGACGATACAGAAACCCCTGCCGTAGATAGCTCACAAATTATATCTAAAGAATCGCTAGAAAAAGCAAATGGCCAAAATGGCAACGAGTGTTTGGTCGCAATTGACAGAACAGTTTACAAAATCGAGGGATCAGACTTATGGAAAAACGGCGAACACACCACCTCGAATGGGTTAGCATACTGCGGAAAAGATTTAACAGAAGTTTTAAAACAATCGCCGCACGGTCGTACTAAGTTAGAACAACTTGAAAAAATCGGCCAACTAGATCAGTAGAATTTGCTAAAATACTCATTATTTGGTATAATATAGTTATATGACAGAGCATTTATTCCCCGACGAGGGAGGCCAATTTGATATTGACGCGCTAGCTGACAGATCATTAGAAGATATTAGGCCACTACTTTCAGATATAGAGGAAGAACTAAGGCGGGCTGGACATGATTCCGAAGAATCTAAATCTGAACTACCGCCCGAGATCGATATTTCGGAGTGGTTAGCTGAATTACAAAAAAGAGAAACAGAATCGCATATAAAACCGATTAGGGAAAGACTTCGCCAAATCGGCTTACATGACCCTGACAGTTTAACTTCTCATGAGGTGTCTAGACTTGATTCCGATAGCATTCTTCAAATAGACCAACGAAATATAGAAAGCTTATTTTATTTTAGCTCCATAAAATCAGGTAAAATGCTCGGTAGAAATTACCCGGTCACTTGGAGTACTCTTAGGCAACAGATTTATAGTTTGGGAGATGAAAATAGCTACCGTAAAAGTGTAGATCTGGACATGTTCCAACTTCAGGAATGGGTAAACGCCCAAAACTACTTGATTGGCATAGGTGTTGACCCACAAGATTTAGCCAAACTGACCGGTTCGGGAGAAAACTGTGAAAAACGCCCCGAGGCTAAGCAAAACGCCAACCGACTGTCGTATTTGTTGCAATCTGAACCGATACTCAAAGACTTTGTTGTCGCTCTACCAGGCTGGACTGAAAAAAGAGGTAAACCTACTGTTCACAAAGCCAGTAAAATGGCGCTGGTAGTGCTGAGACTTAAAACTGAAAGAATACAAAAGCAAAAAAAATATTCAATCTACAAAAATGAATTTGATGCAGTTGATGAAGAGGTGTACAAAATAACCCTCAAAAGACTCCAGGCAAAAACTAACATTGCAAAATTAATAATTGATAGTACTTCTTACAAAAGCGCGGATGCTTTTCTTAAAGAATTTTCATAAACTTTAGTGTTGTGCATTTTTTGCTCCTGATGTATAAAAGTAGTATGGTTTCGAAGATGATTATCAGCATTCTCATTGTCGCGCGAGCGGCCTAACTGCTGATGTCCTAGAATTTTAACCAACCAGTTTAATCAAAAACAAATCCGGACACAGCAGTCCGGTTTTTTTGTTGCTCCCGCATAAGTCTTAAAAATTTAAGGTTTTAGCGGGGGTCAGCTTGGGCCAACGGACGTGACAGCGATCCTGCACGGTCGCCAAGCGGCCCCACCAATTGCCTGATTGCCTAGACGTGATCGGGTTGTACAACACAACTAGGGAGGAGGCGGTATGCACGGTGAGTGCGATATGGTCGAAGCAGCCTTTGAGTGCTGGCTCGAAGGGGATCATGCTGGCTACCTTCGCTGGCAGAAGGAATACCTCGATTGCGGGCTTTCGATAGTGGACTTCAACAGGGAGTTCAAGAAGCTTCAAGACGAAGCTCGTGTGACGATTATCTCTCAAGTTCACTGAGGAGCCGTACCTCTTCTTGGTGGTGGCGGGCAATACAAACCCGCCACCACCTCCCCTTAAAACCAGCTATAATAAGTATTATGAAAACAGCAGTATATGTTGGGGCGGGGATTGGCGGATTTATAGGTGGTTTAATACCTGTTTTATTTGGTGATACAAGCTTTATGTCAAGCTGGAGTATATTAACCAGTTTGATTGGAGGGTTAGTTGGGATTTATCTAGGATATAAGGTTGCAAAATATGCAGAAGGATAGCGAAAAAGATTTAAAATGCCAAGAAAAACTAGTCTTTGATAGTCAAAAACAGGCAAACGCCACAGCCACTACTCTAAATTATCTCAAAAGCGCAAAACTTAGGCCATATAAATGCAAAAACTGCGGGCTTTGGCACTTAACAAGTAGTTTTGACACCTAAAAACCATTACAATAGAAGCAATATGAGCAAATATTATTTAACAACCTCAATCCCATACATCAATGGCGACCCGCACCTTGGGCATGGCATGGAGTTTGTTATGGGCGATGTTTTAGCTAGATACGCCAGACAGCAAGGTAGCGAGGTTATATTTAGCATTGGGACAGACGAGCATGGCGGTAAAATTGCCGAAAAAGCCAAAGAGTTGGGTAAAACCCCGCAGTCTTTTGCTGATGAAATGAGTCAAAAATTTGTTGAGCTAGCCAAAAGACTCGATGTTACTAACGATCGATTTATTAGAACGACTTCAAAAGAGCATTCGGCAAGGGCTCAGATTGTCTGGAAGAACTTGTCAAAAGACATATACAAAGGTAAATATATTGGTCTTTATTGTACGGGGTGCGAGGAATATGTAACCGAAGAAACAGCCAAAGCCAACAAGGGTATATGCCCGCATCACAATAAACCATACGAAAAACTTGAAGAAGAAAATTACTTCTTTGCCTTAAGCCGGTATAACGAACAAATCAAAAAAGCAATTACCGAGTCAACCTTTTTAGTTTTACCATCAACAAAACGTAACGAAATACTATCGGTAATCAATCAAGGCCTAGAGGATATCAGTATAAGCCGTCCAAAAAGCAAACTTTCGTGGGGTATTCCGGTACCAAACGATGCTGATCAGGTTATGTACGTTTGGTTTGAAGCAGTTTTAAACTACATTACTGTTTTGGGGTACCCAGAAGCTGAGGACTTTAAAAGCTATTGGCCAGCCAATGTGCAGATTATTGGTAAGGATATAGTTAGGTTTCATGCGGCTATTTTGCCAGGCATTTTATTGGCGCTAGGGTTACCTTTGGCTAAAGCGTTGTATGTGCACGGATTTATTAATATCGACGGCAAAAAAATGAGCAAATCGCTTGGCAACTATGTATCTCCTGACGATGTGATTGAAAAATATTCATCAGATGTGTTTAGGTACTTTTTCTTAAGGCATATACCAAGTTACGAAGACGGTGACTTTACTTGGGAAAGGTTGGATTCGGCCTACAACAATGAACTTGCTGATCAACTTGGTAATGCGGTCAGCCGAACTGCGGTCATGGTGCAGAAATATCAAACTGGCTTAGTCGGCGATATTCCGGATGTTGGACATGATCTTGGGCCATACCAACAAGCTTTAGCTGAATGTCGCTTTGATCGAGCACTCGATGAAGTTTTTGAACGAGTTAAAGGTGTTAACCAATATATAGACGAAGAAAAGCCTTGGGTAATCGCCAAAGAAAAGGACCTTGACCACCTAAGGGAGGTGTTAGCATTTACTACGGCAAGCTTACTTGAGATTGCCGTGATGCTTGAGCCGTTTATGCCAGAAACCGCTGACAAAATTAAAAAAATTTTTGGCGATGGTTTTGTAAGACCAATGGAAGGCACGTTGTTCCCAAAAGCGGACAAAAATCTACCAAAGACAGGTGAATAATATGGAATTTGTTGATACGCATGCTCATGCTCATTTTGATAATTATGGCGATGATGCTTTGGCAATGCTTTTACGTGCCCAAAAGGTGGGTGTTAAAAAAATCATAACTGTTGGTGTTAGTGTTGAAGACAGCAAAAGAGCAGTTAATTTTGCTCAAAAATATGATGGTGTGTGGGCAAGTGTTGGGGCGCATCCGCACGACGGAGCAGATTTTATGGATGACGCACTAAAATCGATTGAGCAGTTGAAGCAACTTGTTGACGAACCAAAAGTAGTAGCAATTGGCGAAATTGGGCTAGATTACTACCATGATCATGCTGACAGGCAATTGCAAAAACAGGCACTAAAAGCTCAATTACAGTTTGCAAAAAGTACTCAAAAACCTGTAATTTTTCATGTTCGCGATGCTTGGGATGATTTTTGGCAAGTTTATGATGAGTTTGCTCCACTAAAAGGGGTAGTCCATAGTTTTAGTGCTGGCAAAAAACAATTAAATGCTTGTATAGAACGCGGATTATATGTTGCCCTGAACGGCATTATGACTTTTACACGTGATCAAGCACAGCTAGAATCAGCCAAAGCAGTTCCAAACGATAAACTTTTACTTGAAACAGATGCACCATTCTTGACACCAGCACCGTTTCGTGGTAAAATGTGTGAGGTTAAGCATGTAGTGGATACAGCGGAATTTTTATCAACTCTTCGCCGTCAATCTCTTGAAGAGTTGGCCGCAACCACTACGTCAAATGCCCAAAATCTATTTGGGCTAGAATAATTGCCCCAAGAAGGAGTATATAAAGTTGTCAAACAGAAGCAATTTTAACCTGCCAAGAACTTTTGGCCCGCGAACAGAAGTGGGTGAAGTTGTTAGACTGATCTCTAGCGAAAGAGCGGAGGTTATTACTGATGCAGTTAACAACTTTTTTCGGTCGGTTGAGGGCAATTTATCAAAACCCAATACAACCCCAACTACTCGAGTAGATAATTTGTTTATAAAATCACCGCAACCTGATGATCAGCCAATAGTTGGATCGGATCATGTATCTTCGGCAAGGCAGTCAGTTGAGCAAGCTTTTATGATTCCAGATGACACAGTTGAGGAGGATAAAAATGCTTAAAAATCCAATCAGTTATATTATGAATTCGGCAAAAAGCGAGGTAAAACTACGAACCGATTTACATCGGGCTATGCTAAGACGTGAGGCTGATTTGGGCGGTAGACTTTTTGGCGAAATCGAAGACGGCAGGCGACGTGAATTCTTTTGCCTTGATGCCTACACTTGGGTATGGCATGAAGAGTGGAAGGACGAAAATGGGCATCAGCATATTCAAACTACTCGCTATGATGTTAGATTAGACGGTATTTACAAATCGCAAGAGGGAATCGGTTATAAAAAAATATCGGCTGTCGAAGCAAAAAACATGAAACGAGCTGTTGAGTTATATTTGAGCCATGTGGCCGGTCCATTATACGGCCAAAATGGTCAGTTAGCCGTATAATTTAGTTAGTAAATGGTCAAACAAGTGAATAGTAAGCGTATTTATTTAGATTATGCTTCGGCTACACCATTGGATAGTCGGGTTCTTAAGGAAATGTCGCCATTTTGGAGCGATATTTTTTATAATGCCTCGGCAACTTATTCTGATGGTAGGCTGGCAAAATCAGAATTAGATACGGCTAGGCAAAAAGTAGCAAAAATTTTAGGTGCTAGGCCCCCTGAGATAATTTTTACAAGCGGCGGTAGTGAGTCAAACAATCTAGCCATTAATGGGATAATGAGCCTGCATCCTGGTTGTAATTGCTTAGTATTGGCAGTTGAGCATGATTCGGTAATTAAGCCAGCTAACAATTATCAACACAAGCTTATTGCCGTTGATGAAGTTGGCCGAATAAACCTAACGAATCTACAAAAATCAATAGATGATAAAACGGTTTTAGTTAGTGTGCAGTTTGCTAATAATGAAATTGGTACAATCCAACCTCTAAAAGATATTTCAGAAATAATTAAAACAGTTAATCACCAGCGCCAAAAGGCTGGTTTAGATTTACCTTTGTATTTTCACAGTGATGCTTGCCAGGCAGTAAATTACCTAGATACCAATGTTAATCGCCTGGGTGTTGACTTAATGAGTTTAAATGGCGGTAAAATGTACGGGCCTAAGGGCAGTGGGATGTTGTTTATCAAAACAGGAACAAAGCTTAAATCGCTAATAGAGGGCGGTGGTCAAGAATTTAATCTACGAAGTGGCACTGAAAATTTAGCCATGGCCATAGGATTTGCCAGCGCACTCGAAATTACGACCGCTAAACGCCAAAGTGAATCAAAAAGGATGCTTGAGCTTACTAAATTGTTTACAGAATTATTGCAGGAGCATAAAATCAAATACACTCTTAACGGCCCTAAAAACAATCGTTTGCCGAATAATTTGCATCTAGCTTTTGATGGCGTAGATAACGAGCGTTTGTTAATAAGGCTTGATCTAGCCGGCGTATCAGCAAGTGCTGGTAGTGCCTGTAGCGCGTCTAGTTCAGAACCATCGCATGTACTTAGTGCAATCGGCCAAACTGAGGCACAAGCCAAGAGCAGTATAAGATTTAGTTTTGGCAGACAAACTACTCCCGCAGAACTTAAAATTGCCGTTAAAAAACTAGCTTTAGCACTAGATAAAGAACATTAGTTTTTTATAAACATTAGCGGTATAATTTTACCTAGTATGCATCGGTTGACGATTCATCCGAGATTTTTTTCTGTTAAGAGACTGCTCTTAGTATTTTTAGCTATTGGCTTATTTGTATTCAGTCTGTTGCCAAGTTTAGCTTTTAGCCAAGTTGATACATCGTTTGTGGTTGGCTATTCATCTGACAAACCGCTCGAAAAGGGTCGGATTGTAAAACTAGATGAAAAAGATTCAAAAAAAGTTGAGCCAGTTCCCTATAATCAACCAGATAAAATCTATGGTGTTGTTGTTGACCCAAATGATGCACCCGTGACACTAACTCGTGAAGGAGAGCAGGTTTTTGTAGCAACAGGCGGGAAACACGAGGTTTTAGTTAGTGTAGAAAACGGTGTTATAAATGTCGGCGACTACTTATCGCTATCGCGCTCCGATGGGATTGCCGCTAAAGCCACTGATAGACAGGACTATATTCTAGGCAAAGCGCTTACTGGCTTTGATGGCCGAACCGGGGTTATCTTAACTTCTGACAATGGATCCGGGATTGCAAGAATTGTGGCAGACATTTCAGTGAGTCGAAACCCAATAAGAAGAATTGACGTTAACTTTTTACCACAGTTTTTACAAAAAACAGCCGAAGGCATTGCCGGAAAACCAGTAAATATGACTCGGGTTTATGTATCTCTGGGCATCTTAGTTGTTACAGGTTTAATAGCTGGTAGTTTGTTATATGGAGGTGTTAAATCGGCAATTATATCGATCGGCCGTAACCCACTTAGTAAAAAAAGTATCATTCGTGGGTTGTTCCAGGTGGTGATTGTCAGTTTAATCATTTTCCTTACAGGCATTTTTGCGGTATATTTACTACTAAGGTTATAAGAGAAAAAATATGAACACGGGTGGGCTAATTTTAGTAATCGGATCACTACTAGCAGCGACTGGTTCGTTTATATATCTAGCATTTAAGATAAGTGATACCAAAGCACCCCAAAAAGAAGAAGAGGGTCAAGAAGCTTATGAAGAAGGCGCCAAAAAAGATGTTGAGCATATTTTTGACGATGAATTCCGTGAAGAGTTGCGCAACCGGGGTAGGTTACACTTTGAAAAAATCATTGGTGAAAACGCTATGTTTTTACAACAGGATTTGCGTCAAACGACCTCACAGCTTAATGATTACATGCGCTCCGAGATAACAAAGACTCTGCAAGATGAATTTAAAAAATACGAACAATCTATAACCGATGCCAAGCAGATGGCTTTGGATAGTATTGAAAAGACTCGCTCCACAATTGAACAACAACGTGAAGTGCTAGAACAACAAATGCAAACCGAGATTGATACTGAAAAAGCACGAATTGTCGGTAGATTCGAAGAAGAGATGGCCAGTATCGTTAATCACTATGTTTTAAGAGCAATCGGTAGCCAAATCGATTTAACAGATCAACTTGACTATATACTTTCTGAGCTAGAGACAAATAAGGAAGCGATACTAGAGGACGTTAAGCGTGGAACTTAAATTGCCACTGACTGTTGTTAGCAAGGTTGATGTTGCGAAATTGATGCGCGAAATTATCGCACTAAATGATTTTTTGGTAGGTGCTTCAAATCGTACACCCGGCGAACCGGTGCAACTTCCAAAAGTTAGCCGGTCACTAGAACAGACTGCTTCTGAAAATCAACTAAACCTAATTGATGAAAACCAACGCAAAGAACTTTACTCAAAATTAAGTTCCGTAATGAATAAAAGCCCACAAATTCATATGAGTTTTGCATCAGAACCTTCAGCTAAGGCGGTATCACGACTTCTTGAATGGCTTAGGAACAACATCGATACCCATACACTGCTTCAGATTGGGCTTCAACCAAATATAGCTGCCGGTGCCGTAGTTAGAACACCCAATTTATTTTTTGATTTAAGCCTTAGGCATTATTTAAAACAACAAGAGCCTTATCTTGCTCAGCTGTTGCGAGGGGAGAACCCAAGTGAATAATGATAATGCTCATTTTCAAAAATTTGTCGAAAATGGTAATCCTGTTGGCGAAGTAATTGCCGTAAATACATTTTTGGTTAGAATCAAAGGTCTACAGCCGGTTACCGTTCATGCCTTGGTAATGTTTGAAGATGGGTCAAAAGGCTTTGTGCGCGATGTACTTGAAGACAGCGTGCTAGTCCTGCATCTTGGAGCACAAACTCTAAGAGTTGGCATGACTGCGGTGCTGCAACACGACAAACTGGTCGCCAAAGTTGGTAAAGATTTTATTGGCAGGGTTGTTTCAGTTACTGGCGAACCGCTTGATGGTCGTGGACCTATCGCTGCCGACAGCATTTGGCCAGTATTTAACACTGCACCACCAATCTATGAACGCGAGATGCTAAGTGATCAGTTAGAGTCAGGTGTTTTGGTAATCGATTCGCTTCTGCCAATTGTGCGTGGGCAGCGTATGGCACTTTTGGGTGATAACAAAAGTGGTAAAAGTACCCTAGCAACTCAGCTAGCTTTAAATCAGCGGAATACCGATCAGGTTGTTGTGTATGTTTTGATCGCCAAACGTCGTAGCGATGTTGATATGCTTTTGACAAGACTTGGCGAAAGTGATGCTTTAAAAAAAGCAATAGTTGTTGTATCTACCATGTTTGAATCTTTAGTAATGAGCTACATTGCTCCGTACGTTGGCTGTGCAATGGCTGAATACTTATGGCAAGAATGTGATCAAGACAGCATTATTGTTTATGATGATTTGACTTCACACGCACACGCTACACGCGAAATCGCCCTACTTTCCGGCACCAGCCCGGGTCGTGATAGCTATCCTGGTGATATGTTTTATGCTCACTCGAGCCTTTTAGAGCGTGCTGGGCGCTTACACCGCAACAAAAAACATCTAACATCAATTCCGTTAGTTAATGCGTCTGGTGGTGATATCACAGCTTATTTGCCAACCAATATAATGTCGATTACAGACGGGCAATGGATTTTAGATATGGATGTGTTTAGAACCGGTTTAAGACCAGCCGTAAATATTGGTTTAAGTGTGACTCGTGTTGGTGGAACTGGCCATAACGATCGGCAAAAAAAACTGGCATCTACAACCTTAAAAACGATGGCTGCTTATCGCCAAGCTCAGGAATTTAGCCACTTTGGTTCTGAGCTTGCTCTGCAGGCTCAAAAAGATATGAGAACCGGTGAGCTAATTAACGAAATTTTGAGCCAACAACCGCACGAAACCTATACGCTTATGGCTCAACAATTGATGTTTGATATCGTTTTGAATCTTGGCGATAACGAAACTCTTGATGTCAAAAAACTAAAATCCCATGTTACGGAGTTTGCTAGTAAAATTACAAAAGAAGAGGAGTACGAGCATATTCGCAATGATCTTAAGGCTAACAGTTTGGTGGAGCTCAAAAAATGAGATCATTAAACGATATAGCTAGGGAACGTGATGCCATGGGCACAATGGTAGTGCTTACCAGTGCTTTTGAAGGGATTGCTAGCATGCGCATTAGCCAGATTAAAAGCCAAGTACTTGAAGCTCAACAATTCTTTAATGAACTCTGGTATATATATAGTCAAATTAGGGTTGATGCAATTTTTCATTATGGGCGCACTCAAGATAATTCGGACGTTATTGATAAGGAGCTATTTATAGCAATCACAGCCGAAGGTGGTTTTAGTGGTGATATTGATCAAAAGCTTATGAAATGGATGTTGAGTCAATATGATAAAGAAAAGCACGATATCGTGGTTATCGGTCATCACGGTGCAATTCAATTAGCCCAGGCTGGGGTTAGTTTTAAAAAATACTTCAAACTTCCCGTTAAAGACCAAAACATTAACGTTACACCAATTATTGCCGAGGTACAAAAATATCGCACTGCTACCGTTTATTACCAAACATACGTTTCGCTTACAGTCCAAGATGTTAAAAGAATTTCGCTGTCAAACGCTGTATCAGAGGCGGGTAAACAAGCTGGTGAGTCTACCGAATTTATTAGCGAGGCAAACTACATATTTGAACCAAGCACTTATGACGTTGTTGATTATTTAGAGCGCTCGATGATGCAAATTGCCCTAAGCCAGGTAATTCTAGAAAGCAAACTTGCACAATATGCATCAAGGTTTAGGGCAATGAGCGCAGCCCATACTAGAGCAGACGAAGAAGTTTTAGATTTACGATTGATGTATAACCGTGCTAAAAGACATATCAAGGATGAACGCCTAAAAGAGATTGTTAATGGTCTAAGAAAGCAGGTTAAATTCTCATGAGCGCTGGCGTAGTTAGAGCCATTCACGACCTTGTGATTCACGTCCAGTTTGATGAGGACGGTCCTGATATTGGCGAGGTAGTTGTTGTTGATAACGACAACAAAACAGCCCTATTGGTTAACAGCCTTGAAAATAATGATATTGCAATTTGCTTAAATGTTAGAAGCGACCGAACTGTTACTAAAAATATGTCTGTAAATCGTAGTCAAAAGGGCATAGAAGTTCCAGTTGGTTCTGCTACTATTGGCCGAATTTTTTCGGCACTTGGCGATCCGTTAGATGGTCAACCACCAGCTGGCGATGATGTTCCAAGAAAAGATATTCTAAAACTACCTCCAAGAAGTACTCGTTTTGATATTAAAAAACCAGAAATCTTAGAGACAGGCATTAAAGTCATCGACTTCTTCACACCTTTTGTAAAGGGTCGTAAAATGGGTATTATTGGTGGTGCAGGTGTTGGCAAAACAGTTCTTACTATGGAGCTTATAAACAACATCGCAAAAAGCGGTCACGGGTTGAGCTTTTTTGCCGGTATTGGTGAGCGTATTCGTGAAGGTCACGAACTTTTTGAAACTTTAAAAGAAAACGACCTGCTTAAAAATACCTGTATGTTCTTTGGGCAGATGAATGAAAACCCTGTACAACGTGCCTTGGTTGGCGTAAGTGCGGTCGCTGGTGCCGAATATTTTAGAGACAACGAAAACAAGGATATCTTGTTCTTCGCCGATAATATTTATCGTTATGTTCAAGCTCGGAACGAGTTGGCTACTATTATGAGCCAGATCCCTAACGAAGGTGGTTATGAGCCGACAATCTTTAGTGATATTAAAGTTTTACAAGATAGGTTAAGTTCTAACGAAAACGGCTCAATTACCGCCGTACAAACAATTTATGTACCAGCCGATGATCTTTCTGACCCAGCTGTGCAGATGATTCAGCACGAGCTTGACGGAATTATCGTTTTAAGCCGTAAAGTTGCCGAGCAAGGCATTAGGCCGGCCGTTGACCTTACGCTCACAAACTCTAGCTTGCTAAGCCCAGATATAGTCGGCGATAGGCATTATGAGCTTAGTGTGCAAGTTCAGGCACTTCTTCAAAAGTACGAATCACTAAAGAGCATTATCGCAATTATCGGTGAAAACGAGCTTAGTCCGGCAGATCGAAGTGATTTTGCCAAAGCCAAAGAGCTAATCCAATTCTTCTCTCAAAACATGTTTGTGACAACTCGCTTAAACGGTATACCAGGCGAGTTCTTTACTCGTGATCAAACCCTAGACGGTATACAAGCAATCGTAAGCAAAAAATAATGGCAGAACAAGATTCCAAACAGGCTCAAAAATTAGCTGACGATAAAAAGCTCGATAACTCCGATGTGACAATGAGGGTCAGGGTCTATTCGCCATTCAAAGTTTATTTTGACAATGACGCTAACAGTATTACAGCTGAAAATGATACCGGTCCTTTTGATATATTGCCACATCACAAAAACTTTATGACGCTAGTTCACCCCTGCGAGCTTGTAATTCGCACAAAAGGGCAGGAAGATTTTAAGATTCGGATTACCAGGGCGATTATGCACATAAAATCCGACCAAGTCACAGTCTTCCTCGATGTCTAGCCTATGAGAAACCCCTTCGGGAGGTTTCTCATCGGAGCTTCCGAAATAAATTCGGATTCGCCAGCTGGCGAACCGCTCCTGCTCTTCCCGATGCAAAAAGCATCTTTCTTGAATTATTCAGCACTCTCAAAAACAGATTAATTTATAAGTGAGCAATAAGCAGAATCGAGGACTTGCTTGAACGATAGTGAGCTCCGCAGATTCACTTAATTGTGAACGAGATAAATTAAGTATAGTTTTTGAGCCGTGCTGGGAGTTTTGTTGAACTTTTGCGACCAAAAGTTCACCCCGTTCGGGAAGAACATTGATTGGTGCAACCTATGCCGTCAAAGGTTGCAAAAAAGTTTGGTACTTTTAAAACTACTTAATTAAAAACTATGTAATCGAATGAGAACGAAGTTTGAGCTGGGGGTGCATTAGTAGTACAGACTGAAAAACTTGAAGCGCTACGGTTTACGTAATAATTTAATCCAGCTGCTCCGGAACCAACCGGTGATATAACAACACTTGGGTTACCGTTGTAAGCCTGTACAAACGTTACTGTAACAAAACAACCAGCCGGCGGGCCTGAACCAGTGTTGATTGTAATTGTACCGGCGGCGTCTGATCCGCTTACAGATACAGTTCCACCACCACCAAGTGCTGTACCATTCGACTTACCAGGCACCGGTCCATTGGCATCAATATGTTTGCTAATAATTAGGTTATTGCCAATCTGAAGATTTTGAATATTTAATGCAGATGCGGATATTGTGCCACCGAAGGTAGCATTACCACTAACTGTTAAATCTTGCTGAACAGTAAGTGTTCCTTGAATAGCGGTGTTGCCACTAATAGCAAGATTATTAATCTTAACTTCATCAAAACTACTCGAACCACTGACTGTAATACCTGGCAATGCCAAAGCGCCACCCACTCTAATTGTGCCTGCTACATCTAAGCTATCCCTAACCAGCACTTTACCTGCGAATATTGCATTGCTTTCAACGTTTAAAACTTGTTTAGGGTCACCAACAGTTGTCGAACTATTTTTTAAAGCATCAAGTTGCTCGTTGGTTAGGGTAGTTGGTGAGTTATCTTGAGCATTTTCCTTTTGGCTGCCTCGGTACCCAATAAATGCAATAAACCCAGCGATTAAAAGTATTAAAATAAAAAACAAAAAGTAAATATTTAACTTGCCATAGATACGCTTAAAAATGTTACCTTTTTTGGCTTTTTTTGCTTCATCTTCTGCAACTTTAGCGGTTGCTTGTTGGTTTGAAGCATCAGTTCCGTCAAGGCTCTCGGTAGTAGAGCTTGTAGGTTCAGCAGATTTCTTATCTTTGTCTTCCATTTTCCACCAAAATATTTAGTCGCACTTAAGAGATATCATACTAAAAAAACCAAAAAACATAAACACTTTCTTGACATTTTGATTTTTTTGCCCACAATATGGATTGTGTAGTGCTGTAACTCGCAGGAGGCACACAGTTGGCCACACAAAAAAATATTCAAAAAAACAGATTAGAACGTTATTCCTCAGGATCCCTGGGTGTTGTTCTATGGCTTAATCGCGCAGAGCCAGATTAAATGTCTAAGTATTATTACAAGTGGAGATTACAAAAAAGAGTCCATAAGTGGGAAAGGGCTCATAAAAGCCTGCTTATAACAGGTGGTTTTTTGCTATTGATTGGCAGCATGGCCGGAGTTTATTTATGGCAACAGACTAACATTAAACAGGCTCCCGCGGTGATAACACCTGTAAAGCTTGGTACATATGCAGGGACACCGGTTAAAGAGTATATGAATGAGACTTTTAGTTTTAAAACTACAACCGAATGGCAATTTATAAGAGAAAATTCAACTCCCCCACAAAAGTATGTCTATTACAATCACATTGATAATATTACTCAGTATGAAATTGTAGTGTATATTGACGCCATACCAGCCAAACCAGTTGGATTTATTACACCAGTAACCGTTCAGGGCAGTAAAATTATACCAGGCACAACCTCGCCTAGATGTGGCCAGGACATAAAGATTAGAAACGGCTCAGTGCCAATGATCTATGAAGAGGTAAAGTTTGAATGCGATTTAGTCAATAGTCAAGAAAGATTTGCCGCCGGCGTACAAAGGGGTAGTTATTCTATCCCACTTTATGACTCACAAGGTAAGCTCAGGAATATCGGGGTCTATTTTACAGACCACAGTCCAAATTATCGCCCTGAAATATTTAATGAATTTTTGGCCAGCTTTAAGCTTCGTTAACAAGTTACTTATGCTATAATTTGTGCCTAATGGGATATCTAAAAATACTGGCCTGCACGCTGTTTGTATTAACATTGTCTAGTTTGCCAATTGCAGTTTTTGCCCAAAGCACTTCACCAAGCTATAAAGTAGAAGAAAGTTTTTTTGGAACCGGAGGCGAACTGGACGCTAGCTCGACTAACTACATTGCCCAACAAAGCGCAGGGGCAAATGCTGCAGGGTTCACATCCAGTGCGAGCTATGATGCAACGGGTGGCTTTTTAACACAAAATCAGATTTTTTTAGAGATGTTAGTTACGGGTGCAACGGTTAGCTTAGGCACACTTGACCCTAGTGCCTATTCATCCGGCTCAGCTCAGGCTGGTGGGTGTAACTGCTCATTTTACATTCGATCTTATTTATCATCTGCGTATAGTGTCTTAACGATCAGTAACCCACCTACTAGTGAGGGTGGTGCCATACTTGATGCTAAATCTGTAGCAGGCGCACCTTCATCGGACCCTAATGTTGAAGAGTTCGGGATGAATTTGGTTGACAATGCTTCGCCAAATATTGGCGCTAATCCAACTAACCAACCAGACAATACCTTTGCTGATGGAAGAGCATCAGCTGGCTACAATACTGCTGATCAATTTAAGTATGTGGTTGGTGATACTATTGCCCAATCGTCCGCCACAGCCACTAACCCGGCTATTGGTCAAACTAACTATACAATTAGCTATATTGCTAAGCCTTCAAACAATACCGAGGCAGGGTTTTATCAGATGGACCAAGTATTGGTAGTAGTGGCCACCTACTAACTATCTAAAACCCAGCAAGCCTAATTGGCCTGTGGATAATTATATTGCAAACCTAAAATGATTATGTTAGTATTCGGCTAGGTCAACAAAAACAAAAACAACAATCAGGAGAAAATTAATGAATCCACTTAATATCAATTTTAAGTCTGCGCACCGACTGAAAACGGTACCGATAGCTTTTGCGGCTCTGACGCTTTCGCTATCAACTGTATTGCCGTTGCTAGCCCCCGGCTCTGCTGATGCAGCTACTATGACGAATCGTAATGTCGTCATATCGTCATCAGAAGCTAGCCAAACCGGTACTGACTATCAATTCAACTTTACCTTCCCGTCTACTACTGCGGCTCAGAGCATTCGCTTTGAATTTTGTACAAACCCACTTGGTTCTTGTACTAAGCCAACTGGTATGGACATTAACTACACACTTACAACATTAAGTGCTACCCAAACATTTTCTGAAGCCACACTGTTCACAGAATATACTGGTGCGGACGCTGGTGCTTGTGACGATCACAATAACGGTACTCCAGCTAACTCTACTGAATACTGTGTTACTCGTACCGATACCGATTCTGAAACAGCTGCTGCCAAGCAAATTACTATTCAGAACGTTACTAATCCATCTACTGAAGCTTCATTCTATGTACGTATCTCAGTATATAGTGATACCGCTTTTGCCACTGAAGTTCACAGTGGTACCGTAGCTGGTGCAGTTGTTAGCCAACTAACCGTAACTGGTCGTGTCCAAGAGCGCCTACAGTTCTGTGTAGCAGCTATTGGTGACGGCGGTGCTACCGACACAACTCTACCTTCAGACGTCCCGACTTGTATCGCCCTATCCGAAACAACTGTTGACATCGGTGTAATCGATAGCTCATCTACCCCGAGCATGGCTCCAGTTGACAACACCACATCACTACTAGGTGACGACGAGTACGGTATAGCTATGATTAACACCAACGCTGGTACCAGCACAACTCTAACCTTCTTTGCTGAAGATCCAACCGCCGTATCTGGTGGTGATACTCACCAACTTAAGTCCTTCCGTGTAGTACCAACCGACTGTGACGCAGTATCTTCAACCGCTACTGACCAATGTTTCCAATCAGCCGCTAACGGTGGTGCAGGTACCACAATTACATCTGGCACAGAATGGTTTGGAATGTACGTACCATGTGTTGACACTACTCAAGGTGCAGTCTCAACACCAATGACCGTTGACGCCGATTTTAACGGCTTTGACAACGACACTGCTGATGACGCTGACTGTGAAAACGACGACAAATCTGACAACGGTGGCTTACCAAACATTGGTTGGAACACAAGTACAACCGCTACAGACATAGCCTCACGCTCAGGAGTTATTGACGACGCTATAGTCAAACTATCCTTTGTAGGTCAAGCTGCTGCTACTACACCAACCGGTACATATACAGTTGTTACTACCTACATTGCTACTCCATCGTTCTAAATGACAGGGAAGAGCCCTACACATCACAAAACAAAAAAGCACAGACTTTTTAAATAAAGATTAAGCTATCAATCCCACCCAAATTTTATGGGTGGGATTTTGAGTTTTGTAGATCTAATATGGCCTGTGGATAAGTTATTAAAAAAGTTGTTGCAATCAAAACACAAGCGTTGTATGATAGCGCTTAGTTGGTAAAAAATAAACACCACTATATAAAGGTTTAAAATAAAAAAAGGAACTCGCAATCATGCAATATTTTAAATATCAACTTAAATACGCTAGGGTATTAGCATTATCTTTAGTCCTTGGCTTAGCAACCGTTTTGCCGATATTGGTCCCCGGCTCTGCTAGTGCAGAGACTATGACGAATAGAAGCGTACTTATCTCAACCTCCAGGGCTTCCGCCACGGCAGTAGACTATCAATTCAACTTTACCTTCCCGTCTACTACTGCGGCTCAGAGCATTCGCTTTGAATTTTGTACAAACCCACTTGGTTCTTGTACTAAGCCAACTGGTATGGACATTAACTACACACTTACAACATTAAGTGCTACCCAAACATTTTCTGAAGCCACACTGTTCACAGAATATACTGGTGCGGACGCTGGTGCTTGTGACGATCACAATAACGGTACTCCAGCTAACTCTACTGAATACTGTGTTACTCGTACCGATACCGATTCTGAAACAGCTGCTGCCAAGCAAATTACTATTCAGAACGTTACTAATCCATCTACTGAAGCTTCATTCTATGTACGTATCTCAGTATATAGTGATACCGCTTTTGCCACTGAAGTTCACAGTGGTACCGTAGCTGGTGCAGTTGTTAGCCAACTAACCGTAACTGGTCGTGTCCAAGAGCGCCTACAGTTCTGTGTAGCAGCTATTGGTGACGGCGGTGCTACCGACACAACTCTACCTTCAGACGTCCCGACTTGTATCGCCCTATCCGAAACAACTGTTGACATCGGTGTAATCGATAGCTCATCTACCCCGAGCATGGCTCCAGTTGACAACACCACATCACTACTAGGTGACGACGAGTACGGTATAGCTATGATTAACACCAACGCTGGTACCAGCACAACTCTAACCTTCTTTGCTGAAGATCCAACCGCCGTATCTGGTGGTGATACTCACCAACTTAAGTCCTTCCGTGTAGTACCAACCGACTGTGACGCAGTATCTTCAACCGCTACTGACCAATGTTTCCAATCAGCCGCTAACGGTGGTGCAGGTACCACAATTACATCTGGCACAGAATGGTTTGGAATGTACGTACCATGTGTTGACACTACTCAAGGTGCAGTCTCAACACCAATGACCGTTGACGCCGATTTTAACGGCTTTGACAACGACACTGCTGATGACGCTGACTGTGAAAACGACGACAAATCTGACAACGGTGGCTTACCAAACATTGGTTGGAACACAAGTACAACCGCTACAGACATAGCCTCACGCTCAGGAGTTATTGACGACGCTATAGTCAAACTATCCTTTGTAGGTCAAGCTGCTGCTACTACACCAACCGGTACATATACAGTTGTTACTACCTACATTGCTACTCCATCGTTCTAAACTAAAACAAAAATAACAATTAAGGGGACATGAAAAGGGTATTTAAATCAGCCCAAATACTACTAACGGCACTGCTAATCTTAGCAGTGCCTGTAGTTTTTAGTTTTAATAATGTTAACTCTTTAAGTATGTTCCAAAAATCAATAACCGTGGCTAACCCATTACCCTCGGTGACTACATCGCATTCATTTAGCTTTAACGTACCGAGTAATGCATCGGTTGGCTCAATCGAATTCGAGTATTGTCTTAATAATGCCTTTGCAGGCACTCCGTGTACTGTACCTACCGCAATTAATGTTTCTGGGGCAGTAATTGCTTCACAAGTAGGGATTACTGGTTTTAGCGTACATGGTAGTACATCAGCAAATAGGTTGGTTTTAACTAAAGCACCCTCGGTTGTTGGCCCAGCCTTAGCTCAGTATCAATTTAACAATATGATAAATCCATCTGACGCTGAAACTAGTATTTACGTTAGGATCGCGACTTTTAGTAGTATTGATGGTACTGGAGCACGAGTAGACGAGGGTGGGGTAGTTTGGAGTACAAGTGGCGGAATTGGAGCTGTTGGGTTTGTGCCCCCGTATATGACATTTTGTGTCGGTATAACGGTTTCCTTAAACTGTTCTAGCACTAGTGGCTCATTTATCGATATTGGTCAGCTTAACTCGAGTAGTACAAAATCCACTACTACCCAATTTGCCGTAGCTACTAATGATCCGGATGGATACAATATTTTTACTTTGGGTACAACAATGACATCGGGAACAAATATTATTAACTCTTCTTCATCCTCACAGCCCAGTATAACTGGGTCTAGTCAATTTGGCATAAACCTAAAGGATAATTCTTCGCCAGATATAGGCGCTGAAAAAGCTGGTGTAGGCTCTGGCAACCCATCTGCCAACTATGCGATTCCAAATCAATACGCATATAGTAACGGCGCAAATATTGCAAGCTCGTCTTTAAGCACTGAATTTAATTTGTTTACAGTCAGCTACATTGTTAATGTGAATGACACTCAACCAGCGGGAAGATACAATACAACAATTACGTATCTAGCAGTCGCTTCTTTTTAAGCTTATTTTTTATTTTTGCTGAATAGGGACTTACCAGATCGTCGTCTTGAGTAAAAAATTCCAAATACAATCAGTACAACTACTACTAAAATGGCGATTATCATCCAAAGTGGAACAACATAGAATGTTTTCTTTTGGGTTATAACTTCACCACCCTGTTTAAAGGACAAACTCGAAACAATCTCATATTTACCTAGTCCATTGATGTTTTTTAAATCATCCGTAAAGTTACGGCTAGATTCAGGTAGCACGGTCGCCCGGTTGGGGTTAGGCTTATTAAATTCGAATGAATAGATTTCCTTGCCGTTTTTATTGACAGTCACCTTACCAAATGGCTGCACAAAAGTGTTCCCTGTATTTGTAAGTCGCGACGTGGTTTTATTAGGGTTATTAAAGAAAAATGTACCGGCCTTGTCATCAATCAAGACTTCTAATTTGTCGTAAGTCATGCCTTCAGTTGTTTCGCCGGAGACTTGAAGAAGCACCAATGACGCAACACTTGCGGTTAGAGCAACTTGTCGCTCTTGTTCTGTTAAATCACGGCCCTTTGGTATTGCAGCGTAACGTACAACCCCATAATATGCTCCAGGTGAGGCATTAGATGGTACACTGGCTGTGATTTCTACTTCTTTAGATTCATTTGGCCCTAGTTCATAATCCGAAAGGTTTTGCAAAAAAGGCTTTATACTGCGTGGGCTTTGCTTTTTGGGGTCAGTTTCGATTTGAGGAGACCCCGACTCATCGTCTGAAGAAAAATCATTAACGTAGACGTTCGCAAGCATCGGAATTGGCGATATATTTTTTATTGTTATTTTAAAAGACTTCTTTTCACCAGGGAGAATTGAAAGTTCCGTTCTAGTTGGGGAAACTTGCAGACCACTTCCGCCTGTTTTGTTCTGTGCATTAGTTGTTGCGCTAGACAACACAACTGTAATTAGTAATACTGCAAAAACTGCTATACGCATTAGCGATTTCATTAAATCTGACCCTCTCCTTTTATGGTAATGATTATCTGCTAGTTTATCAGAAATTTTTTATGTTATGCAAACACAAGCCTCTAAATAGTTGAGTTTTAATCTGTTATGTATTATGGTTATGTTATGCAAATAAAAATCATAAAAACCACAACAGTTGTGGCTTTTGCGGTTATGCTAGTTCTTTTAGGATTGTTTTTTGTTAACAAAAATTTTGTAAATGCTCAAAGTACACAAAGCGGCTCGCTGGGTCTTGAAGGAGTTGTGCCTGGAAAAGCACCGACACAGCCGGCTCAGATATCATTTCCAACTAATGGCCAAACTTTTAGCGCTCTTCCTATAACTGTAACTGGAATCTGCCCAGATAACACACTCGTAAGGCTGTACAAGAATAATGTATTTAGTGGTTCGGCTCAGTGTACAAATGGTAATTTTTCGATACTTACCGATTTATTTACTGGCAGAAACGATTTAGTTGCTAAAGTGTTTGATGAACTAGAACAACAAGGGCCAGACTCGGCTGTTGTATCGGTAACATTTACAGACCCAACAAACGCCGCTGGTATCAGGGTAAGTGTGACTAGTATTTATGCTAAAAGAGGGGCAAACCCCGGATCAGTACTAACTTGGCCGTTAACAATTAGTGGTGGAACTGCGCCATTTGCAGTTAGTGTAGACTGGGGTGATAAAACACCTCCAGATTTAATCAGTAGGCAATTTGCAGGTGATTTTACTGTTCAGCATACATACAACTCAGCTGGTGTATATAACATTGTTGTCAAAGTAACTGACTACAAGGGAGTCACATCATTTTTACAAATAGTTGGCATAGGTAACGGTAAGGTTCAAGGGCTAGAAAAAACTAACCAGAGCGCCGAAGGGACTACTGGAACCGTAAGGGTTATTGTGTGGTGGCCGTTAGCGCTTTTAATACCGTTTATAATCATTACATTCTGGCTAGGTAAACGTCATCAGGTTTCGGTTATACGCCGAAAAATTAACGAAGGCAAACGACCTTTTTAGACGTAATAACTAGAAAATTACGCAATAATTTGATAAAATTACAAATCAAATGAAAACCGTTTATGTTGGAATGAGTGGTGGAGTCGATAGCTCAGTTACAGCTTTGCTTTTAAAAGAACAAGGCTACAACGTGGTTGGTGTATATATGAAAAACTGGAGCAAGGATATACCCGGGTTTCCTTGTCCATGGAAAGAGGATTATCAAGATGCTAAAAGGGTCGCAGTACAGCTAGATATACCTTTAAAGCTTTTTGATTTTGAAAAGCAATATAAGCAAAAAGTAGTTGATTACATGCTTGAAGAATATCAAACGGGCCATACTCCCAACCCCGATATAATGTGCAACCAAGAGGTGAAGTTTAAACTTTTTTTAAAGACCGCATTAGATGAAGGTGCAGATTTTATAGCAACTGGTCACTATGCAAAAACTAAAAACGGTATGCTTTTTATGGCAAAGGATTTAAATAAAGATCAAACTTACTTTTTATACAGGGTTAGTAAAAATGCGCTAAAAAAGACACTGTTCCCTTTGGGTGATTTAACAAAACCACAGGTCAGAAAAATTGCTCAGCAAAATCATTTAACAACGGCCACAAAATCCGAAAGTATGGGAATTTGTTTTGTGGGTAAAGTCGGTGTTAAAGATTTCTTAAAACAGTATATAAAAGCAACTCCTGGCGATATTTTAGATCAAAATGGCGTTAAGGTAGGTGAACATGATGGCGCTATTTATTACACAATAGGGCAACGACATGGGCTTCAGGTTGGTGGTGGTACACCTTATTATGTAACTTCAAAGGATATGCAAAAAAACGTGGTATATGTATCAACTGACCTTAACGATAAAAACCTTTGGTCAAATCAAATTTACTTGACCAACATTCATTGGATAAATGATGCACCAAAAAAGAACGACTTATTAAAAGTTCGTACACGGCACAGAGCCAAGTTAATGGACGTAAAACAAATTAAAAGCTCAACAAAGTATTACAACCTAGTGCTTAAAGATGAAGTTAGAGCTTTAACGCCAGGTCAATCTGCCGTGGTCTACAAGGGTAAACAATGCCTAGGTGGTGGCGTTATAAGTCTGGGATTTGTAGTTTAAAAGCTAAAGCGCTATTATAGCTTTAGCGCAACATTAATAAATTAATATAAGGAAAACCTAAAATGGGATTATTTGATTTTTTAAAAAAGAAAAAAACTGACGTAGCTGATCACCCTGTAGTTAACTCGGCTCAAGACACAATGAGTGGCGTTGTTGATAGCGCTCAAAATACTGCAAGCTCTGTGGCTGACAGTGCCCAAAGTACTGTTTCAGGTGTAGCCGACAGCGTAGGCTCAGCCGTAGATAGCGGTGTTAACGCTACAGCTGAAGCTGTAAAAAGCGTAACTCCAGATTCTGTTGATCAACATGTTGATAATGTAGCTGATGCAGTTACTGGTGGTGATAGCTCTTCAAGTACACCAAGTGAAGGTTCGTCAGACCAACAACCTCCTGCAAACCCAGCTTAATTAGAATCTAGTTTTCTTGATCTGTTGGGGTAGATCTTGCGATCGATTCTTCACCAGCCCTAGCGACTCCATGGGCAAAATCTGCAGAATCACTTACAGCTTCAATAATTTTGTGTAATTTTTCAGGCATTTCAGCAACCGGTACATCAATTAAATCATTTAATATAACGCGTCCAAAGACGCCATGTTCATCCGGTTGCTCAGTTAGAACAAAGAGAATATGTTCTAATATACACACCGCTTGATCTAGGTGGACTGCTTTGTCATATTGTTCTGCAACTCTAAGCCGATCCCTTTCGGTTGGGAACCTTGAGATTTCATACTCACTCATAATAATATTATAACAATAAACTTTGTATAAGTCAATTATTTAATATGCTATTTAAATAACTTTACCTCTGTTATAATCATTTATAATGACGGCACAGGAAATCCGTAAAAAGTATTTTGATTTTATGGTCAAAAATGGCCATGTGCTTATTCCGCGCGCCCAGTTGATCCCTCAAAATGACTCAACGACTCTTTTTACTGGTAGCGGGATGCAACCACTAATCCCCTATCTTTTAGGCGAAGAACACCCAGAGGGCAAAAGACTGGTAGATAGCCAAACCTGTTTTAGGGCTGAGGATATGGACGAGGTTGGCGACAACCGCCACACGACTTTTTTTGAGATGCTTGGCAACTGGAGCCTTGGCGATTATTACAAATCAGAGCAGTTAACTTGGTTTTATAAGTTTTTAACTGAAGAGGTTGGCATAGATCCAACTAAATTATATGTAACCTGTTTTATTGGCGATGAAAAAACCAAGATAGAAAAAGATACCGATAGTGCTGAAATCTGGAAAAAGCTTTTTGGCCAAAACGGTGTGCCGGCTGATGATGTTGAGGTTGGGAGCGAGGCAGATGGCTATGCGAATAACCACCTAGTTGGCGCAAACAGAATCTTTTATTATGATGCATCGAAAAACTGGTGGAGCCGTAATGGCGTGCCAGCAAATATGCCCGAGGGCGAGCCCGGCGGGCCAGACAGCGAGGTGTTTTATGATTTTGGAACACCACACGATAAAACTTTTGGCGAATATTGTCACCCAAATTGTGATTGTGGGCGTTTTTTAGAAATTGGTAACTCGGTCTTTATGGCCTACAAAAAAACCAAAGATGGCTTTGAGCCTTTACCAGCTCCAAATGTTGACTTTGGCGGTGGGCTAGAAAGAATATCAGCTGCTAAAAATGGTGACCCGGATGTCTTTAAGATTAGTTTACTGCGGCCGATAATCGAGGGCCTAGAACAGCTAAGTGGTAAAAAATATCAAGATCACAAAGAAAGTATGCGAGTAATTGCCGATCATTTAAGGGCAAGTATGTTTTTGATTGTTGATGGTGCCGAGCCAAGTAACAAAGAGCAGGGTTATGTGGTACGTCGATTAATGCGCCGAGCCATAAGGTTCGCATTTGATTTAGGTATCGAAAATGATTTATGTGAGCAAATCGCTCCAACAATTGCTGAGCTTTATAAAAGCGATTTTCCTGAACTGCTACAAAACGAGCGAAAAGTAATAGATACCATGGTAAAAGAAGAAAAACTTTTCCACCAAACACTTAGGAATGGTCTAAGGCATTTTGATAAAGCCTTTGATTTATCGAACGCCTCATCAACGTCCTCGCCTGCTAGTGAGCAGTCTGCGGATGTTTCTTCGCATTCGATAAATCACGGCAAAATTTTATTTGATCTTTATGATACTTATGGTTTCCCTCCTGAGTTATCTTTAGAAGAAGCAAAGAGGCGAAAAATCAAACTGGATGAAAAATGGGAAAAAGATTATCAAAATTTACTTGAGGAGCAAAGGGAACGTAGCCGTACGGCTAGCCAGGGTATGTTTAAAGGCGGTTTAGCTGATCACTCCGAGCAAGTCGTTAAGTATCACACAGCTACGCATCTTATGTATCAAGCTCTAAAGAACGTACTTGGTGATCATGTTGTACAACGTGGCAGTAATATTACAGCCGAACGTATTAGGTTTGACTTTTCAAATCCTGAAAAAGTATCACGTGAACAGCTCGACGAGGTAGAGTCAATAGTAAACCAAAAAATTGCTGAAGATTTGCCGGTGTCGTGGGAAGAGCAAGATACCGAGACGGCGTTAAAGACAGCTAGTGGTGCATTTGGTGATAAATATCCAGATAGAGTAAAAGTTTATACGATTGGCGACAAATCAGCGCCATTTAGCAGAGAGATTTGTGGTGGTCCGCACGTAGAACATACCGGAAAAATTGGCGAAGGTGGCAAATTCTTTAAAATCACTAAAGAAGAAGCTTCATCAGCTGGCGTTAGGCGCATAAAAGCCGTTTTACAGTAGTGAAACCCTTATGTTTGTGGTATAATCTAACGCGACTATGCTTTCAAAAATAAGCGAAAAGGCAAAGCAATTGCCGAGCCTAATCAGTAGTGAAAAAACAGAGGGCGCCGAACAATATTTGGTTGGCCTTGATATTGGAACAGAATATGTAAAAGCCTTAGTTGCCAGAGTAGTTGGCGACAGTGCTGAAATAATAGGGGTTGGTAGAGCGCATCAAGAGCTAAGCGATATGCAAGCTGGCGCAATTGCCGACATTGCTGGAGTTGTTCAAAATTGCGATAGAGCTTTAAGCGAGGCAGAACAGCAGGCTGGTGTTAGTGTAAGAACTGCAATTATTGGAATTGCTGGTGAGCTAGTAAAGGGCACAACAACTACAACTAAAGTCACCCGAAAAGATGCATCTAAGGAATTAGACATTGATGAGATGCAAAGAATAATCACTTTGGTTCAACAAAGAGCAGAAGAAAAAGCACGAACAAGCTTAGCATGGGAGCTGGGTGGTAAAGAGGTAGATGTACGATTAGTTAACAGCGCGTTGGTTAGGATTGACATTGATGGATATAAAGTTAATAACCCAGTTGGGTTTCAAGGTAAGGAGTTGCTAGTAGAGCTCTATACTGCCTTTGCACCCATGATACATATCGGTGCTCTTGAGCGCACAGCGAACGAACTTGACCTAGAGCTGTTGGCAGTTGCAGCTGAACCATTTGCCGTGGCAAGGTCAGTAGTTGGTAATGATCAAAATTCTACGATGAGCGCAATTTTAATGGATGTAGGCGGTGGTACAACCGATATCGCTGTTTTAAACGAAGGTGGTGTTGAAGGCACAAAAATGTTTGGTATCGGTGGTAGAGCTTTTACAAAAAGCATCGAACGCGAACTTGATATTGAGTTTGATCAAGCTGAGGCTTTAAAGCTTAACCTTAAAACTGATAAAGTGCCAAAAACCCAAGTTCCAAAGATTGAAGGAGCACTAGCTAAAACCCTAAAGGTTTGGACGCATGGTGTGGAGTTAGCACTTAGTGAATTTGAAAAACTTGACCATTTGCCAAACAGAATTTTACTTTGTGGCGGTGGCTCGAGCCTCGATTTATTGCTAAAAAACCTTGAAGAATCCGATTGGCATCGACAACTAGCCTTTACTCGGAAACCGGTTATCCAGCACATTCAGCCAGATGAGATTGTTGGAATAACAGATACAACAGGCACGATATCAGATCATACATATACAACTGCTATGGGTCTAATACGGGTTGGGATTGATACGATTGACCAACCAACTGAATCAGGCGAAAAGTCTAAAGTTAAAGAAAAGTTTAATAAGATATTAAGAACATGAGCCAACTAGCTAAAGATAAATCCCAAAAAGATACCATTTACATCGATGCCGAAGACGAGATAACTTCGATAATTGATAAGGTTGAAGCCTCACCAAAGCAAATCGTCGCATTAGTTTTGCCAAAGCGCACTACTGCCCTACAAAGCACAGTCAATATGCGTCTTTTAAAGCGTAGTGCAGATTCAGCCAAGAAAAAACTGGTTTTAATAACATCTGAACCTGGTCTATTACCTTTGGCGGGCGCGGTCGGGCTTTACACAGCCAAGACTCTTCAGAGTAAGCCATCTATACCACCAGCTCCGGTAAGCAAAGAGTCTATTTCTGTAGTTAGCTCTGACGATGTTCCAACGGTCAACGAGCCGACTGAAGTTAATCCAACTAAAAGTGTTGGTGAGCTTAATGGAGAGGACCCCGATTCCATTGAAATCGATAACAGTGACGGCAAGCCAGATAAAAAAACCAAAAAAACTACTGGAAAAAAGGATAAAAAGTTAAAAATTCCAGACTTTGACAGGTTCAGAGTATTAATTTTGGCTGGTGTATTTGGCGCAATTGCTTTGGTCGTTTTACTGATGTATATGTTTATTTTTGCCCCAAAAGCAAAAGTTGTTATCAAAGCCGATAGCACCCCTGTATCAGCAACCGTAACGGCTACTACATCAGACAAAGTTACTACCGTAGATGTTGAAAATTCGGTAGTACCTGCTGAGCTAAAAGAGCTCAAACAAAGTGCATCCGAAACCGTTCCTGCAACTGGGCAAAAAGATTTAGGTACCAAAGCCAGTGGAACAATGACTATATCAAACTGTACCGATGATCCAGTAACCATTAGTGCTGGCACAGGGGTTAGTAAAAATGGCCTAACTTACATCACGCAAAAGGCAATTAGTCTTGATTCGGGTGACTTTACTAGCGGTGGAGTGTGTAAATCGAGTGGTGGTCATGTTGATGGTGTTAGCGTTGTGGCGCAATCCCCAGGAGAGCAATATAACGTATCCGCATCATCAGGATACGCCGTTGCCGGATTCGGTTCAAAGGTTACTGGTTCAGGCTCAGCAATGACAGGCGGTACAACTAAAATTGCTAAAGTAGTATCACAGCAAGATGTAGATAACGCTAAACAAAAAATTGGCCCCAAACTAAGTGCCGAGTCTGAAAAGTTTCAAAAAGATCTTGAAGAGCAGGGCTATCTAATCTTAGACGAAACTGCTGTAACTAGTGAGCCAAAAGTTACGGCTAATCCGGCGGTCGATCAAGAGGCAAGCCAGACAACAGTTACACAAGAACAAACCTTTTCGGTCTTGGTAGTTAAAGAGGATGACATGGAAAAACTATTAGCAAAAGAGCTGGATAAGCAAATTGATACCAAAACCCAAAAAGTTGAAGGCGAAAATCTAGTTGATGGTGCAGTAATTAGAGTTACAAATAAAAAATCACCTACAGAGGTCACCTTAACGGTTCAAAAAACTGGCAATGCTATTCCTATATTTGATGAAACAGCTCTTAAAGAAGAGTTTAAAGGTAAAAAACGAGGCGATATACAAAATAGTCTAAAAAATCGTCCGGGGGTAAAGGATGTCACAGTAACTTATAGTCCATTTTGGGTATCTACAACTCCTAAGGCTACCAAAAAAATAACAATAGTAATTGAGCCAGTATCGAACGATGGCACAAATTAATCATGTATTAGGTATAGACGTCGGAACAAAAAAAATCGGCGTTGCGAGGGTAAACATGCTAGCAAGACTGCCTGAGCCGATTGATATCATTGAGGCAGATGGCGCCGAGGCGCTGATAAAGCAACTAGTTGCCGGGCATGACATTGATGCTGTAGTCATTGGTCTGCCAAGGGGGCTTGATGGGCAAGAAACCGAACAAACATTAGCAGTTAGAGCATGGGCAAAATCACTCAGAAAGTCACTTGCGTTGCCGATGTTTTGGCAAGATGAAGCCTTAACAAGCGAACTAGCTAAGGAGTATATTCAAAAGCACAACATCACACCCCACCTAATTGATGCGGTGTCAGCCTGTATAATTCTTGAGGATTTTATGTACACACCAGAAGCGAGTCGAGTCACAGTATGAAATATCAAGTAAAAAGACCAAACCGAAAAAATTTTGTCAGAGGCCTTAGTATATTCTTGGTAGTAGCATTGTTAATTTTTGCTGGTAGTGCTATTTATCTACGCAATCAATATCAAAACAATCTAAAACCTGTATCAACTAGCCTAAAGACACAGTACTTTACGGTTGAGCAAGGTGAATCAGCGCAACAAATCGCGCAAAATCTAAAAGCCGAGGGTCTAATTAAAAATACAGGCGCCTTCGAATGGTATTTAAGAAGCAGTGATCTCCGCGATAAACTGCAAGCCGGAACATATGTACTCAGCCCTTCAATGTCTTCACAGCAGATAGTTGAAAAAATGGTTAAAGGCGATGTTGCAAAAAATCTTCTTACGATACTACCCGGTAAGCGTCTTGATGAAATCAAACAAGCATTTAAAAAATCCGGATACCAAGACCAAGAAATAGAACAAGCATTTGACCCCAAGCAATATAGTGGTCATCCGGCTCTGGTAAGCCTACCGGTCGGTGCGAGCCTCGAAGGCTATCTATACCCAGATTCTTTTGAAAAAACTGCCACTACACCGGCAAGCGTAATAGTAAAAGCCTCACTAGACGAAATGGCCGAAAAACTTACCCCTGATTTGCAGGCTGGTTTTGCTAGGCAAGGATTATCAGTTAGGCAGGCGTTGATACTGGCATCAATAACCCTACAAGAAAGCGGGAATGTTAACGATCAACCTGGGATTGCCCAAGTTTTTCTTAAAAGATTAAAGCTGGATATGATGCTTGGTTCGGATGTCACGGCCTTTTATGCATCAGCACTTGCTGGACAGGAACCAACTGTATTTATCGATTCACCTTATAACACCCGAATCTACAAAGGCTTACCGCCTGGTCCGATTGGCAATGTTACTCAATCAGCTTTGGAAGCCGTTGCCAGTCCGTCCAGCGGTGATTATCTATATTTTGTTGCTGGTGATGATGGTACGACACACTATGCTAAAACTTTTGAAGAACATGAACAAAATATCGAAAAATATTGTACAACTCTCTGCGGTAGGTAACACCTTAAAAATAACTCCCTGGGGTTGTTTTTAGTACTGTTTTTTGCTACAATTTATCGGTAAAACAGTATCGACAATCTATTATCTGATGCGTATCTGTTTTACCCGTTTATGGGGGATGTTAAAACAGAGGTAGGTCGAATCACCTCTATTTGTTAAATAAAACCATACAAACGGCTTAGCGCCGCAGTTTAATCTGTTAGCGCGGGAGTAAATCATTAGTATCAAACGGTACAAATTGACTAAAAATCCCTTTACAGGAGTGACTTCTCGCACACCCAGTATAAAACTGAAGAAACGCTCAAAGCGACGCTTAGTGCGCACTGGGCTAATCTTCGGCAACATTGTGCTACTAATTTTAGTAGCTACTTTTATTTTGACCAATAAATCAGCCAGCCAAACAGTAAGACGTAACTCAGTTAGTACTGCTATCCAAACCGTGTCCCAAGCAACAGATAACCCTCTTGATCAGTTGAGTTCAGCCGAAATAGCTGCCCAAGTTGCAGTTATGGCTGCATTACCCGAGGGGACAGCCGTAAAAAACCAAGCCGACTCTGAAAATGCACAACTTAGCATTGTGCCAAGTGATAGCTCGATTATTGCCAAACCGCAAATTGTATCGACGGCACAAAAAACTAAGAAGAGCATTGTTAGGTATACATCGGTCCAAGGCGATACGGTAACGGCTCTAGCTGCAAAATACGGAGTTAACGCCAACAGTATAAAGTGGTCAAATGGACTTACTGGCGATGGAATCCCTGCTGGCAAGCAGTTAGTTATTCCGCCTGCAAATGGTATCGTTTATCAGGTTAAAACTGGCGATACGATTGATTCGGTAGTTGGACGTTATCAAGCCGATAAAACAACATTTATTGCGGTAAATGACGCCGAAAGTGGACGACTAGCAGTTGGGGATTATGTATTTATGCCAAATGTGCAGCAGCCAGCTCCAGTAACAAGGTATTCGGTAAGTCGTTATAGTGGTTTTGCATGGGGGGGTTCTGCCCCTGTTTACAGTGCCAATGGCTATGATTATGGCTATTGTACCTGGTATGCTGCAAACAAACGTGCAGCTATTGGCCGCCCAATCCCAAGTAACTTAGGTAACGCTAGTACTTGGAAGGTTCTTGCTCAACGAGCAGGCTTAGCTACTGGGCCGACCCCGAAGGTGGGAGCGGTTGCTTGGAAGGTTCCAAATGATTATTACGGTCACGTTGCTTTTGTCGAATCCGTAAACGCCGATGGTAGTTTTGTAATATCAGAAATGAATGTTGCCGGATGGGCTAGGGTAAGCAGTCAAACAGTTTCGGCTGGTGCGGTAGGCAGTTACTATTTTATTTACTAGTTGCATAACTCTTTAGAAAATCGAACATCTAACCTATACTACTAACGTATGTTTGTAGATAAAGTTGCAATAAGTGCAAAAGCTGGCAAAGGTGGCGACGGTATCGTCAGTTTTAGGCATGAAAAATTTGTTGATAAAGGTGGCCCTGATGGTGGTGATGGCGGTAAAGGCGGCGATGTAATCTTTTTAGCTACAAATGATCAAAACACACTAGCTCAATTTAGATTTAACAAGCTAGTGCAAGCTGAGCCCGGAACTAACGGCTCCAAACGCAATAAAAGGGGTAAATCGGGCAAAGATTTGATTGTAAAAGTACCCGTTGGCACCGTAGTTTTTAATGAACAAGGCGTTCAGGTGGCCGATCTTAACACCAACAACCAAGAGCAAGTAATTGCCAAAGGTGGTAAGGGCGGGTTTGGAAACGCGCATTTTGTGAGTTCTAGACGACAAGCCCCAAAAATTGCTGAACTGGGCGAAATTGGCGAGGAGTTTGATTTAACGCTTGAGCTAAAAATGATCGCAGATGTCGGAATAGTTGGACTGCCCAATGCTGGCAAGTCAACTCTTTTAAGCGTTGTATCGTCTGCCAAACCAGAGATTGCAAACTACCCATTTACAACACTAAAGCCTAACCTTGGTGTTGTTGATATTGATAAATCAACCAGTTTAGTTTTTGCCGATATACCTGGTTTAATCGAAGGAGCCAGTCAGGGCAAGGGCTTGGGCGATGATTTTTTGCGACACATCGAGCGCACAAATATTATTCTGCATCTGATCGATGCTTATAGCAACGATGTTGCAAAAGATTTTAAAACAATCAATTCTGAGCTAAAAGCCTACAAGGCAGATCTAAGCAAAAAACCACAAATAATTGCTCTAACAAAAATCGAAGGGCTTGACGAAGAAATCGTGAACTATCAAATTGATTTGCTAAAAAAATCAGTAAACAAAAATTCAAAAATAATAGCAATATCGGCGCAGGCTGGGATAGGTGTAAAAGAACTACTTTATTTAGTTAAATCAGAAGCAGACAAAGCGAATAAACAGCTCGCTAAAAAACATAAGGCCACCTCCAGACCGGTGATAACACATATATCGACCGAAGATGAATGGTATGTTCAAAAGCTGGATAAAGGATATCTTGTTACTGGCAACAAAATTGAACGATTCGCACAACGGGTTGACGCCAATTCAGACGAAGGTGCAAAGCGATTAAAGGATATAATGCGGAAAATGGGTATCGAAAAACAACTTCGGTCTATGGGCGCCAATCCGGGCGACCATATAACAATTGGCCAACCACAAAAAGCTAAACTAAAAATATAATATACATAATTACTACATATGTTATTTTTATGTAGATCAAAACAGAATCAATTAGCGTCTTTTAATCTACATAATTTTAACATATGTTAAAATTATGTAGATGAGCACCAAGGATGGAATTAATACAAGTCTTAAAATTATAGGAGCATTTGGGTTTGCGGGCATTGTGGTTGTTGCGCCAAATGCCGTACAAGCCTTGAATTTAATTACCAAAAAAAATAAAAAGAGTTTTGATAAAAGCCGAGTAATGACCGAGTTAAAACGACAAGGCTTGGTAATGGTAACTAGCGATGGTAAAAAAACTAAGCTTACTCTAACTCCAGCTGGAGCACATCGTTTACAAAAGTTATCAATCGATGAATTAAAAATACCAAAACCCAAAAAATGGGATAACAAATGGCGAATGGTGTCGTTTGACATTCCAGTTAGCGAAAGTAAAACAAGATCGTACTTTACTGCTCAGTTAAGAACCCTTGGGCTCGTTATGTTGCAAAAAAGCATGTGGGTGCACCCTTATGAATGCTTTAGACAAGTTTCTAAAACAGCAGATTATTATAATGTAAGACGTTATTGTAGTTTTTTTGAACTATCTAGTATTGATGAAAAAAATCTGTCAAAGCTCAAAAAGCATTTTAACTTAAAGTAACTTATACATAATTGGTACATATGTACCAATTATGTATAAGTTACGATGGTGGGTGGCTTAAGAATAAAATAAAGCTGTGGATAAGTTTAAAATAATAGATGTTATTTTTTTAACATAAGCGTATAATTTAGACCATGTATTATATAAAAATAAAATAGTAAAGGCTCGCAAAAATGGCAAATGTAAGGATATTAAAAAACAATGGTCTAGTGCCTGGCTCAAAGACTGAGTACTATGTTGATGTTGCACTAGAAAATGGTGAAGTCAGAACAGGCTGGCGTTGGGACACTCAGAGGGATACGGTTATTAGCTCTGGTGGCGTGGAGTATGGTACTGTTACAAATTTCACAACACCTCACACCGATAGTGCTGATTCTGGCCAGAGACCAATAGAAGATACTGATAAAGACGGCAGGCCAAACAGAACTGACGCAGATGATGATGGCGATGGAGTCCCAGATGTCAGGGATGCTTTTCCTTTGGATAAGACTAAACAATATGCTGGGCCGGGTGAAGGTGCAAATATTACTTCGTCATCTCCTGAAGATAAAATAAATGCCCCAGCAGAAGGTAGGCCTAACCCAACACCAAAGGGGGAAGTTATTGATGGTGGATCGCCCATACCTAAAAATCAAGCGGATCAAACTAATTCCAACTCAAACACAAGCAATACTGGCAATAGTAATAATGGTGGCGGTGGTTCATTGAGCGGCCCATCTGGCCCGCCAACAGTTAATAGAGACACCGAACCAGATTCTGTGCCGGACGCAAGTTTAAAGGGCGCTACCGTACTTGGTCAAACAAATCAGGGCTGGGGAGCTGCTTCTGATTTTGCAAAATATGGTGAGCCAGGTCAGGGCAGTGACGTACAACGACCTGCAGGTACTGGTGATGATGCCACCCCCGAAATTTACACCGGTGGCGCCAAACCAACCGATAAATCATACAGCTTTACAGATAAACTTGGGCGTGAAAACACAATTACAATTACTGAGTCAGGCGCCGTAATCCAGCAGGTAGAAGGTGGTAATCCATATCGAATTAACAGAGAAGACGCCGAAAAAGTTCTAGAAAGCAAGGGAATTGATATAAATGATAGCGTTTATACTGAACAAAATATTGGGACTCCAGTTACAGATCCAGAAGTAACCGCACAATATGGCTGGGGTGCTTCGAACGTAACCAATGAATTAATTTCACCAAATCCAAGGAAAGAGCTAACAGACAATGACACTAGATCTGCACCTACTGCTCAATCTCAGGAAACTTATGAACCTACAAATCCTGGTTGGGGAAACGCTGGGTCATCTACAAGCTCAGATCCTCAAACCTCAGATGTATACCAACCAACAAATCCTGGTTGGGGTAATTCTGTACCTGAAGCAAAAGAGCACAATGATGCCAGAACACTGACAGGTAATCCTGGTGTGTGGGGCACAGCTGGCGGTAATCCGGATACAATTGTAGTATCTGGCACAGGCCCGACTCCCCCGGATGTTTTAAATCCTGCTCCTCAATCTCAGCCTGCACCAACTACTAAATGGGGGAACATGAACGCTGATCAAATTGAACAAGCTATCAACAACTCTTCAGCAGGCCATTCGGCAACATTACCAAATAACCCAGATACAAACCAGCAGATATTGGATACAACGGACGGTGACTCAAATACTTATCGTCCTGGTGTCCAGCTAGATATTTAGTGATTTATGTAAATCGTGCCATCGTCAGGTAAAGACGATTGGCGTTCGGTAACTTCGCGAAGTTTGTTGTTTTCGGCCTCGAGTCTTTGCAGAGCTTTTTGGTCTTGTTCGAGCTTTTGTTGCTGAAGTTCTAAAATCTGGGCTTGCTTTATAACATCCTCTTCACTAATAACCTGCTTATCACCAAAATATTTGGCTATACCGCCAAGCTCTTCAATATTTACCAGAGCACCATCTTTCATTACATAAACTGTATCCATCAAGTCTAGCAACAAGCGCTTATGTGTAACCAATAACACAGTTTTATTTTGTAAAAATCTTGATATATTTTCTTTGATTATTTTTTCTGATTCATCATCTAGTGCCGAGGTAGGTTCATCCATTAAGACAATTGGAGCCGGCTTTACAAGCCCACGGGCAATTGCAATCCTTTGGCGCTGACCGCCACTTAAGCTTACTCCTCCTTCGGCTATAGGCATATTTACCCCCATTGGGTTTTTGTTCATAAACTCATCGACATTCGATGCTCTTAAAGCTTGAGCAAAAACTAGCTCATCGATGTTTTGGTTGCCCTGTGTGATGTTTTCGGCCAGTGTTCCACTAAATATTTGGGGCGTCTGACTAATCCAAACCATACTTTGCCTTAACTCGGCCAATGACACGGTTTGAATATCAATACCATCAATTAAGATACGTCCTTCGGTAGGTTCAACAAATAATGGTAACAGTTTTAAGATAGTGCTTTTACCGCTACCACTAGGACCAATGATTGCAGTTTTTGTACCTCCTTGCAAAGATAGATTAATCCGGTTTACAACTAGATCATTACCATATGAGTAGCTTAGGTTCTGGAACTCTATTGCCCCATTTGTAACCATAAAATGGTGGTCGGCTCTTACAGATTCGATCCCTTGATGATCTGTCAAAACTTCAAAGACTCTGCTGATATCTACAAATTTTTGGTTTTTGTTTGCAAACTCAGCAACCAGTCCTTCCACCGGCCCAACCAAGTAACCCATGTAAATCATAAAAATTAACAGCTCACCTAACGTGATGGTGCCATTTAATGCAGATATACCACCAAAGTATAAGACTGCTGAGGTAGCCAGTATAACTACAATCCCATTGCTGAATTTATATGATCTACTCCAAATAAGACCAACTGTTGAAAGGTGCAGGTGCTTTTGCCATAACCTAACTGCTTTAGAAACCTGAATATCCTGCAGGCCATACGCCTGAACTGTCTCGGCGTTATCAATTGATTCGGTAATATTTGATGCAATTTGGCTAGAATTTTTAGTTAGCGCCTGCGAAACCGAGTTTAAGCCAGGTCCAAAAATTTTAACTAATATAATCAAACCAGGCACAACAAAAATCGTTAGCATTGCCAATTTTAGGTTAATACTCAATAAGATTATAAAAATACCTAAAATCAGAATAATCGATTGCGCTATGTTGGCCGTGCTACCCAATACTAATGAGGCAAGGCTGTCTGTTAGGTTGTTTTGCCTATAAATGTAATCGCCCTTAGCCAACCTATCCTTATGGAATAAAGGTAAATTAAGTAGATGCGAAAGCGAATCAACCTTTAAATTAATATTAATTTTATAGCTAAATCTCAGCACGAGTAGTTCTTTAAGTACTGTCAAAAGTGAACTGACAATAAATATTAAGCCCGATAAAATTGCTAAAAAGAACAAGAGCTCCTCAGTACCTGTATAGGGTTCTAAAAATGAAGGAGCCGGGACATTACCAAACACAGAGTCAACCATAATTTTAATTGGCCATGGTTTTAACAAAAATACGGCTGATGCCAGTAGACTGACAAATACAATTATCAAGACATAAGGGGTCGCCTTAACTCGGTAATGCCTGATCCATTTTTTTATATCAGTCTTTGAATAAGCTCGACCATGGTTAACTAGCCAAGCATCTAAAGCTTCTTTGACTAACGGCGGAGGCCAACCCTGCTTTATAAGTGTTTGTTCGATATATTCGGATTTTATTCCGCTTGATACGGCCTGCTCAATTGCATCGTAAACTGTCACACCACCCTCATTTACTGCTTATGATTATAACTATTTTTTATCAAATACTCGATAGTGATTTAATGACTGTGATAAGATTGGCTAAGAATGAGTCAAACCTTTTACTTTTATGATTTAGAAACTAGTGGTGTCAATGCACGAACTAGTCGAATAATGCAATTTGCTGGTCAGCGTACAAATATGGACTTACAGCCGATTGGTGAGCCAGATAATTATTTGATTAAACTCAGCAGTGATATTTTACCCGATCCGGAAGCAGTCTTAATAACCGGGATTACTCCGCAACAAACCCTGCAGGATGGACTTACAGAAGTAGAATTTTTGAAAATATTCTACAAAGACATAGCCAAGCCAGACACAATTTTTACCGGTTTTAACAGCGTTAGGTTTGATGACGAATTTATACGATACTTAAACTATCGTAACTACTATGATGCATACGAATGGCAGTGGCAGGAGGGTAAAACCAAATGGGATATGCTTGATGTAAGTCGTATGACAAGAGCTCTAAGACCAGATGGCATTAAATGGCCGTTTGATAAAGATGGGCTCCCAACAAATCGACTGGAGCTATTAACCAAAGTCAATAAAATCGAACATTCATCGGCTCATGACGCTCTGCATGATGTATTCGCCACTATTGAACTAGCAAAACTTATAAAATCCAAACAACCAAAACTGTTTGATTATCTATTAAAAATTCGAACCAAAAACGAAGCATCAAAGTTGGTTGAATCTGGTAACCCCTTTATATATACTAGCGGGCGTTATAGCTCAGAAAATTTAAAAACTACAATTGCCGTAAAATTAACAGAAGCTGAAGGTAAACAAGGGGTGCTAGTTTATGACTTAAGGCAAGACCCAAAACCATACCTTAAATTAAATATTAATGACTTAGCGGAGCGTTTTTATGTGCCAAGGGATTCCGACTTAGGCCAACTGCCAGTAAAAGTTTTGCAGTACAACCGTTGTCCAGCAATTGCGCCAATATCGACGCTTGATAAAGATTCTCAAGCCAGATTAAAACTGGACATTAAGCAAGTGCAAAAAAACTTACAAACGCTCATATCTAATCCCGATTTTAGCGATAGATTACACGAGGCTTACCTAAACTTTTCTAAAAAAGATAATTCGTCCAATGATTTGAATATGTTAAATGTTGATGAAAAGCTATATGACGGATTTTTTGATGACAGCGATAAAACAAAAATGCGTGTTGTTCGCGCGGCCGACAAAGAACAGTTGGCAGACCTAAACCTAGATTTTGCTGATGAGCGCCTAGGTTTGTTGTTGCCATTGTATAAAGCTAGGAACTTTCCAAAAAGCTTGAATCAAGACGAGCAAAATTTATGGCAACAGTTTTGCAAAAACAAGTTACTTGGCGATCGGCCAAGCCAGTTTGAAGTTTACTTTACAAAACTCGAAGAGATAGCAAATCGAACTAACCTTACAGAGCAACAACGCTATTTGGTCCAAGAGCTTAATCTTTACGGAGAATCAATTCTACCTACCGACTAAGAATACATAAAAATAACATATGTTATTTTTATGTATATCTAGATTGTCAATAAATCAATTTCGATCTGTTTGTTGATCTTTGATCTATTTGTATGTATCAGATTTATAAGCACACGCCGGCTTTTGTATAGGACTATGGCCAGTAGCCATAACAGAATCACCGACCAAAAGTCGAGCGTTAATTCGGTGCCAGGGATTTGGCCTAATACTAAAAACTCCATCATTATCTTTTTATCCGTTGATTTAAAGCAAAATATACACCCAAGTTGCATATAAATCAAATAGATTAATTAACTAATGCTTATATGAGTTTTTCAAACAGCTTGTAGGCTGTTGCACCGAGTGTAAGGATTAGGGTGATGCCGATTGCGCCAACAACTATGCCGATAATTGTTAGTAATATGTCCTCTAAAATAATCGATAAGCAAATTATCACAACCCCAAGAGCTGGCAGTGTATCCAGGCCTGAAAACGGCGGTGAAAAAAATGCAGCCAAACAAAAAAGTACTATTACCAACCCAAGTAATCTTAAAAACTGCCGATTAACTACTGTGCTTGATAAACGTGGGCGAGAAAATTTTTCAAAAAATCTTATTAGCTTTATTAGTGGGATTAATGCCTTTTGCTGAAAGTTACCACCAATTTCAAGTGATTCCCAGCGTTTGGGTATCCATAGTTTTTTAAGCCCAATAATCATTCCGATCGCTATACTTATGGCAATCGCTTCGAAAATATGGGATACGCCACCAGTTGGTATAGGCAAGGCCGGCAAGGCCATCAAAAGAAAAATAGCGATAGCAAAAGATTTTTCGGCAAAAACCTCTTCAAGGTCGCGTACCGTTTTTCGGCCATCAGATTTAAGCCAGTCTGTTAACTCTTGGCTAAAATCTTTCGGTTGTTTCATCATCTTATTATACTAAGTTATCTATAGACTATGGAAAAAACAGATAAAAACGTGTATAATTTAGCGGCTTTATGAGCGATGTTTTAAGTGTAAAAGGTGCTAGGGAGCACAATTTAAAGAATATTGACCTTGATATACCAAGGGGTAAATTAGTGGTGATTACTGGGCTTAGCGGTTCAGGCAAATCAAGCTTAGCGTTTGATACGATTTATGCAGAAGGTCAAAGGCGATATGTTGAGAGTCTAAGTTCATACGCAAGACAGTTTTTGGGCTTAATGGAAAAACCCGATGTTGATCAGATCGACGGTTTAAGCCCAGCAATTTCTATCGATCAAAAATCAACAAGCCGAAATCCGCGTAGCACAGTCGCCACAGTTACCGAAATTTATGATTATTTAAGATTACTTTATGCACGCACTGGCATACCTCATTGTCCCGTTTGCGCTAAGCCAGTTAGTAGGCAGACGCAATCAGCCATAGTTGACCAAGTTGCCAGCCATGATAAAGGTGCTAGATTAGTAATTTTGGCGCCAGTAGTTGAAGATAAAAAAGGAGCTTTTGAGCATATCCCAGAACAATTTATGCGTGCAGGTTTTGCCAGAGCCAGGGTCGATGGGGTTATTTATGCGCTTGATGAGTTCCCGGAACTAGATAAAAAGTACAAACATAGTATTGAGATTGTAGTTGATAGATTAGTTAATGATGAACCTAGTCTGGGTCGATTAAGCCAAAGCATCGAGCAGGCTCTTGATATTGCAGACGGCAAAATTATTATTGAAAACGCCGACAATCAAATTGATCATAGGTATAGTTTGCGTTATGCATGCATTGATCATCCTGAGCAACCAATACCGGAGCTTGAACCAAGAACATTTAGTTTTAACTCTCCGCACGGCGCTTGTCCAACATGTACTGGACTTGGCAATCGCCTGGAGGTCGATCCAGAGCTCGTAGTACCAAATGGCCGTCTAACAATTGCCGAAGGTGCAATCAGGCCGTTTAACAGGGTGACTTCAGATGCATGGTATATGAAAAAAATGCAGGCTGTTGCCGATAGGCATAAATTTAGTCTTCATGTACCAACTGGGGATTTAACACAATCACAGCTTGATAAAATTTTATATGGTACGGGTGACGAAAAGTACACCATAAAGCTTGGTAGCGGTCGGTATTTTGATACAACTTATGAAGGTGTTATTCCCAACCTGGAGCGTCGACATAAAGAGACGGACAGCGACTTTATGCGTCGGGATATCGAAAGATTTATGCAGGAGAGGCCCTGTCATGCATGTGGTGGTAAGCGTTTGAAGCCCGAGGTTCTAGCTATTACGGTTAATAAAAAGTCCATTATAGATATCAGTGATTTATCTATCGATCATGCCATTGATTTTTTTAAAAACCTAAAGTTGGACACAAACTCAACAAAAATTGCCCATCAAATTCTTAAAGAGATTAATGCAAGGCTGCAGTTTCTGCAGGATGTTGGACTTAATTATTTAAATTTATCCCGAAGCGCAGTTACATTAAGCGGTGGCGAAGCACAACGAATTAGACTTGCTACTCAGATAGGTTCTGGCTTGCAGGGAGTTTTATATGTTCTAGACGAACCAAGTATTGGACTGCATCAACGCGACAACACCAGGCTGATTAACACTCTAAAAAACCTACGGGATTTAGGTAATACGGTCATTGTTGTAGAGCACGATGAGGATACAATTAAAACCGCAGATTACTTAGTTGACATTGGCCCTGGTGCTGGCATCCATGGTGGCAAAGTTGTAGCAACTGGTACACCGGATCAAGTGGCTAAATCAAAAAATTCCATCACAGGCGCTTATTTAAGGGGTGATGAGTCTATCCCGACACCTAAAAAAAGACGCGTCGGTAATGGCTCAAAACTAACCATAAAGGGTGCTAGGGAAAACAATTTAAAAAATATTGATGTAGATATCCCGCTTGGTAAATTAGTTGTAGTTAGTGGTGTATCTGGTTCGGGCAAATCAAGTTTAATAAATGATATTTTAGCTAAAGAGTTAAGTGCTAGATTAATGCGAGCCAACATGGTGCCTGGCAGACATGATGAAATTGAAGGTATCAAACAGCTTGATAAAGCAATTGTGATTGATCAGTCACCTATTGGCAGAACTCCCAGATCTAACCCAGCAACTTATACAGGTCTGTTTACGCCAATTCGTGAATTATTTGCGGTTACACCAGAAGCTAAACTGCGTGGGTATAGCGCCGGCAGGTTTAGTTTTAATGTTAAAGGTGGTCGTTGTGAAAACTGCTCAGGCGATGGAGTTATTAAGATCGAAATGCATTTTTTACCAGACGTCTATGTTCCGTGCGAAGAGTGCAAGGGTAAACGATATAACAAAGAAGCTCTTGAAATTCACTATAAAGGTAAAACGATTAGCGATGTATTAGAAATGACCTGCGAAACAGCTCTAGAGTTTTTTGAAAACATCCCAAGCATATCTCGAAAACTCCAGACGCTTGTTGATGTAGGGCTGGGATATATAGCACTTGGCCAACCCGCCACAACATTAAGTGGCGGTGAAGCCCAGAGAGTTAAACTAGCTACGGAACTTTCAAGACGCGCTACAGGTAAAACACTTTATATCTTAGACGAGCCTACAACTGGCTTACATATGGCCGATACAAAAAAATTATTAGAGGTTCTTCACGCACTGGTTGATACTGGCAACAGCATGATTGTAATTGAGCATAACTTGGATGTTATAAAATCGGCGGATTATATTATTGACATGGGGCCAGAAGGCGGAGAAGGCGGAGGTTTTGTTATAGCCGAAGGAACTCCAGAACAGGTAGTAAATAACAATAAGAGCTACACCGCCCAATTCCTAAAAAAATTAATTAAGTAATACAAAATCTTAACATATGTTAAGATTTTGTAGATCGTCTAAATAACTTATCTTTTAATAGCTTTCTTGATCTGGGATCTTTTAGGGCATGAATTAGTGTAAATCCAAAAGTGGCCAATACCGCAATAACAATCGTTAACTCAATATATTTATCTAAACTGGGGATTTTTGATCCCAAGAAGTAGCCAGCCAGTGTAACACTGCCAGCCCATAAAAATGCGCCCAAAACGTTATATATAAAGTAGGCGCGTTTATCCATTTGACCCACACCAGCCATTACACTCACAAAGGTTCTTACTATGGGCACAAATCTGGCAAGCAAAATTGTTTTATTGCCATGCTTTTTAAAGAACGACTCTGTCTTATCAACGTATTCTTTTCTAAAAAATATGCCGTCGTTTTTGGTAAAAACTTTTGGGCCACCTTTTTCGCCAATAATATACCCAATTTGGTACCCAATAATCGTCGATGCGATTATAGTGCCCAAAAGACCAAATAGTGGTAACTTGCCTTGTCCAGCAAAAAACCCTGCGGTAAATAACAAACTATCACCCGGTAGCAAAAAACCAATCAACAGTCCGCTCTCGGCAAATATAATTATTCCAACCAATAACAAACCACCAACTTCCAGGATGTGCTCAATGTTAAACATCTAGATAGTAGTGTATCACTGGGGTGGCAATTAGTTAAAACTTGTGGTAGAATTGTTACCGAATGAATTTAAGAGGTAATTAAAAGGCGATGACAGTAATCGACCATCCACTAGAATTGAGCGAAAGAAAAGTTGCAGGCAAAGGCTTGCAAAGTATTCGGGCTGAGGGTATGGTGCCAGCAGTTATCCATAATCACGGGCAAGAGTCCATTTTAGTTATGGCAGACTCTACTTTACTAGGAAAGGTCTATAATGAAGCCGGTAAACATCATCCGATTGAGCTTAAAGTTGGCAAAGACGAATACCTAGCACTAATCAAAGATGTACATTTTCATCCTGTAAAAAGGCGGATGCAACACATAGTTTTTCAGGCTATTCGTCAAGACGAAAAAGTTGATGCAGAAATACCAATCAGAATCGATGGCGATATGCCAGCTGAAAAGATTGGACTTATTGTACTTCATCAACTTGATACTGTTCAGGTTGAGGCACTGCCAAAAGACTTGCCAGACGAGTTGGTGCTAGATGGCTCAAAACTTGCAGAACTGGGCGATAAATTGACAGTTGCCGATTTGGTAACTCCTAGTGGCGTTACAATTACAACCGAGCCAGAACATGCTATTGCAACAGTTGTTGAGCCAAGAGCGATGGCTGTTGAAGAAGAGTCCGAAGCCGAAGCAGTTGAAGGTGAAGAATCAACCGCAGGCGAAGAATCTTCTGACCAACAAACCGAAGAATAAATTAATCTTCAATAAATCCACCGCTTTGGTGGGCCCATAGTTCTGAATACACACCAGCATTATCAATCAATTGCTGGTGTGTTCCTTCTTCAATGATTTTTCCGTTATCAAGCACTATAATTCGATCCATTTTTTGGATTGTACTTAGGCGATGAGCAATCACTAAGGCTGTTCGGTTTTCCATTAACTTCCAGAGGGCGTCTTGGATGAGCTGTTCACTTTCACTATCAAGTGCACTTGTAGCCTCATCTAAAACTAAAATCGGTGAATCCTTTAATATTGCACGAGCAATGGCGATCCTTTGGCGTTGACCACCGCTTAACTTAACTCCACGCTCGCCAACTTTTGTGTCAAAGCCAGACGGTAAAAGCTCGATGAACTCTAAGGCGTGAGCTTTTTTAGCAGATTCAACTATCTGATTTTCATCTGCTAATGGGTTTCCATAAGCTATGTTTTCTTTTAATGATCTATGGAATAGCAAAGGTTCTTGTGGAACATAAGATATAGCGTCTCTCAGGCTATTTTGAGTTACTTGGTTTATGTCTTGTCCGTCAATCTTTATATATCCGTCATTGATGTCCGAGAACCTTAGTAGCAGCTTAGTTAAAGTGGTTTTGCCCGAACCACTTCGTCCAACTAAACCAATTTTTTCACCGGGTTTAATCTTTAGGTCAAAGTTTTCAAATAAAGAGTCATCGCTATTTGCATCTTTGTGACTAAAGCTGACACCTTTAAACTCAATCTCTCCAGAACTAACTCTTAATCTACTTGCCAAGTCAACATCAGCTACTTCTGGTTTTTCATCTAGGATTTCGGTCATTTGATATGAGTCTCCAAAGGCTCGGTTGATTCCTCTAAGGATATTGTTAAAGTTCCAAATTCTATTAGTGATTATGCCGGTGTAGCTTGTAGCTAAAATCAACGTTCCAAGCGACACGTTCAGCCAAGCCTGACCGCCTACAAGTAAGATAAACGCAAAAATTGATGCCAGGGATATGACTAAACCAAACATAATATCTCGGCTTATGACTGCTCTTAGAACTTTAGTGCCAGCAAGTAAGGACATATTATTTAACTTATTAAAACTTTTTAGTTCGGATTTTTCGTTGCTATGACTTTTAACTGCCAAAACGTTGGTTAACATATCAGCAACTTGAGCACTAATCTTGCTTTGGGCGATTGCTTCTTTTTCATTTAAATGTCTCACCGATTTAAAACTAACTAGTGCGATAATCATATAAGCGACACATAACAGGGCAAGGACCGCAGTAAATAGTGGTAGTTTTGGTCCTAAAATTGCGAAAGTAAAAATTAGCGACCAAAAAAGAGTTAAAACATTAAACACAAAAACATCTGCAAGCCTTACATAGGCACCAGTAAACTTTCCGGCTTGCGAGACCAATGCACCAGAAAAATGATTAGCATGAAAACTTGCACTCATCGAAGTTAAGTGTTTAAAGCAGAGTGTATTTAAGTCATAAGTTACCTTCATCTCTAACTTCCAAATACAATACAAATTTAATCGCCAGGCTAATGATCCAATTAGCGAAGCTAGTGCAAAGGCCATTATAAGCATGCTAAACTCTGGCCAGATCTCGTTTTTTGAAAAGCTATTAGAGCTAAGTTTGTCTATTGCTTCAGCCGTAAAGTAGGGCATGGCAAATTCGCCAAGAAGAATCCCAATAGGAACCACAAATAAAATCGGTACAGCAAAAATAGGGTAAAGCTTGACGTAGTGCCAATAAATAGACAAAGTTCTTTTTACATTAGACTTTTTCATAATATATAACGCAAATAAAGTTTTTGTTTAGCCCGCCAGCGGATCGGCCCGTCCGATCGTATCACGTTTTAATAAATTATGGCATAAGCTTAAATGTTATGCAAATAGTTTGTTTATAAAGTATAATTAACAGATATGCAGAAGATTATTCTATATTATAAGTTTGTGCCAATCGAGGACACAGAGTCGGTTATGCACTGGCAAAAACAGCTTTGCGATAAGTTGGGTCTTAAGGGCCGTATCCTAATTAGCGAACATGGGATAAACGGGACTTTAGGCGGAGATCTCGATAGCCTTAAACTTTACACGCGCGAGATGAAGTCGCACTCCAAATTCAAAGGTATTACCTGGAAGTGGAGTGAAGGCTCTAGTGATGATTTTCCAAAATTGAGCGTAAAAGTTAGAGACGAGATTGTTACCTTTGGCGTACCCGACGAGCTAAAGGTAAGTGAAAGTGGCGTTGTCGGCGGCGGCAAGCACCTAAGCCCACAAAAAGTCCACGAACTAGTCAAAGAGCGTGGCGATGAGGTTGTGTTCATGGATGGCCGGAATGCCTATGAGGCAAAAATTGGCAAGTTCAAAAACGCAGTAGTGCCAAATACTCGAACAACACGTGATTTTATCAATGAACTTGAAAGCCCGAAACTTAAAGATTTAAAAGATAAACCAATTGTTACATACTGCACCGGTGGGATTAGGTGCGAAATTCTTTCTGCACTAATGAAGAACCGTGGATTCAAAGAGGTGTATCAAATTGATGGTGGAATTGCTAAATATGGTGAAAAATTCAAAGATGATGGCCTTTGGGAGGGCAAAATGTACGTTTTTGACAAGCGGATGAACATAGCCTTTTCTGAAAAATCTAAAGATATTGGCAAGTGTAGTTTGTGTGGTGTAAAGACTTCAAATTTTGAAAATTGTGCAGAGCTAAGTTGTAATGATCTAATTTTGGCATGCAAAAAATGCTCTAAAGGCAAAAAGACTTACTGCAAAAAACATCAGATAACTAAAGTTAAATAAAATGGCTTCGGCTAATATATCCGAAAAACTTAAAACACTACCAAAGTGCCCAGGGGTTTATTTTTATAAAGATGAATCGGGTGAAACAATTTACATTGGTAAGGCGGCTAATTTACGCAACCGAGTAAGACAATACTTTCAAAAAAGTCGGGCAAGAGATCCAAAGACAACTGCTCTAGTTTCTGATATATACGATCTTGATTGGATAGAGGTTGAGACGGAGCTTGATGCATTGCTACTTGAGGCCGAGATGGTCAGGCGATATCTACCACAATATAACATTTTGCTTCGGGACGATCGCTCCTTAGAGTACATTCGTATCGATATAAAAAGCGATCATCCAACAGTAACAACAGTTAGACGACCACTCGATGATGGCGCAGAATACCTAGGGCCTTATCTAAATGGTTTTGCCGTACGACGAGCACTTAAGTACTTAAGAAGAGCCTTCCCGTACTCTACAAAAAAAATGCCAAGCCAAAAACGGGCTACGCTTCATTATCACCTGGGGCTCGATCCTGGTCTTGAAGAAGGCAAAACGAGCCTTGAGGATTATCGAAAAAATCTTAAAAAACTTATTCGATATCTTAAGGGGCAACGCAAGTCTTTGATAAATGAAATCGAACGTGATATGAAAAAGGCTTCCAAAGATCAAAATTTTGAAGTGGCTTTAAAGCTACGAAATCAACTTTTTAGTTTAAAAGCTCTAGATAGAAAAGTTATCTTTTCTGACAGAGAATTTATGGACATTTCCAAAGATAAAGGTCTGCTAGGGCTTGCTGAGTTGCTAGAACTTAGTGCGCCACCTAAGCGCATAGAAGCGTTTGACATCAGTCATATGAGTGGCGCTCACAATGTAGCCAGTATGGTGGTTTTTACAAGTGGAGTGCCTGATAAGTCAAACTACCGAAAGTTTAAGCTACGACATCCAGGCAATAATGATTTTCTGCACATGAGAGAGGCCTTGAGCCGTCGGCTTAGTCAAAAAAATCAAAAGAGTTGGGGACTACCTGATCTGTTTTTGATCGATGGCGGTAAAGGTCAGTTAAGCTCAGCTTTAGAGGTTTTGGGTCAAAACTCGTTTAATGTAAGGGCAATTGGTTTAGCAAAACGTGATGAAGAAATCATTATTTATAAGTCGAATGGATATAACGAACAAAATATAACCAAACATCACGGTCTTATAACGTCTAACTCGGATGATTATCTAAGTGTTTTATTACCAAAAAATTCAGATATTGTAAAACTATTGCAACGCATTCGTGATGAAAGTCATCGTTTTGCGGTTAGTTATCATAGCAGCCTAAAAAGGAGCGCACAAACAAAAAGTTTGCTAGATAATATACCAGGTGTTGGTCCCGCAACTCGAAAAAAATTAATTAAAGCTTTTGGGTCATATAAGGGCGTAAAACAATCCAGTCTGAGTGAAATTGCAATAATAGTTGGTGATAAAAAAGCTAAAATTATTGTAGATAACCTAAAATAAGATTTTAGTGGTTGCTCAAACAGTCCAAAAACTGCTAAAATATAGGTTAAATCGGGTTATTTTTAGAGGATAAAATGAATATTTGGAACTACATCACATTCGTATCAGCAGCCATCATGATTATATTGATTTTGATTCAAACTCGCGGTGCTAGCCTTGGTGCTGGATTGGGCGGTGGCGGCGAAATAAATCCAGTCAGACGTGGGTCGGATAAGTCACTACACCAGCTAACAATAATCATGGCCTTTATTTTTGCTGCAAGTATATTAGTAGGAATTGTAGTCAATTAGCCTATATGGAACCAATTCCTAGGGGGTGGCTAAATTGAACATGTCTAATAAGCCGATAAAAAAGACACACATTAAAAGGGTTTTTAGACGTCGCCGAAAAAAGGTCGAAGAATTCAGTATTCAGGCCGATAGGCATATCGAATACAATTTTCTGAGGCGTTTAAATAAATTAATTCCTGTTAGGCGGTTTGTATTAATTTGGGTATTAATGTTTGCGCTTAGCTCGGTTTTAGTAGTATTACAGGCTCGCGCGCTTAGCGATTATTACCAAGTACTAAAACCGGTCGCTGGTGGTGTGTATACCGAGGGAATGGTTGGGACATTTACTAATGGTAATCCAATTTATGCCAGTGGTTCTGCTGATACAGCAGTAAGTGAGCTTATTTTTTCTGGGTTATTTAAATATGATACAGCTAACAAATTAACTCCAGATCTTGCTAAAAGTTACGAGCTTAGCGCTAACGAGACGCGCTATGTAGTCAGGCTAAAAGACAATGTATATTGGCATAATGGACAAAAATTCACGGCTGATGATGTTGTTTACACCTTTAACACAATTCAAGATCCAGATGCAAAATCTCCCCTTTACAGCAGTTGGCAGGGCATAAAAGTAACTAAAAAAGACGATTCCGTTGTTGTTTTTGATTTGCCAAATCCACTTAGCGCTTTTCCGCATGCATTAACGGTTGGCATACTACCCAAAGGCGAACTTAAAAATATCAAACCAGAACAATTGCGTAGCTCTAGTTTTAACACCAGCCCTGTGGGCACCGGTCCGTTTAAATGGAAGTTCGTAGAGGTAAAAGGTGGTGATAACAAAACCAGGGAACAACGCATTACATTAGCCCCATATGCCAAGTATCACGCTGGTGCACCCAAGCTAGACGGATTTACCATTAGGACTTTTACTAACGAAGAACAACTTGTTCAGGCATTTAAAGATAAGCAATTAACAGCAGTTAGTGGGCTTGAGTCAATACCAGAACCCTTAAAGGGTGACTCATCACTTGAAACAGCCACAGTTCCACTCACTGGTGAGGTCATGGCTTTTATGAACAACTCAAGAGGCCATCTAAAATCAGCAAAAATTAGAACGGCATTGGTTCAGGCGACTAATAAAAAAGAAATTATTCAGGCTGTTGAGTACCCAGCGTCAATAGTTGAATCGCCATTACTAAAGGGCCAACTAGGCTATAACAAAACCTTTGTTCAGGCAACATTTAATCTTGACGAGGCAAACAAAGCCCTCGATGCAAATGGATTTGTGCTTGGCCCCGATGGTGTCAGACAAAAGGATGGTAAGCCATTTGTTTTAACCCTGCGTTCACAGAACAATCTAGAATATACTTCGGTTGCGCAGTTGATTCAAAGTCAATGGGCTAAAGCCGGAGTAAAAGTTGAGGTTAGGTATTACAGTGCAGAGGATTTGCAAAGCTCGATTATCCCAACACACGAATACGACATTTTACTGTATGGAATATCAATTGGGGTTGACCCTGATGTTTTTGCTTATTGGCACAGCTCACAGGCGGGGCTTAACTCGCAGGGTAGAAGCAACTTTAGCGAATATAAATCGGCTATTGCCGACAGTTCACTTGAAGCCGGTCGAATCCGATCCGATCCGGCGCAACGCGCTTTAAAATATCAACCTTTTTTGTCTGCTTGGCAAAGTGATAACCCAGCCGTAGCCTTGTATCAGCCCACATATTTATATATTTCGAACGGTAAAGTTTTTGGTTTCGAGCGAACAGCAATGAACTCTGGGGTTGATCGTTTTTACAATGTTCACAATTGGATGATTAAAGAGGAAAAGCAAAATCAGTAAATGTTAGATTGGCTCTATGAAACTAACTATTCAGCGTGTTATGATTATGCTTAAGCTTGGGAGCAAAAAACATGAGTAAAGTTGCCCATTATCTACAAGAGCATCTTGATGGCGAAGTTACAACCAGTGTTGACGTAAGGCGTCATTTTTCACATGACGCCAGTGTATTGCAAATTGCACCATCAATCGTAGTGTATCCGCACAGCGAAAACGATATTCGTAAAACCGCTAGGTTTTGTTGGCAGTTGGCCGAGCGTGGCAAGTTGGTACCAATCACCGCTCGCGGTGCAGGTAGTGATGTAACTGGTGCAGCAATTGGTAGTGGCATAATTTTGGCGTTTACGGCTCATCAAAATAAAATATTGAGCCTGGACGGCAAAAAAGAGGTAGTCGAAGTAGAGCCAGGGATTAATTTTGATAAACTCCAGCAAACATTACTTACTCACGGTCAATTCTTACCAGCTTATCCTGCTTCTATCCAGTACAGTACTATCGGTGGCGCTGTTGCTAACAATTCAATTGGCGAAAAATCTATAAAATATGGTGACATGAAAAAATACGTTCAGGCGCTAAGGGTTGTATTGGCAAACGGTGAAGTTATTGAAACGGGTCGACTTACAAAAAAAGAATTATCTAAAAAAATGGGACTTGCCAGTATGGAAGGCGAGGTTTATAGAGCGCTGGACGCTTTAATAGACGAAAATAACGATCTAATCACGAATGTAAAAAATAATTTAAAGGCTAAACATAATTCGGCTGGTTATAATATTTTTGAAGTAAAAAATAAAGATGGTAGTTTTGATTTAACGCCACTTTTTGTTGGGTCACAGGGAACATTAGGTGTAATCTCAGAGGTTCTATTAAAAACGGAACCACATAATCCATCTACAACACTTGTGGTGGTGTCGTTTAATGATTTAGAGCTTTTATCCGCTGAGCTTCCAAAAATTATCGAACTCGGGCCAAGTATGCTCGAAATGGTTAATCGATCAGCTCTGCAACAAGTTAATGCTATAAATCCCAACCTAATTAGCCAAAGCACGGCTAATATAAATGCAGCCATCACGTTATTTATCGAGTTTGATAACTTCAAAGAAAGTACTCAAAAAAAACTTGTCAAAAAACTCAAAAAAATGATGGAAAAGCACGGTGGCAACGTAGCCATAGTCAATGAGCTTGAAGAACAAAACAAACTACTCAGAATGCGCGAATCAATATCGGCATTGTTTCATCATCAATATGGTCAAGCGCGCGCTTTACCCGTGGCTGAGGATATCGCCGTACCGGTAGAATCGCTAGTGCACTTTATGCAAAAAGCAGATCTTATTTATGAAAAGCACGGTTTAGTACCGGCCTCATGGGGTCATGCAGGTGACGGTGTTGTAAGAATGCAACCGGTCTTAAATTTAAATGAAGTTGGTGATCGTCAAAAATTCTTTAAACTGCCAGAAGAAATTTATGCAGCGGCGTTAGAGTTTGGTGGTACAATCACTGCGTCTCATGGTGATGGTCGTGTAAAGGCTATTCATTTACCAACCATGTTTGGTACCGAAATGCTACGAGTGTTCGAAAAAGTTAAGCTGATATTTGACCCATACGGCACATTAAACCCAGGCGTAAAGGTTGGTGTTGATACTGAAGCCGTAAAACAATTAATAAGTTCCGAATATAATTTAGCCCACCGTCACGACTACCTACCAAGAAGTTAAATTAGTTAAACTTTCTAATTTAAAATGTGGGTCCCCCGCAAAATATCTATTTTGTGGGGAAGAGGAGCAAGCAAAATAGGGTTAGCGGGAGTTTTGATACTTGATTTCAAAACTAAGACTAACCCTATTTATACATTGTGACGTGGTGGGCGAGGAGGGACTCGAACCCTCAAGCCGAAGCTACGGATTTTAAGTCCGCTGCGTATACCAGTTCCGCCACTCGCCCTAAATCTGGCTCCCCGCAAAGTACACATTTTATGGGGTGTAAATGGAGGCGCGAACGAGATTCGCACTCGTGTACGAGGTTTTGCAGACCTCTGCCTAACTCCTCGGCCATCGCGCCTTGATTAATTGTTCAATGTACTCTGGCCTAAGATTCCAATTCTCGGACTTTAATCATTATAAGTCCTCGCTATTTAGGTCAAGCCATTTGACTTGACTCTAATCGGCCATCGCGCCATAAATCAAAATAACCCTAGTATTTTAACAGAGTAAAGCTATAAAAAATAGTTCCTTGTGTAGCATCTCTAGCTTTTAACGGTAAAGTATTTTTTGCCTGTTTTATATGATTCTATATATGCTCCAACACAGCCAAATAGATTTTCTGGCAAATTATCTATACCAAACCACTCCCAGGTCTCAAGTTTGTTTGGTTCAAGAACTTTTGGCTCGCCCGATTCCCATTCTGCCGTAAAGCCAATATCAACATAATGTTTAGGCGCATAAGTAAGCAAATCAGAAACACAAAGCATTTGTAGGTTCTTTACTTTGATACCACATTCTTCGACTATCTCACGCAGTGCTGTTTCTTCTGCAGTCTCGCCGTATTCTAGGTGGCCACCCGGGCCACTGTATTCGTTTTCGCCGTGTGAGTTTTTGCGTTTGCCTAGCAAGACCTTTTTGTCTTTAATAATCAAAACACCAACACCGACTTTAACTACCTCGTCATCGTTCATAATCCGAGTATAGCACTATTTTGATCCACCAATTTCGGCGAAAACGGCATTGTGATCAGACAAATAATCATTTGGGCATTTAATGTCGATAAACTTAAATTTTGATGTCGGGATAGCAATGTAATCAAGAGACTCGCCATCTGCAGGATATGATATATAATCAAATTCCTCCGAGCTTAATGTGTAGTTGGTTAGTCCTTGGTTTTTATTTTTGTAATCAGCCAATTTATAGATGTTAAAGTCCCCGAGTATGACTACATTTAGGTCCCTTTTTGCGATTAGATCTAGCACCTCGTCAAGGTGGTTATATGCTATGTGGTTGTTGGCAAAGTGAACATTACAAAAATTAACAAGATCCTTGCCGATTTCTACCGTGCAAAATTGGACCGATACATCCTCTGGATAATCTGGATATTGTTTTAAAAAATAACTTTCGGTTGAGATTAAGGGGTGTTTAGATATAATCGCCTGGCCCTCGGAGGCTTGTTGATTTTTGTTTCCGTTTTGGTCGCTAGAATTTGTTCTTATTAATGTCGGCTCAAACGAACGGTATTTATACCCGCACTTATCGGCTATAAAATCCGACTGCGGAAAGTCCGAAAAAGCACGGTTTGTTAAAACCTCCTGAAAAGCAATTACATCAGGGCTTAAACTATTTATAACATTGATTATGTTGTCTTTTCGAACACCCCAGTCGGTATACCTAAATAGGTTAAGTGTCATCACCTTAAACATCTTCGAATTATAACAAAACTGGCTTAAATGGTCTTTTGTATGCTAAACGCATGAGTCGGGCAAAAGGAACTTTTCTATACAGTAGCTAAGTGTTTTTCTAGGCTTTCAGCTGTTAGAGGTAGCTCAATTTCGCTTACTACTTCGGCTCTGAGCATTGCAGAGTTAAAGTATGCGAGTTTATGATCGGGTGAGTGGGCTAGGATAACAGGTTTTTTTAACGCAACGGCGATGCCTATTTCGGTTTGAACACCTGACGACGGCTCTTCATCTAGTAAAGCGATAAGAGCATCGCTTTCGGCTATGTTTTTCATGTCTAAACTGAATGCCAAAGCAGGGTCGACATCATTAATTTTGTAGTTGTCTTCTCTTAGAGCGCAAAACACCGTATGGCCTAAAGTTTCAATGACACCTAGGTTATTTTCTAGCCATTCTTTATGCTCAGGGAACACCTCGCCTGTATCATAATTAACCTTCGATGAGTAAGATGATGCAACAAAAACTTTCATAGTATGATTATAACAGGAGTAGCTTTATGCTTGATGCGCAGACTATTGCCAAAAAGATTGCTTTTACTAAGTTGTCGCCTTTTTTTATTGCAACATGGGCTCCAATATATCCACCAATCGTGGATCCAATCATCATTGGAATCCCAAGTTCAAAATTAATTAGACCGGCTTGTAAAAATACAAAAAGCACAGATATCGTTCCAACAACATTTACTATTTTTGTATTCGCGTTTGCCGACATAACGCTAAACCCATAAAAGTAGCAGAGTATGTATACAATAAAAAAACCACCACCCGTCCCGAATAGCCCCGCAAATACACTACCTAAAAACACTGCAATTAGTCCGAGTATATTATGAAACCTAAATTCTTTTTTAAGCTTGTTGTTACTAAATGCAAAGGATAAAGCCAAAACTATAGATGCGATGGCAAAGGCTTTTTGAGCCACTAGCTGGTTAATTTCTAAGAGGATTTTTGATCCAACTAAACTCCCAAAAAATGAAACCGCAATTATCGGCATCAATTTATTGATTTGTAGTTTGGTGGATTTATTAAATCTAAAAGCCGAACTTATGCTTGAGACAGCATTTAGATTATTCGTAGCAATAGCCGAGCTAGGCGGAAGGCCGAGTAGCATTAATCCGGGTATTGCAATTAATCCGCCACCCGTAGCTACTCCACCCACAAAACCGGATGCTAAGCCCAATAATAGGGCAAGCAAAAATAAGATAGGTTCAGTCATTAAAATTCCTCATGTATTTTTTGCATTGCAAAAAGGTTATTTAGATTGTTAGTTTGGATTTGTAGAAGAGAAATCGGCTCTAAGACCGCATTTAATGTAAATTATAGCATAAGTATTATGAAAAGTAAATAGCTAATAGATTAAACTCCACCTGAAACCACAAAAACTTTGTGAGTTCGGGTGAAACCCCAGACTTTCGTATCTGGGGCACGGAGTCTTGCGACTCAAACGGCCCTTGCGGGCATTGTCCTTCTAGACCCTCGCCCAGCAGCCGACGGGCACCGGGATGAAGGTGATCGAGACATACTGGGTCTCTTCGAGCTTGAGGTGCACCTTGACAGCGGTGGCGATGGCCGTGATCCGCTTCTTGATGTTGTTCATCCGGTCGGGGTAGTCGTATGCGGCTACCTCCATGATGACGCTCGCACCGCTGTTGCCGTAGATCGATCCGACGACGGTTATGTCGATCTCGTCCATGCTCAATTGGTAGAACTCGTCAGCGGAGCCTGGGGTCGGGACGAGGCAACTCATCTCCCAAGCAACCACTGACTCGACAGTGATCTTGAGCAGGGTGAGGTCTGGCCTCACGGCGTGGATGGATTCATCCATCCAGAGCTTGACATCAGGCACGCTGATGCCTCCTTTCGGGAGGGGTTGGATACAAACTGGAAGGACATTTGGATAACCTCAATTTCTCCAAGAGGTCTCAACAAACTAGATATATTCTACAACTTTTAGTCAAAATTGGCAATAGCTTGAACTAATACTGAAATGCCTACTAAGGCAGTGAAGCTGGACTTATAACACTAGATTAGTGTGATTGATCTTGCTTTATACTGCTAAGAATTTCATTTACGACGTCTTCAACAGGCTGTGTGGCATCAATCATAACGCTACCCATCTCTAAGTGTTTTTTGTCTCCATCCTTCTGTGATTCAAGGGTTCTTTGTAGCTCGTGATCCTGTTTACCCCAACTGTTATTTGATCTGTTAAGCAATCTTAACCTAACTTGTGAGGGTGTGATAACCAAGTTAAATACTTGGTCAAACAAATCTAGTAGATCGTCCTCGTTACTTATTGACCCACAAACAAATACTGGTTCATCATTATTGGTTGGCTTTAACTTTAAAACATCATTTTGCTGGACAGCCCAGGAGTGCATTTTAATAAAATGTTTCGTTCGTTGATCAGCACTAACGGATGATTTTGGATGAATATACCCAGTTTTCTTGTTTTGCCATCGGGCTAAACCATCTTCATCAACATCATAGCTCTTGTAGCCACGTTTTTTTAATTCTTCATTTATGGTTGATTTGCCTGTGCCTGAGGCACCGGTAATGAAATATAAGCTCATTTGTGCTTCTTTAAAACCCAGATCATAAATGCAGGGATTCTTTTAAGTTGTTCATAAATTTGTGGATCGGCTTTTTGCATTTCTTTTGTTGGCAAAGGTTCTACAACTTTTCTATGTTTAAAATTGGTGGGCGAGAGAGGACTTGAACCTCCACAGCCTTTCGGCCACTACCACCTCAAGGTAGCGTGTCTACCATTCCACCACTCGCCCAGAACGTAGCGTCTTAATTTTAGCAACAATTTTTACACTTATAAACACTAGAATTTGAGGGGCGAAAATGCTATTATCGTGTATGTTCACGCGATTATGGGTTGTTAGCTCAGCTGGCTAGAGCACCTCGTTTACACCGAGGGGGTCGGGGGTTCAAGTCCCTCACAACCCACCAATTTAACAATACCCTATAGGTTATTAGTTAAATTGGTAAGTGAAGCAAGCCAACAGTTTGGCTTGCGTGGGACGAAGAACGGGCGGAGCGATGTTTGCCAAGTCAGGCAAACCGCGAGCCGGGCTCGACAGCCAAATGCTATGCATTTGGACTGGTGAGGCAAGTCCCTCACAACCCACCAACGGCTCTTTAGCTCAGTTGGTAGAGCAGAGGCCTGAAGAGCCTTGTGTCCCCAGTTCAAGTCTGGGAGGAGCCACCAACGCGGGTGTAGCTCAGTTGTTAGAGCGCTTCCTTGCCAAGGAAGAGGCCACGAGTTAGAGTCTCGTCACCCGCACCAAATATTTGAATTATGAGCCGCAAGGCTCTTTTTCTTTGTTTCAACGACTGTTCTAAAG
>CAZAAL010000002.1:0-187374 GCA_964483315.1 uncultured Candidatus Saccharibacteria bacterium
GTCTTCTGATGAAAACTTGTTTTCAATCATGAAGCTGCGGGGTCGCCGAAGGTGACTCGAATCGGATTCGAACCCAGCATAGAGTATAATTTGTTAAGTTAATGGGAGTTGGCCAAGCGGTAAGGCACTGGGTTCTGGTCCCAGGATCGGGGGTTCGAATCCCTCACTCCCAGCCATATGTACTTAGAATTACAGAGAGTTAAGATAGCTACGGCATGTATAATATTAGGAATATGAACTTCTTTGACATTATTATTGAATACTTCAGTTCAGATAAAAAACATAAAAAGCTGATACTAGTGGCTTTCGGGTTTGCTATGGTAATTATGATGATATTAGTTATTTTTAGTTAACCGTACTAGACCTGTATGCTCAGCCAAGATGTGCGCCAATCGCGACCCGAATGGTTCACATCTTGTCCAAGAAGATACAAACGATTTGTTAGTCTAAAATTCCGGCTGAAAGGCCGGTTTTTTAGTTCGAATCCTTGTTGGTGTCCTAATCTGTTCAAACCTGGGGCTAGAACCATGAAGAATGTATAATGAGGCCATGGATGATGATTCAAAGCAAGATCCAAAGATGGTAAAGATATCTGACATTCAGAATGCAGACTTTTCTGATGATACTGAACCCAAAGACGATCGTCTGATGGAGTTGCTTAAACTTGCTTACACAAAGAGAATTTACTGTCGTACTGTAATTGTGTCCATCGATAACGTTGTTCCATATTCTGATTATGAACCAACTGTGAGCGAAGACTACATTAAATACTTTAAAGATAAGTATCAGGCTGGTCGACCGCCTGGAATGCTTGTGTACCAGCGCGACGATGGTAAATTTGTTATGAGCGACGATTACAATGCCTATTTTATGTATAAGCAAGTTGGCGCTGACAAAGTGATTTGCCAAGTGCTTGATGCAGAGAATGCACCTGATGGTGTCATTGAAACGAGCGACCCATACTATATGGAGCTGCCTAGCGTGGAGCAGATTAACTAATGGGTTTATTTAAGAAAAAAGGTAGCAAGAATTATCCTCTAAGTTTGCTAGGTAACAATAACCTAGTTGAAGCGCTAGAAAACGACACGACTTCGCAGTTTTCATTTCCTGTAGGCAAAGATAAAGACGGCAAATACGTTTATACGAATTTTCAAGAATACGCTCATATAGTTGCTGGTGGTCAAACTGGATCTGGGATGGCAGTGTTTCAAGATACAATGTTGGCGAGTCTACTATATAAAAACAAGCCAAAAGACCTAAGACTTATTCTAGTCGACCCAAAGCAAGTTAGCTTATCGCCCTACAAGGATTCTTCATATCTACAGATTCCGAGAATCACTACTCCAGAGCAATCAGAAAATGCTATGGAATGGCTGCGAAGTGAGATTGAGCGTCGGTTTGAAGTGCTCACTAAAGCTGGCAACAGAGACATATTTGAATACAACGAAAACCATAAAGATAAGATTCATGCAATTCTATTGGTTATTGATGAAATTGCCGATCTCATGATGGTTGACGGCAAATACTATGAAGGATTCTTAACGTGGATGATGCAACGCTCAAGAGCTGTTGGAGTATTTTGCTTTATCGGGTCGCACAGGATGTCTGATGATGTACTTCCAGAAATGATACGAGCTAATTCATTTGTTAAGCTTGGTTTTACTCTTCCAAACAAGGAGTCGAGCGAATTCATAATTGACTATCCAGGTGCTGAAAAACTCAACGGCAAAGGAGATGTCCTATTCTCTTCACTGGCCATTGATTCAAAACCAATTAGGCTTCAAGCTCCGTTTATATCAGATGAAAATCTCATGAAAGTCATTAACTACACTTCAAAGCACTAGATTTTCACTAGCTTTCTATCGTGTAGGGCTAGTTTGATGTCCAAGTTTCTTATTAGTCGAGTTTTCTCGAATTGCGATCCTTCATTTAATACATACTTCACATATCCTGCGACCATATCGACTTTGGTAGATTTATAGGTAGATTTCATCATCTTGGTGTATTTATCAATTGCGTCTTTCAGTCCTGGCTCAAGAATTGTTATATCGGTTATTAATTCATCGCAGAATTTGATCAGCTCGCTTGTTATTGCCACATCTTTCACAAACGGCTCTTTGCAGTCGTGATCTACTTGCCTTGAGCAGTGGTAATATACGAAACGATTTTTACTTCCATCTTTTCTTGTTTTAAATTTCTCTTCGCCGACTACGTTCGCTCCGCAGCTGTAACATTTTAAGAATCGCTTGTATGGGAATTCTTTTGATCCCCACTTTGGTTTTGCAGGCACCTTCAGCTGTTTTTGTACTTTCATGAATAGTTCTTTACTAATCATTGGTTCATGGTTGCCTTTGTACCATTTACCGCTACCAGCTGGGTATTCGAACTCCCCGTAGTAGAACGTGTTATTCAAGATCTTATAAATCATACTGAGTGATATATGTTTGTTTTTACGAGTTAGTACTTTATTGTCCTCGAGCCAGCTTCTAATATGTCTACCACCTTTACCTTCGGCTGACATTTCAAACATTTTTCTTATATATGGCGCACGCTCCTCATCGATAATGACATCTCGTTCTTTGCCAGTTGCTGCACGAGTAAAGTACCCAAGTGGTGGCATGCATGGTCGCCAACCCATTTCGCATTTGGCACGAATACCTCGTTTTACGTTTATTGCTCGGTTATCATTTTCTAGTTTTGCTTGAGAACATAGGATCATCAGCAAGAACTTCTCATTAGGGTTGTTACTGAATTCCTGTGAATGGGTCTTGATATGAGCCAGTTTCTTGGCATCCATTAGGTCGACTAGTGAACCTAGGTCCCCAGCATTTCTGCTTAGTCGATCAGGAGCCCATGTAAGTATCCCGTTATATTCGCCGTTTCTAATTTCTTCTAGCATTTCCATGAATACTGGCCGTTGTGCTGAGAGTTTTGCAGAATGGCTCTCTTGTTTAATTTTTGCAACTTCCAGGTCTTTTGAAAGCGCCAAATCGGCCATTTCCTTAAGCTGTGAATCGATGCTCATAGCTTGTCGTTCGTCTTGCTCAGAAGACTTACGTGCATATAGGCAGTACTTGATTTGCTCAACTTGCTCCATAGTGAAGTAAAGGTACCGCCAAGGCAGAATAAAAGCTAGTCTTTATTTGTTAACTAAAAAGCCTCTTAAACCATATTTCACTGTGGTCATACAGATGTAAAAACGCTATACTTTAAGTAATGTACCCAAAAATTATTGATAATGGACGCAAAAATTTAAGTGATACGCTCAATAAAATTTCCGAATCTCACGAGCATATCTCTATTGCTACTGGATATTGGGACCTCCCGGGTTTATTAGAAGTCTTCGATAGTATAGAAAACTACAAATCTATAAGGCTAATCATTGGCCAAGAACCAATTGCACCAAGATTTGCTAATAAACTTGATATTAATGAACCAGAAAAATCATTCCCTGAAATAGACTTCAAGGCATCATTAGCTAGCCTTGAGCAGAAACAAGAGTTTAGGGATTTAATCTACAGAACTAAGAAGCTTATTGATGATGGTGTAATGCAAGTTAAGGTATATCGACGTAGCTTTTTGCACGCCAAAGCCTATGTATTCGGAAGCTACGATAGTGAGTCTGCAATAGGTGTGATTGGTTCTTCAAATTTTACTGGAGCTGGTCTCACTAGTAATACAGAATTAAACGCAGTTGAGAGCGATCATCGAATTGTAAAATTCCAACCACAAAATGATACAGATGAATACGGTCATCTTAGCTGGTTTGATAGCATCTGGAATGATGAGCTCAATGAAGAATGGAATGGAAAGTTCAAAGAATTACTGCAAGACTCTCCAGTAGGCGACCTTACTTTTGGGGCTTACGATGCATATATCAAAACATTGATGGAAGTGTTCCCAGATGAATTGATCCCCAAACCTGAACTTGGTCAACAGACTCAAGATATTCTTTATACTTTTCAAAATCGCAATGCCGGAATTTTGATTAACAAGCTTGAGAAAATGGGCACCGCAATCTTATCTGACTCGGTAGGTCTTGGTAAAACCATAACTGCAGGTGCAGTGGTGCGGCACTATATTGATAAAGGTGCGAAGCGTATTGTTGCAATCGTTCCTGCATCACTTAAGCAGCAATGGATAGACGATCTTGCAAATGTATTTGAATTGATTCATGGATCTGATTTTATTGTAGTCTCCCAACAAGATTTGAACGCAATGGAAACTATTTCTGAGTTGGATAAGATAAAACAAGTGGATTTATTTATTGTTGATGAAGCTCATAACTTGAGAAATACTAGTAGCACTAGATATGAGCATGTACTTGGTTGGTTCCAGGGTAATCCTGAATCCAAAGTACTATTACTAACCGCAACACCGATTAACAACTCTTTGAATGATCTGGTTAATCAAATTCAACTAGGCCTAAAGGGTGAGTTAGATTCAGTGCTAGTTCCCTATAGAAACCCAAGTAATAAACGACTAGAGACAATTGACTTTTTCGATGCGCTTAACCGTATTCAAAAGCGTTCAAATTCTGAAACAGACTTTGATTGGAGTTCAGTGAAACCCACATTAGTTAGCGGAATTAGCCATTATTTAGTTAGGTCTACTAGGCAGGGTGTAGAGAACGAAGGTGGTATTACAACTAAAGATGGTTCTAAAAAAGCATTCCCTAAGAGCATAGTTGAGCAAGTCGAATACAAGTTTACTGACAGTGTTGCGTCGCAAGTCTCAGAAATGATTGAAAAAAGCGTTAGTGACTTAGAGGATATTAATGCAAAAAATATTAACTTAGAAGAAATAACAAATGCAACACAAAGGTCTTGTCACCCATTTGATTTTAAAGATGATTTTATCAATGGAGAAACGGTTACTGATGCAATTCCAAACGTCTTTCAGCTAGTAACATTGTTTGGTTTCACTCCTTATAAACCAGAAACTTATAAGCACAAAATCTATCAAAAGACTCCTGAAGAGATAAAAAATCTCGGCATAAAAGGTAAAGAATCTCAGATAATTAATATTCAGCTATCAATTCATAACATGTTACTTGTTACATGGCTGAAGCGTCTTGAATCGTCAGCAGCATCTCTACTCCAGTCAATAAAAACTTACGAGCAGAGGCTTGAGGCTTATGATAAATGGCTAGAAAAGGGCTACATTTTATCTTTTAAGGATATTGAAACCGTTGAACAGGAATACGGTGAAGATATCGAAAAAGCTTTCGATGATTATGATGACTATATTCCTGGTGAAGATGAAAACGGCGAAGAGCTCAAAAGACATGGTGTTGAACGCAAGCCTGCTGATGACACCAAGTACAACATTAATGCAATGATTAAGGATATATCTAGAGACAGAATCATTGCTCGTGTGCTTATTGATATTCTTGAAGTGCTTGCGAATGCAGATAATGACAGCAAGTTAAAAGAATTTGCTAAGTATCTAGAGACGGTCTCAAGTTCAGGCGATCATGGTAATAAAGTATTGGTTTTTAGTTTCTTTGCAGACACGATCAACTATCTTCAAGAAAACCTTCCTGGGTTAGTTGGCATAGATAACTTTAGGTCACGATCAGAATTCATATCAGGAAAAAGTGGATCCGTCGAACCCATTGTGCGTAGATTCTCTCCGGTATCCAAGAAATATGACCTTAAAGAGGGCGAACAGCAGCTAGACTTCCTATTCTCCACCGATATTCTATCTGAAGGTCAGAACCTACAAGATGCAGATATTCTAATTAATTATGACCTACACTGGAATCCGGTAAGAATGATTCAGAGGAATGGTCGTGTTAACCGTTTAGGATCCAGGTACGACGAAGTCCTTATTTCTAATCTAAAACCTGAAAACAACATCGAGCTGTATCTTAATTTACTAGCACGCTTACAAAAGAAGATTAGTACTATTAAACATACTGTGGGACTAGATCAGGGTGTGCTCAGCTCAGATGATATTAATCCAATTGAATTTGTCGAGGATATAAGGAAGCTTTATTCGTCAGATAAAGATGTTGCAGCTAACACATTAGAAGAGCTGGAAGATGAATCAGACATTCTGTCATGGACTAACGACCATATCTATCAACTACGTGACTTCTTAAATAATGCAGAAGAGTCAGAAGTTGAAAGAGTAAAGAATATACCACACGGAAAGTGGTGCTACCTTCCAGATAGATCGGCGCAAGAAGGTTCAAAAACTCTAAGTCTGCAATTTGTTGAAGGTAAAACTTCAATTACAAATGAGCCAATCGAACAAACATTCTTCATAGAAACTTCAACTGAAGGTGAATATCCTTCAGAAATTATTGAGGAGTACATGGCTCTACAAAAAATACAAACATCTCAGGAGGACAATCAAAGACTACAAGATAGAATCACGGTCGACAGAGAGAAAGTAAAACGCCGTTCAAGCAACACTGCAAAGAGACGAGCAGAAGCTGCTGATAGCATCTATGAGCTAAAACCACGACAGCTAGACGCATTGACCGCAGTTCAACCAATGTACCCCGAATTACCGCTACGTCCATTTATCGAAAAGTCCATTAAGGACTCACTAAGTAAGCGGCAATTTGAGAAGATAGTTAGGTTGATTAATTCAGATATAAAGTCTGTAGGAACTGTGAATGCTACAACTGTTACAGAAATCAACAAGCTGATTGAAGGATTAAAGGGTATTGAACACGAAGAAACTAGAGTTGGCAACGTGACATCGGTGCTGTTTTATGTTAAGAGGTAAACATGTCATTAGAAGCACTGAACAAGAAAATACAAGATTTATATACAGAGACCGACAGGCGAAAATCGCTCGACATCGCTATAGATGCTGCAAATGAAGTTATTAAGGTACTGAAGCCTTCAGTAGATAACTTGTTAACTGGTGAGGATGCACTTGATAGAGCTATTCCTGTTAATCAATTTCCTAATCAAAAGGTTGAAAATTGGTTTTCTGGTCATCCGTACTTTACTGGAGATAAAGTTGCTCTTCGCTTTTACGAAGACGAGATGGTTGAAACAAAGTTTTACTGGCTAAACGACACTTCGACAAAGGCGCGCGTGTCAGCTGGTGTTATGTTAACGCCAAACTGGGAAGATTCAGAGCTAACAAGGAATGATAACTACAAGCTAGGTGTTGATTTCTTCTTAACGCATGATACGAAATCACTTCTTGTAGTAATCAGTAACATGGGTAACCTGAGAATATTAGAACTAAACAACAAACTATCCCATACCCAGTATGAAATATTTACTAATCTTAAATCAGCGTTACAGCTAGATTCTAGGGAGCAATCACACCAAATATTATGGGATTCACTTGCACTAAGTGAAGTAAACAAGAAGTTCTATGCAGGAGTTGCTGAACAGTTCAACATTCTTCTAAATCATCTAATAACTTCAGGTAGAGACAAAGAGGACGCAAAGCTATTCGCAAGTCGCTTATTGGGTAGGCTGCTGTTTGTTTGGTTTTTACGAAGAAAAAATATTGTATCTGAATCGTATGGGTATTTTGATATTAAAGACAATAATTCAACAGATTACTATAATTCAAAACTCAAGATATTGTTTTTTGAAACTCTAAACCTCCCAGTAGATAAACGAAAAACTAGTGATGTAAAAACGCCGTATTTAAATGGGGGTTTATTTGAAGCTCATCAAAATGACTGGTCCAACGAACTAGTAGATTTTCCTAAAGGGTACTTCAACGGACTATATGAACACTTAGAGAAATATAACTTTACTACTGATGAATCGAGTCCCGAGTATGAACAGGTAGCCATTGATCCAGAAATGCTAGGTCGCGTCTTTGAGAGTTTGCTTGCGACGCAGATTACTGAAACTGGTGACCAGGCACGTAAGGCTAAAGGTACATTCTATACACCGAGAGAAGTTGTTAGTTATATGTGCAAAGAGTCACTTCGAGAATTTCTTTACACTAAACTCTCAAATCAAAGCTGGAACGAAGGAGTTGATAAATTGCTTGATACAACTGACAGTGAGTGGGAGCTAAGTCACAGTAACTCTAAAAGAAATCTATGGGGTGAAGCTAATCTTAATGTTGTACCTGCAAGAGTTATTAGCGCTTTAGATGAGCTAACTGTTTTAGACCCCGCGTGCGGTTCAGGTGCTTTCCCTATGGGTATGCTGCACCTCATATTAAAAACGTATGAGCGACTAGATGCTCGATTTGACCCGTACAAAACTAAACTTCAGATCATACAAAATAATATATTTGGAGTAGATATCGAACCAATGGCGGTAGAGATTTCAAGACTTCGTGCTTGGTTGTCACTTGTTGTTGATGATGAGGACGATGAAAAAGTAGAACCGCTGCCTAACCTAGATTTCAAATTTGTGTGTGCGAATAGTTTAATCCCCCTTGAAAGTGCACAACAGGGTGATCTATTCAACACAGATATTCATGAAAAGTTAGCCGATGTTCGGAGAGAGTTCTTCAATGCTCGTAAGCCGCACACAAAGAGAGTTGCAATTGATAAATATGAATCATTAACTAACAGTACAGGTCTTTTTGATGACAAAAGGACAAAACAACTCAGGAGTTTTAAGCCGTTCAAAAATCAAAGTCCTGCAGAATTCTTTGATAGTGACTATATGTTTGGTGTAGATAATTTTAACATCGTAATAGGTAATCCACCCTATGTGAGTGTCTGGAAAATAAACAAGAAAGATAAGACTGTTTATCAAGGACTGTACGATACCGCTTTAGGCCACTACGATTTGTATGTCCTTTTCTATGAAAGAGCCTTAAAGAGTCTAGTCAATGGAGGTATATTAGCCTTTATTACAAGTAATAAGTGGATGGCTCAAAGTTACGGTTATGGTTTAAGAAAATTATTCTTAAGTAAACAAGTCCTTAAACTTTTAGATTTTTCAGCGCATCAAGTATTTGAGTCAGCTACAGTCGACACGCAAATCACAATAATTAAGAATGAAAATAAAGAACTTGACTATGAATTACTTGCTTATAGACACGATAATACAAGCCCTCCGGATTTTGATAAATTGAATTATAGCTCATTAAACACTTCTATATTCAAACAAAATGATGAGTTAAATTTTAAGATTAATCTAACCGAGGATTCGGTGAAGATAATTAACAAAATAAACTCGAAGTCCATTCCTCTTGATGAAATTTTATATACAAGCAAAGGAGCTGAACTCCACAGCACCAAAAATAAAATAAAAAAAGAAGTTTACATCAAGGATGAATATGATGAGGGATTAGTAAATTATATTGAAGGTAAGTACTTTGAGAAGTATCGAATCAAAGATAGGAAGTACTTAGATTATCAACCTACTAAACATAAAGCTCCGGTATTCCCTGAACTTTTTGAGTCAGAAAAAATCATAGTTAAGAACGTTGTTGGGAGAGGCGGAATACACGCAATTTTAGATAAAGATAAACTGTATAATAATGATGCCCTAATTAATGCTGTACCGTACTTTGAACTTGCTAACCTAAATTATAGACAAATTACAAGTTCATTAACTGAAGATAAGATATTAGAGTCTAAGAAATATCCGTTGGAGTTTATCTTAGCAGTGATTAATTCTAAAGTATCAACTTGGTACTTTATGCAGCTCTTTGCAAACGGTTTGCACTTTTACCCCAGACATCTGCGGAGTGTTCGAATTCCAAAAATTGAAGGTAATCAGGAAATAGTAAACATAATTGTTGAATCGGTTAACGAGATACACAGGAGGATATCTAATGAAATGGACTTTAGTGATCTCGAAAAAACAATAGATTCTCACTTGTATGAGTTGTATAACCTTGACACTGAAGATGTAAAGCTAATTAGTGAGAGTCACTAAGATATGAGTCCTGAAGGGTTTCTTGAAAGAATCATTCGCCTCTATCAAGACGCTCGAGTATCCAAGTATGCCGACTCCAAAATTAGTAGAGGCAGATCACACTCAATCTCATCAGTCGTCGAAGATTTATTTGCGAGCTATCTGATACTGAACGATAAAGAAATAGATAAAATTTTAGTTGATCAACCAGTTTTTATCGTAGGCACTAAATCTACTTTTTATCCGGATATTACAGTTGTGCGAAATGGCAAAATTACTGCATTCTTTGACCTAAAGATGGACTTGGGCTGGAATCGTGATGGCCTAAGTAGCTTATGTGAGAAAGACAAAGAGTTAGTTGAAGCCATACGTTCAAAATCATGTACCTTTAAAGATGGGTCGACTAAGGAGCGTGGCACTTACGAAATATCTGATTCTGCTGTCTATGACATAGTGATAATTTCAGACCAAAATATCGCAAAGCCGAAGCTAGAAGCACAGTTGAGTGAAGTAGATGCATTATCCGACTTTGTGAAAGTACACATTTTATCTCAGAATGAACATCCAAACACCTACGGGCTAGAGCCAGCTGAGTTGTTAGAAAAGATTGAAGTAAACATTAATGCGTTTATCGAACTTGCAGGCAGAATTAAATAACGTGGCATAGGTTGGTGAAGTTACTGGGACCGATTAAAAATGAATGAATCTGCTAAAACCTACACAAAATACAAAAAAGACTTGTCGGACCTATACGATGCAAATATCTATATATCGAAAAACCAGCTTGAGAACATTAAATCTGTTAACTCCGGTGTAAGTCTTAACCTTTTTGTAGTAGTTAAAATCGCAGCGAATGAACTAGTAAAGCTGAGATTGCCTAGCGCTGTTAATGTAATGCGTAATTATCGATACATTAAGAAAAAACTTTCTGTGCGCGTGTCTCATAATAGCGAGTTTATTGACAAGGAAAAACAGAATAAATACACCATCGAAGGCAATTCACTTGATTATCAGCAAATTGAAGCAGTAGTTGCCTGTGAAGATGCAAACCTCGTACTAGCAGCAGCTGGTAGTGGCAAAACTTTGAGTCTTCTAGCGAAGATAAAATACATACACCAGGAACTAAAGATTCCTCTATCTAAAGTTCTCACAATTTCATTTACGAATAATACGACGATTGAGCTTAAAGAAAGATTGAAGGACCTGGGACTTGATTCAGATGGAGTTCGTACATTTCACTCACTCGGAAACTGGATTCTAAAGGAGTCAAGTGGTAAGCAGAAGAAATTATTTCAAGATGATGCCATCAAGCGCTTTGTTACTAAGACTGTAAAGGAAATGCGTGAGAACGACGAATCTTTTGCACGTAAGTACAACGACTATTTGCTTTACTACCACACTACACCAATCGACCCATTAGAAATTAAGGATGAAAAAGAAGCTATCAATTTCAATAAATCGTTCCTAAGAAAAACACTTCAAAGTGTGTCCATGCAAAAGAAACTATACGATAAGTCCCGCCCAGCCCTAGCAGGTGAATACGTTAAATCGAAAGAAGAGCAAATCATAGCTAACTTCTTGTTTATTAATCAAGTCCCATATGAATATGAAAAACAGTATCCCTACATGGATACAAAATATCGACCTGATTTTACAATTGAAGAATTTGATGAACCGATTTATTTAGAACACTGGGGAATGGATAGAAGCGGCAAGGTCTCCCCTTTGAATGGTAACCCTACTACTTACGTAAAACGCAAAGCTTGGGCTAAGCATACACATGAAGTAAACAATACAATTTTAATTGAGTCTTTCAGCTATCAATGGCGCGAAGGTACACTGTTATCTCACATTGAAGCAGAATTAAAACGTGTTGGCGCTGAGCTAATACGAAGAAAAGAAACTGAAATTGCATCCCTTATAAATAAATCGTACCGACACGATATACGCTCCTTTGTAGAACTCTGTAATACCTTCTTGAACTTGTTTAAAAATAGTGCCCTATCCCTTGAAGAGCTGGAGCAACGAATCAGCTCAATTGAGAGTGACTATCAGAGAGATCGTACTGAAAAATTCTACGAAGTATTTAAGCCAGTTTATGAGTCATACCAAAATCACCTTTCTGAAAATAATCTCCAAGATTTTGCAGACATGATTAAACTCGCTACCAAGAAAATTCAGCAACTCCCAGAACGTTCCTTCGAGTTCGATTATATTCTCGTAGATGAAGTGCAAGACTTATCATTTGGCAGATTCTCGCTATTGAAATCTCTGCTGGACTCTAACCCTAATGCAAGATTGTTCTGTGTAGGAGACGACTGGCAATCAATATACAGGTTTACAGGAAGCGACCTTACCCTTATCCAGGACTTTGAATCGTTTTTCGACCGTGAAACTTACCGGAGCATGATTGAGCAAACACATCGATTTGGTGACCCAACGGTACAGCTTAGCGGTGATTTTATACAGAAAAACCCTAAGCAATCTACCAAGAATGTCTTATTCGATCCTGCCAGAAACACGCCTATTAGCATCAACATCAATGATGAACTGACATCTAAGAATCGATCCGAGTGTATTGTTAGTAATTCAAAATACGAAGATCGTGTTGTTGATATTCGCGATGGCATGACTCTAAACAAGATTCTAGGCGAGCTTGCTGATGCACATGGAATTGAACGCCTGAAAGAAAAAGAGATCCAGATCATTTCTCGTTATAACTGGGACATAGACAGAATTGCCAACCATCCTGCTTTCAGCATAGAAGAAGACAACGACACTAAAGATATCAAGGTCTCATGGCAGCACCGTGGAAGCTCTGAGTCATTGGAATTGTACTACTCAACAATGCATAGAGCTAAAGGTCTTACACGCGACATGGTGTTTGTTTTAAACTGCAACGACGGTGCTGCTGGAATGCCAGCAACCCAAAATGACGACCCAGTCCTTGAACTTCTATTAGCGCATCCTGATGGTTACCAATACTCTGAAGAAAGAAGACTTTTCTACGTATCAATTACTAGAGCAAAAGAAGTCACTTATCTTCTGGCAAACCCTGAAACACCCTCGCAATTTTTGTTTGAGCTTGAGCCACAACTAGCCAACAGTGAGCGCAAAGTATGTCCTGTATGCAAAACAGGAGAGTTAGTGATCAGAAAATCTGTACGCGGACAGTTTGAGGGCTGCACTAACTTCAAACACGGCTGTACCTACACTTCTAATACTAATGTGTTTTAATACCATAGCTATTTCCGTTTCCGCTCATCTAAATACTTTATTGCGTAGTATTCATGATGCTCCCAGCCATGTGCGGTATGCATAGCCCAGCCAAATGACACTTCCCAGCGGACATTGGACTGGATGTAGTTTAAACCCATCGACAAAGCGTCTGCCAGGTCGTCGTACTTTTCGACACCAAAGCCAACCAGCTGCTGTACCATTGGTGCTATTCTTCTATCCTTGGGGAAATAAACCTTACCCATCTGAAACAGAGCACTAACAAGCTGTAGTCTGGCGCGTTTATCCGTATGTACTTTTACACCTTTTGCTTTAATATCTCGGCTATGTAGCTGCTCAGTGACCGCTGCCTGATATTGCACCGACTCTACCAGCACCATCGGCTCCTTTTTGCTTGCCGCGTTAAGTGCCTGGTAGATCTGCTCTATTCGGTTAAGCGTATCGAGATGTGTTATGCGCTCGTTTACGTACTGAATATCGATGTAGTAGCGCCTATCCTCAGTCTTATAGCCAAAGAGGTGGATTACCACAATTGCTGTCTTGTCTGCGGTATCGGACTGGGATATTGCTAGGTCAACCGACACAAATGAATTGATATATTCATTTTTCTTGGTGCGCTCTGGAAGTTCTTCGTAGTACTGAATCCACTTTGAATCGATAACCTGATCTTCGTCTGGAATTATCCGTAACATGTACTCTCGCTCCCATGATATTGGGTTGCCTATGGACCGCCTTAGCTTGTTTAGTGCTGCTTTGTCAGGATACTTACCAGGCCAAAGACTTTTGTTGCCACGCATAATCGGCCACTCATCGTAGCTGCCATCAACTTCGCGTTTATCAATCCGCTCTTTAAGTCGCATCAACAGCGAATCTTCGTGTAGCAGGTTACCAACTGCAATTCGCTTGGTATTTGTATCACCCGCAGGGATTATCTCGCTGGTATACCAGTCAAATGTCTTGTTACGGCCTTCACGGGTCTTCACAGACGCCATATCTTCTACGTCATCGGCAATTATTAGATCAGGGCGATAGCGACCGTGACGGATGCCACGGACACTTTGCTCCGTAGATATGGCCGTTATGCGAGCATTGTATTTAGGAATATAGAGTGATGTAGAACCCCACTCCTCACGCTGTTCTACAAATGGACCCATATCGTTCTTGAGTAGGTCATTGCTTTCCAGCTCACGCTTGATGTTCATTAGGTGAACCCTTGCTTGATACTGAGTTTGGCTGGCAATTAGCACAAATTTCTTCTGCTGTCTACCAAGCACAGCCCAAATTGGGTAGCTCATGGTCATGATAGTCGATTTGCCCGATCCCCGAAACGCTACGACTACTGACAATGGATTGCTCTCATCTTCAGTTAGGGCAAAGAGCTGTCGGTGCAAGTCTGCTGTTTCATGAGTTAAATAGCCTGCAAAATATGTCGAAAAAAACCACTCGTGGCTCTGCGAAGTAACTGCTGTACGCAGCTCTCGATCTGTAAATAACTTCTCCTGTAATTCATTTGGTTCCATTTTCTTGGTCTCCCTCTTCTTTAATTAGTCCGGCTAAACGCAGAGCTTGTGATACAAGCTCGGTTTGCTCGGGTGTTAGTCCTTGTTGAACGCCTTCAATCTTGGCGTCAACTTCTACGCGGTTGCGGTAGGCACGCCGGTGATGCTTCAGCCAAAACATGATTGCGGTCATGTTCTGATCTTTGATGGCGCTTATGAGCTGGCTTTCAGCCATGTCGCTAATTAGCCCAGCACTTTGATCAATAGCTTCGTCTACTGCATCGGCAAACGTTTCATCATCTTTACGCCAGCGATAAAAGGTACTGCGAGGGATGCCTGCTTGTTTGCAGGCAGCCTCCACAATTGGCGTACGTTTTAACTTGGCGAGTACTTTTGCCTTGTCTTTATCTTGATTCCGGCTCATGACAGCAGCTCTCGCTTTTGGCCTGTCAGCTTTTCCCAGCGTTTCAAAGCCACCTCGGCATATACTGGAGATTTCTCCATGATGTAACAGCGGCGCTTTAGCTTGGTGCTAGCAATTAATGTCGATCCGCTACCACAGAAGGGCTCAACCACTAGGTCGCCACGCTTTGTAAGTACTTTGATGTAAGGTATTAAGATCTCTAGTGGTTTAGTGCCGAATATAACACCTTGCCCTGAGTGTTTCTCGTCACTGGCCTGAAATTCAATAAAGTCAGTCGGCTGGTACTTCTTACCACCTTTGTAGCCCTCCCATTGGGGTTTACCGCTAATGGCGTACAGTGCAGTTTCGTACTCCTCTTGCAAACCATCAGTTTCTATATCGTGGTTGTACGGTACTGTGCCGCTACCCCCAACCATAGCGATGTCATGCTTACTAAAGAACTTATATTTGGCACTAAAACCCTGGTGACGATTCGGCAAGTGCCAGACGATCATATTTTTGACCTTCCAGTATTTTTCCATCTCAGCCCATATAACACGGAGGTTCTTCCAGTTTTCATAGACAATAATGCTGTAGTCGGGCTTGGCATACTTAGCTACATTCGCCATCCATAGCTCTGTAAAGTTGTCAGGCAGTTCGTCAGTCTCAAGGTAGCGGCGATTCTTTTTTGCACCGAAACCAGTTGTTGGCTTACCGCCACGCTTAGCATGCAGGTAATCTAAGATGTACGGAGGATCCGTACACGTCATGTCCGCCAGCTCGCCATTCATGAGCTTATCGAAATCCTCTGGTATGGTGCTGTCACCAACCATCAGTCGCGAATCACCAAGCTTATATACGTCGCCCTTTTTGGCTTTAACTTGCTTGATATCCAGCTTCTTGAGCTCTTTTTCAAGGTCGAAGTTTTCTGGCTCGTCTACTTCAATATCAAAGATGGTGTCTAGCTCCTCACTACTAAAGCCAATGTCATCTAGTAGTGATTCATCAAACTCGGACAGCAAATCCCAGTCCCAATCACCTTGGTTCTTGTTGAGCCGGAGGTTTAGCTCACGCTCTTTTTCTTCCTCAGGTATATCAAGATACACCACTGGCACTTCAGTTAATCCCAGGTCTTTAGCCACCTTGAGACGGAAATGCCCACCAATTACGATGTTTTTGCGCTGTGATGAACCGTTGACTAGTATTGGATCTACCAACCCGAACCGTTTAATGCTTTCTGTTAACTGTTCGGTAGTGTCTTCGTTCCACGACCGTGGGTTATATTCGGACGGTTTTAGGTTGCCGATTTTCACCTGTTGAATTGATAAGTTACTCATAAACGTAATTCCTTTCTTGTTAGTTTGCGTTTACGAGCTCAATTAAAAAGAATCCCACCGTTTTACGGCAGGACTCTTAAGGGTCTCTACTACTGTTATTTAGATGGCGATAATACCATTTAAGGCTATGCCTTCAGTACGAACCAACACATAATCTAGCTGGTAGCCTTCTTGCTTGAGTTTATATTTCAAATCTTTAAAAGCCTTTATGCGATCACCAGATCCGATATGTTCCTGGATTTCTTCGTAGGTGACAACTTCTGAAATATGCATCAATAGCTTATGGAGAAATCTACCACTTCGTGACCCTCGCGAATGAAGGCGAGGTAACACTTTGTTACCGAAAATAAACCGGCCGTATGGATCTATATCCGCTACTAAGTGCCGATCTAGCCGCTTAACCGGTGCTTCTGAAGGCGGTACTACATAGATTAGTGGTCGCCAACTAAAAACAGCTGTAACTACAGCCTTAATTCTATCCACGATAGCCTTAAAGGACTTAGCTATCTGCTTCACGTGGTCGTTTAAAACCTCAAAAGCGCGTCGCATCGGAGCCAGTTGCTGCTGCAGCACTTTGGCGACAGTAGCCTGAGCGGCGAAAACACCGCTCATAGCTGACATGCTGCTGCCTAAGTTGAAAGCACTGGCCAATTTGATCTGAAGAATCTTATTTGCATCCATATCATTAGACCTCGCAACTTTAACGAACCCCACAGGGTGGGTTATGGGCTTCCCGCACTAGGCTTTCAAGCGCCATTCGACTTGCATCATCACAGTAGTAGACTGAAGCGTACAGGCCATCAATAATATGCTGTTTCCATAAATGGGCACGATCGTGGCTGCCGACACGCGTCTTGACTGCGTGTGACTCGCCTGCGTCTATAACCTTGTGGTGACTACCGGCGTTAGTTGATATTACATATACCCCAGATTGATCTTGGAGTGGATCAGTGGTCGGGTGCGGACCATCAAATTGGTATGCTCCCTGGTTTGTGTGAACTGTTAAGCTCATTTTACCCTCACTTTTATTAGTTAGTAACTTGTTGTTTAAGTGTTTGTCTCTAGCGTCTCTCTTGCTGAGGCTTGCACTATATGTAGAGAATAACAACCCTTGTATACCCCGTCAATAGATAGGTTGAGGTATTTTTTACCATATGTTAGTATTAGTTCATATGCACCCCCTACAAGAGAAGTTAGTCACCTTGGCTAAAATGCGTGATCTATCAAGACTGAGCTATAGAGAAATTGGTCGGCAGCTAGCTGCTGACGATGAAGCGCGCGTTCACCCAACCAACGTCAAATACCATTTAGACCAACTGATTAAACAAGGTATTCTTACCGAGTCATCTAGGCCTGTTGTCCGCAAGACATCAGATAGGATAGCCAAAAATACACTTAACCTTATTAAGATCCCTATTGTGGGTAGTGCGAACTGTGGACCTGCAACAATATTTGCAGACGATAAAATTGAAGGATACCTTGAAATATCCCCACAGTTGCTAAAATCACGGAACTACAACGATATATTCGCCCTGCGCGCTAGCGGCGATTCAATGAACGACACCAAAATCATGGGGCAAGCCATCGATGATGGAGACTTTGTTGTTGTTGACCGCTCCAAAATTACGCCTCGCGATGGAGAGCGCGTAGTTGTAGTACGAGATGATATGGCCAACATCAAGCAGATATTTTTTAAGCCAAATGACGGAGTAATCGTCCTAAAATCCGAGTCAAAAACTGATTATCAGCCAATAATTGTTAGCCCAGACGATAACTGGGATGGCCTGATTAGTGGAACAGTGATCCAGGTGGTGAAGGTATAGGCGTTATGATAGATAATTTTGACGAGAAAATCAGAGCTGACAAGAGAGTTAAAATTCATGAAGATCCGTCAGCTTACGACAAGTTAAAGATAATAACCGATGCTGCTCAAGAAGGAAGTCTCAGTCCTTGGGGTGGTGCTGTAGAGCGTTTAATTAACACATACGGTGTCAATGTAGCGCGCAAAACTCACCAAAAAATTCAGGTTAATCTTTCGTTCCCTAAATCAACAAAAAACAGGTCCATGGCTATAGGCTTTCGCCACATCAAGTCGGATGAAAGTAATGCAGAGGATCTCTACGTATTTATAGAGACTATTGGCTTATTTTGTTTTTATCGGGGTTCACAAGAAGAATACCTCAAGGAATATGCGGGTTCACACCATGCGAAGATAGAGCTACAGGAATTTTTGCCCGACATACAAGCCGAAATCGCCGACATAAAGAAGATAATGAATAACCAACCGAAATTAAGTAACACAAATCCTGTCGATATAGTGACAGATGCTGAGTTTGCACAAGAAATTCGCCAAATCGATGAAGACTTTAAGCAGAAGTCTGATAGCTTTGCCCGTACTCATGGCAACTCGAGTGCCCCAATTGCTTACTCTAGGGCGCTACAGATCGAAGCAACCAAAAAGCGTGCTGCAATTAGAGCCAAGAAGCAAGCAAGTGACCGTATGTATGAGCTTGAATTGATGGATGTTGAAGACGAATATAATGACAAACTCAAGTTGAAGAGAACGGATTTAGCGCATCGTAATATGCTGGAGTCTGGGTTTGGACGTCAAGAGATTGAAGATATCGCTGCCAAGAAGGAACGATCTATCGAAAAACTTAACCTAAAATACGGCAAAACTAGTCCAGGTGTTGTTGTTTCAGAGTAAAATACAGATGTGTACACACATCTTAAAGAACGCCAGTATTACGAAGATCTGTACGACCGATTAACGGTTGATTATGCCCGTGATCACATCGGCTACTACGATAAATTCCACGATGAATTTAAGGAAAAGCTGCCCAAGGGCGAAAAGATCGATCGTCCGGGCAACGCTTTCCTGCTAAACATTTTTTATATGCAAACCATTGGGAACGAACTACTCCGGCGCTACGAAAAACGCGAGCAGCAGATCGCCGAATGGATTGCTCGTGATGAGTCAAAAGACAACCAAATTGTCGCTGCACGACTGCATGAAGAACCACTATGTAGCCACTGCAAAAAGCAGGGCCTACGAATTATAGACAAGTCACTCATGCATCGACGAGAAAATTCTAAGTACGACGATCCTGAAGAAGTGTTATTTATGCTGAAGTGCCCGAACTGCGATAAAAACAGCGCATTCTGGGAAGACGGCACCGCCTGGAAAACCAAACCAACGCTATGTCCAAAATGCAGCACTGAAGTCACCCATAAAACAACTAGCTCCAAGAAATTCATAACCATTATGTACAGTTGCCCCAATTGTAAGCACAGCTTCAAAGAAAAGTTAGATATTGGTACTAAGGAAGAAAAACCCGATCCAGACTTCGAAAAAGACCGTGCCCACTACTGTCTGCACGACAAAGAATTTCGGGATCACTTGTTTGCTATTAGGCAAGGTTTTGAGGATATGGCTCGGCTCGGCATGGAGATGAAGGAAAAGCAAGATAACAAGCACATCTATGATGCCGTAAAAGAGATGAAGAAGCCAAAGATTGCAGAACTGATACCACTATTATCCGAACCTCTCGAAAAAGCTGGCTACATTGAGTTTCATATAGATAAACCCGAAATGGGTCGTGACGTGTATGTTGGCTTCAGCTGCCTTGACAGCAAGTCTGACCGAAACGATTACGACAGCAGAAAGACATTGAAAAAGCTAGTCGATAGCGCATTAGAGGAAACCAATTGGCGACTTATGAACGACGGCATCTCATATCGGCTCGGCTATTTAAACGGCCGAGTAAAAGCATACGAGGGCGAAGAAGATCTGAAGAAGCTAGTTATGAAGAGCAAGAAGTTAAAGCCCAAGCAAACAAGTAGCAAGGTTACCGATAAAAGCAGCGAAAGGACGCTCAAAGCTCCAGATGGAACTGAAATAATTCTATAAATTGAGACATACCCGTTTCGTGTCTCATTTGTCCCATTTACCCCTGTAATTAAAGTTCTAGACCAAGACGCTCAGCCACATAGTGCAGCTTTGCTATACTGCAATTATGGATATAGAACTACTCTCACCTTCTGAGGCGCTAGATAGTTTTAGTCTTATTGTGGCACTTGGATTATTTATTTTTTATTTGATTGTTGAAGTGCTGGATTCGTCTTTAACTTTTTCTTTGGTTCAGCACAAATCTATACGTTCGGCTATCGTGACTTTTATTCTATATACAACAATTGCTATAGAGGTGATAGCCATAATTGCAAATTATTTATATATCATTCCTGTCGCGGTTGGTGCCGGTCTTGGTACTTATATAGTAGTTGAATACGAAAAGAAAAAACGCCCTATAAAGCAGACTGACTGAGTATTGGGTTATTTTTTAAGTGAATGTATGATGAGGGTTAGATGTTAAAAGATCAAAGTAAAAAGCAACAAATATTTCAAGAGATGGTTTTGGGCATATTGTTGTACACGGTAGTACTTGGTTTTTTTAACGATTATAGCGACATTTTGTACATCAGTTCGTACTCAGTAATATTTTTAGTGGCAGTTGTAATGCAGGTTTTAACTTACTTTACATTTATAGTTAAAGGCAAGGTTGCAGGCTTTTTTAAGAATAAGGACGGATTCTTTAACAAATCAGCACTTGTTTTTGGGGTCTGGTTGGTACTGTTTTTATCAAAATTTGTATTTTTATGGGTTATCGAGCTTTTGTTCCCAGAGTCGGTTCAAATCAGTGGGTTTATTGGGCTGCTAATCATAATTGCTTTGTTAACAATTTCCCAAAAAATCATAGAACAAGCCTATAACAAACTTTCAGATTAAGATGTTAAATCAACTAAGCTATAAATAATTCATCTTTTATGGTATAATTATGCTTACCAAAGCCTAATACTTTTTAAGAAAACTCTTTTAGCAAATCTGCATTCTTAATATCTTGGCAGATAAAATCAACTAAGGAGTAAATTTTGATTTCATTTATTTGGCCACCTGGTACGCCAATGCTGGCAGGAACTGGTGGATCCGAAACTTATACAGCCGGCCAAGTCCGCGAGCTATTAAGACGTGGCATAAACGCCCAAGTCGTCACAATCGGACATGGTAATAATGACGGCAGGCAAGATTTTAAGGACATCCCATTTTTATCCTTAAAAACAGCATCTGGAATAAGTGACCTAACTGGTACAGTGGTGTTTATAAATAGAGCGTATGATGTATCAACAAGAAACAAATCAGCAATTATATTGCACTGTGTAACTCCAAAATCAGAGGAGCGGAGACAGCTAAAGGCAGATGTTAAAAACAAGACCATTATCGCTACAAGCATATTTAGTGGTCAACAATGGGCACTTTTTTTACAAATTCCGTATAGCCAAATTAAAATCGTTTTACCATTTGCTGATCCAATTTTTGGCAATATAAAAAGATCAAAACCCGCCAAAAGGACACGAATCCTGTTTGCTGGTCGACTGCACCCCGATAAAGGCATATATACATTACTAGAAATGATGCACCAAAAAGAAATGCAAAAAAACGGATTTACTGTAAGTATTGTAACTGCTGGTCAACACGCTGAAGTTGGAGTAACGATTGCAAGAATGCTTAAAAACTACCCCTACGCTAGATTAGTTTTACCCCAAAAATCAGTTTCAGATATGGCTAGGTTGCTCGCTCACAGTGATATTTTACTTATGCCGTCGGTTTACGCTGAACCATTTGGTATGCTCTCCGTTGAAGCTCAGCATGCTGGCTGCAGAGTAGTTGCAAGCAATATTGGCGGACTGCCCGAAACCAATTGTGGGCTTCTAACTTTGGTTGAGCCACGTAGCCCAAAGACCTTAAAATCAGGCATTAAGCAGGCAGTAGCATTAGGCCAGGCTACAAAAAAAGAGCGCTCCACTGCCAAAGCAGATTTTACACTTGATGCATCTGTCGATGAACTTTTAGCTGTTTTGCATCTATAACCACAATATTAAGATGTTATTTAGTAGAAAATTCTACAACATATTTTTAAACTTAAGCATTTGCATACTGCTTTTAATAGCTATAAACTATAGACAGTTCATCGTGAGGTGAATTAGCGAACTAGCAACCTTCGGGAAGCTAACAAGCGAACAAAGAACGCTACTTCGGTAGCGTTTTTTGTTGGATTTTTAAATTTGTAGAGTATCATTAGATTATGATTAGGTTGTTAATCTCAGCTGGCATTCACCTGCTGGCAAATGCAATCGGACTTTATAGCGCATCGCTATTACTCGATGGCTTTAGTATCGATTTTGTATCTGGCTTAGGGGCAGTATTAATATTCACGGGTATCGAAGTACTGGCAGGTCCGCTTTTAATTAAAGTATCGCTACAGCATGTACCGGCTTTAGCTGGTGGGGTAGCGCTTGTAACCACGTTTGTGGGTTTGGCTTTGACCAATGTGCTATCTGATGGACTCACTATTAATGGAATTGATTCGTTGCTGGCTGCGACATTTATTGTATGGCTCGTAACACTTTTAGCCAACCTTCTGCTGCCTATTATTTTTGTTAAAAAAGCAGTAGATAATAACAAATCTAAATAAAAGTATTGCAATAAAATAGAGCAGTGCTAAAATGATTAACAAGTTAAGTATTATTTGGGAGTATAATTTATGGCAAAAAAATTGAGCAAACATTCTGAAAACAAATGGGCGATTCTTGCCTTGTTGGCGTTAGCTCAATTTATGGTAGTTTTAGACGTGGCAATAGTAAATGTTGCCTTGCCATCAATTGCAGTTGACTTAAACTTTGCTGAAAATAACCTACAGTGGGTTGTAACGGCGTATACTTTAACTTTTGGTGGATTTTTACTTTTAGGTGGACGAGCTTCGGACTTGTACGGCAGGCGCAAGGTTTTTATAGCTGGTACAGCAGCCTTTACCTTAATGTCTCTGCTTTGTGGACTGGCTGAGACAGAGTCACAACTGATTATAGCTAGAGCGGCACAAGGCCTTGCAGCTGCCATAATGTCGCCAGCGGCACTATCGATTGTTTTGAGTGAGTTTAAGGAAGGTGAAGAGCGCAACAGGGCTATGGGTGTTTGGGCGGGTGTAGCCGCCGGTGGTGCAGCTGCCGGCGTACTACTAGGCGGTATACTTACTCAATATTTGAATTGGCGCTGGAATTTTATTGTAAATGTACCGGTCGGTATATTGGTTGTTTTTGCATCACTAAGAATGTTGCCACATCATATTGGAGAAGAAAACAAAAAACTAAAACTAGATACGGTTGGGGCTATTTTGGCCACAGGTGGTTTGATGACACTCGTGTATGGGCTCTCCAAGGCTCCAGAATATGGCTGGGGATCAGTAAGCGTTTGGAGCTTTATATTCGCCGGATTAATACTTTTGGTAGCCTTTATATGGAACGAAAAACGAGTAGATCAACCGCTAATGCCACTAAAGATATTTAAGATCCGAAATGTGCTTGGCGGAAACTTGGCATTTTTAGCAATTGCATGTACGTTATTTTCGATGTTTTTCTTTTTGACACTATATATTCAACAGGTCCTGGGCTACTCGCCAGTAAAAACCGGTCTTTCATTTTTGCCGGTGACAATAATTATTGGAGCAACCTCGGCAATCATGTCTAACTTAGTAGGCAAGATTGGCTATAAGCCACCTATGCTAGCTGGCCCAATAGTTTTAGCATTGGGTCTTTATGTACTAAGCGCAACAATGGAGGTGGGCGGTGACTACTGGCATAATGTCTTTCCGGGTCTTGCAATTTGTGCCGTAGGTATGGGCTTAACATTTTTGTCTGGAACTTTGGCTGCAACTTCAGGTGTGCCCAAACACTTTTCGGGGCTTGCATCTGGAGTACTAAACACCTCGCAACAAGTTGGTGGCGCGTTAGGGCTTGGTATATTATCAGCGGTTGCTTTTACGACTTTAAAGTCTGATGTATCAAATGGAATTAACCCGGCTGAGGCCCAAATCAATGGCTACTCGGCAGCATTAAAGGTTGGAATTGCATTGGCTCTCTTGGGCGCAGTAGCTGTGCTAGTTCTTGTTAAAAACCACAAGGTTGATGCTAAAGAGGCAATGGTCGCAGGCTAAGGACATTACTTATCTTTTTGTTTTTGTAGCTTTAATTTAGATAGATAAATACCTACCGATACGACGCTAAGATATGCAAGTCCGCTAAAACAAGCCGAAACTAAATGAGCATTAGTCGATGTAACTAGTGCAATGCCACTTATTAGAGTTGAGCCTAGTAAAGCATAACTTAAATACAATTTATGCTGACTTGGGCTGATATAGCAAAAAGCGGTGCTTACTAAGCCCATGAACGCTGCTAAGATGTGTAGCGTTAAAAACATAAGCTAATTATACTACACCTTCTATGGCAATCATTACACAAAAAGACACTAAAACGAATAACGAAACTCTGAACATTTTACGTGCCCAGGCTACGTCATTTCTTGTATCGAATCCAGAAATTGCCACCCATAGCCAATATAGCCCAAAAGCGCTAACTACCATAAGATAGGTTAATCCAGTTATGCCGTAGACCATTAGCAATAAAACTGCCAGTAAATAACCTATAATGTACAACAGAATGTGACGCTTAGTTACATCGTTTCCTTTTACAACCGGCAATACCGGGATACCAGCTAATTTGTAGTCGCGCTTTTTATACATGGCAATTGAGTAAAAATGGGGCATCTGCCAAAATACTAATACAAAAAATAGCAACACTGCACCAGCATCGACTTGGCCTGATACCGCGCAGTAGCCTACAACTGGTGGGACTGCTCCTGAAATGCTACCAACTAAAGTGCCGTACTGGCTTTTTCGTTTGGCTATTGAATAAACGACTACATACATAAAAAAACCAAAAATTGCGACTAGCGTTGCCACCCAATTAGTAAAAATTGCTAGTATTACTACGCCAATGACACCTAAAACCAAGCCGAAGTAGATAGCTTTATTGAATGCTATTGCTCCCTGGGCGAGAGCTCGGTTTTTTGTTCGGGGCATTTTTTTATCAATATCACGATCAATGTAGTTGTTAAAGACGCAGGCTGAGGCGATAACTAATCCCAGTCCAAAAAGAGTTGCTAGGTAAAGCCAAAAATCAACATTATCCTCAGATGCTAATAAAAACGCTCCAGCAGTTGCAAGTAAATTGCCAAAAATTATTCCAGGTTTAGTTAGTAAATAGTAGGTTCTCAAATAATGTTCCAGATAAACTTAACGTTTGTAATTTTCATCGTTAATTAAAGTGTTTTCAAGCTCTTGTGGATTTTGGTTCATCGGGTGAGCATTATAATCAAGTTCGTACATGATCCAGATCGAGCCAATAACTAAAACGACAACAAAGAACATTGCAAATACAAAAGAAGTCTGTTGCCATTTGGGTTTTTGTTCGTCACCCAAATGCAGAAAGTATACTAGCTGTATAAAGAGTTGAGCTACTGCAAACATCATCAGTAAAAGTACAAGAGTCCAGCCTTCAGCTAGGTCTTGCATAACTATCCAAAAAGGGACTAAGGTTAAAATAACCGATAGTATAAAGCCGGTAGTATATTTTTGCGGATTAGCTGTGGCTGGGCGTTTTGAATCTACGTTAGACATTAGCTACTCCCATCAAAAACACGATTGTAAATATAAAAATCCAAACAATATCCAAAAAGTGCCAGAACATACTAAACATCATTAAGCGCTTACTGATTGGCGATTTAAGGCCATATTTAGTAATTTGGAAAAACAAAACCGCTAGCCAAATTAGTCCTGCGCTTATATGCAGACCGTGAGTGCCAACTAATGTAAAAAAAGCCGATAAAAATCCACTTGCTCGCCAACTGTGCCCTTCGTTGTAAAGACTAGTAAATTCATTAATCTCCATGCCCAAAAAAACCAACCCAAGCATAAATGTAATCAGTAGCCACTTTAAAACGGCCTTTTTATCTTTGATTCTTAAACTGAGCATTGCCAGACCAGCAGTGAAGCTACTGGTAAGTAGCACCAATGTCTCGACAAGAACATAAGGCATGCTAAATAAATCACTAGCACCAGGGCCACCAAACGTGTTATTTCTTAAAACTATAAAAGTAGCAAACAAACTGGCAAAAACCAAACAGTCGGTCATTAAATACAGCCAAAAACCTAAAATCGTTTTTGAATCATTTTCTTGCTCTGAATTTTCAGCCAATAGCTCGTTACTAGCCATATTAGACACCCTTACTTTCAAGTTTTTTTATCTGAGCTTTAGTTACTGTATATTCTGTATCGAGTGAGTTTGCTCTTATAATTATTGTGGCGATAATTCCAAAAAGACCAATAATCGCTAGCCACCAAATGTGCCAAATTATCGCAAAGCAGCAAATAAAACCAAATGAGGCAGTGATTAGACCAGCCGGTGTGTTTTTAGGTAGTTTAAACGATTGGTATTCAGCATCGGCTTTGGGTTTTTTAGATTGTTTTTGAGCCCAAAATGCATCTTTTGAGTTAACCGGTGCAAGGGTAGCAAAGTTATAAAAAGGCGGTGGTGAGCTTGTTGACCATTCTAGTGTTCGGCCATTCCATGGGTCGCCACTTAAATCAAGGTTGTCTTTTCTTTTATAAACACTGTATCCCAATTGAGCAACCTGGAGTGCTACGCCGACGCCAATTAACATAACGCCAATTGCAGACACAATGAATAGTTCTTGCCAACCAAGGGAAGAGTCATAAGTGTTTAAACGACGTGTTGCACCCATTATTCCCAAGATGTACAACGGGCCAAATGCCAGGATAAAGCCAATTAGCCAGTTCCAAAAAGCGTATTTGCCAAGTCGCTCATTGAGTTTAAAACCAAAAATTTTGGGGAACCAATAGATTAATCCGGCAAAATAACCAAACACTACGCCACCAATAATCATGTTGTGAAAATGTGCAACTAAGAACAAGCTATTGTGTACCTGAAAATCGATAGCCGGAATAGCCAAAAGAACCCCAGTCATACCACCAATAGCGAAAGTTGTCACAAATCCCATAAACCATAGCATTGGCGTCGAAAATTTAATACGACCCTTATACATTGTAAATAACCAGTTAAAGACTTTTACACCTGTTGGTATGGCAATAATCATAGTCATTATTCCGAAGAAGGCGTTGACATTGGCACCGGCGCCCATAGTAAAGAAGTGATGTGCCCAAACCAAGTAAGAAAGCACAGTGATTGCAATTATTGCCCATACCATAGACTTATATCCAAATAAACTTTTTCGCGAAAAAGTCGCAACTACTTCTGAAAAAATTCCGAACGCTGGTAAAATTAGAACGTAAACTTCGGGGTGCCCCCAGGCCCAAATAAGATTTATATACATCATCGGGTTACCGCCAAAATCGGCAGTGAAAAAGTGCATTCCAAGTGCTCTGTCTAATGCCAAAAGCGTCAGGGTTGCTGTTAGAACTGGGAAAGCGAATACCACTAGCGTCATACTACCTAATACGCTCCACACAAAAACAGGCATTTTCATTAAGTTCATGCCCGGGCGACGCATTTTTAGTATAGTGATTATAAAATTAATTCCTGCTAGCAAGCTACCAATACCAGCTATTTGCAATGACCAAATCCAGTAGTCAACTCCAACGCCTGGGCTAAACTTAATGCCAGAAAGCGGTGGATAAGCAAGCCACCCGGCTGCCGCGAATTCGCCAATTACTAGAGATAGGTTTGCTAACATTGCGCCAGATACGAACAGCCAAAAACTTAATGAGTTTAAAAAAGGAAAAGCTACATCGCGTGAGCCAATTTGTAATGGCACAATCCAGTTTATTAATCCAAACATCAGCCCCATTGCCACAAAGAAAATCATAATTGTTCCATGGGCTGTAAAAATTTGTTGATAATGATCTGCTTGCAAAAAACCATCGTTTCCTGAAGCTACCGCTTGCTGAGCTCTAATCATGAGAGCATCGGAAAATCCCCTCAGAAGCATAACTAGTGCTACGACTATATACATCACACCAATTTTTTTTGGGTCTTGAGTGGTTAGCCACTCTTTATATAGCCACTTCCATTTTTTAAAATAAGTTAGTAGTGCAAGGACTAATAACCCTGAAAGACCCATCATAATTGCACCGCCCATCACAATTGGGTCGTGAGGCAAGGCGTCAGGTGTTAATCTTCCTAGTAAGTTCAACTTTTTAACCTCATAATTATTCCCCGTGCCCCCAGTGTTGTTCTGATGCAGTTGGCATCATGTAATTCATGATTATCTTATCATAAAGATGGGCGTCGCTTAGCCTAAAATATGATACCGAATTATTTGAGGAAGGCTGTGCTAGTTGGGTATAACTTTTTTCGTCTAAATTGTTGCGCTCGAGTTTAGCTTTAGTCGTCCATTGCAAAAATTCAACTTCATTTGAAGCTCTTATTACAAAGTCCATTCCGGCAAAACCCTCGCCACTTAGGTTGGCTGAGACACCTCTATAGTCTCCGACCTCGTCGGCTTGTAAATTAAGCTTTGTGCTCATACCGGGCATAGCATATATTTGGCCACCAAGCTGGGGTACCCAGAATGAATTCATTGGAGCATCGGATGTTATAGTAAAGCTGACAGGTCTATCCTTAGGTATTTGTGCAAAGTTTACAGATGCAATTTTTTGTTCGGGGTATATAAAAAGCCATTTATACTGAAGGGCCACAACTTGAATCTCTAGTGTTTTACTAGATGAATCTAATGGCTTAAATGGATCTAGAGCATGGCTGGATTGGTAGGTGGCTATACCTAGAATAAAAATAATCACAAAGGGTATTGCCCACCAAGTTAGTTCGACTTTAGTATCGGAATCCCACTTTGGTTCGTAGGTGCTTTTTTTCCCTTCGCGGTATTTATAGGCAAACCAAAAGGCCATTATATAAACAGGTATTATCACTAACAGCATAATTCCGGTGGCAAACAGCAATAGATTTTTTTGCGCTAGTGCTATTGGGCCAACCGGGCTTAAAACTGCAAAAACATTGTCACTTATCAAGTAATAGAAGGATGCCAAGAACAGGATAATCGCACCAGCAATTGCTAGGTATTTGGGGGTGTTATCCTTTTTCTTTGCCATATATTAAAACCGCCGCCTAAAAAGCATATACGTTATTAATATAGCACTTTTTGCTAGTAATTTTTAAAACTTCGAGGTTGTAGACGAAGATTCTATGGTTTCTTGGATACTATCTATAAAATCTTGTAATAGTGGCACATTTTCAAAAAAGCCAAGTATCCATAAAAGTAGTGCGATAAGTACAGTACCACCTAAAAATATTCCAAAACCTGTCGCTAAGCCTTTTAAAAAGGAATAAAACATCATTTGACCTTTGCTTACATAGCCAAGTTGATGAATATCAACAACCATTTGACCAATTTCTCTTAGCTCTTTGTCTGTAAATTTCTTTGCCATAATTTTACTGCTTATAGCTTACAGGGTTTAAGCATAAAAATAAAATCACGAATTACAATTTGCGCAAGTGCCTGTAATTTCGAGCTGGTGATCTGCGGGTGTAAAGCCATTATTTTTGGCAACCGAGTTAATTCGCTGTTCAAGCACTTGATCGCTCGGTAGGGGAATAATCAAACCACAATTTTTACAATTAAGATGATGGTGGTGCTCGTGAAACAAATCAGTAAGTTCTATTTTATATTTCCAGCCAATATTTATTTTGTGAACTATCCCTAACTGTTCAAAAAGTAATATTGTACGGTAAACGCTAGCTCTGTCGATAGTATCAGCTTTTTTGACAATCTCAGACATTGTTTGAGGCTCACTACCTTTTAACACCATAAATACAACTCGACGGGCTTTTGTTAATGAGTAGCCTGAATGTCTTAATGAATCATGTAAAACACCTATGTCCATACAGCCAGTATAACGAATTGCGACAATGTTGCAAAACGATATACCTTTATTTTCTTAAGACTTGACTGATACAATACATAGATATGGAAATTGCACTAGGGGTTTTAGGTATAAGCGTATTGGTTTTAATTGGCCTAGTAGTGTTTTTACTAGTTAAAAGACCTAGCTCATCAGATCAGTCAAATATAATGATAAAAAGTGATATAACCGAACTGAATAAATCTGTTAATCAGTTAAAAGACGGATTGCAAAGTCAGCTAAACCAACAGCTTGGCGCAAGCAACAAGCAGATGGCTCAACAATTTGCATCTAGCGCAAAAATTATCAAGGATGTAACAGAACGACTTACAAAGTTAGATGAAACAAATAGACAAGTTGTTAACGTTGCCGACGAGCTTAAGTCGCTCCAAAATGTACTTCAAAACCCTAAACAGCGTGGGGTATTAGGGGAGTTTTATCTAGAACAGATTCTTCAAAACCTTTTACCGCCGAGTGCCTACGAGCTACAGTATAAGTTATCCGAAGGCACAGTTGTTGATGCCGTCATCAAGCTAGACGATAAGCTCCTGCCAATCGATAGTAAATTTTCTTTAGAAAATTACAACCGACTTGTTGAAGAAAAATCAGCCGAAAAAAGAGTAATCCTAGAAAAGCAATTCAAAGAAGATCTAAAAAAACGTATTGATGAAACAGCCAAATACATTCAACCCAGAAAGGGTACGCTCGAACAAGCGTTAATGTTTATACCAAGTGAGGCAATTTTTTATGACCTTTTGGCTAACAAAGTTGGAACTGGCGGGGTCAATGGCAGGGATTTAATGCAATATGCCGCAATTGATAAAAAAGTTACTATCGTAGGGCCGAGTACCATTTCGGCAATGTTGCAAGTAATCGTTCAGGGCTTACGCTCCATTGAAATCCAAAAAGATACTGAAATTATTCGTAAAAATGTAGAACAGTTGACTCGCCACTTAGTAAACTATGACGGATATTTTAAACGATTAGGTAATTCGCTTGGTACGACAGTTGGTCATTATAATAACGCCTCAAAAGAACTTGGAAAAATCGATAAAGACATAGTAAAAATTGCTGGCAGTGAGCCAGTTATTGAAAACCTAGTCCTAGATAAACCCCATAATGACGACTAATTATCATTGAGTAAATCAATCAATAAAGCAGGTGTCCAACTAAAGCCTTCAGCCCCTTCTGGCTCACCATTTTTAGGATTAAAGTACTCATAAAAGCTGGATTTTTCAATTAACTTAAGTGTTCTATTTTTTAGCTCCTGGGCTTCGCTTTCATAACCGTATCGCTTAAGTCCGTCAATAATCAACCAGTTGATATTAATCCAAGAAGGCCCCTGCCAATACTTAATTGGATTGAAATACTTAGAGTGTGCAGGTACGCTCGGCAAAGGGAACTTTAACCAATAACTAGCTGGATTTTTTAATTCTAAAACAATATCTTTGGCACGTTCTTGGGTTATGCTACCGCTATATAGGCTAAGCAGGTGAGCAACTGAGGACTGCTTAATTAGCAAGTTGTTAGGGTAGCTCTTTGAAAAGTACTCTGCGCGAGATGCATCCCAAAGCTCATCAAGTGATTCGCTTGAGAGAGTTATTTTTTCTTGCAGGTTTTTAGGTAGTTGCCTGCCGATATCTTTAGCGATTTTTTCAAGGATTTGGTTTGATCTATAAAAAATACAGTTAAATGCCAAGTCATAATTTATTAACTTAGGATTTGCTAGTATTTTGTTTATATCGTAATTTTTGCGCCTCAATTTTAAAACAGCCATCATGTAGGCTAATGCTTCGAATGTATTCATGCGTTGGCCGGGTGGAATACGTTTGGTATCGCGCCTGAATACGTTGGCTAAACGTTCAAGCTTAACTGCTTCCATTGCACCAATCCAGCGAGGTATTGCCCCATTATTAAGCGATTCAATCCATGGGGGGCTATTATCCATACCCGATTCATAAGGATGTATACATAAAACTAGGCCTAAATTTTGCGGATCTCGTTCTTTATAAAGCCACTTATGATATTTAACAAGAGCCGGGTAGACACTCTGATACCACGAACGTTTTTCGCCCGACGACATTACCTGACCAATTCTAAAAACCGCTTCAGCAATCAAAGGCGGTTGGGTCACACCGCTTGTTGATATATCTGATGGCGCAAAAGGGCTAACGTGGCTACGCCAAAACTGCCTTTCAGTTCGAAAATGAGGAGCGGAGTTGAAAATAATGTTTGGAACCATACCATTTGACCACTGCCCCCTGAGCAAGCTTAAAACTTCGGCCTTGGCTCTATCAATATCTTTATGTCTAAGGCCAATTGCTATAAAACAGCTATCCCACAGCCATTGGTGAGGGTATAAGCCCATAGCCGGAATTGTAAATGCACCCTGATCATTAGTCTCTAAAATATCCCATGCCTTTTGAGTCAAAGCTTCATAGTCACTCATTATGCTTATGAGTATATCAGCAGGGGGAGGTATTATTAAAAAATATATGTTAAACTTTTACAAATGCAGTATGGACGTAAACAATCAGATCAGTTCTGCTATAACAGTTATGTAGAGCTGACCACTGGGGATAAATTAAAAATGTATGAGGGCTTGTCTTTAGAAAACTATCAAGCGGTCCCGCCTTCAACTATTATTTGCAATCAAATATGTAGCTATGGTCTTTTTGCTGAGCAAAGTGGGAATTTAATCCAAAAATACTTTGTTACATCAAGGGATTTACAATCGAGAGCAGAGGTTGTTAAGCGTTCGACTGAAATTTTGGGTCAATTTTTGAGCCAAGAAATTACCAAAGAGTCTGTGGAGGATGCCGAGTTCGAGGACTGGGGTTTTACTCGAGATCTTATGTGGCATGATGCACAACAAAAAGGCCTAGGCTATCTAGGCGGAGTCGAGGTGTATCAGCTTGAACCGCTTACCCCCTTAAAACTGGGCGTAATATATCCGTCGTGTTATATAGACTGGGTGCTGGAAGAGGGCGAAAAGCAAATCAAAAACAGATTAGTTAAACAGTCGATGCAGGGCAGGGACGAAGAATTCTTGCGGCATCTAAGAGTTAATACACCACATGTGACACGAAAAATTTGTGCAAATGGAGTAATTGATACCCTACTTAGTGTTAGCGTCCAAGAGATACCGGAGCTAAAGATAATTACCGAAAATTCGTAAAGCTAATCGGAAAGTCAAAATCTTGTTGTTTTATAAGTTGCATTACTGATTGAAGCTCATCTTTTTTAGGACTAACTATTCTGATTTCTTGACCTTGCACCTGTGCCTTAATTTTCGGGTGTTTATCCCTGACTAACGTAGTAATTTTTTTTGCTTTTTCATGATCGAGACCTTTTTTAAAAGGAACTTCTTTGTAAGTTTTTAGACTGTTAAGATTAGGCTCTTTAGATGTATCAAGTAATTTTTGACTCTGGCCTCTAGTGGCAAGTTTTTTCCTGAAAATATCAATAATTGCGTCAATTTGCCAATCGCTGTTCCCACTTATAAGCAGACCTGACTTTTCGTCATTGAGCCATTCAAGTTGGGCAGGGGTACCTTTAAAATCATAGCGGTTTGCTATCTCGCGCTGAGCTTGATCAAAAACATTATTTAGCTCGGCCTTATCCCAATCGGAGACAATATCAAAACTGAAATCAGCCATAGATGTATTATAAACCAAATTCATATCTGTTATACTTTTAAATAATTATGGCGCAAACGTTTAACGAGGTTGCGAGGGTCGCCGAGACTCTTAAACAACGATTTGATGAGCTTGAAGATAAGCGGGCAATATTAAGAGCGGTTGAGTTAAGAGCATTGTATGAGGGTATAAAAAATATTGAGCCTCACGATAGGGCTGAGTATGGTCAGGCTATAAATCAATTAAAACAAGAGCTTGAGCAAATGGTCGCAGATCACGAAGATTCAAGCTATGAAGTTCAGGCAATCGACGTCAGTGCACCTTTTGGTGTTAACTTGTCATCTGACGAGCGATTATCAGTAACAACACAAAATCCCGGTAGCTTACATCCATTAATGAAGGAACTCAAAAAACTAACTGATATTTTAGAATCAATGGGCTTTACGACTATCGAGTCACGTGAGATTGATGACGACTATCATATGTTTACTAGCTTAAATTTTCCAAAGGATCATCCAGCCAGATACGATTACGATACATTTATTACTGAAGATGGCTACATTGCTCCGGCGCATACATCCACCATGCAAAACCGTGTCTTAAGGCAGTTTGGTTCAAATTTGGATAATGGTCAGGCTATAGCCGTAGCTATACCTGGGAGAGTTTTTAGGAACGAAGACCTAGACGCTCGACATGAGCATACTTTTTATCAACTTGAGGGTGTGTATGTCGATAGAGGTGTAAATGCCGGGCACTTAATATCGACCCTAAAAATTTTTTTAGAATCTTATTACCAACAAGATTTAGAAGTAAAAACTCAGCCATTTTACTTCCCTTTTACCGAGCCTAGTTTTGAGTTTGCAATGAGTTGCCCATTTTGTAAAAAAACAGGTTGCCATATTTGTAGCCAAACCGGCTGGATAGAAATATTGGGTTGCGGGCTGATTCATCCAAATGTCTTAAAAGAAGCCGGAATTGACCCAATAGCTTATAGCGGTTTTGCTTGGGGTGGTGGCATAGACCGGTTAGTTATGATGAAATACGGTATTGAAGATGTGCGACATTTTCATTCCGGTAATCTTAATTTTTTAAGGCAATTTAAGTAGGTCCGATATCATGAAACTAAGCTTACGTTGGGCACAACAATTTACCACAACTGATCTGTTTAAGGATGTAAATCAGACTATCCAAAAAATCGGTTCACAGCTTGGCGCAGTTGATGAGGTTATAGATTACTCGGTCCGATATGATGATATCCTGGTTGTAAAAATTGTTAAATGTCAGCCACATCCTGACGCTGACAAGCTAAAAATATGTTGGATTGACGATGGCAAAATAGCTGATGGTGTTGAAAGGGACGCAGATGGCTTAGTCCAAGTTGTCTGTGGTGGTCCAAATGCCAGAGCAGATATATTCACCGCTTGGATTCGACCAAAAACTGTAGTTCCAAGTAGCTGGGACAAGGATAAATTTACAATAAGTGCCCGCGAAATACGGGGCAAGATATCTTACGGGATGCTAGCCAGCCCATCGGAGCTGGCAATAAGCGATGAGCATGAGGGAATAATTGAGATTACCGAACAAGATATTGGTAAACCGCCTGCAGTTGGTGAGTCAATTAAAAAATTATACGGGCTTGATGACATTGTTATTGATATAGAAAATAAAATGTTTACGCATCGACCCGATCTATTTGGTACCCTTGGTCTTTCGAGGGAGCTAACCGCTATTTTCGGTGACCAATTTATTAGTCCACAATGGTATAAAGATGTTTCAGACATCGACCTAAAGCCCTCAGTTTCCGACCAGCTGGAGCTAAATGTTCAAAATATGGCAGGCGAGGCTGTAAGTCGATTTACAGCTATTGCCTTAAGTGACGTTAAAGTTGAACCTAGTCCATATTGGCTACAAGCAATCCTCACCAAGGTAGGTGTTAAACCGATAAACAACATAGTTGATGTAACTAACTTTGTAATGTATTTAACGGGTCAGCCGTTGCACGCATTTGACTACGATAAAGTCAAAGCAAAAGGCAAAGCCGGGCTTGAATCTAGATTAGCTGTCGATGGTGAATCATTAAAACTTTTAAATGGCAAAACGATCAACTTAAGCAATGATAACATCGTTATTGCCAATCCAGGTGGCGAGCCGATGGCTCTGGCTGGGGTGATGGGTGGAGTTGAAACCGAGGTAGATGAATCTACGACTAAAATCATATTTGAGTGCGCTACGTTTGATATGTACACCATACGCAAGACTGCAATGCAGTTTGGTTTATTTACTGATGCAGTAACTAGGTACACAAAAGGCCAGAGCCCAAGACAGAATCTATCTGCGCTGTCTCAAGCAGTTGCTCTTGCTACTAAACTTTCGGGTGGTAAGGTTGCCTCCTCCTTAGTAGACCTAAATCAAAACGCCTATGCGAATCCTAAAGTTGAAGTAAGTACAGAATTTATTAACAGCCGGTTAGGACTTAGGCTTGAACACGATGCTGTGGTCAGTACGCTTAGCGCAGTTGAGTTCGACGTCCAAAACAATAAGGGCAATCTAATCATCACAGCGCCATTTTGGCGAACTGATATACATATTGCCGAAGATATTGTTGAGGAAGTCGGACGCTTAATCGGCTATGATAAATTGCCAAAAAACTTACCGGCTAGGGATTTATCACCCAACCAGATAAATCACAATGTTGAATTCAAATATGATTTACGACAATTACTTGTAAGTATTGGTGCAAATGAGTTGTTAACCTATAGCTTTGTAAATACCAAGCTCATAGAATCAGCTGGCCAGGACGCTAATATAAGTTTTAAAATTCGGAATGCTCTGAGCCCTGATCTGCAAAATTATCGACTTAGCCTAACGCCAAGTTTGCTAGAAAAGGTGCACCCTAATGCCAAGCTCGGCTATAAACAGCTCACATTATTCGAACTTGGTAATATCTATATAAAAGATGAGCTAGTGGATGACGTGCCAAAAGAGCATCAACGGTTGTCGCTAGTGTCTGTTAAAACATCAAATCAGCCAGCTTACTTTACCGTAAAAAATATTCTTTTAGCCATATTAGACAAGTTAAATATTGAAAATGTTGATTTTGAACCATTAGAAAACTGCAGTCGTAGCCTTTCGCCAGCATGGTCGCAGGTTAGTCGATCTTTTGAATCCAAGCGGAGCGCCGTGGTACTAGTTGATTCCGAAATAATTGGTTTAGTTGGTGAGCCAATCATAAAACTAAAAAAAGCCCTCAAGCTACCAAATTATTCGGCTTGCTTTGAGCTGGATACTGAACTTTTAAACAAACGGTCTAAGCAGATCAAATATAACCCAGTTAATAGGTATCCAAGTTCTACTCAGGACATCACCTATAAAGTTAGCGTCGATCAAAACTATAAATTAATTTATCAGCACACCAAACAACAGCTTGAACAATCAGGCTATAATTTTAGACTAAACCCAGTTGACATTTATGCTAAACCTGAAGATCCGGCACACATTAACTATTCATTTAGGATTGAACTTTGGCATCCAGAAAAAACACTGGTCACTGAAGAGTTTAATAGGGTACTTGACGCCGTTGCAAAATCCACAAAAGAGCACTTACATGCAGAGCGAGTTTAAATACTTAACATGTTAATAATTTTTTCGTATAATTATGATTAATAAACGAGAGGGAAAACGTGCCTAACAAAACAACCACCAAATCAGTTCTAACAACTTTTCAAAAAATTAGCTTATTCTTTTTTAGTCGCCCGAAGCTTACCTTTGGTATTTGGTTAATTGTATTTGTGTTCGGTATTGTATCCTATACAACGCTTTTGAAACGTGAAGGATTTCCTAGTGTCAATTTGCCATTTTCGTTAGTTACTACAACCTATTTGGTAAACGACGCTGAAAGAGTTGATAGGGACGTATCCAAACCGATAAGTGATGAAATTTTAAAACAAGAGAAAATTAAATCAGTCCAAGCTGTTTCTGCTGGCAACTTCTCAACTGTGATTGTCCAGTTCGAAGAAGATGTTAATGCCCAGAGTGCGACCGACAAGATTCAGACAGCTGTTGATCAAAATTTAAACCTGCCCGAACAAGCAAAATCAGAGTTTGAAGTCCCTAGGTTTGGCTTTACTGAGCGGGGTGATGACTTAGTAATATCATTTTATTCCAAAGACCCAAATGTATCTGAAAAAGATTTAGTAGCCGAGGCAAATAAAGCAGTAGAGTTTTTGAAGACCCAAAATGTCTCACTAGCTGAGGATATTTCAATAATTGATCCATTTTTAAATGGCCAAGACCCGGCTACAGGGCAAGTTATTCAGCGACAGGTTGGTTTTGATAGGTATGGCGAGCGCCAGGAAAATCAAAACAACTTTTTTAATTCTGTTATCATTGGCGCCACAATCGCTAAAGGAGCGGATTTAATCGAGTTTGATGAGCAAATGCAAACAGCGGTTGCTGAATACAATAATCAAAATGCCAATCAAAACTATGTTGCGACAGTAAGCGCCAGTTTTGCTCCAGACATAAAGTCACAAATCTCAGTCCTACAAAAAGCTTTGTTAGAAGGCCTATTAGCTGCCCTAGTTGTTGGGGCGTTAGTGATTGCATTTAGAGCATCATTAATAACAGTTATATCAATGGTAACTGTCATTAGTATTACGATTGGAATTTTGTTTTTGATTGGCTATAGCCTAAATACAATTACACTTTTTGCATTAATTTTGGGCCTAGCCTTAATAGTAGATGACACAATAATCATGATCGAGGCAATTGATTCCAGGCGTAGGCGTACAAAAAATGCCGCCGATGCAGTTACTCAGGCTACAGGGAAGATTAGTCGGGCGATGATTGCCGCAACAACCACAGCTGTGTTGAGCTTTACCCCACTATTGTTTGTTGGTGGAATTTTAGGCGGATTTATTCGGGCTATTCCGGTAACTGTAATAATTGGGCTTATTACTAGCCTGGTAGTTGCTCTAGTCTTTATACCATTCTTTGCTCGATACATTATTTTAGGCAAAAAACAAATGGGCGAAGATGGTGTACACGAGGTAGCTGCCGGATTCGAAGCCGCTATTGCTAGGTTTATTGGTAAACCAATGTTGTGGGCCAGAAACTCGCGCAAGAAAAAACTTTTTGCAGGCCTAGCCGCTACTTTCATCGGTATCGGATTTATTATGGTGGGTGGCTTCTTGTTCTCAAAAGTAACCTTTAATATATTCCCACCATCAAAAGATAGTAACGGGGTGATTGTAACGATGGACTATGCTCCGGGTACAACTATTGAGCAAGCCCAAAATATTGCCGACCAGGCCAATAAAATAGCCGGTGACACCATTGATGTAGAGTTTGAAAAGGCGTCATATTTAGGAACAGGTAGAGTCACTGGTGCGACACTTTCATCCTACCTTACACCTTTTGATAAACGGGATATAACAGCACCCCAAATAGTTGAGCAGTTAGAAAAAGCTTACGCCGACTTTGATCAAGCAAAAGTTCAAGTTGGGCAGATGGATGTAGGTCCGCCAACTGCACCATTTAAGCTTAGGATTGAATCTGATGATACCCAAAAGGCCTACATACTTGCAAATGATGTATCGGCATTTTTGCAAACCACAACTCTTACAAGGGTATCTGGAGAACAAGCAAAAATTGTTAGCACAACAGTTGCAAACCCCGCAGCAATTACTCGAAATGACAGTAAAAAATATGTAGAAGTAAGTGCGGTTTTTGAAGACGACGATACATCCACTTTGTTTACCCTTGCTCAGGATGCAGTTAAAAATGAATTTACCAAAGAACGATTAGCGGAATACGGATTTAACGAAGACGTAATAAAGTTTGATTTAGGCCAAGAACAAGACAACCAAGATTCGTTCAAAACACTGGTATTTGCTTTTCCGATTGTTCTTTTGGTAATTTTCCTACTGCTTTCAATACAGTTTAGGTCTCTGTTGCAACCAGCACTTATATTTATGGCTATTCCATTTAGTTTATTTGGTATCACGCTGGGGCTATACGTTACGAACAACGCTTTTAGCTTCTTTGCAATGCTCGGGTTCTTCGCTTTAATTGGCCTAAGTATTAAAAATACAATTCTACTTGTCGATTATGCTAACCAGGCTAGACGAAAAGGTAAAAATGCCGTTGACGCGGTATACGAATCACTGCAGGAACGCTTTAGGCCGCTAATTGCAACTAGCTTTACGGCAGTTGTTGCTTTGATACCATTAGCGCTTAGTGATCCATTCTGGGAAGGCCTAACAGTTGTGTTAATCTTTGGTTTGCTCTCAAGCACCTTCCTGGTCGTAACAGTATTCCCTTACTATTATCTTGGAGCTGAGTTTATGCGTATGCATATTAGCCGAAAAAGTTTCTTTATATGGTTGGCCGTAGTTGTAGCTGTGTCTATCGGGCTAAGCGCCTTGGGATTAAGTCCAAGTATTGTCAGCCTTACAGTTCTAGCTGTCGCAGTACTTAGTGCTCTAGGCCTAAGAAAACGCAGCCTGAAGCAAAAAACATAGCTAAAACTACTACATAAATTAATAGGTCATTAGGCTATAATAGATTTACGAATTGGGGGAATAAGATGAGTAAGACGCAAAGAGCGATCTGGCTTGCGATTGCGCTAGTTTTTGTAGCTACATCAATCGGTTTTAGCGCACTAACAATTTGGCAAGCAAGCAAAGATCGTGAAAATCAAAAAGTACAAGAAGGCCTCGAGGAGGCTCTAAATCAACAAAGTCAGGAGGACACATTGGGAACATTAGCCGGCTTTACGCCAACCGATCAACGGGCAGCGGAACTTCAAAAAATTGATACACAAACTGGCACAGGGCAAGAGGTGCCAACTGACCCAAGCGTAAAAGTAACGGTTCACTATACTGGAGCTTTGGTAAAAGATGGCAAAGTCTTTGATTCGTCGGTTAGTCGCGGTACGCCTGCAACATTTACACTTAACCAGGTAATTCCTGGTTGGACCCAAGGTATCCCCGGTATGAAAGAGGGCGGCAAGCGACGCTTAATTATCCCAGCAAGCCTAGCCTATGGTAGTCAAGGAAATTCATCAATACCGCCGGATTCCGATTTAGTATTTGATGTTGAACTAATCAAGATTGGTGAATAAAACACAACATATAGCGTACTTGCAATATAACTACACGCTATATATAATAAAGAACCATAACCAATATAAAATTAAAAAGGAAGCAATATGCCCAAAAATATAACAGTATTTTCAACTCCAACCTGCGCTTACTGTCCAATGGTAAAGCAATGGTTAAAATCAAAAGGTTTAAATTATGACGAAGTTGATTTAGTCGAAAATCCCGACAGACAGCAAGAAGTGCTCGAAATGAGTGGCGCTTTAACCGTACCGGTTACTATTGTGACTAAACAGGATGACACTAAAGAAGTAATAGTTGGATTTAACTTGGCCAGATTGGCGCCGGCAGTAGCTTAAGTCTTAGTATGGATCAAAAAAAAGTACACGAACTTGTAATTATTGGAGCAGGACCTGCTGCTTTATCGGCTGCAATTTATACGACTCGTGAAGATATTGACACAGTTCTGATTGAGAAAGGTGCTATTGGTGGGTTGGCAGCCATAACCGATTGGGTCGATAATTACCCGGGCTTTAAGGATGGCGTAGCTGGGCTTGAGCTTTCAGAACAAATGCGTCAACAAGCCGAAAGGTTTGGAGCGAAAATTGAGCTAGGTGAAGTCCTGAGTTTGACTGATGAAGGTAAGCTAAAAAAATTAACTACAACCGATGGTGATATTTATACCAAAGCAGTTATAATTGCCACCGGTAGCGCTTACAAGCAACTTGGCATAGAAGGAGAACAAAAATACTTTGGCAGGGGTGTACACTATTGCGCTACTTGTGATGGTGCTTTTTATCGGGACAAAAAACTGGTTGTGGTTGGTGGTGGTAATTCAGCGGTACAGGAATCTATTTATTTAACAAAATTTGCCAGCCATATTGATTTGTTGGTGCGAGGCGATAGCTTCAGAGCCAGTGAAGTCTTGCAGGATGAACTTAAAAAACACCAAGATAAAATCAAAGTTCATTTTAATACTACAATTGATGAGATCGTAGGAGGGCAAAAAGACGGGATGGACAAGGTTATAAAGGTGTTAGCCACCGACAAAAAAACTGGCAAAAAAATTGAATTTGTAACTGATGGAGTGTTTGTATTTATTGGACTTAAGCCAAATACCGATTTTTTAAAGGAATCTAAAATCAAGCTTGATGAGTTTAATTTTGTGAAAACAAATCAAAAACTCGAGACAAACATTAAGGGAATATACTGTGCGGGCGACGTACGCAGTGGCGCAACCATGCAAATAGCCAGCGCAACCGGCGAGGGAGCTACTTCGGCTTTAATGATCCGTGAATATCTCAAAGAACATTCAAAAGTCGAGTGGTAGTTAAGATTTATTTAAAATATTAAGAGCGATATCCGGGCGATTTGTGCATAGCCAAGCATCTTTAAATATTCTATTGGCTTTTTCGATCTGATTTGGATCATCAACTGTAAAAATAATCATATCAAAATTATTTTTTCTGATTTGCCAAAATGAGAGCGGATTTAAGAGTGTGTAATTTATGCTTAGCCCATCAGCATTAAGATTTTTTACTTGCTTTGTTAAGCTTTTCCATACCCAATCATTAGTCGGATAAATTTTAAGCTTTGGGTTAAATTCTTTTATTTTTGCCAAAAGTCCGTGTTCTCGGGTGGTGTATCGAATGTCGGCAGTATAATCTTTAGTTATTTTGATCAGCTCGTTAAACATATCGCTATCCTTTGGTTCTAAAAAGATAGTTTTGCTATTTCCGATTAGCTCTAGAGCCTGTACAAGGGTCGGTATTGGCTCTCCCGATAAAGTCGGAATTCTTAACAATTGTTTTAGACTCAAATCTCTTATCTTAGTTTTTTGCCCACAAGTTCGTTCCAAATCATCATCGTGCATCAGCACTAGTTGTCGATCTTTAGTAAGCCTAACGTCAAATTCAACTGCATCAACCCCAAGCTCAAGTGCGACCTTAAGGGACGCAAGTGTATTTTCGGGCGCTAAGCCGGCGGCACCACGGTGACCAACAATTTTCATTGGTTTTTAAGTTCGCCAATTATTAGCTTGTTTAACTGATCTTGTGCAGAAGCTGAATGCGGTGTACCAGTGCCTAGTTCTTCACCCGAGCTAGTCTTGCGCTCAGTAAATAGAGTAGTGCCGTCAATACCGCAAGCTCTTAAAATTTCGTCTCCACCATCGTGCCTATCAATGTATGTAGTAATATTGTAAACTTTGCCTGAAATTATGGTCCAACAATCAGTAGCTGAATTATGAACAGCTACTTCGGTGGAGCTATATGTTTTACCGGATGAATTTGATGATTCGTTAGAATCGGAGTTGGTTTGATTAGTAGGATTAGATGAAGCTTGCTCGGAGTTCGCTTGATTGCTCGAATCGCCTTTTAGTACAAAAAATGCGCCAACGACGGCTACGACAAGAACAACTATACTAATAGCAACAGTTGTTGATTTTGACATTTATGTTTCCCCAATTAATTTACCTTAGGGCTATTATAACTTTAAAAACCTAGACCAAGCAAACAGCCAAAAACTAAGGTATAATTTATACTAAATCAAATATTATATGGGAGTTAATATGTCAGAACCAAGTTATGGGGATAAAGCACCTGAAGTCGTAAATGTGATTATCGAAATAAGACGAGGTGAGCGTAACAAATATGAGTTTGATAAGCAAACTGGCAGATTATTTTTAGATAGGGTAAATGGTACTTTGCTTGGGTACCCTACTGACTATGGTTACGTGCCAGATACTTTATGTGATGATGGGGATCCATTGGATGCTTTGTTGATTATTGACGAAAGCGTGCCACACGGAGTGGTTGTGCCGTCTCGACCAATCGGAGTCTTAAAGTTCGAAGACGAAGGCGAGATGGACGAAAAACTAATCTGTGTTCCTGCCGACGACGTGTCAAAAGATCATATTCAAGAACTTGATGATTTGGGCGAAAACTTTAAAAAAGTAATTGAACATTTTTATTCTCACTATAAAGACTGGAAAAAGAACTGGTCGGGCGTGGAAGGTCAGCTAAATGGATGGGGAGATAGCTCCGAAGCCAAACAAGTTGTAAATAATTCTATAGATCTAGCCAAAAATAAAAACTAGTCTTTTTTTAGAGCGGACTTAAGCTTGTGTCTGGCACGAGCCGTATGTACAACTTTCAACCAATCATCTCTTGGTTTGATATTATTTTTTGTTTCAATTTCGATAATATCACCATTTTGTAAAACTCTATCGAATGGGGCGATTTTGCCATTTATTTTTACACTATGGGCGTGTTTTGCTATATCGCTATGGACATAAAAGGCGAAATCAAGCGGGTAACTGCCTTCGGGTAGGTCATATATGTCGCCTTTCGGGCTATATACAAATATTCTATCGGCAAATAAATCTACGGCTAATTCACCATCATTTAATTCTTCGCCATCCATCATTTTCTGGGTTAATTCCTGTAAACGCGTTATCCATTCTAAGTTCCTGGGTAATTGGGTGGCTACGCCTCGTGTGTAATTTTTAGTTAATTTTTGTTCATTATAGTGAAAACCAGCAGCTAAGCCCCTGTCGGCATGATCGTTCATGGCCGTTGTTCTGATTTGGAATTCGACAATTTGCTTATTTGGCGTGATAACAGTTGTATGAAGACTTTGATAGCCGTTTGGTTTTGGTACGGCAATATAGTCTTTAATTTTCGTTAAGACTGGTTGGTACATGCTGTGTAAAATGCCCAGCACTTGATAGCAGTTTTCTTTTTCGCTTACGACTATTCTGAGCGCCATTAAGTCGTAAACTTGGTCGATATCGCCATCGACCTTTTTTAGCTTTTTATAAAGGCTGTAAGTACTTTTGATTCGCCCATCCATTTCGTATTCTATTGAATTTTGTTTTAATGCACCTGAAACATCATGACGAACCTGCTCGAGCTGTTTGTGCGATCGGCCAAGTTTTTTCTTAATTATTTTTTGTAGTCTGGCATACTCTTTTGGATGCAGATAACTAAACGACATTTCTTCAAACTCGACACGTAATTTGCCCATACCTAGCCGATCAGCTAATGGCGCAAAAACTTCCAGGGATTCAGTAGCAATCTTCTTTTGCCGATCTGGGGGTAAATAATTTAGCGTCTGCAAATTATGTAGTCGATCGGCAAGTTTAATCAACAAAACACGTAAGTCATGGCTGACTGCGATTAGTAGTTTAGTTAAGTTATCTTTAGTTTGCGGCAAGTAGGTTGTAATATCTTGCATACCACTCCGAACGTTACCAACTTTTGTAACACCGTCTACTAAAAATGCTACATCGTGCCCAAAATCTTTTTCGATTTGTTCCAATGTGGCTGTTCCATCTTCAACACTGTCATGTAAGATGCCCGCAATAACCGAATGGGCGTCCATTTTCCATTCTATCAAAATTCCAGCAACGCTATAGCAGTGGCTAATATATGGTTCACCACTCATCCTTTTTTGGCCTCTATGTGCTTTAGTTGCTAGATCTATCGCATTTTCAAAAACAGCGATATCGCTCTTTGGGTAATGCAAACTTGCTTGATTTATTAAAGCCAACCGTCTCATATCTATTATTATAGTCTAAAAAAACCTCATTAAGTGTTGCTAAGCTTAAAAAACAAAAGTAAAATAAGCATGAGCAATTAACTAATTTTTAAAGGTGGGGCAAATTGAAAACCAAAGTAGCAATTAATGGATTTGGCCGAATCGGGCGTAATGCTTTTAAAATAGCATTTGATAGAGATGATCTAGAAATCGTCGCTATTAATGATTTAACTGATACAAAAACTCTGGCATATTTACTCAAAAACGACAGCAACTACGGAACCTATAAAAACAAGGTTAGCTATGACGAAAAAAACATTATTGTAAATGATAAATCAATTATTGTTTGTTCAGAGAAAGAACCAACCAAGTTACCTTGGGCTGATTTGGGTGTTGATGTTGTCATTGAAAGTACCGGGCGTTTTACTGATATAGATGGTGCCGGGCAACATCTTCAGGCCGGAGCTAAGCGGGTTGTGATATCTGGCCCAACAAAAAGCGATGGCGTAGACACGATTGTTATAGGCGCCAACGAAGATAATTTAAAAGATGCCACGCCCATTATAAGTAACGCTAGTTGTACAACAAACTCGCTTGGTGCCGTAATGGCAATTTTGGATCACGAATTTGGTGTTGAAAAGTCGTTGCTAACAACAGTTCACAGCTACACTGCTAGTCAGGTTTTACAGGATGCTCCTTCAAAAGACCTACGAGAGGGTAGGAACGCTGCCGAAAATATCGTACCAACCACCACCGGAGCTGCGATTGCTGTAACCCTAACAATGCCTCAGCTAAAGGGCAAATTTGACGGTTTGAGTATAAGGGTGCCAACACCGGTAGTATCCTTAAGTGATGTAACTGTACTGCTAAAACGAAACGCGAGTGTGGATGATATTAACAATGCTTTTAAAAAAGCATCAAAAGATCCTTATTATCAAGGCATTATTGCCGTCAGCGAAGAACCACTAGTGAGTAGTGATTATATTGGTAATAGTCACTCTGGTGTTGTTGATTTATTGCTAACAAAGGTAGTTGATGGGAACCTGGCAAAAATTATGGTTTGGTATGACAACGAATGGGGCTATTCGAACCGACTAGTTGAACTAGTTGCCGACATTGGTAAATTACTAACCTCAGCACCTGCTCAACCTAAACATCCACAAGAACAGTAACATGAAATTAGCCCTAAGTTCTGATCATGTCGGCTACGCAGTAGCGATGATGCTTAAACAGCAATTAGCAAAAGACGGTCACGAAGTAATTTATTTTGGTCCTGATTCATTTAACCCAGATGATGACTATCCCGATTATATAAAGCCGGCAGCCGAATCTGTAAGTAATGGTCAAGTAGAAAAGGGCATAATTTTAGGCGGAAGCGGACAGGGTGAGGCTATTGTTGCAAATCGCTATAAGGGCGTTCGCTGTGTTGTATATTATGGTCCACCACCAGAAAGCTCAGGGCTCGATATAATCGTTTTATCAAGAGAGCATAATGATGCCAATATGATAAGTATTGGTGCGCGATTTGTATCGAGCGGCAGAAGCCTAGAGCTAATTAGACAATGGCTGACAGTACCCTTTAGCCATGACGAGCGTCACGTCAGGCGAATAAATAAAATAGACGGATAATTTTATGCCCCAAATATGCCCATCAATCCTATCAGCCACCGAAGCGGATTATAAAATTCAAGCTGAAGCAGTGGCGGGATTTGCGCATCGTATCCAAATCGATTTAACCGATGGGGTGTTTGCTGACGGGGCTAACCTTAACCCAGAAACTATTTGGTGGCCAGTCGGCATAAAGGCCGATATTCATCTTATGCATCAAAAGCCACTTGATTCAGCTCGTGCTGTTTTGAAGCATCGACCAAATATGTTAATTGCGCATGTTGAATCTGACGTTCATTTTGAAGAACTAAAGACTGTGGTTAAGAGCTATGGCGTATTGCTAGGTATCGCCTTACTACCAAAAAGCCCAGTTGATCTTATTGAACCAATTCTTGATCAGATTGACCATGTTTTAATTTTTAGTGGCAATTTAGGACGATTTGGTGGTACAGCGGATTTGTCGCAGCTTGACAAGGTATCGCAAATTAAATCAATTAGATCGGATATTGAAGTTGGCTGGGACGGTGGGATAAATGATCAAAATATAGCCGAGCTGGCTATGGGCGGTGTAGATGTCTTGAATGTAGGTGGGTTCATACAAAGAGCCGAAAACCCACATAACGCTTATGCTATACTTGAACGGATAGCAGAAGAGGCGGGCACAACATGAAACGCTTAGATATTGAAGGGCTTGAAAAAAAAGCTAACGACATTCGCATTGACATAATTAAAATGCTCGAAATTGCTGGCAGTGGTCATAGCGCAGGTCCTTTAGGATTGGCAGATATATTTTCAGCCCTGTATTTTAATATCTTAAATCACGATCCTAAAAATCCCGATTGGTCGGATAGGGACATGCTTGTTTTAAGTAATGGTCACTGTGCGCCAGTTTTGTATGCGACCATGGCAAATGCTGGGTATTTTCCAAAAAAGGAACTCCAAACTCTTAGAAAATTTGGTTCTCGGCTACAAGGTCATCCGGAAAGACTTAGGCTGCCAGGTGTCGAAACAACCAGCGGCCCACTCGGTGAAGGCCTTGGCCAGTCCGCTGGTATGGCATTGGCTATGAAAATGGACGGGCAAAATCATCGTTGGGTATATTGCATAACTGGCGATGGTGAATTAAATGAAGGCAATATTTGGGAATCGGCTATGCTAATTGGCAAGTATAAGCTCCATAACTTAATTGCAATCGTTGATCGCAATAACATACAAATTGATGGCACGACTGAATTCGTGATGCCGCTAGAAGATTTACGAGCTAAGTGGGAAGCTTTCGGCTGGCACGTCATTGAAATTGATGGCCATAACATTGACGGATTTATAGATTCTGTGGCAATGGCTAAGGCTATTGTCGAAAAGCCATCAGTTATTTTAGCGCACACCATCCCTGGTAAAGGCGTTGATTTTATGGAATATGATTATCATTGGCATGGTATCCCGGTCGGCATTCAGGACGTTGGCGGGGCGCCACCAAAAAATGAACAAGCTAAGGTTGCACTTGATGAGCTACGAAGTCTTGGTGGCAAGATTCTAGGGGAACATAAATGATACATTTGTTTTTAAACCCTGGGATAGATAAAGATGCTCTAGAATCTGAGCCAATTCGCAAAGGCTTTGGACGTGGTCTACTTGAAGCAGGTAAACGCAATCCTAATGTTGTAGCGTTGTGTGCTGACTTAACTGACTCAACTCAAATTAGCCTGTTTGCAAAGGAGTTCCCTGAAAGATTTGTTGAAGTTGGGGTTGCTGAACAAAACCTTGCAACAGTTGGTGCTGGCTTGGCGGCTATGGGTAAAGTGCCATTTATAAGTAGTTATGCGGCCTTTAGTCCTGGTCGTAATTGGGAGCAAATCAAGACTACTTCAGCATTAAATGATAGGCCTCTAAAGGTCGTTGGTTCGCATGCTGGGCTATATACCGGGCCAGACGGAGCAACTCATCAAATGCTAGAGGATGTATCATTAATGCGCGCTATGCCTAATATGGTTGTGGTAGTTCCTTGCGATTCTATGGAAGCTGAAAAAGCCACCATTGCTTTAGCCGATGATAATCGCCCGGCTTATTTAAGGCTTGCTCGAGATAGCTCCCCAATCATAACCAGTGGTCGAACTCCCTTTGAGATTGGTAAAGCCTATGTTTTTGCTAGTGGAACCGACATTAGTATTATTGCTAATGGTACGATGACATATCAGGCTCTTAGGGCAGCCGAAATTTTATTTAAGGACGGGATCGATGCCGAGGTCGTGCACGTGCCAACCGTCAAACCACTAGATTCCGAGACTATACTCAGAACAGCAAGACGCACTAGGCACGTAATAACAGTCGAAGAGGCTCAAATTAATGGTGGTCTTGGTAGTGCCATAGCAGAGCTTTTGAGCGAAAGACTACCAACGCCCATCAAAAGAATGGGCGTCAATGACCGATTTGGTGAATCAGGTACACCTGAAGAGCTTCTGCATGAATTTAAGCTAACCGCTAAACATATCGCGCTTGAAGCGCATCATATGCTTGGTGACCATACTCATCATAAACATCGCTAAAGGAGCCGTACATGCCACTAACATTAAGACAAATAAGAAAAAACTGTGAAGATGCTCGCGCAACTATGGCACGAGCAAGATCCGAACATTTTGCGCTTGGAGCATTTAATCTTGATAACCAAGAAACTTTAATTGCCGTAGCTCGGGCTGCTCAAAAAAAATCAGCACCGGTGCTGGTAGAGGTAAGTAAGGGTGAAGTTGATGCGCTTGGCCTAGATAATGTTCGTGACATGGTCGAAAACTACAAACATGAATATGGCATAGAGATGTACATTAACCTAGACCATAGCCCAAGTATAGAAGATTCGATTGCTGGTATTGAGGCTGGATTTGAGTTTATTCATATTGACGTATCACAAGCCGAACACGATGCACCAGAGGGCAAAATAATTGCCGACACCAAAGAGGTTGTTGAATACGCAAGACTAACAGGTGCTTTAGTAGAAAGCGAGCCCCATTATTTTGGTGGTAGCTCTAATGTCCATAAAGAGGCCTTTGATTATGAAGAAATCAAAAAGACATTCTCAACACCAGAAGGCGCAAGGGAGTTTGTGGTAGCCACAGGTATTGACACATTTGCAGCCGCAGTTGGCAATTTACACGGTAGTTACCCTGTTCCCAAAGTACTTGACCTTGAGCTACTAGCAAAAATTCGCGAAGCAATTGATTGCAATATTAGTCTTCATGGTGGTAGTGGAACGGCAGCGCATTATTTTATTGAGGCAGTCAAAATTGGCGTAACTAAAATTAACATCAACAGTGATATGCGTGTAGCCTATCGGAATACTCTGGAAAGGGTTTTAGCTGAAAATAAATCCGAATACGCTGTCGTTAAATTAATGGGTACGGTTATAGACGAAGTTCAAAAAGTTGTTGAATCAAAAATAGATATGTTTGGCTCGGCTGGCAAAGCTGTTGTCGACTAAGCCTCAGGCTGTTACAATAAGCACAAGCAAAATATCTAAATCCAGGAGTGGTAAGTTTTAGATGTCAGAAACAAAACTAGATGTGCTATCAATCGGGGACGTAGTAACAGATGCCTTTATCAAGCTTCAAGAGGATAAGGCTTGGGCTGAGGAAGGCGAAAAAGGTCCTACACTTACCATGCCATTCGCTACCAAGATTCCATTTCAGGATTCGATTGTACTTGAAGCTGTCGGCAATGCTGCTAACGCCAGCGTATCTTTTGCTAGGCTTGGCTTAAAATCTGGATTAGTTAGTAATGTTGGCGAGGATGATTGGGGTAGGGATATCATTCGCTCATTAAAGAAAAAAAAGGTTGATGCGCGTTTTGTTCATATAAACGAAGATAAAAAAAGTAATTATCACTATGTTCTTTGGTATAAAGATGAACGCACAATTTTAATTAAACACGAAGAATATGATTACCACTGGCCAAGGTTCAGAGCCAATGACATACCAAGGTGGGTCTACTTTAGCTCAATTAGTAAAAATGCTATGGCCTACCATGATCAAATAAGTGAATGGCTTGAAGATCATCCAGAGGTTAAAATGGCATTCCAACCCGGGACTTTCCAGATGGAGGTTGGTGTGGATAGGCTAAAACGGATTTACGCTCGCAGTGAAGTGGTTGTTTTAAATCGTGAAGAAGCGGTTTTTGTAAGCGGCGGCGAATATAACGACTTGCATGATTTGTTTGATAGGATGCACCATCTTGGCGTAAAAATTGTAGTTATAACGGATGGTCCGGATGGAGCTTATGCCTCGGATGGTGCAAACCGATATTCAATGCCCAATTACCCCGATCCAGCTCCCCCATTTGAAAGAACCGGTGCAGGTGATAGCTTTGCATCTACATTTGTAGCAGCCTTGATGCATGGTGCAAGTGTAGAAGCTGCACTCTTGTGGGCACCGATAAACTCAATGAATGTTGTCCAACATGTTGGTGCACAAGAGGGTCTTTTAACTGTAAAAGAGATTGAAAAGTATCTACACTCAGCACCTGATTGGTATCATCCAACTCGACTCTAAAAACCATGTCTAGGCTATTATCAGAATTGTTAGGCGCTGAAGAACCACTTTTTAGCTTGGCTCTTAAGCAACTTGAGCGTGTGGCCGCTAACCCAAGTAGCGATATCCATCTGTCTGCTGAAATTATTGGCAAGAGCCAAATTAAGGCACGCGAGCTTGGCCTTGATCCAAAAGACTCAACAGGCAAGGAATTTTATTTTGCCTTGCTAGCCCAAGCCGAACGCCACAATGAACACTTGACACAAATACTTGGCGCAAGCCACTCCGAAGATATTGCTAGCTTGGCGCCGTTAATTGTAAGGCAGATTAGTAGTCTAAACATTCCTAAATCTTCATGGTCGCTCAAAAAATCGGTTGCCAAAGAAATATTAAAAACCTATCCCCCAAAACAGCTAATGAAACATCTTCACTATAAGTCGGTTGCATCGATGATTAAAAACGAACCAATTCAAGAACTATTCTTAGGCTCGATGTTAGTAGAAGGCCAAGCTTGGCACAAGCAAAAACTAAAAGCTTATTCAAAATTAAAACCCTCAGATTTTGAGACACGCCCAATTGAACTAATTAGCCTTAGGCCTGATAGATGGACTGATTACGGTACGCAGTATCTATTTGGCAAGCATCATAGTGTTATGTTTAACATAGAGTTGGGCGTGGTAGGCTTGATACCAATACTTGGTGGCCGACAAAAAGCAGCGGCACTAGTAAATCTGCCGATGATTTTGCATGCGATTAACGAAATTAGGATATACGGCTCATTTTTTAAGCTTAGGCAGATTGATGCTAATAAATTCGGTAGTGTATTGGTTGATACGCTGAATTTTGGTCCCCGTAGTGTATCAGTGGTAGCCGGGCAACAGATACAATGGCGGGTTTTCCATCAATTTTTTGGCGAACAGTCAGCTGATAACCATCCAGAATTTTTTGAACCTCATATCCAAAGTGAAGATTTAAGATGGCGTAGTGTCGAGAGTACACTGGCTGAACTTGACTCGGAGCTGTCTTGGTGGCAAGACACAAGCTATGTGGGCGTGCTATGGAGCCAGAGTCCGGTGTCGTTTAACTTGCTAGATGTTGCCCATAATTACGCCGTATCAGCCTCATTAGAACAGCGGCAAGCATATTACTTTAAAGAGTCACTATGGAACGAAATACTTATGCGCTATCTAGGTGAAAGGCCGGTGCTGAATAAAGTGATTAACGAACTTGATGAAACGGTATTTTTGCCTAGTTCATTGGCTTTTGATATAGGGGATAAGTAGTATATAATCCGTATAAACATAAGCATTAATAAGGCAAACAAACAATGTATCAAATTTGCGTATCAGGAGCTTCAAAAGGCGAAAGTGTCGAAGAGGGCAAGGCGCTGGCTTTAATGGCTGGCGAGGCAATTGCCAAGGCAGGATATAGTCTTATGACGGGTGCGACGGTAGGCCTGCCGAATTACTCAGCTATTGCCTACAAAAAAGCCGGTGGAAAAATGAGTGTTGGTATTAGCCCTGCTTCTTCGAAGGTTGAGCATGTCTTAAAATATCGTTTGCCAACCGAAGACTACGACACAATTTTATATACAGGCCTGCACTACGTTGGGCGGGATACTCTGCTTATCAACTCTTCTGACGCGGTGGTTAGTATTGGCGGAAGGCTCGGGACACTACACGAATTTACAATTGCCATGGAAACCGACACTCCAATTGGTTTTTTGCAGGGTGGTGGGGGTATTAGCGATCAAATACAGGGAATCTTAAAATCAGTAAATCAAGATAAGAATAAATTGGTGGTTTTTGAAACCGACGCCGAAAAACTAATAGAAAAATTAGGCAAAATCCTAAGGCGCATAAATCAGGATTACAAACATATTTATAACCTCTAATAAAAAATAACAGATTATAACATCTACATAATTTTAACATATGTTATTTTTTTGTAGATGCTATAAGTGTTAATAGGACGGTGGTGTAAAATAAGCAGGTGAATAAGCTACAACTTGTTTCTGACTATAAACCGACTGGCGATCAGCCTAAGGCTATTGATTTAATTACAAAAAATATATTAAGCGGTCAAAAAGAACAAGTTTTACTCGGTGTAACTGGCTCTGGTAAAACATTTACTATGGCCAATGTGATTCAAAACGTCCAAAGGCCAACTCTTGTTTTAAGCCACAACAAAACCTTGGCCGCACAACTTTACGGCGAATTTAAGCAGTTTTTTCCAAATAATGCCGTTCATTATTTTGTTAGTTACTTTGATTATTATCAACCAGAAGCCTACATAGTCAGAAGCGATACTTATATCGAAAAGGACAGCCAAATCAATGAGGAGATTGACAGGTTAAGACATGCTGCCACTAGCGCACTATTATCTAGACGAGATGTAATCATTGTTGCCAGTGTGAGCTGTATTTATGGGATTGGTTCAGTCGAGGATTACGGTGATATGGCCGTATCAATTTCAGCCGGTGAACGTCGTGTGCGGGATAAATTACTAAGACAACTCACTGATATTCAGTACCAAAGAAACGATATAGATTTTCATCGTTCAACTTTTCGAGTGCGTGGTGACGTGGTAGATGTTTTTCCGGCGGGCGAAGAATCAGCTTATCGCATTGAGTTCTTTGGTGACAGCGTTGAGCGGATAGTTAAAATCAATCCGCTAACTGGCGAGGTTGAGTCAAGCCTAAAATCGCTTAAAGTTTTTCCTTCAAGCCACTATGTTACCCCCGAACAAAAACTTAAAGGAGCGCTTGGCAAAATTGCAAAAGAGTGCGACGAAAGAGTTAATTGGTTCAAAAAGCAAGGTCTGCTTGTTGAAGCTCAGCGACTTGCTCAAAGAGTTAAATATGACCTTGAGATGCTCGAGCAAACCGGCTTTGTTAAGGGGATAGAAAATTATTCAAGGTATCTCACTAACCGTGAGCCAGGCGAACAGCCAGCAACTCTTTTGGATTATTTTCCAGACGATTATTTAATGGTTATCGATGAAAGTCATATGACAATCCCACAAGTTAGGGGAATGTATAATGGCGACCGAGCGCGTAAAGAAGTTTTAGTTGAACATGGGTTTAGATTGCCAAGCGCGCTAGATAATCGACCGCTAACTTTTAGTGAGTTTGAGCGCCATCTAAATCAGGTAGTTTACGTAAGTGCAACCCCGGCCGAATACGAAATTAGTCGTGCTGGTGAGCCTATAAAACAAGTTATCAGACCAACCGGCCTTTTAGACCCAATGATCGAAGTTAGGACGATAGATGGTCAAATTGATGATTTAATTGCCGAAATTCGCTCAACTGTCGAAAAAACTCAAAGAGTTTTAGTTACCACTCTTACTAAGCGAATGGCCGAGGATTTAACTGAGTATCTAGCCGATTTAAACATAAAAGTTACCTATATTCATAGTGATGTCGACACGCTTGATCGAACAGATATCTTACGCGATTTAAGATTAGGTGTATTTGATGTTCTAGTCGGCATTAATCTGCTTCGCGAGGGTCTAGATTTACCAGAGGTGAGCTTAGTAGCTATTTTAGACGCTGATAAAGAAGGCTTTTTAAGGAGCGAGCAAGCTCTGATTCAAACTGTTGGCCGTGCTGCACGTCACGAAGAGGGACGTGTAATCATGTATGCCGATAATATAACCGGCAGTATGCAAAGAACAATAGACGTAACAAATCAGCGAAGAGTCTTGCAAGATAAATATAATAAAGAGCATAAAATTACGCCAAAAAGCATTAACCGAGCAGTAGGCGAAGGCTTACCAAGGTCTAAAGTTGATGATAAGCCAAAACTTGATTTAAAAAAGATTCCAAAAGACGAATATGCGCATCTGATACGTGAGCTGACTTCGCAGATGGATTTGGCGGCTGCTAATCTAGAATTTGAAAAAGCCGCGGAACTTAGGGACGTGATAAACGAAATTAAACAAAAAATTTAAGAAAAGCAGAGAGTTAGCTTGATTGACCCGAGCGCGACTGGTGACAGAGATGTCACCAGTCGCGCTTCGAGGGTCAGCTACTCGTTACCGCCTCGATTGCACTGCAGATCTCAGCCTCGATGGCCGAGGCGATTCTGCTGTCCATCAAGGAGCCTTCCTTCACCGCGAAGGTGATGGCGATTCCGTACTCGTTCACGATGATGCCGACCACATCGATGAGCGAGGAGTCCATCAGCATCGTGCGCAGCGCCTCTTGCCCTTGCTGACGGACGAGAGCCGATCTGGCCTTCGGATTCCCACCGAAGCGCCAGGTTGTCGTTGCCCTTGAGGCTTGGCCGTTGAGGATGGTGGTGCTCATGTTGTTGCACCTGCCAGCTCGCCAGACCTTGCCATGATCTTCTCAAGCACCGCAGTCGGCAGGTCGATGTAGGTGATCTTGTGACCGCCGTAACGGTAGGTGTCATCCCACCGCAGGTCGCTTGCCAGCTCGAGCTTGATGATCCCACCCTCACGGCGCATTGCCATGAACAGGTGCATCTGTTCGAGCTCCATGAGGAATGCCTCCCACTGACTGTGAGAGGGCTCACAGCTCATTGGCAAGGCGAACACCTTCCGACGCTCATCACTGAGCGTCTCTAGAAGCTTGAAACGGACTTGGGGCACCGTGCCTCCTTTGGTTATGGGGCTGTCTCTGCTTTTCTTAGGTACATCAACGCAAAAAACCTTGAGCACGTCGTGGTGCCTAAGATAACAGAGCGTATGACCGTAATAATCTACAATAAATAAATTCTTATGTCAATGTATTGAAAGGCTTGTTTTTGTTATACTGTTATATAAGATATGAGCAAACTAACAAAAGAAGATGTCTTGAAGTTGGCAAAATTAAGCCGACTAAAGCTAACAGATAACGAGGTAGATAAATTTATAATCGAACTAAGTTCGATACTAGATTATGTTGAACAGTTAGATAAAGCTGATGTTCAGGGGCTTGAGCCTACCTACCAGGTTACTGGTCTTAAAAACATAATGCGGGAAGATCAAATAGTGGATTATGGATATAAAACTCAAGATCTTGTTGAGCTAAACGCGCCAGATTCAGCTAATCATCAGTTTAAGGTAAAACGAGTTTTATAAAAATGTCTAAAAACTTACATGATATTGCAAGTGACGTGAATAGTGGCAAACAATCCGCAGTTGAGTTAGTTAAAGATGCTCTAAAACTTTTAGATAATAAATCAGAATTCAATACGACAATTTCTGCCTTAAATGATAGAGCCTTAGAGCAAGCAAATGCCATCGATAAAAAAGTAAAATCTGGTAAAAATGCTGGGCGACTGGCAGGCATTCCATTTATCGCAAAGGATAATTTTTTAACATTTGGTGGTAAAACCACGGCTGGTAGCAATATTTTAAAAAACTTTAATGCACCATATCAATCGACGGCAATACAAAAGCTAGAAGCCGAAGGCGCTATTTGTATCGCCAAAGCTAACCTGGATGCCTTTGCACACGGAAGTTCTACCGAAAATAGTGATTTTTTTGTAACAAAAAACCCACACGACAAAAGCCGCGTGCCCGGGGGTAGCTCAGGCGGATCAGCTGCGTCGGTCGCTTTAGACATCGTTCCGTTCGCGCTGGGAACCGATACTGGTGGCTCAATAAGATTACCAGCTAGTTTTTGTGGGGTTGTAGGCTACAAACCAACCTATGGATTAGTTAGCAGAAGCGGAGTGGTCGCTATGGCGTCCAGTACAGACGTGATTGGTCCTTTAACTAAATCCGTAGAAGACAGCGGACTTGTACTTGATGTAATGTCTGGCAAAGATCAGCTCGATTCAACTATGATAGATAAGGATAAAAATGGCTACGAAATTAAAAACGATAGCGTTGATTTAAAAGATTTAAAAATTGGAGTCATAAAAGAATATTTATCCGACGGGCTTGAGCCCAATGTTGAATCTGCAGTTAATCGTGCTATTGAACTGGCAAAAAAAGCTGGCGCTAAAGTAGAAGTGGTAAGTCTGCCTAGCCTAGACTTAGCCCTGGCGGTTTATTATGTAATATGTCCAGCCGAAGTATCATCAAATTTGGGTCGTTACGACGGCCAGCGCTACGGACATAGCTCAAGTTCGGCTAATGATTTAATTGATAGCTACGAGCTCTCCCGCGAGGAAGGTTTTGGCCCAGAAGCCAAGAGGCGAATAATGATTGGTACCTATGTACTGTCTAGCGGTTACTACGACGCATATTACAAAAAAGCCCAAACCGTAAGAACCAAAATTATAAACGAGTTTAGTAAGGCTTTTGAGCAGTTCGATATACTTTTAGGGCCTACCGCACCAGAAACAGCATTTAAAATTGGTCAAAATTCTGATGATCCGCTAAAGATGTATTTAACAGATATCATGACAGTCGCTAGTAACATTTCTGGTGTACCGTCAATTTCAATCCCATTACCGACAGATGGCATGCCAATAGGTCTGCAGCTTATTGCACCTCAAGGCGCAGACAGGCAACTTTTACTAACTGCAAAAAGTTTTGAGCAGGAGCTTAAAAGATGAGTCTAGAAATGATTGTTGCGATTGCCGTCAGCGGTATCTTATTGCTAATCATTATTAGTATTACTGCAAAAAAAGCTCCAAAGAGAACCTTAAACAAAGAGCAGTTCCAAAACCATTGGATTGAGCTGTTAGCAAAAGTTAAGACTCCCGAAGGCATGTCTATGGCAGTCATTGATGCCGATAAATTACTCGATTCTGCACTAAAAAAACGTGGCTATAAAGGTAAGACTATGGGCGAAAGACTAGTGGCAGCTCAAAGGCAACTAAGTGATAATGATGGAATATGGCAAGCTCATAAGCTCCGTAATCGCTTAGTTCACGAACCAGGCATTAGGCTAAAAGAGTACGAAGCAAAACGGGCCTTGGCTAGCTTTAGGCAGGCGCTTAGGGATTTGGGGGCTTTATAAATGTCTAAATACATTCCGACAATTGGTATTGAAACTCACGTTCAGTTAAAAACGGCTACAAAATTGTTTTCAGCTGTAGGTAATGACGCACGAGACGCCAGCCCCAATACTTTAATCAGTCATATCTGTGTTGGTATGCCAGGAGCTTTGCCAGTCCTAAACAGGCATGCTGTTGAGCTATCAGCAAAAGCTGCGGTTGCACTTGGCACTAAACCCCAAAAATTTTCAAAATTCGACAGAAAGCATTATTTTTACCCTGATTTGCCCAAAGGCTACCAAATCAGCCAGTTTGATCAGCCGATAATTATTGGTGGTCAAGTTGAGGTATTAGTCGATGGTCAAATGAGTACAATTGGTATAACTCGTGCCCACCTTGAAGAAGATGCAGGTAAAAATATACACCCTGAGGGGGCAGATTATTCGTTAGTAGACTTAAATCGAGCCGGAACACCACTGCTCGAGATAGTATCTGAACCGCAAATTCACAGTCCGGCTGAGGCCAAAGCTTACGCCCGAGAGCTGTATTTATTAATGAAATACTCTGGAGTTAGCGACTGTGATTTATATCACGGAAATATGCGCTTTGATGTAAATGTAAGCCTAAGTAAAGATAACAGTAGCCTCGGCACACGGGCTGAAATAAAAAATCTAAATAGCTTTAGAAGTGTTGAAAACGCTGTAGCCTATGAAATTAAGCGTCAAAGTGAACTTTTAGATAAAGGCCAAAAGGTCGTCCAAGAGACAAGAGGCTGGGATGAGGCTAAACAAAAAACTACTCCACAGCGCACCAAAGAGGAGGCTCATGATTATCGTTATATGCCGGAACCTGATGTCCCGCCAGTTGAGCTAAGTGACGATCTGATAAAAAAATACATCTCTGATTTACCAGAGCTACCCAAATCGATTCGACAAAAACTTACCACGCTAAAAATTGACGAAAAAGTCATTGAGGATATTCTTGATATGCCAGAATTCGTACCTTCAATTTTAGATGTACTGGCTAACTCAAACCCAGAAAATGCTAAAAATACTGCTTTTTGGTACATCCAGTCCGAAGATGCTTCAAAGGTAGTTGAGACCAAAAAGCTGATTGAGCTAGGTGATATGCTTAACGCAGGTAAACTAAGCTCAACTTCGGCAAAAGCTGTTTTTAAAGAACTACAAAAATCAGCAAAAAATCCAGCCGAGATTGCAACTGATTTAAAACTAATTCAGGTTTCCGATGAATCCCAAATCGAATCTATTGTTGCTGATGTGATCGCCCAAAACCAAAAAGCAGCAGAAGATGTCAAAAATGGTGAGCTAAAAGCCATCGGATTTTTAGTTGGGCAAGTGATGGCCAAGTCAAAGGGACAAGCCAATCCCGCAGTAGCCCAAAAACTTATCAAAAAACACCTTAGTATTGAAAATTAGTCTAGTATCTGGTATACTATAAATATGGATACAACGGAACAGTGGCTATTAATTATAAACTCAGTGATGCTTGCTATTTTTTTAGTACTAAGCATTATTTTACTGATTAAAGCTTTGCAGGTTATTGGCGATATCAAGCGTTTGTCAAAAAAGGCAGACGACGTTGCGACAAACGTTCAAAATGCTGCGAATAATTTTCAAAAATTTGCTCCACTGGCTGGTATTGCCAGTATGTTCTATCAAGCTAAAAAACGAAGCCAAAAAGGAGGCAATGATGAACGATAAAAATAACAGCGGCAAACTTGTAGTAGGTATGTTTATTGCCGGACTTGCTGGTTTTGCGGCCGGTGTATTAACTGCGCCAAAAAGCGGTAGCGAAACACGCCAAGATATTAAACGAACGGCTAATCGCGTTGTTGCTGATTTACAAGAACGAATCGAAAACCTTCGTGAAGATATTGATGATCTTATCATTATCGCAACCGATAAAAGTTATGAACTTAAAGGTCGAGCCAAAAATCAACTAGATGATGCTATCGAAAAAGCAAAAGACGCGCGAACCAAAGCATCAACTGTTGCTAAAGCCGTAAAAAATGGCGAGGCAGAAGAGCCCGAGCTTAACCGAGCAATTAAACAACTTAGCGACGCAAAAAAGAACCTAACTAAATATCTAAAAAGCTAAGTAAAATAGCTATGTTGTAAAAATAAGCTGCGACAGTTCGTAGCTTATTTTTTATAATAGTAGTAATGGCAAAAAATGGGGTAAAAATTAATCCAAAAGATTTTGTGCATTTACACAACCATACACAGTACAGTCTACTGGATGGCTTGACTAAAGTTCCCGAGCTAATTGATTATGTCGCTGAAAAGCAAATGTCGGCAATTGCAGTAACCGATCATGGAACAATGAGCGGAGCGATCGAGTTTTATAAAACGGCAACAGCTAAAGGTATAAAGCCAATCGTTGGAATGGAAGCCTATGTTGCCAGTAGATCACACACTGACAAAGACGTTACTAAAGATAAACAAAACTATCACCTAACGGTTTTAGCGATGAATGAAACCGGCTATAAAAACCTGATGCGACTTAGTACCATCGCTAATCTTGATGGCTTTTATTACAAACCCCGTATAGATCATGATTTAATTAAAAAATACAATGAAGGCTTGATAATTCTGAGTGGCTGTATGGGCGGAGAGGTATCCGATGCCCTAAGGCAAGATCAGTACAAACAAGCAAAGGAGATTGCATCTTGGTATAAGTCGATCTTTGGTGATAGGTACTACATCGAGCTTCAAGACCATGGTCATCCTAAGCACCCGAGCGCATGGTCTGAGCAGCAAAAAGTAAACGAACAACTTCTAAAGTTGGCCGAAGAGCTAAACCTAAAAGCGGTTGTTACCTGCGATGCCCACTATCTTAAAGTTGACGATCAAGAAGCTCACGAAGTTTTGCTTTGTGTCCAAACTGGAGCTTACTTAAGTGACAAAGCCAGAATGAGCCTCAAAGAGTTTCAGCTACACGTTGCCGACCCGGCCGATATTGTAGACAGGTGGGGTGAGGAGCACCCGCAGCTAATATTAAACACCAAAGAGATCGCTAGTAGATGCGATTTAAATATTGAGCTGGGTAAAATTTTAATTCCTAAATTTCCAGTACCGAAAGGTGAATCCGAAAAATCTTACCTCGAAAAACAAGTTTGGCAGGGTTTGTTGCGTCGCTATAAAGGTTATACCGCTAAAAAAGCCGAACAATCATCAAAAGCTGATGCAAAAAAGGCCCTAGATGCGCCAATTGTCGAGCGAGCCGAATATGAGCTGGGCGTCATTGATAGCATGGGGTTTAATGGCTATTTTTTGATTGTATCTGACTTTATAAATTGGGGTAAAGATCGTGGTATTGTTTTTGGTCCGGGTCGGGGTAGTGCAGCTGGCTCGATAATTGCATACGCCACCCGTATAACTGACTTAGACCCACTGGCATACGATTTACTTTTTGAACGATTTTTGAACCCTGACCGTATTAGCATGCCCGATATGGATATTGACATTCAGGATTCGCGCCGCGACGAAGTAATAGACTACTGCATAAACAAGTATGGGCGTGACAGAGTTGCTAATATTGTTACGTTTGGTCGCATGGCTGCTCGCAATGCAGTACGCGATGTAGCTAGAGTTCTAGAAGTCCCGTACGCCGATGCCGATCGGATTGCAAAGCTAATACCTCCACCAGTTCAAGGCCGACACATACCCCTAGCAAAATCGCTTGAGTCGAATTCTGAGCTCAAGCACGAACAAGAATCTAACCAGCAAGCCTCAAGAGTCTTTGAACTTGCCTCTCGGCTCGAGATGACAATCCGTAGTCACGGGGTACATGCTGCAGGGGTGGTTATTGCTCCGGATGATATTGTTAACTATACGCCACTTGAAATGGCTCAAAAAGGGGTAATCGCAACCCAATATTCAATGCTTCCGATTGAAGACCTCGGACTTTTAAAGATGGATTTTTTGGGTCTTTCAAACCTTACGACAATCAAAAACGCACTTCGGATAATTAAAAAGGTCTATAACAAGAACATCGATATTGGTGCTATCCCGCTAGATGACGAAAAAACTTTTGAGTTGCTACAACGTGGCGAATCAACAGGAGTTTTTCAACTCGAATCAGCAGGTATGCGACGTTATCTAAAAGATTTAAAGCCAACCGCTTTTGACGACATTGTAGCTATGGTTGCGCTATATCGTCCTGGCCCCATGCAGTGGATAGATGATTTTATTGCTCGAAAACACGGCATGAAAGAGATTGAATACATACATCCGGCTGTTGAACCGGCTCTAGACAACACTTACGGGGTTATTGTTTACCAGGAACAAGTTATGCAAATATCTAAAGATATGTGCGGCTTTAGCGGTGGCCAAGCTGACACTTTAAGAAAAGCGATAGGTAAAAAAATTCCAGAAGTAATGGCAAAGATGAAGGACGAATTCATTGAAGGTGGAGTCAAAACCGTTAATGCCGATCGAAAGCTAATGGAAAAGTTCTGGAAACAACTCGAAGATTTTGCTGCATATTGCTTTAACAAAAGCCATGCCGCCTGTTATGGGTTAATCGCTTACCAAACAGCTTATTTAAAAGCTCATTTTCCATCGGCATTTATGGCAGCTCTTATGACTAGCGATTACGATAACACTGATAGACTAGCAATCGAAATCACCGAATGTTCGCACATGGGGATTGAGGTACTGCCGCCTGATGTAAATCAATCATTTCATGAGTTTGCAGTTGTGCCCGATAGCCAGCAAATCAGGTTCGGGCTGGATGCTATCAAAAATGTAGGCCATGGCGCAGCTGAAGAGATAATAGCCGTCCGCGAAAAAGATGGTAGTTTTAAATCAATTGAAGATTTCTTTAGAAGAGTAAACCTGCGCACGGCAAATCGCAAAACCATCGAAAGTTTAATTAAGTCTGGTGCTTTTGATAGCCTAGAAAGTCGAGCAAAACTTCTATTTAACATCGATAATTTAATGAATTTTGGAACCAAAATCCAAAAAGAGGCAGCCGTTGGGCAGGTAGACTTGTTTGGTGAGCTAACCTCTAAAGAAGTTACTAATTCAATAAATTGGCTTGAGCCAGATGAAAGTGTTGGCTCTAGGGAGTTGCTTAGTTGGGAGCGTGATTTATTGGGCATTTATTTAAGCCATCATCCACTTGAAGATTTTGAACCGATTTTAGCCGACCTAGCAATATCTTCCTCGAAGTTAATACCAGAGATGGATGGCAAAAACGCCACAGTTGGGGGCAGTATTATAGATATTCGTGAAATAACTACCAAGAATGGCGCAAAGATGGCTTTTGTTAAAATTGCCGATATTGATGGCGAGTTTGAACTGGTGGTTTTCCCGGGTGTTTACAAAGACATTGCACCACTTTTAAATCGCGATACCATAGTGCTCGCTAAAGGTAAATTAACTGCCAAAGGGCGCGATGGCCAAATGGAGTCAGAGGTAAAACTGTTAGTCGATGAACTGCGCGAGATTACCCAAGAAGAAGCCAAAGACTACAAACCCCAATCAATTAAATCTAATGACGATATGAGTATAGTCCAACCGTCAGCCAGTCGGGTTTATATAAGACTAGAAAACGGGCAAGATGCTGATCAGTTGTTAGCACTTAAAGAGCAGCTCGATCAAAAAAAGGGTCAAACAGAAGTAGTTTTAGTAACCGGCCCAACCTCAAACAAACAAATTATAAGATTACCCCAACGAATTGAGCCCGACGAACCTGCACTTCGTGGGTTGGCTGACATTTTTGGTACAGCCAATGTAGTTGTTAAGTAGACCGGTTTATAAGACCAGTCCACTTGTTCGGCTCATCAAATAAGCCACAGCTAGGATTGTCAAAAATCCAACGTCAATCAATGGGTGGTGAATTACAAAGTTTTCGCCATTGATTAATGCCCGTCGGGCTATAACTGCGTGTCTGGTAATCCAAAGTCCACCAACTATAACCATTACAATCATTGTAGCCGAGGCAGTCCAAGCAGTTGCCGACGCCCCTAACACAACCTCAAGCTGAGAAGATTTTTTTGTAGGCATATTAATTGGGATTACCCCTTGGTTTGTAATCGGCTGTTTGGTTGGATTACTCCCAGGAACTGGTTGTGTGGCCGGAGTTGTGGTTTTGGTTGGAGTCGGTGGTGTTGGGGTTGGAGCTGGCGGTGTAGCTTTTGGCGCTGTAGCAACTTGCTTTGGAGGATCCGCACAGTTAGGAGGAGTCCCGATTTGACCATTAGGACAGGGCGTAGGTATAACTGCAGCTTTTGTAACTCCGTAAAATGCAACAACGATCGTCATTGGGCCACCTCCAGCCGAGGTGTAATCGGCATTATTTGCGTAGCCAAATCCGACTTCTGTAAATGCAATGTCGAGCATGTTTGCACGGTGCGCAGCACTATTCATCCAACCAGTTATAGTTGAGGACTCGTTTGAAAAGCCAGCCGCTAAGTTTTCACCAATCTTTTGATACGGATAACCTTGAGCATCAACAAACACCCATGGCGGGTTGCCTTCAGGCGTGTTATGGCTCCAGTAGTTTCGGCTGGCCATATCATTGGCTTTTGCTTGCGCTGCTGCTGATAATTTTGAATTCAGCGATAAGGCCCCAGCACCGTTTTCGGCGCGCTTTTGGTTGGTGTTACTTAGCAGTCCACTAGCACTCATACTAGTCGAGTAAGCCAAAACCCCGCCCCTTAAATCTGTCATGGCACGGGCGCTCAAGCCACCAAATGCCAAAACTAAAGATACCACTATTACCAGCGGTAAATAAGGCCAATAAACGCGTTCGAAATCACGCTTTGAAACGCCTTTAGGGCGATGTTCGTTGTAGTGCGAGCGGTGTCTTTTTGCCATTGTTTTTATTTTTTGCTCTACTAAGGTGTAACTATAGCATAAATTGGTAGTGTTTTAAAGTCTTATTTGCTCAAAATACCTTACATGGTAAAGCATCATTGCGCCAGCCTGGACAACATTAAAAGATTCTTTAGAACCGTTCATTGGAATTTCGACAATCTGGTCACATTTTGCTAGCAGTTCGGTATCAATGCCAGTAACTTCGTTACCTAAGATCACTACCGTTTTTTTTGTTGGCACAAAATTCGGCAACTTTATTGATTTTTTAGATTGCTCTAAACCGATAATTGCCCAATCCTGTTGCTTTAAAGAGTCAATCAGTTTAAATATATCATCAACTTTAAGCCATTTTTGAGACTGTTCGCTACCCAAAGATGTTTTTACGATTTGGTAGTTAACTTTTTGAGCAATGTGCGGTAAGCGACTATCATTTTTTTGGATAGGGTAGGGGGTGTAGCCGGACAGGTAAATCTGCTCAACGCCAATTCCTTCAGCTGTTCTAAAAATCGAGCCAACATTATGGCTTGAGCGAATATTGTGAGCAATTAGGCAAATTTTCATACTAATACTATAGACTTTAACATCTCGTATGTTTAACGCTTATGTTTTATACTGTAGACTAGCAATATGTCTCAGGATCCTCGTGCAGATGAAGAATTGACGACTCAGCGTCGTGCTGGTGTTTTGGGTTTGAATTATTATGACTCAAGTCAAGGCGAAAAAGTCCTTTACAAGGGCATACTTACAGTGCCCGAGCTTTATGCCCAAAAGGTTATACCGTTATCTGCCGATTCTAGCCATATTCACTTTGGGATAACCACCACAACTTCGCAACAAACTATGAACAATTTAAGACAACGATTTCTAGATCAAAGAGTCGACTTTTCGATTATTTCTGATACAGGTTACAGCGATTACATGCATCTGTATGATCCGCCAAAACAAGTCGTTTATCAGGACATTTCGCTAACTGGATCAACCGACGAAATAATCCAAAACATAAGTGCAACACTTGACCAGGTTCGGTCTGACGATATGTTGGCATACATCGTACAGCAAGCCTATCGACTAAAAGCTAGCGACATTCATCTTGAGTGCCAAAAAGAGCATATCAGAATCCGCTTGCGCGTAGATGGCGTTTTGCACCCTGTGGCATTCGTTTCGCATCAAAAATACCGATTGTTAATGAGCTCTATCGCCAGTTTGGCTAATGTCTCAACTGGGTCAGATGATGCCCAAACTGGGCACATAAACAAAACATATAAACTCGCAACAGGCGAAGAGGTAACACTTAACCTCAGAGTCGAGACAGTCCCAAGTGCTTATGGTATCGACGTGGTTATGCGACTGTTTAATCTAAAGCTAGAATTTTTCAAACTTGAAAATCTAGGCCTAAGTCCTGAAGAGATGAACGAAGTTCAGGATGTAATTAAGCATCCAACGGGTATGGTTTTAATTGTTGGACCAACAGGTTCTGGTAAAACCACCACACTATATTCGTTGATAAATACTTTGAATACAGATGAAAATAAAATTATTACGCTCGAGGATCCAATTGAGTATTTTATGCCCGGTGTAGTACAAATTCCGGTTCATGGCGACAATAACGAAAAGGGTTTTGCCGAAAAACTCAGGGCAATTTTAAGGCTTGACCCAGACGTTGTAATGGTCGGTGAAATTCGTGATCAAGATACGGCAAAAACCGCTTTGCAAGCGGCTCTAACTGGGCACTTAGTTTTGTCTACTTTTCACGCCAGTTCGGCTGCAGCAGCCTTAACCAGAATGCTAGATGCAATCGGCATCAACCCGCTTTTTTCAAGTGCCATGCACCTTGTTATGGCGCAAAGACTGGTCAGAAAGTTAGATGACTCCAACAAAGTTGCCTACCAGCCTGATGACGCTTTAAAAGCCCAACTTTCAGAGGTTATCAATACCTTCCCAAGCCACATAAATAAACCAGACGTAAATCAAATAACGCTTTACAAAGCTGGTCAATCTCCCGAAAATCCATTTGGCTATTCCGGCCAAATTGCCTTACGGGAACAACTTAAAATGACGCCAGGGGTAAAACAACTTTTAAGACTACCACCAAATCAACTAACCACCGAAATGCTTCAGCAAAAAGCGGTAGAAGAGGGTATGCTGACCATGCTACACGATGGACTTTTAAAGGCGTTTGCGGGCCAAACCACCCTCGAAGAAGTTTATCGAGTTGTCGGTTAATAACCCCGGCTTTTATCAACCATAACTACCTGTACAACTCCACAAATAATTTGAGCCACCTTACTAGCTTCGTCTAGTGGTTCACCTATAATTTTTACTTTATGAGTTTCAAATTTTTCTAATCCCTTAAAACAAACTTCAATTATGTCAATGTTTTGCCTGTCATAATAATTTTCAAAATCTCGCTGCTCACCGTTGTAATAAAACACTTTAGCAGAATCAAATAAATAACTATGATGAGAGTTCCAGGTTGCGCTAAGCTCTGGAGCCTCACCTAATAAGCTAAGCTGTTCTGCAAAAACAGGCTGAAAACTATGTTCCCGATTCATTACTTCAAAGTATAGCAAAACCACAACGGAGCTATTGATTATTTTAGCTATTTACTGTAAGATATACAGCTGTATGCAAGGTGTAGCTCAAAAAGTTTCTGCAAAGTATCAAAAGAAAAGTGTCGTAGATGTTAAATCAGGCGACACTGTTAAAGTGCACCAACGAGTCAAAGAGGGCAACAAAACCCGTATTCAGATTTTTGAAGGTTTAGTTATTAGGGTTGGCAAAAAGCAAAGCCTAACATCTACATTTACTGTAAGACGAATCGCTTCAGGGGTTGGCGTTGAAAAATCCTACCTAATTCACTCACCAAATGTTGTTAAAGTCGAAGTAGTAAAGCGCTCAAAAGTCCGCCGGAACTACTTAAGCTATATGCGTGAGTTAACTGGTAAAAGCGCCAGATTGACCGGTGTTGAATTTGATAAAACAGCCGTAAACGCTCAGGGCGAAATAGCTGAAGAAGAAAAACCAAGTTCAAATGAGTCTGAACCAGCAGAGCCTGCTGAACCAACAGAACAAAAAGAAACTAAAAAAGAAGATTCTAGCAACGAACCTTCCGTTGAATCGCCTGAACCAGCAGAGCCAGAAGCTCAAGCTGAGCCTCAGCCAGAAGCCGAATCAAAATAAAAAGCGCTAAGTCAGGGCGCTTTTTTAATAATCCAAGATAGTTAAAATAAGCTAGACAACAATTTGGCGCGGTGTAATACTTTAGCTATATGATCGGAGTAGACGAAGTAGGTCGAGGCGCATGGGCCGGACCGATGTTGGTAGTTGCCGCCAGGCAAATAAGTGATCTTCCGGCTGGCCTAAAAGATTCCAAAAAGCTGTCGCGGGCCAGACGTGAAAAACTTGCCCTATCAATCAAGCAAAAATGTGATATTGGCGAAGGCTGGGTGACTTCTGACGAAATTGATAAACTTGGCTTAAGCGACTCGCTCAGGCTTGCTACCAAACGGGCGCTAACATCTATAAAAGCCAAAAAATACGAAAAAATTATTATCGATGGCAATATAAATTTTGCGGGTGAGGGTTATCTATTATCTAAATGCTTGGTAAATGCCGATGAATCTGAGCCTCTGGTTAGTGCGGCATCGATCGTTGCAAAGGTTACACGGGATGCGGTGATGCGACAAATAGATGGTGACCATCCGCAATATGGTTTTAATACAAATGTCGGCTATGGTACCTCGGGCCACATCCAAGCTCTAAAAAAGCATGGGGTTGTTAAAGGTCTGCATAGGCTATCGTTTAAACCAATTAGGCAAATTAAATATGAATAGCGGCAATCTGGCTGAACGCGCCGTGGCTAATCATCTAACCCAGCAGGGCTATAAAATAATTGCTTTAAATTGGCGCAATAAATATGTAGAAGTCGATATTATTGCTCAAAAATCTGGGGTAGTTTATTTTATCGAATCTAAGTATCGCTCAAACACAATGTTTGGTGATGGCACCGATTATATAAACAAAGCAAAACTCAGCAAAATGCAGCTTGGGGCCGAACTATGGGTTGAGCAAAACAACTGGAACGGTGACTACCAACTCCTAGCCGTCAGCATTAGTGGACCAAATTTTGAACATATTGAACTGTTCGAAATTTTAGATTAGCTTAGTAATTTTTTAGCATGTCCGGACAAATCACTAATCAACTTTTGTTCAAAAGGTGATCTAAGCCCGGCAGATTTAAATGCATCTAAGATGCTTTTTGTACCACCAATTTTACATAACTCCATATAGATTTTTAGGGTTTTGGGGTAATCTTTGCTTGCCATCATTGCAAGTTGTAAAGCTCCGGTTTCGGCTAAGGCATAATCAATGTAGTAAAACGGGGCACTAAAAATATGATGTTGCATGTACCAACGAGCTTTTTTGAATTCTTTAATACCACTAAAGTCAAACCCTGGTAAATATTTATCGTAAAGCTTATCCCACATTTTATCGCGTGCAGGTATGCCGGACTTTGGATTTTCATATACCCAATGCTGGAACTCATCAACCACGCAAATATAGCAAAGTGTATAAATTGCCTCGTGCCAGCGTTCTTTGGCAAACTTCGTGGACTGCTCTTTATCAAAGTAAACGTCAATGTAGGGCAATGATAAAAATTCCATACCCATAGAATGCACTTCGCACAAATCAAATGTTGGTTGTTGCAAATCAACTGATTCAATATGCATGCTTTCGAGGCCCTGGAAAGCATGCCCCATCTCATGAATTAGGGTTCTAACATCATCTGCCTCACCGGTGGAATTACACAAAACTGCAACCTTTTGCTCGTCGCTAAAATGCGTGCAGTAGGCGCCGGTGCGTTTATTGGCCCGAGTTTTTAGATCAATCAAATCATTATCAATCATAAATTTAAAATGCTTACCTAAAGTCGGTGACATTTTGTTAAAAAGTTTTTGAGTGTTTTTAATCTGGCTATCTACCGGCACGATTCCCATTGGTAGGGTAAATTCTGGGTTGTATAAAAGATCCCATGGCTTTAGTTTTTTTGTACCATTTGCTTTGGCTTGCTTTTTAGATAATTCTTCCCATAAAGGACTCATATATTTGTGAACACTATCGCGGAACTTTTTGACATCCTTTGGCCCATAGTCAGTGCGTCCCATTGATTCATAGGCCAGCGGAGTATAGGTTGTATAGCCAACATTTTTTGCCATTTGCGTCCTTAGCCCCACCAACTGATCAAATATATAAGCCATACGGCCATGTCGTTTTAGATACCACTTTGTTCGGGCATTGTAACTTTTTTTACGGATTGATTCGTCAGCCGAAAAGCCTAAGGATCGTGCTTCCCAGGAGTTATATTTTTTACCATTTATAGTTATTTGTGCTTTGGCCAGAATTTTTTCGTATTTAGTGGTTAAGTTTGATGCTTTTACCCTAGCATTTGTGTTAATTGGATCTAGCGGCTTTAGTTGCGTTTGATAAGTTACGTCTAGTAGTTTACCGAAGCGTTTTAACATGGCTGGTTTGTGACGGCTGTCTAAAAACGCCTTAGTTAATAAAAACTCCTGCTCAACGATTGCCGGCATGAGCTTGTCGTTGATGTATTTTTCCTTGGCTTCAAGCTTTTTATCAGCCATGTTTTTGTTAAACTCGTGACCAATTCGACTAGCTTCTGACGAAACGTATGATTTAAGCTCGTTCCATTCAGTAAATAATTTTAGCCAATCATCAGCTGTTTTTGATGCCTCAGCGGGCTCAATTCTATCCAGTAGGTTTTGGTACTGGTTTTTTGCAAACTCAGCAGTTAGGTTTTTTGGTCGATTCTTAAAATGGATATAGCTCATTTAATCCCTAGTCCTTACATGTGGCATTAATTTTGTTAATAAATCTTTTTCCAGGTCCAATTTATCGCTAGATAATATCTTAACATCTAAACTTGTGAAGACGTGGTTTTTTAGTTCATCATCTAGCTTGCCGTAGTAACTCAGTTTAAGTTCGTAGTCGCCCGCAAAAAGCATAGTATTGGTGTGCAGTCGTAGCTCGCCGCGTTTTTTTAAGTGGTTGATTCTGGCGATTTCATGAACTGTCTGACCTTGTTTGCCAACATGGGTAATTTCGGCACGGGTTATTTTTAGCTTATCCTGATGCATCCATATTCGTTTACTGGGTCGCCCAAGCTTTTTACCAGATATTTTTAGCTCGCCATAAAAGCGATTAGTCAGTTCATCTGGGCGTAGGCTGAGCTCAAAACTTTCAATACTAAATATAGGGGGCTGTTTTTTACCTTGGTTGCTCATCTTGGTCTAATTCTACTTTATTTAGTTGTATTTTGCCCGAAACTCGTGTACAATTGCTATATCAAATCCGACCGGCAGGTCGGAATTTTTTATGCCAATTAACAACTAAAATTCATCGTGCATTTGGATGTAGTGCAAGGATGTGACGAGCAACGGACCGAGTCGTATATCTAATACGTCGAAGGGAGTAGCGCAGTCACAGACACAGCAATTCGCCAAAAGTGCCTGCGGAACAAGTGGCTTGAACACTTGGCAGGCAGGCACGGTGCGAGAGGAATAAATTATGGAAATGGATTTCAAACAACTAGCAGTGGCAATCAAAACCATCGCTGAAGAAAAAAACCTAGACGAAGATCAGGTGCAAGAAATCGTCGAGCAGGCGCTAGCAGCTGCCTATCGGCGTGATTATGGCGAACGAGAACAAGAAGTTCGAGTAACTATGAACCTAAACACAGGCGACGTCACAGCTTTTATCACCAAAGAAATTGTCGATGAGGTCGAAGATGATCTAGTCCAGATAAGCCAAAAAGACGCCAGTGTTATGCGTAAAAACGCCAAGGTTGGCGAAACAATCGAAATAGCCCAAGAGGTTAAAGAATTCGGTCGGGTTGCAGCCCAAACCGCCAAGCAGGTTATTTTACAAAGACTACGCGAAGCCGAGCGCGAAATCGTCTTAGCCGAATACGAAGATAAAATCGGAACAATAGTTAATGGTGTTGTACAGCGCGCCGAAGGTCGGATTGTACGTGTGGAGCTAGGTAAAGCTCAAGGCATCATGCCAGCCAGTGAACAAATTCAAGGCGAGCGCTATTACCCGGGTCAACGCCTAAAATTCTTCTTAAAAGATGTCGAAAAAGGCTTTAGAGGCCCACAACTTGTAGTTAGTCGCGGTAATAAAGAATTTGTCGAACAACTGTTTAGAGCCGAAGTTCCAGAGATGGAGCCAGGTGCAGTCGAAATCAAAGAGATCGCCCGCGAAGCTGGAGTCCGCTCAAAGATCGCCGTAACATCCAATGTTCAAGGAGTCGATCCGGTCGGAACATTTGTTGGTGGTCATGGCACTCGCATAAATGCGGTTCGTGACGAAATTGGCAACCAAGAGATGATCGACATTGTAATCTGGGACGAAGATCCTAAAAACTACATATCTAACGCCATGAAGCCGGCAAACATTGCCGAGGTAAAACTAGACGAAGCATCAAAAAAAGCCCAAGTAATTGTTGAGGAAGATCAACTTAGCATTGCAATCGGTAAATCTGGTCAAAACGTGCGTCTTGCTAGTAAATTAACTGGTTACGAGCTAGATATCGAAGCCAAAGAATCAGCCAAATCTGACTCTGACGAGACCGCAGTAGCCGATTCTGGTGACGAAAAAGGTGCCACAAAAACCAAAGAGCCAAGTGCCGACACAAAGGTTGAGGCTAAGCCGGTAGTCCAAAAGCTTAAAAAGAAAAGCGAACTAGAAGATTCGCTGCTTTCGGCAATCGAAGAGCACGGAACCGACGAAGACAAAGAGTAAAATCCAATAATTCTATAACCTATATAAGCACCTTGACACTTCAAGGTGCTTATGCTATATTTTTGAATACAAAATGAAAATAAAAACTGAATCTGGCTTTACAGTTCTCGAAATCGCTCTTTCGGTAGTCGTCGTTGGGCTACTGGGCGGGGTAGGCTTTTTAACGTATCAGCGAGTCAATAATCAGGATAATCGTAACTCAACAGCGTCAGACGTCGAAAAAGCAAAACCGCTCGAGTTGCAGGAAACTGAAGCTGAAGATTCCAAAAAAGTTGATGTCCCAAATACGGAGTCAACTGCTGAACAAAAACAACCATCGCCACCGCCACCACCTTCAACCAAAACAACCGAATCTTCAACAAAAACCGAATCAAAGCCAAGTTATACCAGTATTTCGCTAACAGCCTATGATGCCGATATTAACGAAAGTCGGGTCAAGTTTAAGGGCGCACTACCAGGTAACTACTCGGGTAAGTGTTACTTTACAATCAAAAACCTAACAACTTCGACTTACGTGTCAAAAGAAGTGTCAGTTAACAATGACGACGAATGTCAGGTTGAGGTGCCAAAATCAGAGCTATCAGCAGGCTCATACAAGTACTACATTACATTTAAAAATAACGAATATACCGTAAAAGGTAGTTCCGACTACAAACAATTCAATCTATAACGCTTAACTTTGCATCAGTTAGACCTTTGTTCTATGCTCAGATGTAATGAAGTATTTGGTGCTAATCTCAATTGGTCTAGCGTTTTATTTTATGACAGCCACGCAGATGGTAATGTCTCAGCTTGACAGCTTAAAAGATACCTATCAAAGTTTTGATGAGCTTTCACAGCAAATAGCTGTCGAAAAGTAAAAAAGCTAGGCTGCTTTAGCAAGGGGTGGTCTTGATTGCCTATAGTCTAAACCATCCACGGCCTGTTCAAAAAGTAATGTCTCGTCAGATCCAAACTCCGCTACATAGTCAGGTATATCGCTAAGTTCAAGAATAAACTCAATATCAACTTGTCGCTCGACGGTGTAAAGTTTAATCATTCTAACCACACTGGTTCTAGCGTCTTCAAGTCTTTGTGCTTCGCCTTGATTAATAGCATCGGTTTGGGTGGTAACCCTTTCTACTTCAAAAAAAGCAATCTGCTCATCTAATATTTTATTGGCGCAATACACCGCATGTTCGTTATAAGCTGTTCTTAATGCAGTAGCTTTATCAACTCGCTCACTCATGTCTAAACTATATAACAAAACTGCAATATTTTCTAACAAACCTCAATTTACCCGCTACACGGCTTTTTCATATATTTAAAGTTTTTTGCTACCTTGGACGGCAAGGTAGCACCAACCGCTGGGCTGCGTTTTTTCTTGATTGACTTTACTAGTAAAACCAAACAACAGCCTGCGGAGCTCGCTTCGCTAAAGCAGTCCTCGTCTTTTAGTTGTTTGTTTTACATAAACTCATCATGAAAAATCCGATGCCCGAGACCCAAATTTTAAACACAAATACGTTTTCAAACAGATCTTTCAAAGTATAATAACTTAATAATGTCGACAGAATATCAAACCCTAGAGTGGCAGGAGTCAATAAACGGATTTGAGCTTAACTGCAAACTTGATATTGCGATTCATATAGCTGACAGTAAAATTATTTTTATGACTGTTCCAGGAGTTGACGGCAGCGTAGATGGCTATAAAAACAAATATAAAAAAATTGCCGAGGCTATCCAAAAAGATTTTAAAGTAGCAACTGTACGGATATCCAATCCATTTATTTCGTCACATCACTGGCAAAGTAATTTACGAAGCGCCTTGCATTTTATTGATTTAAATTCAAAAAGTATTTGCGGACATAAAGATTTTGAGCTAAGAATAATGGCTCATTCTGCCGGCGCTTCGGCGCTCGCCCAAATTGCCTGGGAGTACCCGTTTATTTCTAGAATATTATTAATTAACCCGGCGTCAAAAATCGGTATGGATAAAATCCAAAAGGGAGTAGATAAATTTGATGGTGAGCAAGTAACCTTATTTGTTGGCTCCAAAGATCCTTCATCCTCAGAATTTAGCCAGTTTAAAACCAGTAGTGAGCCATCAAACTTAAAAATTGTCAGAATAGATGGTGCAAATCACCATTTTTCTGGCAAGCATTTTCCCGATTTCCTTAAAGCGCCCAGCAAATATTTATTCGCAAAATCTCCAAAACAGGGGTAGAAAATAAAAACAGAAAGTTTTATTTTATCTATTGCTCAAGAACAAGCTCATCAGACCAAGCGACTACGATCTGTTCAATATTTGTAATCCAATCATCAGAATTGTTGAATGAGTTAGCGCTGTTGGCAATATCACTAACTAAACTTTTCAAATTATTGTGCGTGAAATGCTTGTTGTCTTCACGCATTTGTTTGAGCGTTTTTAGCAATTCAACGAATTGATTTATTGTGAGAGGTGCAATTTTCTGTTTATTTCCTTTATAGCCCACTGTGTTGGCGATGTGGAATGTTTCTGCACTGTCCGTATGAATTGTTGGAGCGATGAAAATACAGTAAGCTTCATTATGTGAGTTCTCAAAATCCCGCAAATGCCGCATAACTGGTTGACCCTCGTTGAACCATTGATCACGACCATTCAACATCGTAACTTCACAAATCATATTGAAACTATCATAAAAACACTCAATATCAGCCATACCACCTGGAGCGGTTGATGTCGGCTTATTATCATCACCTACAGGATAATTTGGCTTAATTTCTAATGCATCATTAAATGAGTGAAGTCCCATTGTTGAAAGATACTCAAGCATTATAGCCCTATTTTCAAGGTCAAAAATATTTTCCATTTGCTCAATGTATTGAGATATTGATGAAACTGGTTGAGATTTGATATGATTGTCTTTCTCTTGCAAATCTTTGCGTATTTTTCGCAAATCGTCGATATACGATGTTAAATCGTTTTCAGGCAATAGGGTAATGTCTTTTTTGCTCTCAACTGATAAGCCAAGATTATTTTGCAATTCAGCGACATCGTCATATACATCGTTGGCAATTTCAGACAATTTTTCTTTTGTCTGCCAAGGTAAGACTGGCAAATTATCATTTGCCATATATGCTACATACTCATCTTTATCTGCAAAATGTTTTGGCTTATAAAACTCGCTTTCAAATAACGCATCAATTTCAGTATGACGATTTGGCTCTAAATCTATATAAAAACCGTTCCCACGGATACGAATAAACTTTGTTAGACGAAAATATCTAATTGCATTATCGCCATAATCTTGCAGATTTTTTAGCAATTTATTGATTTCGGTTTGCTTATTTCTGCCAAGAAAGTTTATTGCAAACTGCTTGCGATAGATATCACGGATTTCCTTGCGTTCTTGTTTGTTTTTTCCGATTTGTAAATCTCGTAATTCAATTATCTTTTTTGCATAGCTTTCAATTTCTGCATATTTGACCAATGACGGAGCAAAAAACGAAAACTCTCGCTTGCTAATTCCTGCTGGGCTATTTCCACGTTCTAACTCAATTCTATTGACTTCACTAATCAATTTTAGTGTTGCCACAAAAGGCACAACATCATAATCGCCGTTATCGGCAAAATCATTGTTTGCTGGGTTTGGTATTTGCCATTTGATAAATGATTTTAGAAAAACATCTCCCGTATCTTTTTCGCTGACTATAAGTTTTTTACCAAGTTTAGTTATTTTAATCACACCACCATCTATAATCACAAAACCAAACTTTGTGAGTGGGTTGATTGATTGGCGACCGCGCATTGCGAAGTCTGTGTAGTTCTTTAACCTGATAATTTCTTCTATCGTATTGTCATCAATATCGCTATCTGTATCGTTGATAAGATTTATAATGGTCGGAGTTAAACCATTGTAAAATTGCGCGTTACCAAAACCATATAGACGATTTTTAATCAAAAGTTTTTGATAATTTTCCTGATTTGAATTGTCCCAAGTTTCGTTTTCAAGTGGTTTTAGGGCAACTAAAAAATCGCGCAGACGCTCTGGGTTTCTAACCGTCGTTGTAATTGACCATGCTTTCAGCATAGCCTCATTATGCCATTTAAATCAGTAATTTGTAATAAGTACCTCTATTGTTCTATTGTTTTTCGCACTAGAGTGATAATTTGAGTTTTTGTAGTGAAAATTTAGTTTATGAACTTTATATCTATATCTTTTAGCCCATTCTTTCATTATCTCGTTAATTTCGCCTTTATGTTCTATAACATTTGATAGAGCAAATCTAATTCTTTTTCTATCTAATCTTGTTAATAGCGAATATAAATCTTTCTCATCTTTTTCTGTCCAACCGCCCATTTCGTTATAACTGGCGAGCCCTAATAAATATGGCGGGTCTAAATATAAAAAATCATCTTTTGCCAACGGCATTTGCTCAATATCACGAAAATCACAACTCTTAAACGTAATATTTTTCTCATTTGAGATTTGATTAAAGGCGGCAACATTTTTTCTTGAACTGCCGTTATAATCTCGCTTGCCAACTGGCAAATTAAACTCTCCCCTTGAATTAAACCTAATTTGATTATTGAAAGAATAAAGAACAAGTACCAACAATAAATCAATTCTGGTTTTATCATTATTAAACTCACTGCGAAGTTTTAGAAAAGCATTTTTGTTGTATTGCCCAAGACCAGACGAACTATCAACGCCATAATGGTCGTAACCTTTTATATAGCTTTGACTTAAACCAAAATCTTCTATGATGTCAATTACTTTTTGATTCAAATCTTCAAAATTGTAGTTTTGAATTAGTTTTAGGAGATTTACAACATAACGATTTTTTTCAATACAAATTATATTTTTTGCAGTGGCGTTAATGCCAACATTAGCACCACCAGAAAATACATCGTAAAAAGCCTTAATGTCGTTTGGAAGTAGTTTTGTTATTTGTGGCAATAATTTATGTTTGCCACCAGTGTAATTTAATGGTGATTTTACAAACCCACTTTGAACAGGGTTATTCTTTGATGCAAAAACCTTCTTATTAGATTTGGTTGCAACATCTATTTTGCACAAAAATATGCGTTCTTTTAGGTCGTTTTTATTGGATTTACCAGTAGTGAACTGCTTAAAATCTGTTTCATAAATCTGCACATTTCCTCGCCGTTTTAGTGCGGACAGAATCTCGTGGTCGCTTATAGTTGATTGGGATCGGGCGTTGCCCGAAGCCCCCATATCGTTGTAAGAAACAAGAATATATTTTGCGTCAATACTATCTATTAAATCACCGAAAGCAACGCCCGCAGATTTCATATTGTATTTGCTTTTTATGTGAGAACGGTCAATTTTTTTGGCAACGCCAAAAACTTTTTCTTTTTTCCAAGTGGCTATATTCTCTAACAAATGATAGGCATCGGAGTATTGTCTTGAATTATACGGTGGGTCAATATATATAACATCTGCTTTGATTTTTTTAACTAATTCGTTTGCGTCGTCTTTATATATTTCGGTGGGGTACTTTGAGTTTGTTATATCGAGTGGCAATAGAAATAGCTTTTTGGCAGGAATATCAATTTTTCTATATGCATCATAATGACCAACCGTGTTGGCAATTCTATCAAGTGCGTAGATAAGTGATGTTAATAAATATGATTTTTCTCTGCTGGTTATTATTTTTTCTTCAAATAACTTTTCAATATCATCTCTGATAATACCTATTCTTTTGGCATTTTCTGCGTCAAAATAGGTATTTGAAAAGTTCTTGGAAAAATAGTTTTCATTGAACTTCTTTACTTCGATAAGGTTATAATATTTCAATCGTTCTTTTAGTATTTCTTCTCTGATTTTGTCTTTTCCAAAAAATGCAATGTAAATATGTGAGTTTGATTCTAAAATGTCATTTACGATAATTTTGGAGCGATTGCAGAAGTGATTGGCGACCGTACCAGTCCCAGCAAATATGTCAGCAAAAGAGTCAAACTGTATTTTTTCTTTTTCGATAATACTATCAATAAATGAAAGTAGCTTAGTTTTAGAACCAAGATAGCGCCTTTGAGCTATACAAAACTTGTTGTTTCCAAAATATGCATCGTACATATCAATAGAATAGCATATTATCTATGTTCCTCGTTTATTAGGCAGGGACTTTTGCCGTAGTTAACTCCGAAAGGTGTTATAGTGTATCTCGTTTTCGCCAGCGTACAGCCAGTTAATCCAAAATAAAGTTGGTGGCTAACTTTTCTTACCAGTCAGCAGTGATTTAGGCAACATCAAAAAAGATAAATAAAATTTACACCCAGACCTACATAAATATCCCAAACTTGTTGTCTAAGGTTAAACTACATATAACATGCATTTATCTAGTGTTGATATAATTAAAGGGTTAACAATTTAAGTATCAAGAGTGTGGCGAGAGTTCTAGCTTAATGACCCACCACCAACCCATTTAGTTGGGTGGTACACCTAGCCCGCAAAGGGAAGGATAATTGTACAAAATCCTTTCCACGCGCAGTAAGGATATTTTTATGTCAAAAAAATTAATCTTCATGATTTCGGCTCATGGAAAAACAAAAGAGCAATTCAAAAAAGAAGTTTTAAGTGAACTGGTTAGGTTCCATGCCAGCCAACTTGGGCTAAATAAGTGCGAAAATTGCGGCGAATACAAAGGCACTGCTAAAGAAAAAGGGCATAACATTGAGGTTATTTGCAGCTGCGATGGTATTTTGTGCGCAAAGTGCAATAAAAGCATTATTCGACGCCCAATGTCTAACCACTTTTCAGGCAAAGACTGCAAAATTTGGCACACGTTTTACTTACTTAACAGCTGTAAGGACTGCCGCCAAGTTTGAATTGAAAATAAAATCCCTAGGCCCTTGCAGCTTCTGATGAATGAACTTTTGTGTCTGGGGATCGGATTTTTTCGTTTGGGGTATAATTACATTATGAATAAAGCGCTTAAGTTTATATTCGTTTTATTGGTTGTTGTTATTGGTGGAGTAGTGGTTTATCAACAGATGCAGATTAAGCAGTTAAAAGATGACACGACTGCGATCCAGGCGGAAGTTAAAAAGAATGCCGAAAGTATTGCAGCTACTGATAGGGCGGCATTCTTCTTGCCGTATAGCGCATATAGTTTACAGCGAATGGCTTACAATGCCACAACCAATACACTGTATATTCCGGAACTAAAAGTTAAGATTCCTTACAGCGATTTAGCAAGCACTTTGCTATACTCACCGCGTTTTAATGGAGCAAACGGCTCAGCCGGTGATGTTGATGTGACCACCGATTCTTTTGCACCGCCTCAAGAAACTACTCAACTTAATTGTACAAATATTATTCGACTTAAAGTTGAAGACAAACCGAATCCCTATAATCCGGCCGAAAAAGCTACCACATACGATCTTGGCGGTGGCAAGAAGTTACAAGTTTATGTTTTTAGCGGTGAGCTAGAAGGCAATAGCCAGTGCAAAAACGCCTACGAAGCTCAAAAAATAGACACTCAAGAATTTGCCAAAGCCTTCGCCGGGGCAAGCTCTTACTAAAAACCGCTTACTTATATTTATAAACAAAAAAAGCTGATTGATTCGGTCTAGTCGGACGCACTAACAGTTGACGAGACAATGGGTGGATATTGCAATAAAAGACTAGTTGTGGGATAATATGCAACATTATGTTAGGAAATTTTGAAGGCCAACCGGAGCCTAAGCCGGTTAAAATAATTAACGAAATTATTGAAGAAAAACTTATAAAAGATAGCTTACTGCCTGAACCTGTTGAAGAAAAACTTATAAAAGATAGCTTACTGCCTGAACCTGAGGACTCTGGTAGGAACATGGTCGGTGGGCTGATTGATTTTGCGACTGATGACGAAGCAGCCCGAAAACCAATCGAGCCAAAAGAGCGTGACTTTTTAGGTGGCCTTGATTTTAGAGCAGAAGATCCAACCCAAAATTAAAAATGCCAAATATTTTAGCTCATGTTCACGTAGCCGAACAACTATATGGTTCTGGTGTCAGTGATGTATTGCTTGCTAGTGCTATGCCTGATTTTTGGGGTATGCATGGAGATAAAAATTCTGAGAAGAAAGTCAAAGAGTATCTTTCGGATGAAAGTAGATCGGGCATATCGTATTATGGTTACCGAGCGCATAAAGACTTAGACATTGAGTATAATCAGGATCCAAATTACGTAAAAGTTACGTCGCCATTAACAAAAAATCTTATGCAAGTTGGGCTAGGATACAAGGCCAGTAGGCTAAGCGCTCATTTTATAGCCGATTTGATGCTCGATGGAGCATTGGCTGAAAGAGATACAGCCAGAAATTCGTATGAGTTTTTAGCATCTGAAGTTTTACTTGGCGAAACATTTCTTAAGCGTGAGTTTGTTTTGGATGGGTTAAGGGCGTATGTTAAGAGATATTTTTCAAGAGGCTATCCGAACTATTATGCTAACCCGCTTGCAGTTGCAACAATCACGCACGACCGTTTAGTTAGGACTGCACAATCAAAACACCCGGACAATCCAACAAAGTATACTTTTCGCCCCGAACAGATTGAGACTGTAGCGGATGTCGTCGACCTACATACTGAGAGAGTTTATGACCTTACAACCAGAGCACTGCAAAGATCAATCAGAATCATCAAAGTTTAACCAAATGCTTGCAGTGAGCTCAGTATTGGGTAGAATAGTTTAATGAGTGAAGGTTTATCATTTGAAGAGGGCAGTCCAGACCCTGATGAGCGTGAGGCTCAACGATTCTTTGAATTGTTGCAATCAAGCGGTGACGAAGGCACAACTTTTGTGGGTGATGTAAATAATCCGATTGTACGTGAATTGTTCGAGACGGCTCGCTTAGCAGGATACATAATTAAGATTCCTGAGGATAACTAAAGAATGAGAATATTCCCCAGCAAGCAGTTAAAAAATGAACCCAGAACATAATAATCCCGAGCCAGATCAAACGCCTGTTTTACCGGAATGGCACGAATCCAATGGTGAAAAAAGCCTTGCTGGGTTTTTATTGGGCGAGACGCTAGTGTTTGTTGCTAGCGTGCCAGCTTTGGCATATGTCGGACTAAAAAGTGTAATTTCTAAAGCCAGTAAGAACCCTAAACAACACTAGGAGTATAATAAGAACTATAAATAGGGGAGGTGCACTATGGCAATTGATTTAACAGACTTTGGGGCAGACCCATGGGTAGTAGATGTTGAAGCGCTGACCGTTGAAAACGATAAATTTAGGGTTACCAAATGGACGGGCGAGCACCTGCAAATGACAGTAATGAGCATTCCGGTTGGCGGGCAAGTTGGCCTAGAAGCCCACGACGGCATTGATCAATTTTTAAGAATCGAAAAGGGCAGTGCCAAAGTTATGATGGGCAAGACTAAGGATAATCTAGACCAAGAATGGGAGGCCGGTGCGGATTTTGCCGTATTTGTACCTGCCGGAACATGGCATAACATTGTAAACACTGGGCAAGACGATTTAAAACTGTACTCAATTTATACACCACCCGAGCATGTCCACGGCACCGTCCACGAAACTTACGAAGAATCCGAAGCCAGCCACAATCATTAGTGTATGTAAATTTTCCGAATAAGATTTGGTATGGGGTATAATAAAACCCTGTGAGTAAAATCATAATAAAAGCAGAAAAGGTTGTAAAAAGTTTTGGTAAGACCAAAGCTGTTGATGGTATTGATTTTGAAATTAAAGCCGGCGAAATTTTTGCATTTTTAGGTCCAAACGGTGCTGGCAAATCTACCACCATTAAGATGCTAACTACCATGCTTAGGCCGACATCTGGCAAGCTGATCTTAAATGGACACGATGTTACTAAAAATCAATCCCAGGTGCGAAAATCGTTTGGTATTGTTTTTCAAGACCCCTCACTAGACGAAGAGTTAACCGCAAAAGAAAACCTTGAGCTGCACGCTGTTTTGTATCATGTTCCAAAAAATCAACAGGCTGATCGGATTGATGAATTGCTAAAGTTAGTTGGACTTTTTGATAGAAAAGATTCATATATAAAAACCTTTTCTGGCGGTATGCGACGCCGGCTAGAGATTGCCCGCGGCCTTATGCATCACCCTAAAATTTTATTTTTAGACGAGCCGACACTAGGACTTGATACACAAACGCGCAACTTGCTATGGGACTATGTCCGAAAGCTGTCTAAGCACGAGGGTATGACAATCTTTTTTACTACTCATTATCTTGATGAGGCTGAAGAAGTTGCTGGCCGAATCGCAATTATTGACCACGGAAAAATTGTAGCAAGCGGAACAAGCAAAGAACTAGCTAAACAAACTGGCACCAATTCGCTAGAACAGGCGTATTTAAAACTAACCGGTGATAGTATTCGTGATGAATCAAGCGCTAGCAATGATGGTTTAAATATGCGTACCGCACTTAGGAACAGGAGCCTACGCTAATGCAAGTAGTACATGTGCTATGGCTTAGGCAAATGCGTCGTTTTACTAGAAGCCGATCAAGGATTTTAGGTTCTATTGGCCAGCCTATGCTATTTTTAGTTGCGCTTGGCTATGGACTTGGCGCTGTTTATGCAGCTGCTGGCCAGGATAATTATCTGGAATTTTTGGTACCGGGAGTAGTTGTTCAAACAATCTTATTCAGTTCGATCTTTTGGGGTACATCAATTATATTTGATAGGCGATTTGGATTTTTATCGGAACTGTTAGTGGCACCGGTATCACGCTTAAGAATTTTACTAGGTAGTACCTTGGGTGGCGCAACAATCTCATTTATTTTAGCGACAATGTTGTTAATAATTGCCACTATTTTTGGATTTAGGCCATATGACTGGATGCTGGTTCCCATTGCATTGTTAATTATGTTAGTTTTTTCTTTGGCGATGACGTTTTTTGGCGCTGGTATCGCCAGTATGGTTGAAGATTTTCAAGGGTTCCAGGCGATTACTAACTTTTTAGTTATGCCCCTGTTCTTTTTATCGAGTGCACTGTATCCGCTTGATACTGCTCCGAATGTTTTAAAATTTTTAGGTACCATAAATCCGATTAGCTATGCCGTTGATTTACTTAGGCATGCATTAATTGGGGCCGGTCATTTTGCGATTGCACTAGATGTAGCAGTATTGCTAGTAACGCTTTGTGTTGGAATTGTTTTTGCGGTTAGTCGTTTTAACCGAATCCAAATGTAGGTACAATTAGTTTATGGCAAAAAATCAGGATAATGCATTAGGCGAGTCATTAGTTGCTGATTTTCAAACGGTGTTTTTGTCTGGGGTAGCAGTCGCGACCGCCAAATACGAAGCCGAGCGTTCTGAAGAGTCGGCCGTTAATTATTTAGGCTCGATGAGCAGTAGCCAAATACTTAGCCCAAATGCCATACCTGAATATTCGCAAGATGCCGTTGCCAGAGCCAGCCTAGATGCCCATGTAAAAAAGGTTCAAGCTCAGCAAATGCAAAAGCTTAATGCTGATCAGCTGAATAACCTAATAGCTCAAGATCAAAAAACTTTTAAAGGTAAAAAGGTGCTAGTAGAGGTTTTGATACCCGAAAAACAACCAATTGAATCACTATGGTTTGATAAATATAAAGGCTACAAAAAAGGCCAGCTTAAAACTAAAAAGATTAGCGGACTAATTGAAGACGTTCTACTGGATAAAAATGCCTTAATCTTAAAACCAAAGCTAGCAAAAGGTTTGTTAAATCCAGGACTTAAAAACTATATTGTTTATATTACGGACGTTGAATCACTCCAACCAATGGTCAGGCTAACCATTACTTAAGACATTGATTTTCGCCAGATAAATCGCCAAAACAGTTACCATTTTTATCTAAAATTACTACCTTATACACTGCGCTAAATTGTTTAAGAGTTTTGGTAATTGTTTCGCTGATCATAGCATCTTCACCTACACCGGCTGTTATAAGATCACGGCAGAACTTAACCGTTGCTTTACCTGTTGCCGATACCACCAAACTAAAGTCGGCTCCGGAGCAGTTTGAATCACCGCTAAACTTATTTTGAAGTGGCGAAAATAGTCCGTTAGCTGACTCTTCGCTGGTTGGCCCAGCAATTAATTGCTCAATTGCAAATGTTCCCATATCGATTCGCTCGGTTTTGCGATTAACAGATTGGGTGTAGGTAAAATCACTATAACTTTCTGGGTTTTTTGAAAAATTAATTCGAACGTCGTAAATATTTGTAGGCTTGCTATCATCTTTTGACGTATCTGGCTGGGGTTGCTCACTTTTTTGATTTTTTGCATCTGGCGTTATTTGAGGTGAGTTATTTGACTGCCCAAACGCATATATAAAAATACCTAGCAAAACGACTAGTGAAATACTAAATAGCAACAGATTTGATCGATTGCTTTTCACTACTTAATTATAACTCATGCGAAAAATCTATATATTGTGACGCAAATCACGGAAACATTATTTTTAACTTTATATACTAAGATTAACAAAGCATAAATACTATACATGGTTAACGAAAGTTTAAACGCAGCACGAGTTCTTATGGGCGATAGCCTAGGGTTCCATATTATCTTTGTGATGTTTGGACTAACTCTTCCTATACTGGTTAGTTGGTTTGAATTTATGGGCATTAGGCGCAAGGACAAACAATTGATAAATTTAGCCAAGTTTTGGTCAAAGATTATGTCGTTACTTGTAATTGCCGGAGTTATATCGGGCACAATTATTGCGCTTCAGATGTCACTTGTTTGGCCAGGAATTTTAAAATTTGGTGGTGAAGTAATCGGTTATCCGTTTTTGTTTGAAACCTATGCGTTTTTGATTGAAGCAGTATTTTTAGCGCTCTACATGCTGACCTGGAATGCTAAGTGGGTTAGTAAATGGTTGCACTGGGTTTTTGGACTGTTTGTAATTATTGGTAGCACGATGAGCGCTTATGCGATAACTATGGTTAATGGTTGGATGAATTTGCCAGTTGGTTTTGAATATGTTGATGGCAAAATGGTTAATGTCGACTTGGCAGCAGTGATGTTTTCTAGAACTGGCCTTATTGAATTTGCGCATTCGATGCCCGGCTATTACTTAGCTTCGGCGCTATTTATTACAAGTATATATTTGTTTAAGATTTTATTTAGTAAGGCCCGCGAAAGATTATCGGACAAGCATCAGCTGGATTGGTTCATTGTTCAAAAATTGATGGTATTTGCTTTAATTATGTTTGTTTTTTCAGCCATAACAGCTGACATTACTGGAAAATACCTAGCAAAGTACGAACCCACAAAACTAGCAGCTATTGAGCTAAACTATCAAACTCGATCCAATGCACCGTTGCTGGTTGGTGGAGTCGCTGGCGAAGGCGATACTATTAAGGGTCCACATTTTGAAATCCCAGGTGCACTTAGCTTATTGGCGGGCAATTCCACAGATACCAAAGTTGTCGGGTTACGCGAATTTGACCAAAGCGAGCTACCTCCGCTATATGTACATACTTTGTTTGACATTAAAATGACACTTATAACAGCCTTAGTTTTAGTGTTTATTGGCTATTTTGCAATCAGGCGTTGGCGTCCAAAACTGCAATCAAAAAGTTGGTTTATCTTGCCTATCGCGGTAGTTGGCCTAACTGGCATAGTTATAGTTGAGTTAGGGTGGATGTTAACCGAAATCGGCCGGCAACCATGGGCTGTGAGAGAGTATGTTACAACTGCCGAGGCACTAACAAAAACCCACGACATTACCAGTTTTGGGTACTTGTTCCCAATCGCATATCTTGGTTTATTTGTAGTTACACTTTTAGCGCTCATTAAGTTAATAAAAGTTAATTCGTCAAAAAATAAAGGCAAAACCAAATGATAGTTGTCTATTTGCTATTTTTACTACCATTAATAATTTTTGTTTTGGCATTTTTGTATGAGACATTGCTTAGTTTTTTAAGGTTAAAGCGCAAAAAAGCCGGTAAGCAAGGGTATGTAAGCGCAACGTGGGAGGTTACCCATACGCTTTTGATCTTTACGGTAGTCGTATTATTAATGATGTTTTCGAATTCGATTGACGAAATTGCTGATGCAATCTTTTTAAGTACCTTTATTGCCGCCTTGGCGCTTTGTGTTAGGGCAATTAGCTATATATACATATTTTACGTGCGTGACGCCAAGGCTAAAACTAACTGGGTAGATTGGACTTTTGCTTTAAGCCACGTAGTGGCGGCTCTATTCCTAGTTATTACAGTTATTGAAGCCCTTTGGTATCTAATAAAAAACCGACCCGAGGCAAACGAACAATTTTTGCCCCTATACTTGCCCGGATTATTCTTAGTCCTTGCCTTATGCGCTGTTCCTATTTTTGTGCTTTATAAAACCAAAGATTAAATTAGATATATTACAGCTAACTGGTCATCGGTTTTAAATTTGTTTACTTTGCCAATTTTAATTTCGTCCTTACCTTCGTAATACTCTACTTTTTTTACGTGTCCGGAATTTAGAAGATTTTTTACTATATAGTCGCGCTCTTGGTTGGAATCTTTTGATACTGAATGCGCAATTTGAAAAGTAAAGCCCCTATATCCCAAACCGGTATCTTTAGTAGCTGCACCTAACCATATAAAAGCTTTATCAAGGTTTGGGGTTTGAGCGATATGCCAAATATCACCACGCACTAAAGAGTTATGAGTATCGACATAGGCCCAGAATCTTACATGGTGACGCTTTCGAGGGCTTTTACCGATAGGTTTTTGAAACCCCATGTCTTGTTTGCGTCCGAATAAATATAAACTGCTAAATGGAGCTTGGGGGTAATGCCGGTTTAATACAAAATCCCTAACAAGCTTAGAGCCACTTTTTATGTTTAGCTTATCGGCAACGTACCATTTTTTTGATGCAAAGGCATCCACCATATTTTCAAGCGAGCCAACAATAATCATGTTTATTGGATCATGGGGTAGTCCCTCAGCAGTTTGAGTATAACGGGGAATTTTGCGCTTACCGCTCGACCAACTGTAAAATCGAACCGCAATCGGGAACATAATATAGGCTGCAACAAGGTATGTGGCTAAGATAGCTAGGATTTGATTAGCATTGTCACCAAAAAAAGGGTAGACCTTAAAAAAAGTTACATAAACAATACCAACAATAATGCTGAACGAAACTATTCTAATAATCGTGCGCTGAAAAAGGGTAGTTCCTGTAGGGTACATATAGCTTATTAATAGTTTAGTGCTATAAATCGTTTTGACCAACATGTATAATTAGTTTTGTTAACAATTTAATTTATCAAGAGTGCAACCAAGGGAACGAGCCCGACTTAAGTTGCCAGCAACCAGCCATAATCGGCCCGGTGCTAAATCTCGCCCGCAAAGGGAAAGATGAGCTAAGTTTCATATCCTTTCCTTGAGCGACGACGAAAGGATTTTTTTATGTCAAAATACCGAAGTGCAGAAAGCGTAAGCCCAAAACATCCAGATAAACTCTGCGACCAAATAAGCGATGCTATTCTTGATGCGTATTTAACGGGTGATAGTGCCTCAAGAGTCGCAGTTGAGACAGTCGGTAGTCATGGGCAAGTTTTTGTAACCGGCGAGGTGACTTCTAACGCTAGTGTAGATGTCGAATCAATTGTAAAAAGATTAGCCGGTGAGGTTGATTTAAAGGTGCACATTGTTAAACAGAGCCCAGAGATAGCCAACGGAGTTGACACTGGTGGAGCTGGTGATCAGGGCATCATGGTAGGTTATGCAACCAACGAGACGGCCGAACATTTACCGCTCGAGACAGTCTTAGCAAGACGCCTTAACCAGTACATATACCAAACCTGGAGCTATGATGGCAAAACTCAAATTACAACTAAGGACGGCAAGATAGAGGCAGTTGTAGCCAGCTTTCAACATGCACCAAAAAATCAGTTAAATGATCTTGTCGCGCAGTGGTTGAGTGATAAGCCTAAGATTTCAAAACTAAAAATTCATATTAACCCCTCGGGTGATTGGCAGATGGGCGGATTTGATGCGGATGCCGGGTTGACTGGCCGTAAGTTAGTTGTCGATAATTATGGGCCATCTATTCCACTGGGCGGAGGTGCTTTTAGCGGTAAGGATCCATCAAAAGTAGATCGATCAGCAGCTTATATGGCCAGACGTGTCGCGGTAGATTATTTAAAAAAGCATAGAGCCAAGAATGTTTATTGCTATCTAGCATACGCTATCGGTGTGGCCGAACCGGTAGAGGCAACAGCAATCATAGACGGCAAAACCCAAATTGTAAAAGATTATGATTTAACACCGCGGGGGATAATTGAGCACCTAGATTTACTAAAGCCCCAGTACGAACCTACGGCACGCTATGGGCATTTTGGCGAAGGTTTTAAATGGGATAGCTAAGCCGGTATGAGATAATCTAATCAAAGGAGTAGTCTATGACAAAAATAGGAATAATTGGATCGGGCGAGGTAGGTGTAAGATTAGCTAATGGTTTAAGCGACCTAGGCTACTCAGTTACAGTCGGCTCAAATACAAAGAAATCAATCGAAGGTTGGCAAGGTAAGGTTGCAACATTTGAACAGGTTGCCGAGTTAAATGATAATTTGATTTTGGCTGTAAAAGGTTCATCTGCTGAAGCAGTTGTAAAATCGTTAAGCGGTAAGCTGGCCAATAAGATAATTATTGATACTACCAACCCTATTGAAGGGCCACCCACGGAAGGTGTACTTAACTACTTTACCGAGTTAGATTTATCATTAATGGAGCGCCTATCTAAGGTGGCTCCAAAGGCTAAGTTTGCAAAAGCCCTAAACAGCGTGGGTAATAACGTAATGTTTAAACCAGACTATAACGGCGTTAAAGCCACAATGTTTATTTGTGGTGAAGACCAGGCAAAAAAATTTACTAACGAGATTTTGACTAAAATTGGCTGGGAGGTAGAAGACCTTGGAGGCTATAGATCAGCTAGATTGATTGAGCCACTTTGTGCTTTATGGTGTGTGATTGGCTTTAATGGCGGAGGTTGGAACCACGCATTTAAGCTTTTAAAAGCTAATTAATTAATGCGTGCGTGCTGCTACCAAATTCTGAAATTTTGTCTTGGATTTCAGCCAATTGGGCAACTGGGTTATCGATATCTTTTAAAACAATATCTTCCTCAACCTTTGGCATTGCCATGATAATGTCGCCGTAACCGTTTCTTTTACCCAAATAACCTTGTTCCATTGTTACTTTAACGATTGATTCGTATCGGTACATGGTTTTTGTACGACCGCCAAGCCGGGAGTTTGTAACGACAATTGCGTGTTTGCCAATGTAGTATTTAGTTGAGTTCCATTTAAGCGACAGAAGAATTGAATATAAAATCCAGGTACCGCCCAAAAAAAGAATTATAAGAACTTTTAAGGTGCTTTCGGTACTTGGCGCCCAACTTAAAATGATATTCAAAATTACAAACGAAAGCAGTATTACTAAGATTGTAAAAATCCCGCTACTTAGAATAATTGACTGTAGTCCTTTTGGGCTTCTGGTAATCGGGATTGCTTCCATACGAAGATTTTATTATCTATCAAGTGTATTAGCAAATGGCTTAACTTTGATTTAACACGATAAAGGAGTATTTTAAGAGCATAAGGTTTAAGGAGGGATATGAAAAACAGTAAAAATTTAGTGACCTACATTTTAGTGTTTGTGATTCTAGCCATGATTGGCTTGTTATTTTCATTCAAAAACGAGGTAGTAGTGGTTAGGACACCTGACATTTCGAATAACACGACTAGCGATGCTCTTTTGGACCAGGGTCCCTGGATGTGGCAGAAAGTAACTTACAATGATGGTAATAGTGTAACTGCCAATGACCCAGAAAATTTTATATTAGCTTTTGAACCATCGAATCGGCTTAGCTCGACAACTGACTGTAACAACCTAGCGGGAGAGTATAGTGTGGATGGGCAAAACCTTTCAATCACCAACCTAGCTTCGACAATGATGTATTGTGACAATTCACAAGAATCTACATACTCACAGATGCTACAAGATGTTAGCCAGTACCAAATTGCATCAGATGGGACTTTGGAGCTAAAGCTCAAGACAAATGGTGGGGTAGCGGTATTTACTAATTACTAAAATCAAAAATAAATTTATGGTAAAGTATAGCTATAAACATTAGGGTTTTAGGGGGATAATATGGACGAAGTCAAAGATACACCGACGCCGGTTTATAACGCGCCGGAACCTAAAAAGCAAAAAAGTTCTACGCTAAAAGTGGTACTATTTTCGTTATTATTTTTAGTCGTTGGAGCAGCCGGTGGCTACTACTACGCAAATTCGCAGGCTCAAGCCGAACTTGATCAAAAGGCCGAAGAGTTAGCCAAAGTTGAAGCCGAAAAAGCAAAATTAACCAACGAGCTAGCTGATGCTAAAAAAGCATCAGAAAAATCCACAACAGTTGTTTCAAAAGAGGTAAGTCAGGAACAACTTGATAACATAATCGACTCTGTGGGCTCTGGTAACTACTCAGCCCTTAAAAGCTACTTAGCTGATCCGGTCAAAGTAGTGATTGCGGCATCTGAATTCGGCAAAGACCGCACGCCGACGGAAGCTATTGCCGATCTTAAGTACCTAGACAGTGCTACCGACCCATGGAATTTTGATCTGCCAGCAACCGAGCTAACTGAATATAAAAACGGTGACTATAAGCAGTACTTTCCTACTAAAGCTTTAGTCGGAAAATCAAAGGACGGAAAGGTTGTAGTATTTGGTTTTAACTCTGACGCCAAAATCAATTTGATTTTTATGGCTTCTAGCGCCGATATTTTGTAGATGACTAACTCCCAAAAATTTATCGATGACTTTAAAGCAATAGAGTCATTGCTTCGACGCAGGTACGGATCAAAAATGACTTTTAGTAGTTTTTTGCAGGTACTTAAAAAAGCCGAAGAGCAAGATATGACCGTTGCCTATTTTTCGAATGACCTAAGAGAGTATGCTGAGCTAAGGAATGCAATATTGCATAATCGATCGCCAGAATCTAACGAAGCAATTGCTGAGCCACATTTTGTTGTTGTAAAGCGAATCGCCGGAATTAGGGGATATCTGGAAAACCCACCCAAAATTTCGAAAGTTGCCAAAGGGCCAGTATATTCTGCTAAGGGTAGCCATTCGATTTTAGCTACCGCTAGATTGATGTTTAACGAGGTCTATACTCATGTGCCGGTATACGATGAAAAGAATAACTTTAAGGGGGTTTTAAGCGAAACAAGCCTGCTAAGGTATGTAGGTAGCCAGTTAGACAAAGTACTTCATAGCGATGCCATAATTGAAGATATGTATCAGTTTTTAGATAAAAGTGGTGATAAGTTTAATGACCATATATTTTTACCTGAGCACTTTGGACTACTTGAAGCACGAGCCAAGTTTGTAGAATCCGCGAATATAGGCACAAGGCTTGGCGCAATCTTTGTTACCCAAAACGGCAGTTCGCAAAAAACCATTAAAGGTATAATCACTGCATGGGACTTGCCCAGTCTGGAAGTTAAATTTTAATAAAGGAGCACTGTAGTGGCAAATGACGAAAAACAGCAACAAATTAATTTCGGGATTGATCCGAACATTGTTAAAACCTTATATGTTGATTCCTATCTAATTAGCAACAATCAACACGTAGTAACCTTTAGTTTTGCTCAGGCTTTACCTGATCCGACCCAGCACAACATTGTTGCAAGAGTTTCGATGACTAAAGCCCAAGCTAAGGAGTTTTTATCAACCCTAAATGAGCATATTGAGAAGTTTGAGGTATAAAATTAGCACTCTCACTTGACGAGTGCCAACATAGTGATTTACAATAAAATGTATGAATCCAAATTCACCCGATTTTCAAGATTTTTTGAACCACCTAACAGATAATGCACTGAGCAGTTTAAAGCATGCTGACCAAATTGCTAGGGTCGGTGGTAACGCTTATGTTGGCACCGAACATTTACTGCTGGGTGTGCTAGCTCAAGATGGTTCGATGGCATCTAAAATCTTGCAGGACAGTGGCATTACACTTGATAGAGCCAAATTGGCACTGAATTTAACACCTAAAACTGTGGTTATGAGCATGGGTTCACGGGGGTTAAACGAAATCGCCAAGCTTACACTTAAAATGGCTTGGGATATTGCCCAAGAGTTTGGTCAAGATTTTTGCGGAACCGAACATATTTTGTATAGTATCCTTACTCAAAAGAACGCCAGAGCAACCATTTTACTTAAAGACATGAACGTTGATGTTGATCGTTTAATTGGCGAAATTGAGCAATTTTTAAACCGCCAGCAGTTTGAAGAGAGTGACTCATCTGGACTTCGGGGCTCAAAACTAAAATCCAAGAAGAAAACAACCCTAGAATTTTTTGGTACCGACATGACAGCCGAAGCAAGATCAGGCAAGCTTGATCCGGTTATTGGTCGTGAAGCACAAATTAAAAGGGTTATTACTATCCTCAACCGACGCACTAAAAATAACCCTGTATTAATTGGCGAACCAGGTGTAGGCAAAACAGCGATTGTAGAGGGCTTGGCTCAACGTATAGTCAACGAAGAGGTGCCCGACAGTTTAATTGATAAACGTATAATTATGCTGGATTTGGCGGCTATGATTGCCGGTACTAAATATCGTGGCGAGTTTGAAGACAGGCTAAAAAAGGTTATGTCAGAGCTTGAGAATGATACAAAAACCATAGTCTTTATTGATGAGTTGCACTTAATAGTTGGCGCTGGTGCCGCCGAAGGCTCAATGGATGCAGGTAATATGCTAAAACCAATGCTTGCAAGGGGTAAAATGCAATTAATTGGTGCTACCACTACCAGCGAATACACTAAATATATTGAAAAGGATGCTGCCCTAGAGCGAAGGTTCCAGCCGGTTCAGGTACCCGAGACAAATGTAGCCGAAACAACTGCAATCCTAAAAGGCTTAAAAAAGCATTACGAAAGCTACCACGGCGTAAATATTGCAGACGAAGTTGTTGAAGATACTGTAACATTTGCCAAGCGCTATATTAATGATCGTTACATGCCCGATAAGGCCATAGATCTACTTGATGAAACTGCTGCCCATCTAAAAGTTGATAAAGGCAAAACTCCGCCGGCTGTCAGAAACCTACAAAAAGAGATCAAGCTCGTTAATTCGCGGATTGAAGACGCCGTTGAGGCCGAAAATTATGAAAAAGCTGCCAGCGAAAAACAAAAGGCTAGCCAACTGGAAGCCGAACTTAAAAAACTTTCTGATAAACACAAGGCAGGTAAGTCGCTTACTATGACCAGCGACGATGTTGCTGAGACGGTTGCCAGAATAACAGGTGTGCCTGTAACCAAAGTCATTAAAAGTGAAGCTAAGTATTTGGCTAATCTTGAAAAGAATATGGGTAAATACATAATCGGTCAACCAGAGGCTGTTACCCAAATATCTAAAGCATTAAGACGCAGCAGAACCGGTATTTCAAGTTCAGAACGGCCAATTGGATCATTCATATTCCTTGGCCCGACCGGAGTTGGCAAAACCGAAATGGCGAGAGTCCTAGCCAAAGAATTTTTTGGTAGCGAATCAGCGTTAGTAAAAATTGATATGAGCGAATTTGGCGAGCACCACACGGTTAGTCGTCTGGTTGGAGCACCTGCCGGTTATGTAGGGTATGATGATGGCGGCCAACTGACCGATAAAATTCGCCGACAACCATACAGTGTTGTGCTTTTTGACGAAATCGAAAAAGCTCACCCCGACGTATTCAACATGTTGCTACAGATTTTAGAAGATGGTCGTCTAAGCGATGCAAAAGGCCGACCAATTGACTTTACTAATACCGTAGTAATAATGACCAGTAATATTGGCGCTAAAAAATTGCAAAAAGCCGGTGGTTTTGGCTTTAACCTAGCTGATGATCATAGCTCGGGCGGGTTAGATAGCCTATACGAATCCAATAAAGAAAAAGTCTTGGATGAGCTTAAAAAGATGATGCGACCAGAGCTTTTAAACCGCATCGATCAGGTAATGGTCTTTAGAACGCTATCAAAAGAAAATGTACTTAGAATTTTAGATATTCAAGTCGACGATTTACGAAAACGATTGGTAAAAAGTGGAATTGGCGTTGAGCTGAGCCGACAAGCAAAGAATTATTTAATAGAAAAGGGCTATGACGCAGAAAACGGAGCTCGCCCTCTAAGGCGACTTATTCAGGACACGCTCGAAGATCAAATCGCTACTGGCTTAATCGACAGCACTTACCAAAAGGGCGATATAATTAAAGTTGGCGTTAAAGACGATAAGTTAACCTACACTAAACTGAGCGAATCGCCTACCAAACAAGACGCCAAAACAAAGCCTTAATGCTATACTTTTTAAGACGTTATGAGCGCCTTTAAAAAGATTCTAAAATTTAGTTTGATAGGTGTACTTTTAGTACTCCCCTTTGTTATTTATCTGAATTTACAAAACATCAGTGATTGGTGGCGTCTTAGCAACTACCAGCCAAGTGCTCAAATTAGCTCGATAGCTAACGATACAACAATGACTGATTACGGTAAAAAACTGTTCTATGTAAATCAACCGCAACTGCTTGATAAAGCAACTTTTAGGCAAAACTGCACTAATGCCGAGCAATCTATCGTTTTGGGTTGCTATATTGAGGGTCAAGGTATCTACATATTTAATGTTACCGACGAAAGGCTAGACGGAGTGCACGAGGTCACATCGGCTCATGAGATGTTGCATTCGGCCTACGATAGGCTATCTGACGAAGAAAGAGCCAAAGTCGATAGCATGATTGCCGACAATTTTGCCAGAGTAAAAAACCAACGCGTTTTAGATACAGTTGAGCAATATCGTTCAAAGGATCCATCGGTTGTGCCAAACGAGCTACATTCAATTTTAGGTACTGAGGTTAGAGAGCTAACCCCGGATCTTGAGCAGTACTATAAAAAATACTTTCTTAACCGTCTGGCAGTTGTCGAAATATCCGAAAAGTACGAAAAGGTTTTTACCGAGCGGGAAAACCAAATTAAATCCTATGATGAGCGTCTTAAAACATTAAAAAAACAGATTGATGATCAACAAACCAGCCTTGAGACTCAATCTAAGCAATTAGCTGAGCGTCGAGCGGTCTTAGAATCTTTACTTAATTCGAACAAAACAGATGAGTATAATGCAGCAGTGCCCGGTTTTAATGCTTTTGTAGCAAGCTATAACAATGGGGTCAAACAAGTGAAAGTATTAATTGGCGAATACAACACAATTGTCGCCCAGCGCAACAGCATCGCAAGTGAAGAGCAAGAGCTTATTAACGCCATCGATACACGACTTAGCCCCCAAGCAACCGAATAATCTGATAAACTAATTCTAATATGGCAAAAAAAAGTGCGGTTAAGTTTGTTTGTAGCAGTTGTGGGGCGTTTTATTCGGCCTGGACAGGCAAATGTAACAACTGTGGTGAATGGAATACTTTAGTTGAGCAATTGGACGTGTCTGAGCAATCAGCCTTAAAAAGCGGCCATCAACTTAAAGCCCAAAAAATCTCCGATGTTTTAACCGCTAAGCCGGCAACTAGGATTGATACTGGGCTAAGTGAAGTCGATGCCGTTTTGGGTGGTGGTTTTGTGCCAGGCAGTGTTAATCTGCTGGCTGGTCAGCCCGGTATTGGTAAAAGCACGCTTATCCTGCAAATCGCGAACCATATCGCCCAAAAAGAACCGGTTTTATACGTAACTGGCGAAGAGTCAGAGCAGCAAATCGGACTTAGAGCTTCGAGGCTTGGTGTGAAAGCAAAAAATCTGAGTCTGGCAACCAGTACAAGCGCAAATGACATTGCTCTAACAATATCTGGTGGTGACTATAAATTAGTAATCGTTGATTCGATTCAAACAATGGCTGTATCCGAAATAGCGTCGGCTCCTGGTAGCGTCAGTCAAATAACAAATTCTACACAACTTTTAGGTGTATCAGCAAAATCTAGTGGTACGGTTATGGTGTTAATCGGTCATGTAACAAAAGAAGGCCACGTTGCTGGCCCTAAAGTCTTAGAACATGTTGTGGATGTTGTTTTACAACTGGAAGGCGACAGATATGGTGGTTTTAAGGTTTTAAGAAGCCAAAAGAACCGGTTTGGCTCAACCGCTGAGGCCGGAATTTTTGAGATGAACGAACAGGGCATGAGTCAGGTGGCTAATCCATCTCAGGCGCTTTTAGCTGAACGCCAAATATCGAGTGGCTCGATTGTGCTGGCAACACTTGAAGGTATGCGACCAGTTTTAGTTGAGGTTCAGGCTTTAGTAAATCGTACTAGCTATGGATATCCTAAACGTACGGCCAGCGGGTTTGACTTAAACCGACTTAATTTGTTGTGTGCCATGCTAGAGCAAAGAACCAAGCTAAAACTTGGCGACAAAGATATTTTTATCAATATAGTGGGTGGCATAAAACTTGACGATCCTGCAACTGATTTAGCGGTTTGTATGGCTATCGCAAGCGCCGAAAAGGACATGTTGCTAAAAAAGAATGCGGTAGTTTTTGGTGAGGTAGGTCTATCGGGTGAGGTCAGGCATGTTCCATTAATCGAAAAACGAATAGCTGAGGCTAAAAAACTTGGCTTTGATTCGGCAATTGGGCCAAAAATGCGCGCAGGCAAAAGCCCTAGCTTTTTGCAAAGCGTGCCTGATGTTCGAACAGCCCTAAATTCATTTTTAGAAAAAGACTAAATGGTTTAATCAACTTCTCTAGTGTCAGAGTTGCCATCATTGTCTTCAACTCTTACTGTTACACCGTTTGGCAAGTTGCCACCTGTGCATGATAGGGAATTGGTTGGTCCACATTGGGCAACCGCACCAAAGTAAACAGTGTAAGGACCCGTTCCCCCGCTCCACGAATATTCAACTTGTCCGCCACTTTTATCGGCTTTATTGAATGACAGACCACCGCCACCACCACTTAAGTTGACGCTGATTGAATTTGAGCCATCGTAAAGTACACTGTCGACAACTACCGCACTAATCGTCTTAGAGCCGTTGTAGCTCGAGTTAAAGCTAACATTGTAGGTTCCTGGTCCGTTAATTTCGATCGAACAACCTGATACAGCTGAGCCACCATAAGAACAACCTGATAGTGGCTGGCCATCAATGCTAAAGCTTAGATTACCTCTAAACTGTGGGCTAGATATGGCATGTGTACCTTGTGATACATTGGCTGTAATTGTATAACTACCACCGGAACCGCCAATACTAAACGAAACAGACGGTTTAATATCATCACATTTATGAACATCGTCTTTTTCTTCGCCATTTGTACCGCCCGGTCTTAAGGTATCGCCAGAGAAGCTTTCGGCATCACCTTCAGTGACTTCTTGCTTGGCCCGGTCTGGCGTACAATCGGTTGCTAACTTGTTACTGACTCTGTCGATAGTTTTCTTTTTGTTCGATGAGGCGCCTTTTTTCTTATACCAAGCCGGGAATAAGTCTTGGGCTGGGCTTGGTTCTTGCGAGCCGACACCAACGTGCGTTCTAACAACATAGGCTGGAAGCGTTTGTACACCGGCGGGTTTTTGGCGTTCTTCAGGTTGAAGATTGTCATGAACTCGTCTCATCCACCCCGACCAAATTGGTTCCGTCATGTTTTCCATAAAACCGGTCATTTCGACATTACCAGTATGATGACCAACCCATACACCGGCAGCATACTGAGTTGAAAAGCCCATCAACCAACCGTCTTTTGCATCGTTAGTCGTACCGGTTTTTAGTCCAAACTTATGGCCCTTATAAACGTGTGGTTTACGGCTAAAGTAGCTAGCACGCGGGTCGCTCATCATATCGGACACAATATAAGCTGTATCAGCCCTCACAGCTTGTTCACCTTGGGTGGGCTTCCATTCGTCAATAGTTTTTCCACCAGCGTCCTCAATCTTAAGGATGTATGTCTGTGGTAGTTTAACACCGTTTCGACTAAGGGTTCCGTAGGCGTGAACGTGCTCATCCAGGCGCAAATAAGCTCCATCACCAATAGCTGAGCTAGAATAGCACTGTGTTTCGTTTTCTTTTACCCCAACAGGCTTGCCAGGTTCGTAACATTTATAGCCACTTTTAAGCCCAAGGCTTTCAGCAGTTTGTATAGTCTTATCAACTCCGGCAATAAGCATTGCTTTTACAGCTGGTACATTTCGTGAACCGCCCAGCGAATATCTTAGAGTAATTGGTCCTGGATACCTAAAATCATAGTCAAATAAACAGTTTCCACCTTGCTTTGGTCTAGCTTTGTTAGTGCAAGGATAGCCTTCAAGCGGGCTCTGGGTGTCGTAAAGTACTGAGCCAGCCCCAAAACTGTCCGTATGTTCGATCAAGGCCGCGTAATCATAAGGCTTAAAGCTCGAACCTGGTGGTAACGGTCTGGTAGCAAAATTAACCTCGCCAGCTTTAGTTTTGTCATTAAAATCCGGGCCTCCTACCAGCGCAACAACTTGGCCGGTTTTAACGTCTTCGGCAACAAATGCCGCTTTATTGCCTCGTTGGCGCTCGACTTGTCGCATACCTTTTGCAAGTTCGTCTTCAGCGATGGCTTGAAGATTTAAATCAAGTGTTGTGGTAACTTTCCAGCCACCAATTTTAGCTGAACCCTCGCCATCACTTGGAACATACTTTTCAACTAATTGATCTTTGGCAGCTAACACAAAATAGGGAGCTTTTATACCGTCATACTTGGCTAGTCGCGGTTTTACTTTAGCAACTGTATCAACCTTTTTGGCCTCATCACGCTCTTGGGCAGTTATGGTGCCCATTTCAGCCATGACATCTAAAACATAGTGCTGTCGGCCTATAAAGGCAGGTCTGTCAAAGTCAGGGCTGTATGGCGAATAATATCTTGGTGATTTTGGAATTGCCGCCAAAAAGGCTGACTCATCCAGGGTTAAGTCTTTAGCGCTTTTATTAAAGTAGTTTTGGGCAGCTGCTTCTACCCCATATTCTATTCCGCCATAGGGAGCAACGTTTAAGTATCCAGTTAAAATTTCGTTTTTTGAATAACTACGTTCAAGCTCAACAGAAAGAATAAGCTCTTTAACCTTGCGTTTATATGAACGGTCTTTTGTCCAATCTTGGGTTAACTTAACTAATTGTTGAGTGATTGTAGAGCCACCTTGTGTACTGCCACTACTACCGAATGCGTTATTCAGGCCTGCGCGGAATATACCTTTGGTGTTAAAACCTCTGTGGCTGTAGAATTCACGGTCTTCAATGGCGATTGTGGCATCTTTAACGTCTTGAGATATATCGTCATACGGAACTGGTATACGCTTTACGGCTCCGTAATCTTCCCACAATAATACCTTGCCGGTTTTATCATAATAACGAATACTTCCACCGATGTTACCGCCGGAGATATCTTTTAGGTTAGGTAAATCCTTCCTAAAATAAGCAAAAACACCAAGAGTTGATAAGAAAAATACAATAATGCCAATCCCAACAATCTTAAGAGCCATCAAACGGCCGTCTTTAGAGCTCCAGTAAGCCCAAAGTCGTTTTGGTTGTAAGCGCCAAGCAATACGTTTTAAGCGTGATTTTGGCATGCCCCGCAGACGTTCTGCTTTTCGGCGAGCTTTGGCATCAGCCTTTTCTTTATAGCGGTCTCTAAAAGATTGTTTAGCTTTAATAACGTTACCCGAACGGGTAGTAATAAACTTACTATTTGGGCGCCTTGGTTGTTGGTTCGATTTTGATTTAGAACCTGATTTAAGGGGCGATTTCATATAGAACTTGGTACCTACTCTCCGTAAAATAAAGCCTACTAATTATATCAAAAAACTAACAAAAATCATCAATAAAAATAAGCATTATTAGCCACAGCTTTAATTGTAGTAAACTAATAGCAAGAGCATAAGATGACATTATCTGAAGATTTAATTTGGCGGGGATTGATAAAAGATAAAACTTTTGGCGATTTGGCGTGGCTAGACGAACCAAAAACTTTTTATCATGGTGTGGATTGCTCAAGCGATAGCCTAACGGTTGGCAACTTAGCAGCGTTAATGCTTGCTAAAAGATTTATTAGCTATGGTTGGAAAGCTGTAATTTTAGTTGGTGGTGCAACCAGCCTTGTTGGCGACCCAGGTGGTAAGAGCCAAGAACGCGATTTAAAAGATAAAGCCCAAATCGAACAAAATGTAACAGCAATCAAAAAACAGATTGAGTTTTTGTTTGAAGGGCAGCCAGTTGAGTTTGTTAACAACATTGACTGGTTTAGCCAGATTGGCTACTTAGATTTTTTAAGGGACATCGGTAAGCATTACTCAATGACCGAACTAACCCAGCGCGACTATATTGCCGAGCGAATGGGCGAAGGCGGCAGTGGTATCAGTTATGCCGAGTTTAGCTATACCTTAATACAAGGTTACGATTTTTGGCATCTGTTTAAGTCTAAAGGGGTTGTATTGCAGATTGGTGGCTCAGATCAGTGGGGAAATATGTTAAGTGGAGTACCCCTAATTCGTAAAAAAGAGAATGCCGAAGCCCATGTTATGACAATGCCCTTGGTAATCGATAAAAATACTGGCCAAAAATTCGGTAAAAGCGAAGCAGGTGCAATATGGCTTGATCCTAAGGGCACTACTCCATATCAGTTCTATCAGTTTTGGTTAAACTCAACCGACGAAGATGTTCTTGACTATTTAAAAATTTATACATCAGTAGATAGCAATCAAATTGCTGAGCTAGTTGAAGATTTAAAACAAGCTCCTGGCGAGCGTAATGCTCAAAAAACACTAGCCTACCAAGTAACTAAACTTGTGCACGGTAACGATATTGCCGAAAGTGTGCAAAAGATAACCAACGTTCTATTCGGGGGTCACGATTATCATCAGTTGGTCGAGTCAGACTTTAACCTACTTAAGTCTGAGCTACCTATTACAAGAGCAGGTGTGGGGGCTGATTTGGTTGACATACTTGTGAAGACTGGTTTGTCGGCTTCTAATACCGAGGCTCGTCGGTTTTTATCTGAAAGCGCTATCTATGTAAATGGCCAACAATTTTCGTTAAATAAAACTAAGCTGGATGAAGCAGATTTTATATCTAACCATGCTTTAATTAGACGTGGTAAAAATGCACAGGCAGTCATAGAAAGGCAATAATGGCAAAGGTTGTAAGAAAAGCCGATCAGTACAACGATCCAAAGCACAATTATAAAAAATACTGGGATGGACGCGAATACGAACATGCAGCCGAAGAGCTGGCGATTAAGCGACTGTTACGCGGTAAGCATTTTAAGCAAGCAGTAGACGTTGGTGGTGGCTATGGTCGCCTTAGTAAATTTTTAGTCAATTTTGCCGACAAGGTCATACTCGCCGAGCCCAGCCAGCAACAACTTGATATTGCTAAAGACTTTTTGAAAGATACGCCTGAAGTTGAGCAAAAGTTATTACAAGCTAGCGATTTAAAACTAAAGGATCAAAGCGTTGATTTGGTAATGATCGTTCGAGTTTTGCATCATATTCCAGACCCAAGCCCAGAGTTTGAAGAAATATCAAGAATTTTAGAGCCAGGCGGGACTTTCTTGTTAGAGTTTGCTAATAACGCTCATGGACTAAACCGTATTAGGTATGCTGTAAAAGGCAAAAAAGTGCCATCCGATCCAGTTGACATCCGTAGCGAGGAACACAAAAAAGAGTCTGAGATTCCGTTTGTGAATCATCACCCCAAAACAATTATCAAAAAACTAGATTCTGCAGGTTTTGAGCTTGAGGCAGTATTGAGTGGCTCCAATCTACGCTCAACCCGATTAAAGAAGATGCTTTCAAAAAATACCATGCTATATCTTGAAAAGGTTTTGCAACCCGCTCTTGCACCACTTTATTTTGGCCCAAGTGTTTGGCTAAGGCTAAAAAAGAAGTAAATTGCTAAACTAGACTAAGTGAAGCTATCAGACTCTGTATCAGAAATTAAAGGGGTTGGGGTTGAACTTGCCAAAAAACTTGAGCAGGTTGGTGTTAAGAATGTCGCAGACCTAGTTGACTACTTACCAAGACGTTACGAGGACTATTCAAATTTAGTTCCCATAGCAAAATTAGCCCCTGGCCAAGTAAGTATCCAAGCCAAAATCGAACATGCAGTTGGGCGGTATGTCAGGCGGGGTATGCATATTACCGAGGCAATCGCTAGCGATGAAAGTGGTAGCTTAAGGCTAGTGTGGTTTAACCAGCCTTACCGCGCAAATGCATTAAAAAGTGGTCAACAATACTTTATATCTGGAGACTATGCATTAAGACGAGGACGCTTTAGCCTTGTAAATCCAAGTGTCGAGCTAGCAAGCGATTTTCCGGTGAATACAGCCAGAATAGTCCCAGTTTACAGGCAAACAAGTGGTTTGAATTCTTTTCAACTCAGGAAAGCACTCCGCGAGGTCTTAACGGCTATTGATAAATTGGGCGAGACTTTACCCAGCTTAGTAATAAAATCAAATTCACTTATCAGCTATGATCAAGCAGTTCGCGAAATGCACTTTCCGTCATCTGTTGAAAGTTTAAATCAAGCTAAAAAACGACTTGGGTTTGAGGAGGTTTTTCAGCTTACACTAGCCAGTTTGCTCAATAAATACGAACTCTATCAAGATAAGGCAGTAGCAGTGCCGTTTAATGTTGAGCTTGCTCGGCAGTTTGTAGCACACTTGCCATATAAACTTACTGATGCGCAGCGCAAAGTAATTTGGCAAATCTATCAAGATATGGCTAAGACCCAACCAATGAATCGACTTGTTGAAGGCGATGTTGGCTCTGGTAAAACAGTTGTAGCAGTAATGGCAAGCTTAATGGCTATTGAACAGGGTTATCAAGTTGCCCTAATGGCTCCCACCGAGATACTTGCTAATCAACATGCCGATTCTATCCAAAAGATGCTTGACAGTGTTGGTTTTGGCGACAAAGTTGGACTTTTAACAAGCTCCGTAAAAAAGCCTTCCAAAGAGCTTCTTAAAAAGCAGATAAAAGCCGGCGAAGTTAAATTTGTTGTGGGAACACATGCACTAATACAAGAAGATATAAAAATGGATAATCTTGGTTTAGTGATTGTTGATGAACAACATCGCTTTGGTGTCGAGCAACGTAAAGCCCTACAAAAAAAGGCTGGATTTATGCCCCATGTATTACACATGACAGCTACGCCAATACCCCGGAGCCTAGCATTAACCTTGTATGGTGAGCTTGATATATCGTTAATTGATGCAATGCCTGAGTCACGTGCCCAGGTTGCAACCAAGCTATGTTCGCCCAACTCGAGAAAGCAAGTTTACGATCAAATCAATAAAAGGCTTGATAATGGCGAACAGCTATTTGTGGTGTGCCCCTTGATTGTCGCCAGCGAGAAGGTTCCATCTTATTCAGCCGAACAAGTTTACAAACAACTTTCCGAGCACGAGTTCAAAAGTCGCAAAATTGGTTTAATGCACGGCAAGCTTCCTGCCGAACAAAAGCAAAAAGTTATGGCCGATTTTGTAGATGGCAAACTAGACATTTTAGTTTCCACCACAGTTATTGAGGTAGGTGTTCATGTACCTGGTGCTACTATGATTTTAATCGAAGGAGCTGAAAGGTTTGGCCTTGCCCAAATCCACCAGCTTCGGGGCAGAGTTGGCCGTGAGGGCAAAGAGGGATTTTGTTATCTTATGCCGTCTGATTCAAAACAACCAACTGATAGATTGCGAGCACTACAAACTACATCGGATGGTTTCAAGCTAGCCGAACTTGATTTAGAGTTAAGAGGACCAGGTGCAATTTATGGCCAAGCACAAAGTGGTCTGCTTGACCTAAGAGTAGCAAGTTTAACGGATGTAAAACTAATATCAGAAGCTCGAAAATCGGCACAAGAATTTATTGATTCAAAAGAAAGCCTAAAAAAATATGCAAGTTTATATAAAAAAGTTTCTGAATTAAGAAAGATAACTAGTTTAAACTAGAAGTATGAGAATAATTGCTGGACAGCTTGCTAGTCGAACTTTTGATTCACCAAAAGGCCACAAAACGCACCCGATGAGTGATAAAATTCGTGGCGCACTTTTTAATGTACTTGGTGACATCGAGGGGCTTACTGTGTTTGATGCCTTTTCTGGCAGTGGTGCGCTTTGTTTTGAGGCGGTGAGCCGAGGTGCAAAATCAGCACTCGCGACAGATAACGATAAATCAGCTCACCAGACAATTAAAAAAAATATCGAGACTCTTGGTCTTGAAAAACGCGTAAAAGCCGTTAGAGCCAATGCAAGTGGCTGGAGCGATAATAACCCCAAAGCCTTGTTTGATATTTTACTGCTTGATCCACCTTATGATGATTTGCAACTAACACTACTGCAAAAACTGACAAAACACGTTAAATACGGCGGTTTGTGTGTTTTATCGTTTCCTGGCAATCTTGAACCAGCAGACTTTAGTGGTCTGGAAAAAGTTGAGCAAAAAAACTACGGCGACAGCCAGCTAATCTTTTACCGAAAAACCTAAGATTTGGCGTTTTTGATTTCTTGGTATCTAACAGCAGGTGCGTATCCGTAAACTGTCGTAAAGACAAATGATACAACTTGACCAAGAACTGGGATAAAACCTACAATCCAACCTGCAACTTGGACTAAAAAGGATACTCCCATCAAACCCCAGATTGGCCCAGAGTAAACTTTAGATGCATCTTTAGATTGTCGCATTGCCTCAAAAACTTTTAGGTCTTTGTCGATCAAAAAGTAAACCGACAACCAGTATCTTTTTATCATAAACAACCCCGGTATTATAAATAAGATTAACCCAACGATCACTATTAAGCCTACAATCAAGCAAAGTACAAAAACTCGTGGGAATAACTTAAAGGAATCTTTTATTGTTTGCTCAACACCTACTTTTTTACCCTGTGCGCCCGCCAGCTGTAAATAAAAAGTTGCTGGGAGCACAACTAATAAAAAGAATAGTATTGCCAGTAGCCCAAACACCAAAGTAAAGGTGTTAAGTACAACATTATCGCCTGCGTCGCCTCTGATAAATGATGCTGAAATCATGAGCACCGCCAATAAGCCAAGTACAAATGCAGGCACAAACGCCACGCATATTAATGGGACAATATTAAGCCATAAAGCTCTAAAGCTTGGCCCAAACAATGTAAACGCACTTGGTAGTTTTGGTGCTTCAGCAGTGTTGTCGGTACTGTTTGCCATTAATTAACTCCATTGTTACTTACTGTATTTAATCACTGTATTATTACAAACTCAATATGGATAGCTCTTACATCAAGTATACCTAGCAATTTATAGGCATTACTTAAGATTATGCAACTTTAAACTAAACAGTTTATGTGCTCTTAAGACTTACAAACCCTCTACTTGTAACAAACGTGTTAGGCATAACTGGAGCGTTGTCAGCGGTCATTTCATCGATACCCTGATCTTGCATAAAAACTGTACCGATTTTTTTGACAGCTTCTTCTAATGTAAGCCCTTCTTCAACCATCACTCTACCAATAATCTCTTCACTTTCAAGGTCTAGCATTAACCCCATTTTTTGCCCTGGATAACCAAAACCCGATCTACCTTGTCGTTCGGGTAAATCCTTAAGTTCATCAAGTCTTAATCGTTTGTAATCATCGGCTAAGTCAGTATCATACCAAGCTATCCCAGCCATCAACACATCATGCTCTGTTGTTTTTTTGTGTGATGCAATAACGCCTAAGTTGGCAATAAATTCTTGGCTAATCGGGAACATTATTCCCTCGGGTTCAGCTAATTGGTCCATCTAAAAACTCCTGTTTAATTTGGTGGAGGAAAACGGGGCACGTTTGAACCGGGTGTCCGAGCTCGTGGCCCAGCTCCACAACAGGGGTGCTAGGAAGGCCTCCCCACCCGCCAAGCCCCGGGCCGGGGACATCAAGGTGGCTGTGGTGCAGACATTGGAGCTGTCAGCCGAGCCGATGAGCCTCCGAGATGTCCACGTGGCCTGCGAAACGCTACTGGGGCGGCAAGTGCCGTACAACACGGTCAAGGACTGTGTTCATAAGCACTCTAGAGGCAAGGCACCGATCTTCAAGCGGGTTTGCAGAGGTTTGTATCAGGCTGATGCTGACAAACCTTCGACAGCCCTACTGCTTCAGAGGAGACGGCATCCAGGGTCAGGTGGCAACACCTAAGAATACGAACTTGTTCATATACTCAGGTGTTGCCCCAGGATTAACGCACCTGGGTGTTACAGACCTTGCGGTCTTGCGGCCCGTTAGGGCTATTCCTCTTCTTCTCCGGCCATCTCTTCACTGGCGAAGTACCCCATCTCACCAAGATGCAGTGAAACAGAGAACGACACAACAGTGAGCTTCTCAGGACGTCGGCTGAACCGGATCGTCTCTTCGATTGCCGTAGCAATCGCTTCGGCCAGTTCGTCCGACTGCTTGACACGCTCCTCGTCGGCGTGAGCCAGGATGATCACCTGAATGTCGTGGATCAAACTGTCCCACTTGCGTGCCTGAAGGAACATGAACGAGAAGTCGTTCTGCGTCAGAGGGCGATGTTCCACACTCAGAAAGACCGCGAGTGGTCCCCTCAGACGCTTGCGAAGGCTGCCGAGGAAGAAGCCACCGTCAAGCTTTGCAACCTCTTTGGTGTGCTGCACGATGACGTGTGGCATCAGATACCACCGCGACCATGCTCCAGCACAGCGAGCATTGCTCGGATGCGGCGATCTGTGAGATCGTCCTCGGGCCCGCTGTCGACGAGGATGGCATGGCCATCCGGGAAAAGGAGTCCGAAGACTTCTCCGCCTGGATCGCGGTCGTAGCGCTTCCGCTCGAGAACGACGGCTTCGAACATCTTGCAGTGAGGTCTCTCGCGGAACGAATCACCTACCTCGCCGATGCCCATATCGCCGGTCTCCCAGTCGTCGATGGTGGTAACACCACCCTCGACGTTGAAGAGCCGGAGCATGCACCAGAGAGGTTTCTCGCCCTCATCAGGCTCCTCACCAGTGAGGATGAGCAGCTGGCCAGACTTGATCGAGCTGTACTCGCCGTCGAACCTGCAGAGGTCGTTGTTCATCTGGAGGGCGAGTCTAATCTCGGCCTCAGTCAGATGCATGTTCCCTGCCAGTTCCGCGGGATGATACTGAGCAGTGCCCACAGCCACTCCTTCCAGCGATCTTGACTAGAAATAAAAAGGACGTTCGGAAAGCCTCTGGCTCTCCCAGAGGCCCTCAACAAACAGGCTTACTTTATCATAATTTGTCTGTTTAGACAACCGTTGTTACTTCATCAACGCAACAAAACGAACATTGAATCATCGACCTTTTAATAACAGATAGAAAATGCTTATCCGGTGGATAAGCATAAGCTATATGGTGGGCGAGAAAGGACTTGAACCTTCACGTCTTGCGACACTAGTTCCTAAGACTAGCGTGTCTACCAATTCCACCACTCGCCCAAGATTTTTACAGATGTAAATTATATACACATTTTAGCATTTTAACCATACTTTTTTACTAAGTAAGCTTTTGCTCTATAATTACCCTTAATGAAACTACCTACCCAACCATATAAAGGCGCGCGCGATTTTTATCCAGAGGATAAGCGTCTTCAAAAGTATGTTTTTAGCGTGCTAAGAAAAGTAGTTGAGGGCTATGGCTACCAAGAATATGACGCACCAATAGTTGAGCCAGTTGAATTATATCTTTCTAAAACCAGTGATGAAATTGTCAACGAACAAACCTACTCTTTTAAGGATCGCGGTGACCGAAATGTTACCCTCAGGCCAGAAATGACTCCATCGGTTAGCCGTATGGTGGCTGGTAGACGACAGGAACTTGTATATCCGCTTCGTTGGTATTCTATCCCTAATTTGTGGCGGTATGAACGCCCACAAAAAGGCAGACTACGTGAGCACTATCAGTTAAATGTTGATTTATTTGGTGTCGGCTCAATAGAGGGCGATCACGAGGTTATTAGTATTGCTGATTCGATTATGCAGGCATTTGGCGCAAAGCGTACATCCTACACAATTAGGCTAAACAGCCGAAAACTCATGAATCATATTTGGCACGATTTCTTTAAGCTTGATACGACACAAAGTGCCACACTCATAAAGCTAATCGATAAAAAGGCAAAACTGCCGGAGGCCGAGTTTATTACTATGGTTGATGCAATCTTATCGCCTGCCGAACGTGGCGACGACAAGTTACTAGACGCAATCCTAGATATCTTAAAAGTTAAAAGTTTAGCCGAACTCCCAACAGAGGTTCAAAATCACCCTAGTGCCAAAGAACTAACAAAAATAAATGAGCTTCTTTTAGACAGTGGTATATCTAACGCACATTTTGATATAACCCTAATGCGGGGTTTTGACTACTATACAGACATTGTTTTTGAGGTGTTTGACACGCACCCTGACAACAACCGTTCAATGTTTGGTGGCGGTCGATACGACGGCTTAGTAGCCCAATTTGGTGTTGAGCCTTTACCTACAGTCGGTTTTGGCATGGGTGATGTCACGCTTATAAACTTTTTAGAATCGCATAGTTTATTACCTGTTTTAAGGCCTGAAACAGATGTAGTGGTTATCTTGATTGGCGATGTATATTCAGATGCTCAAAAAGTTTTAACCGAGCTCCGTCAGGAGCATGTACGGGTAGCGGTTGATTTAACTGATAAAAAGCTCGATAAAAAAATTACCTCAACAGCAAAAGCTGGGGTGAGGTACGTGCTCTTTATTGGCAAAGACGAGCTAAGCTCAGGCCAATTTAAACTAAAAGATTTACTTAAAAAAACAGAGGAAGAACACAGCCTAGAACGCATCATCAGCATTTTAGCTGGCAACCACCAAATTAAAGAAAACGAGATTTAAGTTTTAAAATTAGCTTTCATCTGTATAATTGCTATACGTGAAAGTAAGTAAAACCGAGTTATCAGAAACAAAAGTAAAGTTGGTGATTTCTGCTGAAACCGCTGACCTTGCTCCTATTAAGAATAAAGTACTAAAGCACTTAGCAAAGCATACTAAGGTGGCTGGATTCCGCGAAGGCAAGGCACCCCTAAGTGTGGTAGAAAAGCACGCCGATCAAAACAGACTCCAAACAGAGTTTTTGGATGAGTCGATCAATCACCTTTATGTTGAAACTATTAAAGAACAAGATTTGCGCCCCATTGATCATCCGCAAATCGAACTTAAGAAGTTTGTTCCTTATAACGAGATTGAATTCAGTGCCGAGGTTGAGGTAGTTGGCAAGATTACACTACCCGATTACACCAAAATCAAAGTTCCCCTAATGCCAAAGGCAGTTGGCGAAAATGAAATAAACGAAGTGCTAAATCGACTCAGCATCCAATCTGCTAAAAAAACCGAAGTTAAACGGCCAGCCAAAGAAACCGATGAGGCCTGGATTGATTTTTCTGGTAAAGATAAAGATGGCAAGCCAGTATCGGGGGCCGATGGTAAAGACTATCCACTCGTGCTTGGCAGTAATACATTTATACCCGGATTTGAAGAAAATTTAGTAGGCCTAAAAACCGGAGACGAAAAATCATTTGATGTAACTTTCCCTAAAGATTATGGTGTAAGCACTCTACAATCTAAAAAAGTTACCTTTACAGTTAAAATAAACAAAATCAACCAGGTTGATAAACCAAAAATAGATCAGAATTTCGCAGAAAGTATTGGCCCGTTTAAGTCGGTAGATGAACTAAAGGATGATATCCGTAAAAACATCCTAGCCGAGCGGTCAAATCAGGCCCGTCGTGAACAAGAAAACACAATAGTTCAAAAAATTGCCGAAAAAACTACAGTTACGATTCCGGATGTCATGATAGAGGAGCAAATTACGGCTTTTGAGGATGAAGAAAAACGTAACCTAGCCTATCGTGGACAAACCTGGCAAGAACATTTAGACGAAGAAGGCATAACCGAACAAGAACACCGCGAACGCAAACGAGAATCAGCCATAAATCGCGTCAAAGGTGGCTTGATACTAAGCGAGGTTGCTAAAAAAGAGGGTATTTCAGTAACACCCGAGGAGTTAGAGATCCGCATCCAAATTTTAAAAGGCCAATATCAAGACCCAGCAATGCAAGCCGAGTTAAATAAACTAGAAAACCGCCGTGATATCGAAGCCCAAATCCTAACCGAAAAGACACTTTCAAAACTTGTAGAATATTCAAGTTAAAATGAAGGTTTACTTTGCCGGTTCGATAAGGGGTGGTAGAAACGATCAACCAATTTATAACGAACTCATTGAGCATATTAAAAGTCGTGGAGTTGATGTGCTTTGCGAACACGTCGGGTACAAAGAATTAACCGATCAAGGTCAAAACCAAGATCCAAAATTCATTCATGACAGAGATATAGGCTGGATCGACGAAGTATCTGCCGTAATCGCAAAGGTTACAAACCCAAGTCTCGGCGTAGGTTACGAAATTAGGTATGCAATTGATGGCTATAAACCAGTGCTAGCTTTATTTGCTGGCCAATCCGATAAAAAGTTATCAGCAATGATAGAAGGCTCGAGAGCACAGGTTTTCGAGTATGAAAGAACTGCTGGGGGATTAGTTCTTGCTAAAACCGCCATTACCGAATTTTTACACAACTGTGAATACAAAGATTTGAGAAATTAGCACTCTAGCTTGACGAGTGCCAATTGTTTGTTCTAAAATAATTACATGAATGATAATTCTTCAATTTTAGTTCCAACCGTAATCGAACAAGAGGGTCGCTATGAGCGTGCATTCGATATTTATAGTCGCCTATTACGTGACAGGGTTATATTTTTAGGTGATCAGGTTAATGAACACACTGCCAATTTAGTTGTAGCCCAGATGTTGTTCCTAGAAAACCAAGATGATAAAAAGGATATAATTTTTTATATAAACAGCCCGGGCGGTAGCGTAAGCGACGGCTTGGCCATTTACGACACGATGCAATACGTCAAATGTGATGTTCAAACAGTTGGCATAGGCCTGCAAGCGTCAATGGGAGCCTTTTTACTGAGTTCCGGAACTAAAGGCAAACGTACAATCCTACCAAATAGTCGTGTAATGATTCATCAGGTCAGTTCTGGTACACAGGGTCGGGTTTCAGATATGGAAATTGACCTAAAAGAATCGATAAGACTAAAAAACCTATTAAACGAAATCTTATCTAAGAATACCGGCCAGCCACTTAAAAAGATTCAAGCTGATGTAGAACGTGATTTTTGGATGACAGCCGAAGAAGCTAAAAAATATGGCGTAGTCGACAAAATAATCAATAAAAAATAATTGCATACAATTCTACAACACTTTTTTCTAACAATACCTTGATAATCTAAAGCCTAATCTGTTATTGTAGTTGCAAGAAGTAGTGTACTTTGGCATTTTTGTGTTTGCATGCAAAATTTTATTATCGCCAGATGTAGTGGGCTTCGCCAAGAAGACATCAATTTTAATAAACAAAGGTAGGAGTATTGCTTTTTATGGCAAAAACCACTGTTACTGCGCCGTCGCGCACGTACTTTACCAAGTCGGACGACATTATAGATCTACCAAATTTGGTTGATCACCAAAACAAATCATTCCAATGGTTTGTCGAGGAAGGTCTGGGTGAATTATTAGCCGAAATCAGCCCAATCGATGATTACACCGGCCAAAAACTAAGTATAAAATTTAAAGATTATCATTTTGACGATCCAAAACTAACCGAAAATGAGGCTCGCGAGAACAACGTTAGTTTTGAGGCTCCGCTTAAAGCCACAATTGAGCTAACAAACAAAGTAACAGGCGAAGTTAAAGACCAAGAAATTTATCTTGGTGATTACCCGTGGATGACTAGCCGTGGAACTTTTGTAATAAATGGTGCTGAACGTGTAGTTGTAAGCCAACTAATCCGAAGCGCCGGTGTCTTCTTTACATCTGATCAACATGGCGCAACCAGGCTTTATGGTGCCAAAGTAATTCCTGGTCGTGGCGCTTGGCTCGAATTTGAAACAGCCGCCAATGGTGCACTTTACGTAAAAATTGATCGTAAGCGAAAAATCCCAGTTACTACACTCTTAAGGGCTTTAGGTATGACCGAAGCTCAGATGAAGGATGCATTTAAACATGTCGATACCGGCAAGCTTAGCCATATCGAAACAACCATCGAAAAAGATCCTGCCAAAGCCAATAACGAAGCCTTAATTGAAGTTTACAGGCGCCTAAGACCAGGCGACCTAGCAACCGTCGATAACGCCCGAAGCTTGCTAGAAAACATGTTCTATAACTTCAAACGATTCGATTTTAGTCGAGTTGGTCGATATAAAATCAATAAACGCTTAAATCTAGATGTCCCAAACACTATTGATAATCGTGTTATGCGTCTTGATGATCTGATTGCAATTATTGCTGAAGTTATCAGACTAAATGTAACCCAAGATCCGGCAGACGATATTGATAGCTTAGCTAACCGACGCGTTAAGCTAGTTGGCGAACTTGTACAAAGGCAGTTTAGGATTGGCTTATTAAGAATGGAACGCAATGCCAAGGATCGAATGAGCATGAGCGAAATCGAAACTGTTACACCAAGCCAATTAATTAATGCTAGGCCAGTTGTAGCTGCAGTTCGCGAATTCTTTGCCAGCTCGCAACTTAGCCAGTTTATGGATCAAATTAACCCGATATCAGAGCTTGCGCACAAAAGACGCCTTAGTTCGATGGGTCCTGGTGGTTTGTCACGCGAGCGAGCCGGTTTTGAGGTTCGTGACGCTCACGCCACCCACTATGGTCGTATTTGCCCGGTAGAAACTCCCGAAGGTGCCAACATTGGACTAGTTTTAAACTTGGCTAGCTATGCCCGAATTAACGAGTATGGGTTTGTAGAAACACCTTATAGAAAAGTAATTAACTCAGTTACTGCAAAAGATTCAGTTGGCCACATAGCCAGTGTTGATCTCGAAGATGCTAAAGGCAAAGTTATTGTTAAAGCAGGTAAAACGATTACCTCGGCAGATGCTAAAAAATTGGCCACCATAAAAGAACAAGTTACTTGGCCAGTTAAAGCTAAAGTTACCAACGATATCGTTTATCTTGACGCTGCGGAAGAAGAACAGTCTGTAATCGCTGGTGCTGGTAACGAGGTAGACAGCAATGGCTATTTTGTAGAAGAAAGAATTAGCGTACGTAGCCGACTAACCGCTGGTGAAACTGATGCCAACGATGTCACTTTAATGGATGCTAGCCGAAGCCAAACAATTGGCTCGAGCGCTGGCTTGATTCCATTTATTGAAAAGAACTATGTATACCGCTCACTGATGGGTGCTAACCAGCAACGTCAAGCCGTACCGTTAATTAAGCCAGAAAGCCCACTTGTCGGTACTGGTATAGAGCATGTAGTCGCCAAAAATAGTGGTCAGGTTGTTTTGGCCGAAGGCCCCGGCCAAGTCTTATCTGCTAGTGCCGATGCTGTAGTTGTTAAGTACAAAAATGTTACAAAAACCTATCAGCCTATGCACTTTATTCGCAGTAATGAAGGCACATCAATCAACCAGTTTGTAGTTGTATCAACTGGCGATAAGGTCAAAGAAGGCGATGTATTAATCGAGGGTATGAGCATACAGGGTGGCGAGCTTGCTCTAGGTAAAGACCTTTTAACGGCCTTTATGCCATGGGGTGGCTACAACTTTGAGGATGCGATTATTTTAAGTCAAAGGTTAGTACAAGACGACACCTTAACTAGTATTCATATTGTTGATTACATGACCGAAGTCCGCGAGACTAAGCTGGGGCCAGAAATCGTAACCCGAGATATTCCAAACGTATCTGAGGAAGCCTTAAGGCATCTTGATGAAGATGGAATAGTTCGAATCGGTGCCGAAGTTCACCCAGGCGATATATTGGTTGGAAAAATCACTCCTAAAGGCGAGCAAGAGCTTTCTAGCGAAGAAAGGCTATTAAGAGCAATCTTTGGTGAAAAAGCTAAAGAAGTTCGTGACACTAGCCAACGAATGAGCAATGGTAAGCATGGTAAAGTTGTTGGCGTTAAAGTATTCTCGCGCCAAGGTGGGCACGAGCTAAAAGCTGGTGTAATAATGCAAATCCAAGTTTTTGTGGCTCAAATGCGCAAGATATCTGTCGGCGACAAGCTCGGTGGACGCCACGGTAACAAGGGTGTTGTAGCCAGAATCCTGCCAGTTGAGGATATGCCATTTACGCAGGACGGTACACCAATCGACATTGTTCTTAACCCACTAGGTGTGCCATCACGTATGAACATCGGACAGTTGTTCGAAACTCACCTAGGCATGGCTGCAAAAGCTTTAGGTATAAAAGTTGTTAGCCCAGCCTTTAACGGAGTACCGATTGCAAAAATTCGCGATCTTCTAAAAGAATCTGGTTTGCCTGAAGACGGCAAGCAACAACTCTTTGATGGACGCACTGGCGAAGCCTTTAAAGAGCGTACTACTGTTGGTCAAATGTACATGATTAAGTTAAATCACATGGTTAGCGATAAGATACACGCCCGTTCAACTGGCCCGTACACTATGGTTACACAGCAACCACTTGGTGGTAAGGCACAAAATGGTGGCCAAAGGTTTGGTGAGATGGAAGTCTGGGCACTCGAAGCCTATGGCGCTGCCCATACTCTTCAAGAAATGCTAACCATTAAATCTGATGATGTATATGGTCGCGCTAAGGCCTACGAATCAATCATTAAAGGAACCGAAATTCAAGGTCCTAAAGTCCCAGAAAGCTTTAACGTTCTTGTAAAAGAACTCCAAGGTCTTGGGCTAAAAGTAGATTTAATTGCAAACGATCAAACGATTGACGCCGAAGAAGTTTTAGCCGAACGCATTAAAGCTGAAGCTGAAGCTCCAGCCGACGAGGCATCAAAATCTGCAACCACAAGTATACCGCTGACCGAAGATGATATTTCTGACGATTTTATGCTTGTTGGCGATTCAGACGATGAACTATCGGTCGCAGGCGACGAAACCGAAATCATAATTGAAGAAGACGTGGCCCTTGCCACCGATGATTCAGAAGGGGAGGAGGCCTAAGATGCGCCGATATAATTCAGGAACAAACATATCAGACTTTGATGCTGTAAGGTTGGCTGTTGCTAGCCCAGAAGACATCCTAGACTGGAGCCACGGCGAAGTTACAAAGCCAGAGACCATCAACTATCGAACCCAAAAACCAGAGCGAGACGGCCTGTTTTGTGAGCGTATTTTTGGACCAGTTAAAGACATTAATCCGCACGACGCAAAATACAAAGGCGTTCGTAGCCGTGAGGCGGCTGTTGATAAAAACGGTGAATTGGTTACTAAATCAATTGTCCGTCGTGAGCGTATGGGTCACATTAACCTAGCCAGCCCTGTTGCTCACATTTGGTTCTTACGTGGAACTCCTAGCGCAATCGGGCTTTTACTAGGCATGACCGTAAAAAGCCTTGAGCGAGTTGCATATTTTGCGAGTTATATCGTAAAAAGTGTCGACATTGAAAAGCGCGATCAAATGCTTGCCGACAAAGAAGCCGAATTCGCGGCAGCCGAGCAAGCTATTAAAGCCAGATACGAAGATGAATCTAAAAAAGACGGTGCTAACTTAAAAGCCTTAGCCGAAATGCAAACCAAAGAACTCGAAGAGTTGGGTGTAGAGTTCGAAACGTTTAAAACTCAAATAGATAGCCTAGAGCGCTTAAGACTAATGAGCGAGTCTGATTACCGTAACCTAACTGATGAAATGCAAGATATTATCGAGGTAGGCATGGGCGGAACTGCCCTTAAAGAGCTTCTTGAGCAAGTCGACCTAGAAAAATTGATTAGCGACCTAAACGAAGAAGCCGAAGCCGCCAAAGGCCAACGTAAAAAGAAAATAATGAAGCGTCTAAGGCTTTTAGAAAGCATGCATCGGGCTGGCATTAAGCCAAGCTCAATGTGCGTAAGTGTATTGCCGGTAATTCCACCCGATCTACGCCCAATGGTTCAGCTAACTGGTGGACGCTTTGCTACAAGCGATCTAAACGACCTATACCGTCGCGTAATCAACCGTAATAACCGACTCAAAAAACTAATTGACTTAAACGCACCCGAAGTTATCCGCCGCAACGAACAGCGAATGCTACAAGAGGCAGTCGATGCCCTAATCGACAACAACAGCGCTCGGAGCGGCCGAGCAGTCGCAGCAACTGGGCAGCGACGCCGACTAAAAAGCCTAAGCGATATGCTTAAAGGCAAACAGGGTCGATTCCGACAAAACCTACTCGGTAAGCGAGTCGACTATTCTGGCCGTAGCGTAATCGTGTCTGGACCTGATCTTAAAATGTTCCAGTGTGGATTGCCAAAAATGATGGCTCTGGAACTATTCAAGCCATTTGTAATTGGAAGATTAATCGAGCAAGAATTTGCGCACAACATTCGTAGTGCTACCAGAATGATAGAAATGGGCGAAAGCGAAGTCTGGGATGCCCTAGACGAAGTAATTAAGGGCAAATACGTGCTACTAAACCGAGCACCAAGTCTTCACCGCCTTTCAATACAGGCTTTTCAGCCAGTGCTTATCGAAGGTAAGGCTATCCAGCTTCACCCTTTGGTATGTAAAGGCTTTAACGCCGACTTCGACGGCGACCAAATGGCCGTTCACTTGCCATTATCTGATTCGGCACAAGCTGAAGCCAAAGACATAATGGCTGCTAACAAAAACCTTCTAAAACCAGCCGATGGCTCGCCAATTTTACACGTCGAGCAAGATATTGTTCTTGGCTGTTACTACCTTACCTACGAACGACCGGGTACAGAAGAAGCAACTGCTAAACCATACTCTAGTCTTGATGAAGCTCACCTAGCATACGAAGCAGGTGCCATAAGCCTGCAGACCAAAATCAGCGTGCCATTTAGAGGCGAAAACCGTAACACTACACTTGGTCGACTATTGTTCAACGAAGTCTTCCCTGAAGATTTTCCGTTCCAAAACGAAGCCATGGCTAAAAAGAAACTAGCCGGAGTTATGGCTCTTGCTTACAGCATGTACGGTCAAGACCAAACTGCCGAAATAGCCGACGAACTTAAAAATGTAGGCTTTTACTTTGCGACGTTATCCGGACTTTCAATGGGTATGAGCGACTTCTCTGACATGAAAGATCTTGACAAACTTGTTACAGCCGGCGAGCAACGTGCAACCGAAATTTCAAAACAATACGATGCCGGATTCATAAATGATGACGAACGATACCGATTAACTGTTGAAACATGGTTTGATACCAACGCCAAAGTGCAAGAATCTTTAGCCGAGCAATTCAAGGGCGAAGACACAACCATGTCCATTGCTGTTGCCTCAGGTGCCCGTGGAAACATCTCGCAAATGAAAGACAGTGTCGGAATGCTTGGTGTCATGGTGGACACCACAGGTCGCTCAATTGAGCTACCAGTTCGTAGCAACTATAAACAAGGGCTTAGTCCTCTTGAATATTTCACAGCCACACGTGGTACACGCAAAGCCTTGATTGATATTGCACTTAGAACAGCCGACTCAGGATACTTAACGCGTCGCTTAGTTGATGTTGCTCAAGATGTCTTTACAACTACAGAAGAAGCCGAAGACCCAGGTTTTCCAGTCTATCGAAGCGATTCTAAATTGATTGGTGTAACACTTGGTAGTCGTCTTGAAGGTCGCTATATCGCCCAAGCTGTTAAGCCACACGCTAAAAAAGGTCAGCTAATTACTAAAAAAATTGCTGATGCGATTGATGCCGATGAGTCTATTGAATCTGTACGGATTAAAAGTGCGCTAAGTTGCACATCTGTGCGCGGTGTAAGTAAAGAAAGTTACGGTGTTGATCTTGCAACTGGCGAAGTAGTTGCTGAATCGTATCCTATCGGTGTTATTGCTGCCCAAAGTATCGGTGAGCCCGGAACACAGCTTAGTCTAGACTCAAAACACCGTTCAGGTGGCTCAATCGTAACTGATGACGTAACAAAAGGGTTGCCTCGTGTTGAAGAGCTTTTAGAAGTTCGTACACCAAAAGGTCAAGCCTATTTAACTGACATTAACGGTGTAGCCAATGTATGGGAAGAAGGTGATCATTATGTTATTCAGGTAACTGCCGATGAACAAAAAACCATTAAATTTACGCTTGGAACAAGAGTCGCTAAAGTTGCCGATGGCAGTGATGTTGCAATTGGTGATGTAGTTGCATCGAATGAAGATGGCTCCGAACCACAAGTTTCGCCAATGGCCGGCAAGGTTTCGGTTACTGGTAGCCAAATTAAAATTGTACCTAGCGCCAAAAGTCTTGTCAGATACGAAATACCTGGCTATAAACAATTACTTGTAAAAGACGGCGAACATGTTGAGGCTGGTCAACGTCTAACCAGCGGTTCGATTAACTTGCATGAGCTTATGCGCCTGCAAGGTGTTGAAGCAACTCAAAGATACATCATGACCGAAATTCTTTACATCTTTGCTAGCCAAGGTCAAAATATCGCCGACAAGCATCTTGAAGTAATTGTCAGACAAATGTTCAGTCGCGTCCAGATCGAAGAATCAGGCGATAGCGAATTTGTAACAGGTGACATTGTTAGCAAGCTAGCGGTTGTCGAAGCTAACGAGCGCTTAGCTGAAGAAGGCAAGCAATTAGCCAAATATAACCAGTTACTGCTAGGAATAACCAAGGCAAGTCTATCAACCGATTCATTCCTTTCTGCAGCAAGCTTCCAAGACACAACAAGAGTATTGATTGCCGCTTCTACTAGCGGTAAAGTCGATCATCTGTTTGGTCTAAAAGAAAACGTGATTCTTGGTCGACGAATCCCAGTGGGAACCGGTGCTATTGACCCGGATGAACAGTCCGAAGAAGTTGACGAATCGGCCGAAGTTGTGGTAGAGTAAACAAGCTAAATATTAGGAGTAACGGCGTCGCCTAAAAATGTAAGGACGCATTAATATCAGCAGGTGTTTGGTAACAGGCATAAAACCATACACTCGAGATAAAATCTTTAAGGAGTAAATGTGCCAACAATTAACCAATTAGTTCGTAAACCGCGTAAAAGCGCCAGCTCAAAAAGCAAATCACCGGCTCTTCAACGTGTTACAAACAATCTAAAAACTAAAAGTTACGAAAAGGCATCGCCATTTAAGCGCGGTGTTTGTATTAGGGTAACTACAAAAACTCCTAAAAAGCCAAACTCGGCTTTGCGCAAAGTTGCCCGTGTTCGTTTAACCAATGGCTACGAAGTTTGGGCATACATTGGTGGCGAAGGTCACAACTTGCAAGAACACGCCGTTGTATTGGTCCGTGGTGGTCGTGTAAAAGACCTCCCTGGTGTTAGGTATCACATCGTTCGTGGCTCTCTTGATCTTCAAGGAGTACAAAACCGCAAACGTGGACGAAGCAAATACGGCGCCAAAAAAGAAGGGAGCAAATAATGTCTGAATTCGCACACACCCCAGATATGGGCGAAGAGTTTTTACCCGGTCAAGAGGTTCCTGAAAATATTAGGCATCTGATCGAGGATAGTGTAAGAGACGGCGCAACAGACACTCAGCTTTATGCAGCGTTTGGCAAAAAAACTGTCGCAAGGGTTGCTCAAAGACATCCTGATCTCTTTGATGTGCCCGGCACTGGTCCAGATATTTACAGAAATTTAACTACAACGAGGGGTAATTAAAATGCCTCGAAAAACCACAAAATCTTTAGTACGTGAAGTTCAACCGGATCGCATATACGGTAGCAAACAAGTTACTAAACTTATAAATCGCGTCATGCAAAACGGTAAAAAGCAAATTGCCGAGCGTCTAGTTTACGGCGGAATGCAAGAAGCTGCCGATAAACTTAAAGTTCAAAATCCACTAGAGGTTTTTGAGCAAGCTATGAAAAATATCCAACCAAGCGTAGAGACTCGGTCACGACGTGTTGGTGGCGCTAACTATCAAATCCCGTTCGAGGTTAAAGGCCAACGCCAGCAACACCTTACAACTATGTGGTTTGTTGAGGCTGCCAGGGCTCGAAAAGGTATGAGCATGAAGAGTCGAATTGCCCTTGAGTTGATTGACGCTTACGGTGGCACAGGCTCAGCTGTTAAAAAGCGTGAAGATGCTCACAAGATGGCTGAGGCTAACCGAGCTTTTGCTCACTTCGCCCGTACTTAACGGCCAACATCTGGAGCGAACTACTTCGTCAGTTTTTCCGTTGCTCCTTCGGAGTATGTAAAATACACCTTAGTGCGCTACTCAAAACTTCCTTGTATTTCATCGCCAGATATCGCCCTTAGAAAACTAACAACTATTTACTAAATACTAAATCAGGTGTATATATGAGGGTGGAAGGAGGCAACTCGCAATGCCTAACACTTTATTAGAACTAAATGATTTGCCAGACGGCGATCCAGCGCTCGGCGCTTTGGTGCAACAAAATAAACTATATGAATCCTCTGAACTATGGGAAGAGGGTGTAAAAAGTATAGAAGCAACTCCTCATCAAACGATTTTTGGGGGCATAAAAGAGGTGGTAAACAACCATCTAAAAGTAAGTGCTTTAGTTTTTGGCGCAGGCTCAGTGTTAATCGGCGCGGCGGCTGGTAAAAGAGTTGTAGCTAGATAAACCAGTTTAATCTGGAAAAATAATTAACATTACTGTATAATCATTCACGAATCGAAAAGTGTTAATTAACTAAGGACTGATTTTTTATGGCCGAGAAAAAATATGAACTAAAAGATGTGCGTAATATTGGTATTATTGCCCATATTGACGCTGGTAAGACCACTACAACCGAAGGTATTTTGTACCGAACTGGTCTAAAGCACAAAATTGGTGCCGTGCACGAGGGCGAGACAACTACCGACTGGATGGCCCAAGAAAAAGAACGTGGCATCACCATTACAGCCGCTGCTGTTACTTGTTATTGGAAAGATCATAAAATCAATATTATTGATACTCCCGGCCACATCGACTTCACTGTCGAGGTAGAACGCTCGTTGCGTGTTCTAGACGGCGCTGTAACCGTTTTTGACGGCAAAATGGGTGTAGAGAGCCAGTCCGAGACCGTATGGCGCCAGGCCGACAAATACGGCGTTCCAAGAATCTGTTTTATTAACAAAATCAACCAAACAGGTGGCGATTTTTACAAAAGCCTCGAAAGCATCCATAACCGCCTAAACAAGCGTGCGTTTCCAATCCATCTACCAATTGGCTTTGAGCAGTCAGTCAACGGAATTGTTGATCTTATAAGCATGAAAAGTTACACCTACAAGGAATTTACCGATAAAGAGCTTGTAGAGGGCGATGTTCCAGCCGATATGCTCGATCAAGCCAAAAAATACAGAAGCCTACTAATTGAAAACGCTGTTGCCGAAGACGAGTCAATGCTCGAAAAATTCTTTGAGGTTGGCGAGGATGGTCTATCCGAGGATGAGATTAAGCAAGCTATCCGAACAGCTACGCTAACAGGTAACTTCTTTGCTGTTACAGGTGGCGATGGTCGTGGTGTTATTGTCGAAAAGCTTCTAGATGCAGTTGTTGATTTCTTACCGACTCCTCTTGATAGAGGCAGTAGCTGGGGTACAAATCCAAAAACTGGTGACGAGATCGAACGCAAGCCTTCAGCTAGCGAGCCAATGTCGGCACTTGCATTTAAGATTGCAACTGACCCATTTGTTGGTAAACTAGCCTTCTTTAGGGTCTATTCAGGCAAATTAACCGCTGGTAGCTATATCCTAAACAGCTCAACTGGCGAAAAAGAGCGAGTTGGCCGTATTGTTCGAATGCAGGCCGATAAGCGTGAAGATGTTGATTCAGTTGAGGCTGGTGATATCGCAGCCATAGTTGGTCTTAAGGGTACAACTACTGGTAACACACTTTGTGATCCAAACAGTCCAATTATTCTCGAAAGCATTACCTTCCCAGAACCACCGGTTAGTATCGCTATTGAGCCAAAAACCAAAGCCGACCAAGAAAAGATGAGCCTAGCTCTTCAACGACTTGCCGAAGAAGATCCAACCTTTAGGGTAAAAGTCGACCACGAAACTGGCCAAACCATAATTAGCGGTATGGGTGAGCTTCACCTTGAGATTATCGTTGATCGCATGAAGCGCGAGTTTAGTGTCGAGGCCAACATTGGCCAACCACAGGTTGCCTACCGCGAAACTATTCGCAAAGATGCCGTAGAGGTAGAGGGTAAGTTTATCCGCCAAAGTGGTGGTCGTGGTCAGTACGGACACGTTTGGCTAAGACTTAGTCAAAATGAATCAGGCAAAGGTTTTGAATTTATCGACAGCATTAAAGGTGGCGTTGTGCCCAGCGAGTACATTACCCCTGTTAAAAACGGTATCGAAGAGGCTATGGCAAATGGTGTTCTTGCTGGCTACCCAGTAGTTGATGTTAAGGCCGAACTTTACGATGGTAGTTACCACGATGTTGACTCATCCGAGATGGCCTTTAAAATTGCCGGTTCAATGGCTCTGCAAGAAGGTGTTAAAAAAGCTAGCCCCGTGCTGCTCGAACCTATCATGAAGGTAGTTGTAGTAACCCCAGAATCATCTATGGGTGATGTAATCGGTGATCTAAACGCCAAGCGTGGCCGAGTCGAATCTATGGAAGACCTTCAAAACGGCATCAAGCAAATCACTGCATTTGTACCTTTGGGTGAAATGTTTGGTTATACCACTAATCTTCGTAGCATGACCCAAGGTCGTGCTAGCTCTTCAATGGAGCTAGATCACTACGCCGACGTACCAAACAACGTCACCGAAGCAATCATCGCTAAATCCTCAAAATAAAAATGCCAGATCAAAGCCTTGAACACGGGGTGAGGAATATCCCGATAGGTTTAGAGTTGTTAAATGTTCTAGCAAACCGTAGATCAGCCTTAAAGAATGTCGAAAATGTATCCAAATGGGTACCAAATTCAATGACTGAATATGAAATCAAAGTATTTAGTCAGCGCGTACGAGCTGATTTTGCATATAGCCCAAATTCACCAGACCATTTAATTGTTCTAAACGAAAGTTTGGCAGACGTTAAAGCTCAAAAAGTAGTCCGAAACCTCGGTTCTATTTGTATCAGAGTGGGTGACTTTACTACCGCAGATTCATGCTTAAGGACACTAGACGGCATGGACTTAACCTTAACGCCTGCCTTTGGGGTGTATTTTGCAAGTTTAATCAGTCAAAAAGCTAGAGTTGAGTTGTTAAGGCGTGAGTTAGAAAGTTCTTTAAGATAGGTATACTATAAATGTTATGTCAGTAGAGCAAAATATCAATCCATTTATGCAAAGAGTTTCTATGGGCATCATTAATGAGGAACCCTTAATCAACGGATTAGTTCATCTTGTTCCAGAAGTATGCCGACCAACCTTTACAAGCGAGATATCTGGCAAGCCAATGATTGGTTGCTTAAAGATGACTGCAATTATCGGTAAAACAGCACTTGAGGTCGATACTGGATTGTATTCACCTGAAGAGGCTCTAAGAGTCACAAAAAAACTCAATACTTGTGACAAGTGCCCGCTAAAAACCTTCGAGTAGTAAACTGATATAATATCCACAAAATGAGCAATCAAGCCGAGGTCGAAAAAATAGCCCATGTGTTTCCGGGTCAAGGTAGCCAATATGTTGGAATGGGAAAAGAATTATTTAAAAAATATGATTCTGCTAGAACGGTTTTTGCTACAGCAGAGGACGTGCTTGGTGTGCCTGTTAAAAAATGGTGTTTTGAAGGGCCCCAAGATTTACAAAACGATACACGCATAACCCAACCAGCAATTTTTGTTACTAGTATTGCGCACTATATGGCACTTATGGATCACGGCTTTGAGCCAGATATTGTTGCTGGGCATAGCTTAGGGGAATATTCAGCGTTAGTTGCTTCTGGAACAACATCATTTGAAGATGGGTTAAGATTAGTTGATTCTAGAGCCAAATTCATGGCTGAGGCTGGCCAGAAAAACCCAGGTGCAATGGCTGCGGTTCAAAATATAGCAATTGATAGCTTGACTCGAATTTGTAGGTCTACTGGTGCCTACATTGCAAACTACAATACGCCTAAACAAACTGTAATTTCTGGTGCTAAAAATGCAATTTCGGCAACCGTTGAGTACGTACAGTTAAATCAAAATCTTAAGGCTGTAGCAAAGCGCCTACCAATAAGCATTGCGGCCCATTCACCCCTTATGCAAGATGCATCAGATAAGTTAAAGACGGTAGTTGCTAAAACAAATATGCGAATCCCATCTATAAATATAATCTCTAATTCAACAGCAGAGCTTTTTGCCGGTCCGGACGATATTCGTCAAAGCCTTCCAGATCAGCTCACAAAAGGTGTTCTTTGGTGGCAGACAATTGAAAAAATGCTTTCTATGGGGGTGGTTGAAATCAAAGAAGTTGGACCGAAAAATGTTTTGTCAAAAATGATAGGCAGGGCGCTTGCTGGAAGCTCAGTTAAAATTACGGCCGTAGACACTTAAAAAACTCTTTACAATATCCTTATTCTTGCTTATACTATAGCGGTATTAAGCGTGGATGGCTTTGCTCATGCATGCAAAAATCACTTAAATAACAATAGTAGGAGAACATAATAAATGGCAGATTTCGATCGCTCAAAGCCCCACGTAAACGTTGGTACTATGGGTCACGTTGACCACGGTAAGACCAGCCTTACTGCGGCTATTACAATGACACTTTCTAAAAAGCTTCCAAGCGAAGTTAACAAGCCGGTTGCTTACGACCAAATCGACAACGCACCTGAAGAGAAAGCTCGTGGTATAACCATCGCTACTTCTCACCAAGAGTACGAAAGCGAAAAAAGGCACTATGCACACGTTGACATGCCTGGTCACGCCGACTACATCAAGAACATGATCACCGGTGCTGCTCAAATCGACGGCGCTATCTTGGTTGTATCTGCAGCCGATGGCCCTATGCCTCAAACTCGTGAGCACGTTCTACTTGCTAAGCAAGTGGGTGTTCCTTCAATCCTAGTATTTATGAACAAGATGGACCTTGCTGACGCCGACCTAGTCGAGCTAGTCGAAGAGGACATCCGTGACCTACTAGCAAAATACGAGTTTGATCGAGACTGCCCAATCGTTAAGGGTTCTGCTACTAAAGCTATCGAAGGCGACGAAGAGTCAATGAACGCAATCATGGAGCTTGTAAAAGCTATGGATGATTACATCCCAGAGCCAAAGCGCGATCTAGACAAGCCATTCCTAATGCCTGTTGAGGATGTTTTCTCAATCAAGGGTCGTGGTACTGTTGCAACCGGTCGTGTTGAACAAGGTATCGTAAAAGTTAACGAAGAAGTCGAAATCTCAGGTATTCGTCCAACAACTAAAAGCGTTGTAACTGGTGTTGAGATGTTCAAAAAGAACCTAGATCAAGGTCAAGCTGGCGACAACGTTGGTATCTTGCTGAGAGGTATCGAGCGCGATGATATCGAGCGTGGTCAAGTTTTAGCAAAACCAGGCAGTATTACTCCTCACACCGAGTTTGACGCCGAGGTTTATATCTTAACAAAAGAAGAAGGTGGTCGACACACTCCATTCTTTAAGGGCTACAAGCCACAATTCTACTTCCGAACAACCGACGTAACTGGCGAAGTCGAGCTACCAGCCGACAAAGAAATGGTTATGCCTGGTGATACAGTTACCTTTAAAGTTAAGCTTCTTGCACCAATTGCTATGGATCAAGGTCTTCGCTTCGCTATCCGCGAAGGTGGCCGAACCGTAGGTGCAGGTGTTGTTACCAAGATCAATAAGTAAAGATGACTAAAGCAAGAGTAGAACTAGGCGAAGTAGTAGCTACCGATAAGGGCGCTATTCTAAGGCCTGTGACCGAAGCTAACTTTAGGATCTCAGGAGTTTTATCAGTAGATTCAGATTCAAGCAATGTCGTTTTTAGTTGGCTGGAAGGGTCTCAAAATGATTTGATAGCTCAACGCGCTATCGTATGTGAGTCTCACAAGGTTGCATATACAACTGTTGAAGAGGACGAGCTTGCAAAGCAAGCCCTAGTCTCAGTTTTAAGACCACTTGTTAATGCATCATATGATGAATTGGTTGGGGTATAAAATGGCTGAAGATAAGAAAACTCCAACACCAAAAGCCGGCGCACAAGCACCGGTTGAGGCTCCTCTAAAGCAGAGGATTCGCATTAGGCTAAAAGCCTATGACCACAAAGTCATAGATCAATCGGCTAAGCAAATTGTTGATACTGCTTTAAGAACTGGCGCAAACATTGCTGGGCCAATCCCTTTGCCAACTCGAAAAAGTACATTTACAGTTGTAAAAAGCCCGCATGTTTACAAAAAAGGTCGCGAGCAGTTTGAAATGCGCGTTCACAAACGCTTAATTGATATTACCGAGCCAACACCTAAGACGATTGATAGTCTTATGAACCTAAGCCTACCGGCTGGGTGTGATGCCGAAATAAAAATGTAAAAAAGCGCCGAAAGGCGCTTTTTTTATAAGCTTCCAGCTTAACCGGCCAACTTTGTACCGACAAAGTTGGACAAAACTCCCAGCACAGAACTCAAAAACCATATTTAATTTATTTCATTCACAATAAGTGAATCTGCGGAGCTCACTATCGTTCAAGCAAGTCCTCGATTCTGCTTATTGCTCATTCATAAATTAATCTGTTTCCCGAGAGTGCTGGATAAGATGTCTATTGACAAACAGGTCGATTAGGAGTATAATATTGTATTAAATTAACGGGGGAGGCTTGATTATGGCGTTCGATCAAACTGAATGCATGTATCGCGTGTCGGCAAAGGCACTTATTAAAAACTCACAAGGTGAGTTATTTTTTGTAGATGAAAACGAAGGGCACGGACTAAATTTACCGGGTGGTGGTATCGATAATGGCGAAACACCCCAAGACACTTTAAAACGTGAAATTCACGAAGAGGTTGGCCTTGATGTCATATCCGTAGCAGATCATCCAAGGTTTGCATGGCTAATTAACAGTGAAGTCGTATGGTTAGTTTACGAAACAGAAGTTTCTGACACGGCCGAAGCTAAGACTACACATCATGTTGCAGGGTTTGAATGGGCAAAGCCAGGCTCAGAAGATATAAAAAGCAAATGGGGTTATGTATCTAAGCTTTTCATGCAAGATTTAATCGATTATGTTAAAATCAATAGTTAATTAAGGCGCCGAAAGGCGCTTTTTTTATAAGCTTTCAGCTTAACCGGCCAAATTGTCTTACGCAGACGGCGCCAACTTTGTACCGACAAAGTTGGACAAAACTCCCAGCACAGAACTCAAAAACCATATTTAATTTATTTCATTCACAATAAGTGAATCTGCGGAGCTCACTATCGTTCAAGCAAGTCCTCGATTCTGCTTATTGCTCATTCATAAATTAATCTGTTTTTGATAGTGCTTTTGTAGTCTGAATTGGTATGTATTCAGAGTCTGAATCAGATACTACTTTTACAGAAAAGAATACAACATTAATTATTTTTTATAGAAGATGTATACTAAAGTAAATATTAAGTGAGGTAAAATTTTGAAAAGGGAAAACGCTTTCCCTGAATGGATAGAGGGAGACAAGGGCTTAACCTTATTTTTAGGTATAGCTTGTGTTGTAGCGATAACTATTATTTTGAATGCAGTCTATGTTGCTCATAAAAACAAAAAAAATGTAGATTGGGGCGATGTTATTATATCGGCCTGGGACAGTCTAGGGATAACCGTCATACTTTGCATAATTGTAACTATGCTTATATTTGGGATAAAATATTTTATATATAACTAGTTAGTAGTCTTGCGAAACTGGTTTCACTCAAACAGCCCTCGCCCTAGAAGTTGTTTTGTTGGCGTGAAACCCTTATGAATAAGCCGATGCCCAGATCAGAACTTATCAGGAAGTTTGAAACCCTAATTAAATTCACGTTTCAATACTGCCAGTACATCGCCAAATGTTTCTCTAATATTACCTGTAGCGAATTGGACATAAGTGATTCCTTGAATATTTGAAGGGATTTTTGTATCCTTCTCAATCAAAACTATTGCCTTAGAAAAGCCTAATTTTCCTTGGAATAACCCCATTTCGTGTATAACGTTTTGTCTAGCTAGTAAACTACCGTCCTCGAGTTTATCCTCCCCGGTCATTACTAAAATTGCAAAGGATGCACCTTGAACCATTCTTTCTAGAACATCCCTGACAGCATGCCCTGTCCTTGAACCTACTTCATACGCATCGATTTTATAATTATGCTGGTCAGCAAGATGATCTTTTAATTTCCTCCACTGTTCGTTTTGGCCATGACCAATAAAAATAGTTGGTGGTTCAACGGGGGGTGTATTTTCTTTATAAATAGAACTCTTCTTAGCTTGCTCAAAAATCTCAAAAACCTCTTCAATTGTTTGCCTTTGCGGGGCCCCAATACCAATTTCGGAAGTATTACCTCTAAAATTTAGCTCTAAAGAGCCCTTGCCGTGACTAAAACTTTTACTAAAATGGGCAAACTTACAATTTTTCCTATAGTCAGAAAAAAACTCCGTATCATTATCGTGTTGCCAGGAATTATTATCTTGTATGTCAATCGTAAGATAACTTGAAGTATTTTTTTTATGTTCCCGAGGAAGTTTTTTAACTAGTGTTTTTTCAGCTAAAGCTATAGTCTCAGGATTAAACTTTGTGGTTAAATAGATCCTTGTATTTTTCATAAACTCATTCTTTAACTTCAGTATACTCCTTCAGAGGGAATAAAAAAATGGAGCTTTTCGTGCTAGGTTCGGTTGGGGTTGAGGAAGTTGGATAAAACTTCTTCTGGGTCTAGGCCGGCTTGAGTTAGGTAGCTAAAGGCAGTTTCAAAAGCATCATCAAAAGGCATGCGGGCAATTTCATCGCATGTTTCAGGGTCAAACCCAAGCTCTTCGCCAACAGATCTTAACTCATCAGCGATTTTCTGGCTTTCGGTTTTAGCCTCTGGTCCTTGTTCGATGTGAAGATGATCTTCCATACACAAATTATACGCTTTTTGAGCAAATCCTACATTTTGTAGTGTTTTAGGGTGCGTCGGGTTGGTTTAAGGCGTTTGGCGGGAGTCCATAATCCAGTGGTAGTCCATTTTTGGCATTTAATTCGATTCTAGCTATTGTAGCAATTGGTCCATCTGCACTCGGTACACCAGAAACAGGGCTTGGGCGGTCATTAAGTGGCCTAAATGAAAGTGTGTCTAGATGCCAATCTGGATTAGTCTTTCGAGGGAAAATTGCCCTAACTAACCCTTTAATCGAGATTCTGTTAGATGGGTCATGAGACTTTGATGCCTCAGGCTCAAAATCAAACATTTCACTCATAAATTTATTATACGCCCTGGTGGATTGATTTAGGAAGTTGGGGTTGAGTCCAGCTCTTGCGCGACTCTTTCTTCAAATGCTTTTTGATCATACGGTATGGGTCTATCAAATAAGTAGGCTCTAGTTGATGACGGATACACGGCGTTGCCTATATAGACCCATGGCTGTTCGTGATTGTCACTTGGCATGGTCACGTCGTTTAAAATTGATCCGTTGTTTGTGAAATCGTTGTTTTTTAAATGCCAATATACGACCCTTTTTGGTGAATTGGGCATACTAAAGGTCATTTCTGGTTCGTTACCGAGCAAAAATAGTGGGAAAGGCCACTTATCATAGTTTGGGCCGTCGGCATATTCTTCCCAATCCACAAAGCCAGCAATGCTAATTTTGCCAAGATCAAGTATGGTTTTTTTGTATTCAGGACCTAAGTCTAAAAACACTTCGGTCGGTAATTGATAATCTATTTCACGCATATCCAAATTATATCCTTACCTAATCCAACTGCATATTGCTTGTGTATTATTTGATGTCGGGGTATTTGTTTATGCTCGGTTCAATGGTGACAGCTCTAGCTTGCCAGCTTTGCCTAAAATTTCTGCAATATCTGAAAATTCTAAATATCGTGTGCCATCACCAAAATACACTAGTGGAATGTTATCTACTTGGTATCTAAGCATTCTTTCGGACTTTAGGATAAGAGACTCACCAGGATTTATTGGGTATCTCTTAAGTGGCCTTACTCTTATGTAGTCATAAGCACCTTTGTCAAAAACACTTGCCACTACTGCTTCTTCATCTTCAGGAACGACCACCCTTAGATCTTTGCCATTAGTTGGTGCAAGAAAAATAGCATTACTTAAACAAAGAGTTGCTTGTCGGTGTTCAGTTTTGCGCATGTCTTGCCGATTTGCACTATCGGAGTTTCGAGAGTTATACCATGAATTGATTAAAAATGAAGCTTCATCGACATATCTTTGCAAATTGAGCATTGACTCAGATTTTTCATCCAAACTTTCCTGGCTACCATGACTTCTTTCACTCATAGTTTTAATTATATCTTCGTTAACTAATCAACAAAATTGCTTGTGGTATTTTGATATGAAAATGCGCCCCATCTCAGGGGCGCTAGGACGGGAGCCAGATTGCTCCCGTCCTTATTGAGGGTTTTTACCCCCAGTCTGTCCACTCGAGGATCCACCACCCGATGGCGCAGATGAGTATCCCGGTAATGCCGATGAACTCCGTCACCATCCATGCAGTCGTGTTAGGCTCTTGGGCCTCATTTGCAGTGAAGCTGAGAGCGAGCATGCTGTTCAATCCGCTCCAGAAGATCGTCATGCCGATGAAGAACCCCCAGGCTTTAAGGGTGCTCACCGTAGCCACACCTTGCCTGTATTTGACGTGGTAGGTGTTGGACTCCCATTCCAGGGAGTGATACCCGACCCGGGTCTCTCTCGGCTGACTATAGCTGTCCCAGCGAGCCTTATAGCGTCGCTTCAGCTTGATGCTGTAGTAGAGCCAGGCGATGAGCGCGAACAGCGGTGGGAACACCAACGCCACACCCACGACTACAGCGTAAAAGATAGCTACCGTCTGCATCTCGACTCCTTTTGTGGTGCATCTTTGACATTGCCAAAAACTAGAAATATTGTGCACTAAAAAATATAATTTGCAAGCTCAAGCATCTCTTCAGATATAAAAGAATACTCGTTATGGTTTTACTAAAGTGGTTTGGCGTGGTTGATAAGTTTGTGTCTTATGTCTAGAAAACTTGAAATGTCATCTGAGTCTTTATAGTAAAAGGTTTGAGTTTGCATTTTACCCATATCGTCATAACTATTTATAGCTACGGTTGTTTCATCAAAAATCATTAAGTCGCCCTTTGGTAATTTAATGTCATCTACATCTAATTTGTTTATTATGTAAACTTTCTCTTTGCAGAGTGGAATATTTATAACTTTATAATGCTCAAATTCCCACTCAAGATATTTGGTTAATGGATAGTCAACTACGTGTAGTCTGATAAGTTCCACGCCGTTATCGCTTAAGCTTTGACACGACTTTATCCAGTCTTTACTGACCAGATCTTTCATTAATTTTCTACTTAATGATTTATCACCTTTAAGCCAAGCATCTAATGATGGCCCTGTATCTTCGCCTGAGTAATCTTGGAGAACCTCAAGCTTAAACCACTCACTTTTTAAAGAATCCCAATGTTTTTCAAACTCTTTAAAGCTTTCATCTCGACCAAAAACCTTCATAACAAAAGCATACTCCTAAAAATGGCGATGTTATTGGGCGATTTGTAAAGTTCTAATAACCCAATGTACTTAATTTATCCGCATTTTCATGTAATAGCGCTGATTTTTTTACAAGTTTACGCCTTTTTAGTTCAGCGGCTACAGTTGCGCTTATAGCAAGCCCGAACCCTGCTATATTAAACTGTAGTTGCTCTACTGGTGGCAACGTATTGATGTTATCGGCAAAATTTGCAAGAGCCGTAGCCCCAATAAGTGAAACTCCCACTACATTACGAATATCGCGGTATCCTTTGGCCTCTTCGCAAGCTTCTTCTGCCTGAAACCTTCTGAATTCTGAAAGCGTTGAATAATCCATTAAGCAAGATTATACCCCCACTAGTAACAAATATTTAATTTTAGTTTATTTTTTTATAGATTTGTAACTAAAAATTAACACTATCATAACGCTTATAAGCCAAGTAAAAGTCGTTAACGCTAAAACAAACGGCAGGCCAATAGGTGCACCTACAATACAGTTCGACTCATCAACTTGCGACTGTGAGTAGTTGTCGGGGCATTGTTCGGGCTGGTTTAATAAAATAACCAATAATAACAAGTACAAAATTGTTAGGATAAATAATACCAGCTTTGTTTTTGTGCCAAATTTTTTTGCAACCATTTAGTTATTTTAGCAGGAATAAGTTAGCATTATCTAAATTGATAAAATAATACACTTATGCTATAATATATCTGTAATGAGGCGGAGTTTGCGAGTACATAGCAAATTTTTATTTGCATTGCTTAGCGGGATAATATTATTTATCCCGGCTTATATTTGGATTCCGGTGTTTGCAGGCGACGCAAGCCAGCCAAAAGTTGCTGGCTACTTTGCAGTTGCACCATCTACCGAACTTGCACAAAGCAAAACTAACATCGATTTAAGCGAACTTTTAACCCAAACCAACCAAGAACGAGCTAGTGTGGGCGTTGGACCACTCTCTCCAGATCAGAACCTTTACTTATCGGCTAACGCTAAGTGTAATGATATGGTTTTAAATCATTATTGGGGTCATTATTCACCTAGTGGCCAAAGTGGGCTTAGTTTTATTGAGTCAATATATCCAAAGTATGCAAAAATTAGCGAAAATTTAGCTGCTGGGTTCAATAACTCAACAGAAGTTGTGGCCGGTTGGATGCAAAGTCCAAGCCATAAAAAAGCTCTTCTAGATAGTTCGTACCAATATGTTGGTTTTAGCGTTTGCGAGGGTGATATTGGCGATGGCAATGGTAGTAGCCTAGCTGTGGTTCAACACTTTATGGCGGTAAGATAATGCTAGAAACTAAAGAAAAACAAATTGCCTATGCGCTTCGCGGTAAAGAAATTGCTGAGCTTGAAACTAGTTTATGGAATAACTTAACGGCAGAACAAAGAACTCTTAGAGCATATTTAAGTTGTCATAAGGTAGCTGTATACTGTGTTGATACAGACGAGGTAGATAAGGCCGAACAGATATTAAATGATAATCTAACGCTAGAGGGATAAGTTAATAATGTCGATAGAATCGCACGCAATTAAAGCCAATTTTGCTACTGTAACGAAAAACTTACGTCGAGCTATTCCAGTAGGCTGTGAGGGGTGTAAAACGCCTAATAAAGTAGCAGAGGAACTTCCGAAAAGGGCCGCAACATTAGGGATCGAACTACAATATTTAATTGAACCTTCAGCAGAAGTATTCGGAGAATGTCAGGACGGCCAAATTGAACTTGATTACCCAGAATGCCAAGCTAGATGCTCAAACCCTAATCTAGACGTCGACAGCCCTGTATTATTAAGTGAACAAATGATTGTAAGAATTTTAGATAAAGCTGATTGGGCACAAAATCACGGTAAAGGAGACATGTAGATGGGTCAATTATCGGAACAAGGCAAAATGACAGACGAGATTATGCGTGATGTGCAAGAGCGTTGCAAAGAATGCCCACAAGCACGGCTTACGGCTTTGTTTATGGCCGAAAAAGTTTTAGCAGGTGAGGTAACACTTGAGCAATGCATAGAAACACACGCCCGAGAAATTGCTGATAATTGTAATGGCGGGAAAAAACTGCAAGACGGCAGTACAAAGTGTATTAAAGGTTTAAAAACTGGTCCTCTGCCGCCACCTCATATAAGGGATGAATTAAACATATGGGAGGATACGACTTATGCGTAGCGGACATGGCTGGAAGTGCGGAAATTTCGAAGACATCCCACCACTTAAAGACGGTTGGACACCTGGTTGGCACTCTGTGCGTCATCACATGGGCGTCACTGCTTTTGGGATTAATGCCGTAACTGCCCAAAAAGCTGGCGATTTGATTATAAAAGAACATGATGAGTCAGGCTCTAACCAGCAAGAGGTATTTTTTGTGCATAGTGGTGAATGTGAATTCATGATTGATGGCGAAAAATGTATTGCCAAGGCTGGTACATTTGTTGCCATTGAGCCCGAATGCAAAAGAAGCGTGACGGCAATACAGGCTGGGAGCCAGTTAATCGTGATAGGCGCACCCAAAGACAAACAATATCAAGTTCCCAAGTGGGATACGCTTTAAATATTTGCTACAATAACGCTAATGGCTAAAAAAAGGCGGGTTGGCGCCAAGACTACTCAAAAAGCAGAACTGGATAGTGTCTATTTACTAAAATTAGCGATTTATATGGTTTTAGGCTCGTTTTGGGTAAGAATCAACTTAGACTCGGGATTTGAGCTACCACTGCCAGTTGGTGCACTGATTGGCTTAATTTATGCAAGTCATGATCATTTTGCGATAGACAGAAAAATTGAGTACGCCATACTTTTAGTGGCAATGTTTATTGGTTTTTGGCTGCCAATTGGCATGACAATTTCATTGTAGAATTATCAACATATTGACAGATGTCAGCTTAACGTGGTAATCTGTTATTTGTATTAATTAATTCGGTGTACTTGGATCATCAGTAAGTCGCCATCTAACAGAGGTAGAAACTGCTTTTGACCAAGCTTTTTTAATGCGTGTCGCCTATCAATACGCATTAATTACCACTAAACAGCGAGGCTCAGTGAAAGCTCTATTAACTAGAAAACTTGGTATGACGACTATCATTAGTGACAACGGCACTGCAAGTGCTGTAACTTTGCTTTCTGCTGATCCAATTGTTGTTACTCAAGTTAAATCTACTGATGTTGATGGTTACAACGCGATTCAAGTAGGCGCTGGAGAAGATAAAAAACCATCCAAAAGTCATGCTGGGCATGTCAAAGCTTCGGGCTCTGTTCCAAAAGTCCTTAAAGAGTTTAGGGTTGACGAACTTGGCGAGTTAAAAGTTGGCGACAAAATTACAGCTGAAAATTTTGAACTTGGTGATAGTGTCCATGTAACAGCTATATCCAAGGGTAAAGGCTGGGCCGGCACAATTAAACGACATAATTTTCATCGAGGCCGAAAAACCCATGGGGGTCAAAGTTACAGACGCCCTGGCTCTATCGGTTCGATGTATCCACAGCGTATATTCCCCGGTAAAAAGATGGCCGGCCAAATGGGCTACGAGCAAGTTACAGTCAAAAATCTTAAAATAGCCTTAATTGACAACGAACTTAGCGTAATTGGTGTTTTTGGCGCTGTGCCTGGGCCTAAAAAAGGCTTAGTTGTTTTAAAGGGAGCTAAGTAATGGCCACAGCTACCTATACAAAATCAGGAACAAAGTCTACGACTCCCGCCAAGCTAGACGCAAAAGTGTTCGGCGTTGAAGTTAAAGACCATAATCTTATAAAGCAGGCTTATACAACATACTTAGCTAATGGTCGTGAAAACTTTGCCAAAACATTAAAAAGAGGCGAAGTCAGTGGTGGTGGTAAAAAACCATGGCGACAAAAAGGTACTGGTCGGGCTAGGTTCGGATCTTCAAGGAATCCAATCTGGCGAGGCGGTGGTATCGCTTTTGGCCCAACCGGAAACGAAAACTACTCAAAAAAACTAAATACACAGTCTAAAAAGCTAGCAATCAAGCAAGCTCTTTCGCTTACCAGCGGTAAGGTTATTGTTATCGAATCATTTGATATTAAATCTGCAAAAACCAAAGATGCCTTGTCTTTACTTGAAAAAATTGGTGCCAAAGGTAATATTTTACTTGTTATTAGCTCTAAATCGCCAGAAGTCGTAAGAGCAACCAACAATCTTGAGAACGTTAAAACTGTCAGTGCTAACTATCTAAATGTTTATGACTTAATGAATGCTGATTGTATAGTGATCAGCCAAGACAGTTTAGCGGTAATCAGTCAGTGGCTAGGGGAGTCCAAGTAATGAGCCTGACTATGACATTATTGCCTAGAGTCTCTGAAAAAACTTACGACCACAGCGAAAAGCTTGGAGTGTATGTTTTTATAGTGCCAAATAAAGCTACTACCAGCAGTATAAAATCAGCTGTGCAAAATCAGTTTAAGGTTTCAGTAACTAAGGTTAATGTCTTAAATCAAGATGGCAAGGCTAAGCGGACATATCGCAAGAATGGTCGTTCAGTAATTGGAAAGCGTACTGATTTTAAAAAAGCCTATGTAACACTTAAAAAAGGTGAGATTATCCCGATTTTTGGAACAGCTGACGAAGTTAAGAACGAGCAAAAAGCCAAGAAGGAGGCCAAGTAATGGCGGTTATAAATCTAAAACCGACTACTCCTGGCCGACGTGGTATGACAACCCAGGATTTTGATAGCGTAACCGCCAAAAAACCGGTTAAATCATTAACCGTAGTCAAAAAACAACGCTCAGGTAGGAACAACCAAGGCCGAATTACAACTAGACACCGAGGTGGTGGCACGAAACGTTTTTATAGAATCATTAATCATACCCTACCGATTGGCACTACGGCAGTTGTTGAGCAAATTGAATATGACCCAAACCGGAGTGCTAGAATTGCCCGAATCAAAGATCAGGACAATAAATATCACTATATTCTTGCCGTAAAAGATATGCGGGTTGGTAGCAAAGTTCAATCAAGCCAAGAAGCTTCGATTGAGGCTGGAAACAGACTACCCCTAGAGTTTATCCCAGTTGGATCAGTTATAAATTCAATCGAGCTACAACCCGGTAAAGGCGCTCAAATGGTCCGAAGTGCCGGCACAGGTGCACAGTTAATGGCAAAAGAAGACGGTTGGGCACAAATAAAGTTGCCTAGTGGCGAAGTTAGGATAGTCAGCTTAGCTTGTATGGCAAGTATTGGTGTGATTGGCAATGATCAGCATCAAAATGTCAAAATTGGCAAAGCTGGACGCAACCGACATAAAGGCATTCGCCCTGGCGTACGAGGTGTTGCCATGAACGCTGTTGATCACCCCCATGGTGGTGGTGAGGCTAAAGGAAAAGGCAACAATCACCCAACTTCACCGTGGGGTCAGAAAACCCTTGGCTATAAGACCAGGCGCCGAAAAACGACTAATAAGTTTATTGTGCGTAGTAGACACCAAGGAAAGAGGAGATAAAGTAATGGAGTTTTTACAATTTCCACCAGAACAACCAGGTGATGTGAGATTTTCTAGTCAGGAAATAGCTGGTTGTTTGATAGCATATCGAGTTATAGCATCTGAAGAAAGAAGGATTCAAAGAATCCTAGATTTGGCTGAAGTTGCAGGAGATACAATAGGTAACTCACTAAGTCCTTTTAGGCTCGAGCAAGCTAGAGAAATGGGGAACTTCTTAGCCAATCAAATCGAAATGGATGATGAAGAAAGAGGTATTTTTAAGGGAACATTTATTTCATCAGCGGTAAAAGTGGTAAGTAACCCAGCTACAGGAGTTAGAAATGTCTAGATCACTTAAAAAAGGTCCGTACGTAGACTTTAAACTAGCAAAAAAAGTTGCTGCATTAGGCCCTGAAGATAGGACTGTTATTAAAACATGGGCTCGTGCTAGCACTATCCCGCCTGAGTTTGTAGGCAAGACTATCGCGGTTCACAACGGTAAAGTCCATGTTCCGGTATTTATTACAGAAAATATGGTTGGTCACAAGCTAGGTGAGTTTGCACCCACGCGAAAATTCAGAAGCCACGGCGGAAAGTTGGCAAAAGGATAAACCATGGCAGTTAAAGCAGTAGCAAAAGGCGTAAGAATGAGCCCACGAAAAGTTTCAGTTGTGGCTAGTTTGGTGCGTGGGCGAACTGTTGCCGATGCCTTAGTTATTTTGGATCACACTCCAAGACGATCAGCTGAAGCTGTATCTAGTGTTATAAAAAGCGCTAAAGCTAACGCTGAGCACAATCATGGCTACAAACCAGATACTCTTAAAATTACTGAAATTAGTGTTACACCAGGTCCACGCCTAAAACGATACAGACCAGCTGCCCGTGGTGGAGTTTTACGATTCCAGCGAAAAACTAGTCATATTCGGGTTATTGTTGACGGAGATTTAAGACCAGTTAAAAAACCAGCTGTAGCTAAAGAATCAGCTAAAAAGGAGGCCAAGTAATGGGTCAAAAAGTAAATCCAATTAGCATGCGCCTTCAAGTCAATAAGGACTGGCGTTCTAAATGGTTTGTTGGCAAAAAAGATTATGCCAACTACCTTACTCAGGATCTAAAAGTTCGTAAGTATATTGATGACAAACTAGGCATGCGTGCATCGATTAGCAAGGTTGACATTGAGCGATCACCGAATTTGGTAACAGTAACCATTCAAACAGCCAAAGCCGGAGTTGTTATTGGCCGTGGTGGTACAGGCGCAACTGAACTTAAAGATGTTTTTGAACGAATTTATGGTGTACCCGTAAGGGTTAACATTGAAGAGATTAAGCGACCGGAACTACACGCCAAACTTGTAGCCGAAAATATTGCTAATCAGCTTGAACGGCGTATTGCATTTAGGCGAGCCGTTAAATCGGCATCAGGCGCTGCTATGCGTGCCGGAGCTAAGGGTATAAGGGTTGAAGTTGCAGGTCGACTTGGTGGTGCTGAAATGTCACGACGAGAAAAAGAGATCCAAGGATCTGTTCCACTGCACACACTCCGAGCAGATGTTGATTTTGCAAAAGCACGGGCTCATTACCCGGGCTCGGGAATTATTGGAATTAAAGTATGGATATATAAGGGCGAGGTGTCGTAGCAATGTTAATGCCAAATAAGACAAAGTTCCGAAAGGTTCGGAAAGGAAAAATCAAAGGTGGCTCGGCTGTTTCTGGTCACTATATTGCCTTTGGTCAGTTTGCTTTGGTATCGATGAGTAGTGACCGAATCACCTCAAGACAGATTGAATCAGCAAGGCAAGCGATGACTCGCTATACCAAAAGAGGTGGCAAAATCTGGATTAGAATTTTTCCGCATACTCCAGTTACTAAAAAGCCACAGGATGTAAAGATGGGAAGCGGAAAAGGTAACCCGGAATATTTTGTTGCTAAGGTTAAGCCTGGAACAGTGTTATTTGAAATGGAAGGTATCGCTGAGCCATCAGCCCGCGAAGCTATGCGCTTAGCTGCCCATAAATTGCCGATTAAAACCAGATTCGCGAAACGGGAGGAGCAATAAACTATGAAAATTGCCGAAATCCGTAAACTTTCTACCGCCGAGTTAACTACTGAGAGCGTTAAGATAAGAGAAGAAATAGCTGAGATGCGCCGACGTCTTAGCACTGGCGAACTTCAAAACGTTCGTGTTATCAGAGCTAAAAGACGTGATCTGGCCAGAATATTGACCGTATTATGCGAACAATTTGCTAAGGAGAACATCTAAATGTCCAGACAAATTACAGGTATAGTTACTAGCGATAAAACTGATAAGACAATTGTAATCACAACTGCTTCACGCCGAACACATCCGGTCTATAAAAAGCAGTATACAGTTACTGATAAGTTCATGGCTCATGATGAAAAAAACGAAGCAAAGGTTGGCGATAAAGTAATTATTGCTGAATGCCGTCCAGTTAGTGCCAATAAAAGATTTAAACTTGTTAAAGTTGTCGAAAAGGCTGGAATTAAGTTCGAAGATAGCGACGAACTAAAGGTTGAGGAGTCATAAACAGTGATACAGCAAGAATCTAGGTTAAGGGTTTGTGATAACAGCGGTGCAAAAGAAATTCTTTGCATACGCGTCCTTGGTGGCACCCGCAGGCGCTATGCCCGAGTTGGTGATGTTATAACAGCTAGCGTTAAAGTGGCTAGCCCATCAGGCAATGTTAAAAAGAAAACTGTTGTTCGAGCTGTTGTTGTTCGAACTAAGGCGACTATTCGACGTGCTGATGGATCTACCATTAAATTCGATGACAACGCTGCTGTAATCATTGGTGATGATAAAGCACCACGCGGAACACGTATTTTTGGACCTATCCCTCGCGAGCTTCGAGATTTAGGCTACTCAAAGATTATTTCACTAGCACCGGAGGTACTTTAAGATGAGTGTCTATAAGATTCGAATCAAAAAAGGCGATACGGTCATGGTCTTAAGTGGCAAATATAAAGGCAAAACCGGTAAAGTTACAGCTATATATCCTGAGCAAAATAAAGCAACCGTAGAAGGCTTAAATATTGTTAAGCGCCATGTTAAGCCGACGACCACATTCCCACAAGGCGGTATTTTAGATATAACCAAGCCAATTTGGGTATCTAAGCTGGCGGTAGTTGATCCTACGACAAAGAAACCATCAAGAATTGGTTACAAAATTGATAAAGAAGGCAATAAGACGAGAATTTATAAAAAAAGCGGAAAGGAGATGAAGTAATGGCCGTTAAAACAGCACAACCAGCACAGACAGCTAGACTTAAAGTACTTTACGAATCTCAAATCCGTAAAGAGCTTAAAGATGAACTTAAGCTAGGCAATATCAATCAAGTACCCAAACTTGAAAAAATTGTAATTAATGTAGGTCTTGGACGTGCGAAAGATGATAAAAAGCTACTAGAAGTCGCTACTAACACACTACGCAAAATAACCGGTCAACAACCAATCGAGACTACAGCTAAGCAGTCAATAGCTACCTTTAAATTGCGAGAAGGCAATAAAATTGGGCTAAAGCTAACCCTGCGGGACGAAAGAATGTATGAATTTGCCGACAGGCTTATAAATATCGTTCTGCCAAGATTAAGAGATTTTCATGGTGTACCAATCAAAGCCTTTGACCAAAGTGGTAACTACTCAATTGGGATTAGTGATCAATCTGTTTTTCCTGAACTAACATTTGAAGACACTACAACGGTTCATGGCCTGCAAGCTGTATTCGTAATTCGATCTGAGTCACCTGAGCACAGTCGGGCTCTACTTGAAAAGTTTGGTATGCCTTTTGAAAAAGCAAGGAGCGATAACTAATGGCAAAAAAATCTATAGTAGCGCGTGATAAAAAACGCCAAGAGATGATTAAAAAGTACTCTGCAAAACGAGCTGAGCTAAAAGCTATGGGCGACCTAGAGGGTCTAGCAATGCTACCGCGAAATTCAAGCCCAACGCGCTGGAAAAATCGATGTAGTGAAACTGGTAGACCAAGGGCATATATGCGTCAGTTTAGTTTATCAAGAATTAGCTTTAGGGAGCACGCCAATAAAGGCGAAATTCCTGGTATAACTAAGGCGAGTTGGTAAAGGAGAACATATGGTAAGTACAGATCCAATTTCAGATATGCTGACTCGAATCCGCAATGCAATACTTGTGTCTAAACGCGAGGTAGTTTTACCACACTCAAGTGTTAAAGAACGTGTTGCACAAATTTTAGTTGAAAACAACTTTTTAGATGATGTTAAGGTAGATAAGGTTGATGGCCAAAAAACCATGACAATCCTTATTAATGGTGAAAATCAAAATGCTCGAATCACAGAAGTGGATAGACTTTCAAAGCCTGGCCGACGACTTTATGCTGGAGCTCAGGATATTCCGACAGTTAAGCGTGGTCGTGGCATAGTTGTTGTGTCAACTTCGCAGGGTATGATGAGTGGCCAAGACGCCAAATCAAAAGGCCTTGGTGGCGAATTAATTTGTAAGGTGTATTAAGATGAGTCGTATAGGAAAACTACCAATTGAAATCCCAGCTGGCGTGACAATTACTGTCGACAATAACGATGTTAATGTTAACGGTCCAAAAGGCAGTCTAAGCCAACCATTACTTGATGGAATTAAGGTTGAGCAAAACGATGGCAAGTTAACTGTCGTTCGAGCTTCAGATGTTGCCGAGCATCGTGCCCGACACGGTTTAATTAGAACACTAATTGCCAATATGACAGTCGGCGTTTCAAACGGATTCGAAAAAAAGTTAGAACTAAACGGCGTTGGATATCGAGTTGCCATGCAAGGAAACGATGTAAAACTAAACGTAGGCTTTTCACATGATGTGATTTATAAAGTTCCAAGTGGTGTTCAAGTAAGTGTTGATCAAAATATCATCACCATAAGCGGCATTGATAAACAACAAGTTGGACAAGTTGCTGCCGAAATTCGAGCTCTTAAAAAACCTGAGCCATACAAGGGTAAAGGCATTAAATATGTTGATGAGCGAATCATTCGAAAAGCCGGCAAGAGCGGTAAGGATAAGTAAGGACAGATTATGAACCGATTAGACCAGAAGAAAAAGCTATCAATCAGGCGTGCGAATCGAGTACGAACTGCGATTCGTGGCACTTCGCAGCGACCAAGATTAAGCGTTAATATTTCGGCCCACCACGTGAGTGCTCAGATTATTAACGATGAACAGCATGTAACACTTACGGCAATATCATCTGTTGGACAAAAAATGTCTGGTACAATGACCGAAAAAGCCGAATGGGCCGGTGCCGAAATAGCCAAAAAGGCTACAGCGCTAAAAGTTAAAAAAGTTACCCTAGACAGAGGTTCAAAACTTTATCATGGTAGAATAAAGGCTTTTGCAGATTCAGCCAGAAAGAATGGATTGGAGTTTTAGTATGGACCGCAAACCACGAAGTGATAGAGGCCCGCAAGGCCAAATTGTAGAAGAAAAGCAATTCGACGAACGAGTTGTTCATGTAAACCGGGTAGCCCGTGTAGTTAAAGGCGGTCGTCGCTTTAGGTTCCAGGCACTTGTCGTTATAGGTGACCACAAAGGGCAGGTAGGCGTTGGCGTAAGTAAGGGTGCCGATGTTACAGCCGCTGTTCAAAAAGCGGTCGATGTAGCTAAAAAGAGCATGGTTATAATTCACTTAAACGGCGCAACTCTTACACATGAAGCGCAAGCAAAAGTTGGCGGCTCTAACATTTTAGTAAAACCAGCAGCTCCTGGTACCGGTATTATTGCAGGCGGTGTAGTTCGTACAGTGCTTGAGGTGGTTGGTATTGAAAATGCCTTATCTAAATCACTTGGCGCAAGCAATAAAATAAATACAGCTTATGCAACTGTTGAGGCGTTAAAGAGTACCGTACCTAAAAGTCAGTGGATTACAACAACTGATTCAGCTAAGAAACAAAAGGCTAAGTCTTAATTAGGATTACCATGAAATACAATGAACTAAATCTAAAATCTAACAAATCAGCTAAAAGAGTTGGTCGTGGTATTAGTGCTGGCAAAGGTAAAACTGCTGGTCGTGGTACAAAAGGTCAAGGCGCCAGAAAAAGCGGAGGCGTCAGGCCAGGCTTCGAAGGTGGTCAAATGCCTTTGTATATGAGATTACCTAAGTTACGAGGCTTTAAAAGCAAAAGACAGCCAATCGAAAATGTATACACCGGACAAATTGACTCCCTAAAACAATCAACAGTTGATAATTTTGTGTTATTTGACTCAAACTTGGTCAGTAGTCCATATACAAAAGTTAAACTAATATCTAAGGGCGAGTTAAAAAATAAAAAAATAGTTAAACTACAATCAGCCAGCCAGAGTGCAATAACGGCGATAAATAAGGCTGGTGGTGAGTTTTCTAAGGTTGAGCGCGTAGCTAGGCAGCCTAAAAATACTGAAAAAGAGTCATAAGACTTCTATCAGAACTAAAAAAGCATGTTACAATTTATGAAGCTATAATTTCGGTAGCGACTTTATTTTTCGGGGCGTGGGAGAGGGAACAATAAACAAATGAACTGGAAAGTCATTGGAAAATCATTATCACATAAAGACATGCGAGACAGATTGCTCGCTGTTATTGGGATTATTATCATTTTTCGTGTCCTTGCTCATATTCCTGTTCCCCTAGGCGATAACGATACCTTAAAACAAGTTCTGGAAAATTTGTTTACCCAAGCTCAGTCAACTGAGCTCTTGGGCTTTTTAAATGTGCTTTCCGGTGGTGCACTGGCCAACTTTTCAATTATGTTGGTTGGGCTTGGACCATTTATTAATGCCTCGATCATTATGCAGTTACTTACCAGAGCTATCCCTAAGCTTGAAAACTTAAACAAAGAGGGTGAATTTGGACGTAAAAAAATCAATCAATACACCCGTATGTTAACTTTTCCACTAGCGATTGTTGAGTCAATTGGCGCAATCTATTTAATTAGAGCATCAGCTCAGCAAATTGGCGGCTTGGGTGATATAACTGCCAACGCTACTCTGGCCAGATGGGCCCTTATGGTCACTGCTTTGACTGGTGGAGCCTTACTTTTGATGTGGCTCGGTGAGTTGATTACCGAACGTGGTGTTGGTAACGGAATATCACTTTTAATTACTATCGGCATTGTAAGTTCATTGCCAACTTTAATTGCCTCTATTTATGGTTCGATATATTGGACGGCTGGAGCCGAGTCAGACAAGCTTGAATTGTTCGGACGTACTTTTTCGCAGAGGGGGCTTATAATCGTCAGTATAATAACCTTAGCAACAGTTGCGGTTACTTGGGCGGTCGTTAAATTAAATGAGGCATCTAGACGACTAACTGTTAATTATGCAAAACGAGTCCAAGGTAATCGTGTTTATGGTGGCGTAACAACAGTTTTGCCCGTTAAATTAATAACCGCTGGGGTAATCCCAATTATTTTTGCTTTAGCTTTCTTATCAATTCCTAGTTTTGTTGGTCAGTTATTAACTGGTGGACAAGGCCCCAATATAACACCTGATACAACTGCAGAAGGTATAGGGCAAAAATTGAGTATTTTGTTCCAAACGCCTAGCCAACTAACATTTTCGGCCGGTGGGTGGGAACCTTGGGTGTACCCATTGACTTACTTTTTATTAGTAGTGCTATTCACCTACTTTTATACCGGGGTTAGCTTTAATGCAAAAGATATCGCTGAAAATCTCCAAAAACAAGGTGGTTTTATCGAAAATGTAAGGAGTGGACTACAAACTGAAAAATATCTAAAAACTACAGTTAATCATTTAACTTTATTTGGATCGGTGGCGCTTGGTCTACTTGCAGTCATGCCAATTGTTGGTCAGGTATATGTTAACCAAAACATTGCTATTGGCGGAACAAGTACATTGATTTTGGTATCTGTAGCGCTTGAAACTCTGCGTCAAATTGAATCTAAGGCTCTGATGATTACTTATGACCAATACGAAGAGCCCGATTTCTTCTACGAAACTGGAGTGCCAGGTACTGGTGATAGGCGACTTAGGTTTATCCCAAGGGTACCTAAAAAATTAAAACGCAGTAAAAAATCTTCAAAATAAAAGTCTTTACTAGGGCATTTTAATCTGATACAATACCGACACGTTATTATTTATGGCCAAAAATAAGGAAGTGATTGAACTCGCCGGAACAGTGGTGGAAGCCCTGCCTGGAACCCAATTTAGGGTTGAGCTTGAGAACGGCCATCAAATTATAGCCCACGTCGCTGGTAGGATGCGGAAAAACTATATTCGCCTCGTGCCAGGAGACAGCGTTACAGTAGAATTGACACCTTACGATCTTACGAAGGGTCGGATTACGTACCGCAAATAACAATCAATTTAAGCAGTGTGTCATTAGCCAAACACTTTAAGGAGTAATGATCCGCATGAAAGTGCGTGCAAGCGTCAAGAAAATTAGTCCAGATGATATTATCGTCCGCCGAAAAGGACGAGTTTATGTTATCAATAAAAATAAGCCACGGCACAAGCAGAGGCAGGGTTAAGTATGGCGCGAATATCTGGCGTAACCATTCCTGATGCAAAGCAAGTTCAGATTGCTTTGACTTATGTATATGGTATTGGCCCAAAAACTTCCCAAAAAGTTCTGGCCGAGGCAAAGGTAGAAGGCACCATTAGAGTTAAAAATCTAACTGATGCCGAGATTTCACGCATTCAAGACGTTATTAATGAGAACTTAACTGTCGAGGGTGAATTACAAAGAGTTGTCACCACCAACATTAAGCGCCTAAAAGATATTAATGCCTACAGAGGCCTTAGGCACAAAGCCAATCTACCTTCACGCGGACAACGAACCAGAACCAATGCCCGAACAAGGCGTGGTAAAAAAGTTACTGTCGGTGGTACAGCCAAGAAAGTAGCGGCTAAAACTTAGGATATAAATTATGGCAGAAGATAAGTTAAAAGACGTACCAGAAACAGTTACCGAACCTACCGAGGCTCCAAACGATGAGCCAGCTAAGGCAGTAGCAGTTAAAAAGAAAAAGTCACGCCGAAGCGTAGCTTTGGGCCAAGTTCATATCCAGGCATCATTCAACAATACAATCGTTACTGTTTCTGACCAAAATGGTGCAGTTTTAACTAGCTCAAGCGCAGGTGCGTGTGGCTTTAGAGGCTCAAAAAAGGGTACAGCATACGCCGCTCAAGTAGCCGCTGAAAAAGCATTATCACTGGCCAAGCAGGCTCATGGATTTTCTAAGGCCGATGTGTATGTTCGTGGTGTTGGCTTAGGACGCGACGCTGCCATAAGAACTATCGCTACCCAGGACATTCAGATAAATACCATTAGCGACAAGACCGGAATGCCACATGGTGGTGTAAGACCAAGGAAGGCCAAGAGGAACTAGTTTATGGCACGCGATACCCAATCTATTGTAAAAATGAGTCGCCGAGAAGGCTATGCTTTACACCCTAAAGCTCATAAAGCACTTGTAAAACGCACTGCTAAGCCCGGCCAACAAGCCGGCAGGGGGATGCGATCGAAAACCAGCCAATACTCTATCCAGCTTCGCGAAAAGCAAAAAGTTAAAAGACTTTATGGCTTATTAGAACGTCAATTTTCAAAATTGATGAAAGAGGCCTCAAGAAGCAAGGGTCAGTCTGGTACTGTTTTATTGGAATATCTTGAGCGTCGGCTTGATAATGCCGTTTATAGGGCAGGTTTCAGTCCAAGTCGTCGCGCCTCACGCCAACTTGTAACTCATGGCCATTTTATGCTAAACGGTCGGAGGGTTGATATCCCATCTATAAGACTTAATCCGGGTGATGTAATAACACTTAGGGATAGCAGTAAAAGTAATGAGTATTTCAAAAAGATTGATGAAGTAAGCCCAGCTGGTGATACAGCAAGCCTTAGTTGGCTTAAGGTTAACCGCAAGAAATTTGAAATCACCGTAACTGGTAAGCCCACCCGTGAAGAGGCCGAACCAGATATTAAAGAACAATTAATCGTCGAGTACTACTCACGCTAAGGAGGCAAAAAGAGGAAACTATGTCAAAAACGATTCACACACCTATGCTCGCAGGGACTACTGAACACAGCCCGACAAGCGCTACATTTACTATTGAGCCATTACACACAGGCTATGGTATGACACTGGGTAACAGCCTAAGGAGAGTTTTGCTTTCTAGCATTGCCGGTGCGGCTATCACCAGTTTTAGAGTAGAAGGTGCAACCCATGAGTTCACAACTATTAAAGGCGTTAAAGAAGACATTGTCAGTATCATGCTCAATCTTAAAGGGATCCGTTTTAGAGTATTTAGTGATGAACCTCAAACACTTCGACTTAGCAAAAAAGGTAAGGGGCTGGTAACTGCTAAAGATATCCAAACCAATGCTGACGTTGAAGTAGTTAATCCAAAGCACGTAATTTGCTCGATTGAAGATGATAAAGCTAGTGTCGAGATTGACTTAACTGTCGAAACTGGTCGAGGCTACCAAGTTGTTGACGAAACAACTCCTAAAAAAGCCACTGACATGATTAATCTAGATGCCTTGTTTACTCCAGTGTTGCGTGTTCGGTATAAAGTCGAAAATACCCGTGTTGGTCAAATGACTGATCTTGATAAGCTACTAATTACTGTTGATACCGATGGCTCAATTACTCCACAAGAAGCTTTTGAAGAAGCATCTGCTATTTTAGTCAACCAATACACGGCACTTGCTGGTCAAACTAAAGTTGAGGCGGGTGAACCACTAAGTGCTAAAAATATAAATGATTTTGATGGTGCTGGCGATGATGAACCAGCTGAACTCATGACCTCAATAGAGGATTTGAACCTAAGCGCCCGTACTACTAATGCACTTGTAAATAATGACATACATACCATTAAAGATTTGTTTAGCTTATCAGAGGCAGAGCTTCGCGACTTAAAAGGTTTTGGCTCGAAAGCCCTAGATGAAGTTAAAGAAAAATTAGCTGAGCTTGAGCTGTAAGAGGATTAATTAAGGAAAAATCATGCATCGCCACGGATACCAAGGACGCAAATTCGGCCGAGAACGAGACCAAAGAAGGGCTTTGATTAAAAGCCTGGCTGATTCTTTGGTGATTCATGAGTCAATCGAAACAACTCTTCCTAAAGCCAAAGAACTTTTGCCTTACATGGAAAAGCTAGTTACTAAAGCTAAGGTCGGTAATTTGACCAGCCGACGCCAAATTATTGCTAAGCTACAAACTAAAGAAGCTGCACATAAATTGGTTGATGAGTTGGCGCCAAAATTAGCCTCAAAATCTTCTGGTCATCTACGAGTAAAGCGCACAACCTTAAGGCGTGGCGATAATGCCCAACTAGCTAGGATTAGTTTCATTTTAGACGACACAAAACCATCGAAGTCAGTTGCAAAAGAAACGCCAACAAAGGTTGAAGCCGAACCTAAAGACCAACCTAAAGCAGTATCGGATAAGCCAGCGAGCTCTAAAGCTCAAGGTGAAAGCCGTGTATCTTCAAAAACCGCAGTTAACACAGTCGCCAAGCGTACTGGCGTAAGGGGTAACAGGTAATGAAAAAGACATATTCAATAAAACCAAATGATATCAGCCGAAAGTGGTATGTAATTGATGCTTCGGAAGCTCCTTTAGGCCGCACTGCAACACAGATTGCTAGCTTACTAATTGGTAAAGGCAAACCACAGTTTAGTAGTCATATTGATTGTGGTGACTTCGTAGTGGTCATTAACAGTGATAAATTAGTTGTTACTGGTACAAAAAATACTGACAAAGTTTATTATTCTCACAGTGGTTTTCCAGGTGGCCTTAGCGAGATTAGTCTTGGTGACTTAAAGTCCAAAGATTCAACTAAAGTAATATATTCAGCTGTAAGGGGAATGCTACCAGTCAACAAACTACGCGACGGGCGTCTGAAAAGACTTAAAATTTATACTGACGATAATCATGGTCACACCGCTCAAAAGCCAACAACACTTAGCCTTAAGAAAGAAGGTAAAAAATAATGGCTACTACATATTTTTACGCACTTGGCCGTCGCAAAAGCGCAACTGCCAGAGTCAGACTACAATCCGGTAAAGGTCTGCATACAATAAATCAAAAACCGGTTGATCAATATTTTGCAGGTAGTAAAGCGCTAATAAATGAGTTACTTAGGCCGTTTCATGTATTAGAGCTTGATCCCAGCAAGTATGATGTCAGTTTAAAAGTTAGTGGTGGTGGTCACGCCGGTCAAGTTGATGCTTGTCGCCTGGCAATTGCTAAAGCCCTTTCCGACCTTAACGATGATTATCGTAGTACCCTTAAACGTGCCGAGCTGTTAGGTCGTGATCCTCGTGAAAAAGAACGCAAAAAATTTGGTCTAAAGGGTGCTCGCAAACAGCGCCAGTTTACAAAGCGTTAGTTTTTTTGAAATCTATTTATAACTCAGTACAATGTAGATAATGTTAGAGTTATTGGTTTTTGGCGCGGTACTGGTTTTTTTGTATATGACACTTTGGTTTTTTGTGTCGATATTGGCCAAAGATGCATCATTAGTTGATATTGCATGGGGGCTTGGTTTTGTTGTTCTGGCATTAGGGCTGGCTTTTGCCCATCAATGTGAATCACCGGTGCACTACACCGTTACAGCACTAGTGACAGTCTGGGGGCTTAGGCTAACTTATCATATTGCCAAACGAAAACTTGGTAGCCCTGAGGATTGGCGCTATCAAAAGTGGCGAGCTCAGTGGGGGAAGTGGTTTAATTTACGAGCCTACTTTCAAATATTTATGTTACAAGGGCTTCTATTATTAGTGATCTCAGCCCAGTTTTTATAGCTTCATATAGCGATCAGTCTGCTAATATTGGCTGGTTGCAAGTAGTTGGAATAACCGTATGGCTGGTTGGCTTTTTCTTTGAGGTTGTTGGCGATTGGCAGTTAAGACAATTTATAAAAACTAAAAAACCCGGCCAAATTATGCAAAGCGGTTTATGGCGATACACCAGGCACCCAAATTATTTTGGTGAAGTTGTGATGTGGTGGGGGCTTTGGATTATGGTTGCAAGCCTTAGCTATGGCTATATCGCAGTTGTTTCACCGTTGCTCATAACATATCTCATACTTTACGTATCTGGTATTCCGCTTCTTGAAAAAAAATACGCAGAAGATAAAGCGTTTCAGAATTATGCTAAAGTCACATCTAAATTTATACCACTGCCGGTTAAACGAAGTAAAAGGGGTAAATAATGGATATAACAGTACTTAAACTAGTTTGGATTTATGTAGTGGGTGCTTTAAGTTTTATTGCAGTTGACGCAGTCTGGCTTACTAAAATTTCGCCAAAACTTTACAAAGAAAACATTGGCCACCTGATGGCCGATAAGCCCAACCTGCTTTCGGCAGGGTTATTTTATGTAATCTTTTTGATCGGACTTTTGGCTTTTGTAGTTGTTCCGGCGCTCAATAAAGGCTCTTGGCAGTATGCTCTAGGTTTTGGTGCACTATTCGGGTTAGTGACTTACGCGACATTTGATTTAACCAGTCAAGCGGTTTTTAAAGACTGGCCAGTTAAAATTACTATTATTGACTTAATATGGGGAACGATTTTATGTGCCTCAGTATCAATCATCACTTATTTTGTAGCCGATAAGTATATTCTTTAAACATTTTGGATTATAATTTATCTTTAATGGCTAAAGACGTAATTTTAACTGGGCTACGAAGCAACAGCGAGTTCCATCTTGGAAACTATCTGGGTGCAATTTTACCGATGGTAAATCTGCAAAAACAAAAAGCTGGTGAGTATCAGCTAAATATGTTCATTCCCGATCTTCACAGCTTTACGACACCAATTGACCACACCAAGCTTTATCAACAGAGTATAGATAATGTAAAAATGTTTATGGCAGCCGGTCTTGATATAAACCAGCCTGATACGTTTGTTTACAGACAAAGTTTTATTACTGCTCATTCGGAAATGACCTGGATTTTAAACTGTTTTGCATACTTTGGTGAATTATCGCGCATGACTGAATTTAAAGATAAAAGCGAAAAAACTGATAACGTTTCTGCTGGTTTATTTGATTATCCAGTGTTAATGGCAGCCGACATTTTGCTTTATGGTGCCAAATGGGTGCCTGTTGGTGATGATCAACGCCAACACCTTGAATTTACTAGAGATCTAGCCGTGCGCCTTAACAACAAATTTGGCGACTTATTTGTTGTGCCCGAACCAACCGATAAGCAGTTAGAGTTTAGTGGCAGAACCGACCCTGTGCGTATACGTAGCCTACGTAATCCTGAAAAGAAAATGAGTAAATCGGTCGATGACCCGGCCGGCACAATTTTACTAAGTGATGAGCCAGATATGGCTGTAAATAAAATCATGGGCGCAACAACCGATGATAAAGCAAGTATCGACTTTGATTACCAAAACCAACCTGGTGTTAGCAACCTTTTGCAAATCCTTGCATTGCTAAGTAGTAAACCTCAATCGGATGTAAATTCGAGCTGGAAAGGTAAATCAAGCTACGGTGACTTGAAATCAGCAACTGCAGACGCTGTTAAGGCCTTTTTAAGCCAATTTCAGACCAGACTTATGCAAATTACTGATGATCAAGTTACAAACAAACTAACAGCCTCAGAACAAGCCATGGAACCAATTGCAAGGGCACAGTTATTAAAAACTCAATTCGCAGTTGGACTAAGACGATAGTTCATTTTGTGCGATAATTTATAGACCGTGAAGAGTTTTAAAGTTGACTCAGAAGATGTTGGCCTACGGGCTGACGTGTTTATTGCGCAAAAATACCCAATGTATGCGCGCTCAGCACTTCATAAATTGTTTGAGCGTGGTCTAGTTTTAATAGACTCCACTAAACTAAAAGCGGGGTATAAGTTAAAATTTGGCGACAGTATAGTGGTAGACGATACCCTATTAAGCGACTCTACCGCAAGTATTGACTTACCTATAATTTATGAAGACGAAGATGTGATTGTGATAGATAAGCCAGTAGGTGTTTTGAGCCATTCTAATGGTGGCTTAAGCAACGAAGCATCGGTCGCCAGCTTTATTAGATCAAGAATAAATAACAGTTTTCAAACAGGAACTGAGCGTGCAGGTATTGTTCATCGGCTCGATAGAGCAACAAGTGGCGTTATGGTTTGTGCAAAAAATCCAACAAGCTTAAGTTATTTGCAAAAACAGTTCCAAAATCGAAAAGTTCAAAAGACATATTTGGCGATTACTAATAATGTACCAAAACTAAAAGATGCCATAATTGACGCTCCAATCGGTCGCGATTTAAAAAACCCAAAAACGTTCACAGTTAAGACAAATGGCAAAAAATCAGTAACCGAATATACACTTGTTAAATCAAATCAAAACGGTAGTTTACTAAAGCTGATACCTAAAACAGGCAGAACACACCAAATTAGAGTGCACCTAAAGTACATTGGGTGTCCAATAGTTGGTGATTTTTTATATGGTGGCTCAGAAGCTTCGAGATTGATGCTACATGCTCACACTATTGAGCTACGCCTACCAAGTGAACAAGTTAAAGAATTTGTATCCGACGTACCAGATGAATTTAATGAGTATTTAAATGCTATTAATCAATAAACGCACCAAACAGGCACTCGATGCCTTTTTAGAGCAACCGGCTCATGGGCTAGTTATTTTTGGTCCAAATGGCGCCGGCAAGGATTTTTTAGCAAAATTAATTGCCTCTACATTATTAAATGTGCCTGAAAGTAAGTTGATGAGCTGTCTGGACTTTATTTACATTGGTGGCGAACAAGTTAAGTCAATCGGTATCACAGAAATTAGACAGCTAAAAAGTGATGTTAAACTAAAAAACACCAGTTCTGAAAAAATTAGCCGGGTAGTTTTAATCTCACATGCTGAAAAACTAACTATTGAAGCACAAAATGCATTATTAAAATTGTTAGAAGAACCGAATGATAATAACCTGATAATTTTAACTGCAATAAACGCCAGTGAACTATTAACTACAATTAACTCCAGACTGCAATCCATTGTAATAAGACCGGTTTCGCTAAAGTTAGCGCAACAATATTCAGGTTTAAGTAAGTCTGAAATAGAATCTATATGGCGTTTAAGTGCTGGTATGCCCGGCTTACTTATAAGTTTGCTAGCAAAAGATAAAAACCATGAGCTATACAAAGCTATTGAGCTAGCAAAATCAATTCTAGGACAGCCAGTTTACGAAAGGTTAAATATAATAAATCAGATCGTAGCTGACACTGACCAAGTGCAACTTTTGTTTGATAGTATTGAAAAAGTATTGTCGGCAACTCACTCATTAGCACTATCAAAAAATGAGCTCGCAAAAGCCGATAGGATCCTTAGCTCAAGATTAGCTCTGTACAACTCCAGGCAAAGGCACGATAAAGGTTGTAATCTAAAATTAAATTTACTTGAGCTGTTTGTATCTGTTTAAAAATGATATAATTTAAAGATATTATGTTCTCATTAGCGCTTTTAGCTTTGATGGCTGTTGCAATCTATCGGATTGCTGAACACGTTGAATACGACACACAGATTATTCCCAAAAAGATTAGCGATAGGCTAACTGGTCTTTGGGTTATAGCTCATCAGGGTATGCGCGAAAACCGACTACTAAGAGCCGAAAAAGCACTTTTAACAATCTTAAAAATTGATGAAAAAAATGCTGCAGCCTATAACAGGCTTGGGATTCTCTATGCAAAACAAAAAGAGTATAAAGACGCAATTGATTGTTTCGAAATAGCAAGCAGTATTGAGCCTAGCGCATCAAGTTTACATAACCTCGGATTAATTTATTACGAGACTGAAAATTATCAAAAAGCAGCAACCGCCTTTGAGCAAGCCCTAAAACTGGAAGAAGACTTAGCAGCCAGACATGTTGCATATGCCAAAGTACAAGAGAAAATGGGTAATGATAAGATTATGCTTGAGCACCTAGAACGCGCTACTGAGCTAGAGCCAAATCCCGAAACCTATACTTTATTAATGAAAGCATATGAATCTAAGGGTCTAGTTGATGAAGCCGATGAAATCAAAAAGAAGTTAGTTACCCTAATTATGCCTGCCGGTAAGCGTCGTAGAATTGTGCGCCCCAAAAGAGTTGTTATTTAACCCCTGTTTTGATACACTTTTTAGTGGTCGTCAAAAGCACAAATAGTAATCAAAGCGAAGCTGTTTGTTGTTCTTAGGGGAAAGACCGTTAGTAAAATTTACTTTTCAAATGTAGTGTTTGGAAAGTAAATAAAATGAACGGGTCTTGATTTGCCGACATAGCTCAGTGGCTAGAGCGGCTGTTTTGTAAACAGCGGGTCGTGGGTTCGAATCCCTCTGTCGGCTCCAGGTTTTAGCACCATAAATCGCGAGAGTGCTAAAACGAGACTCTACCTAGTGAGGTGTAGTTTCAGTGGTGTACGGGTTTAGCTTTTATACGTTTTAAGCTAAGCCCGCTATGCTTGCAGGGGTAGTGAAGCGGTCAAACACGGCAGACTGTAAATCTGTTGGCATTCGCCTTCGGGGGTTCGAATCCCTCCCCCTGCACCAAGTAAGTTAACTAAGTACACTGCTTGGGTGGTTTGTAATAAAAATGCCGTGATAGCTCAGTGGTAGAGCACTTCCATGGTAAGGAAGGGGTCCCGAGTTCAAATCTCGGTCACGGCTCCAACATATCCTGCAACCAAATCATTGATAGATTAAAAATAATCTGTTATAGTACTATCGAACAACAAGGATTTATTTTTTTATGGCAAAAAAAGGTGATAAAAGACGAATACTAGGCTTAGTTTGTGAAAGTTGCGGTGGCCGCCACTACTATACGACTAAGAATTTTCAAAACACGCCTGATAAGGTAGAGCTTGTTAAGTATTGCCCAGTTAATCGATCAACTGCCAAACAGTCAGAGACAAAGAAAAATCTTGGGCGTAACGAAGTTAAGCCACGTAAAAAGTAGTAACTACTTAAAAAATCTGTTAAGCGTATTAATTAATTCCGCATGGCTCCATACTAATGGGGCAACACCAATTTGCTCGCCCGACTCAGCATCTATTTGTTCTGATAAAACCCCACTTGGTGTTGAGTGCGACACCGTCCAGTCTAATAATTTTTGCGCCAATTCTTTACGATTAATTTCAATTAAATACTGACAAAGCCAGAGTGTACAAATAAACCACGCGTTGCCTTTATATTTAGAGTTTTTTAAGAAGTAGGCATCGTTTTCGTATCGTATAACGCCACCGGCTGGGTTTGTGCCGTAAACCGTTTTGATGAGATGTTCAAAACTTTTGTTAAGCTGCTCAGACAAAATCAAATCTTGGCCAAATGTAAGTATTGCGTAAGTCGTTGCACTATCAACTCGCTCGTCGAATGTCAGATTATCTTCTTGTGATAAGTTTAAGCTTCTTCTAAAAATGCCAGTATCTGGGTTGATCAATAAACTTATCCCTGATCTTATCCTATCAATTGCAAGAGTCCAGCGCTTTGAGTCATCGTCATGACCTAAAGTGTCTGCCATCTTTACCGCATAAACTAGTGCTGAGTAGGTAGCCAGTACAGTATATGTATGAGTCCCAAAGGTTTCTTCCCACAAATCATAGCTTGCGTGGGGTAGGTTAGTCCGTTCATCGATGAAAGAAGCCATAAAATCGGCAGCTGGTTTAACTAGTTTTGGATAAATTGATTGCAGATACTCAATATCATTCGATTTATCAAAGTATCTGCCAAGTGCAAAAATAACAGATGCAGTTTCGTCCTCTTGAATAGCTAGTTCTGGATGGTTTTGATGCATTAAGGGATGCCAAGTGCTGCCAATTGCCATATCTGGCTGATATTTATGCATCATGTACCCGCCTTTATGAATGGTCTTAGAACAAAAAGTAAAAAAACGTTTGGGCTCAGTACTATAACCGAGATCGATTAGTGGTAGCATTGATAAAGCCCCATCTCTTGGCCAAACATAAGTATAATAGTCACGACCGTAGTTATAGATTGAAGAGTCACAGCTAGCTATAAGACCACCGTGCTTATCTGTGTGAGCCTTAACAATTAGTAGTGATTTCAAAAAAAGTGATTTATACGATTCACCGATAATAGTCGCAGTTTGTTCAGCTTTTTTGAGCCATTTATGCCAATGTAATCTTGTTTGACTTAACCTCTCTTCAAAATCAGATTTAAAAACATTATGGATTTGTTCAGCCTGTGTTTGGGAATCATCTGCAACTACCCAGTAGTAAAATGTTTGATTAGAGTTTGCTCCAATTTTTGATTGGCAGGCAATAACCGAATCAACACTTCCATGCTCAACTAAATTCCCACTTAGCTTGCCGTCTTCAGCGTCGACGAACGTACCGGCTTTACTTTCGATGGCATAATTACCGACGGCAAATTCACTAAAGGGTTTGCCATCTTGATCACATGCGTAAATTAATAAACTGCAGTGACCTTTGTAATCGAATATGTAGTTGCCACTAGGTACAAAAAAAGCAGTGTCGGCCCGGCCATCTCTTGATATTTGAAACACTTGGTGAAAGAATATCTTGATATCTTTCGGGCTTTTATTATGATTATCAACTTTGACTTTACGACAAAAAACATTATGCTTTGCATCAACAAAATCGCAAAATTCCAATGTTATATTTAAATTTTCATTACTTGCATTAATTTTGCTAATTAAAGCCCGGTCTTCAAAATCCACGCTAACCGACCAGCTTGGATCATCTATCCAACTAAATGTGCTGTCCACCCATATTCCGATTTTATGATGCACGCTTCTGGCGGTAGTTAAATTGTCTTGGCCAACATAAGGATAATAAAAATCATGTACTAGGCCTTGTTCATTTAGGCCTACAACCATTGAGTTGTTACTAAGTAATACTGGTCTGCCCACCCTATACCTCTAGGCCTTTTTGGCTAAGCCTAAACCTAAGATCATGATAAACATTAATGAAGTTCATAAAAGCTTCGTAGGGGCTGCTATAAGGACTAAAGTAGGCGTGTACGTCGCCATCACTAAACCATTTTGTGCACATATAATAAAAATGATCGCTAGTCTGAAGATTTCGCCAATCCTTCACTATCGACTCATCACCCGACTGCCGAACTAAATCAGCGATTTCGTACAAAGCTCGTACTGCTTGATGTTGCATTGGGTTACCCAACCAGGCAGTTAAATCACGTTCTGTATCAGCCCAAGTAATGGTATTTGGGACATCAATGGTGTCAGAAGCAGGGTAGGTGTTTGCCGCTTCAGTTACGGTCATAAATTTATTGGACCCTGATTTTAGCCATAACTCTACTAGACTACTCATAAAATCAAATATGCCTGTGTCTGCCCATTGGTGTTCACCAAAAGTTTCAAAATCCATAAATAAATTAATTAACTGTGATGGCTTTGTTGCATCAAGCCAAGAAACATATTTGTCTGCAGTTAAAGGCCAATTATCCCATTGCCGGTTTGAAAACCTAAAAGCTATATCATCACTCAATCGGTAATTTTTCATTAAAAGCTTAATATTATCCGTATAAGATGGTTGATACACAAAATTTGGGCTTCGCCAACCTAAAATCGGATCCCAACCCTCAGCTAAAATTGCTTTATATCCGGCTTTATCTGCCCAATAAGCTAAATCATTGTTGTAAGCTAACTCAGTGTTTCTAAATGCAGTAATATCTTGGTTGAATACTTCTTTTATCTTTTGATGGTGTAACTGCACTTGCTTTTCAAATTCTGCTCTATCATAAAAGAAAGCCAGGCTGTGGTTGTAAGTTTCGCCGATTACCTCAACCCTATTGGTTGATATTAACTGTTTAAACAAGTCCAATGCTTCAGGGCAATATATCTCGAGCTGCTCCAGAACGGTACCAGTTATAGATAAACTTAGCCTAAATTCGGGATACTGCTGTATAAGTTCCAGTAACTTGTTAATGGTTGGCACATACGACTTTTCAGCAACTTTTTTAATTATGCGCTCGTTACTTGAATTTGATTCGTAGGAACTATCAAAGTAATTACTGCTATTTGTAACATCAAAAATAGTATAATGACGAATTCGAAAAGGTTGGTGGACGTGCAGATACAAAACAATTGAAGTTTGAGCTTGCATTATACTCTTGAAGCCTCCAGGTGGTGATTGTAAATTCCAAATAGGCTTACGGCGGCATTCTGCCAAGACATTCTATTTAGCTCTTCTAGAGCATTTGCATGTAATTCGTCTCGAAGTGAATCATTAGATACAACTGATGATATCTGATTAGCCATTTCGTCAACATCCCAAAAATCAACTTTAAGACAATTTTTTAGAACCTCGCTAACACCGGATTGTTTAGAAATCAGAACTGGGGAACCATAGCCAATTGCCTCAAGTGGCGCAAGTCCGAATGGTTCGGATATAGATGGCATGACAAACAAATCAGCGATCGAAAATGAATCACGCCAATATTGACCCCTTAAAAATCCGGTAAAAAATGTTTTGTCAGCTATGCCAAGCTCTGCTGATAGCTCGATAAGCTCCTCTTTTTGTTCGCCGGTACCAACAAATAAAAAGAAGGTCTTCGGGTGATGATCAATAACAATTTTAGCCGCACGCAGTAGATTTGGGAGGCCTTTTTGAACAGTAATTCTTCCCACATAGGTCACAACCCGATATCCGTGGTGACGCATCTGTGCAAAGTAGTTATACAGATTTTCATTGTCAGTCTGCTCAAATGAGTCAAGCTCGATACTATTGTGTACTACCTCAACTTTAGATGTTGGGATGGAGTATTCATCAATAATCTGTTGTTTTGTATGTTCGCTGACGGCTATCACTCTATCGGCCATTAAAAGAGCTGTTGATTCGATTTCACGAACGATCGGATTACCATAGTTACCGCCGGCTCGGTCACGTTCAATAGAGTGAACATGCAGAATAAGCGGTCTGTTTTTAATAGCTTTGGCTCTCATGCCGGCCCTAAATGTAAGCCAATCATGTGCATGTATTACATCAAATTCCTTTAACTTAACTAGCCTCTCTACTGCTTGTTCGTAAACAATTTGATGCGGAATTATTTTATGAAGATGGTCTTTGTGTTCAAGGCTACTAAAGCTCTTACTGTCGTAGGCAAGTTGTACGAATTCATCAACATTTTTAGCATCAGGGTAGGCTGATACAATTCTCATAAAATCAAAATCGTGATCTGAAGAATATGGCAGTATAAATTCAATGTCAGCTCCATTATTAGCTAAAGCTTTACAAAGCTGTGCGCAAGCCACACCTAATCCACCACTGTTGTGGGGCGGTAACTCCCACCCAAGCATAAGAATCTTCATTATATTCTAGTTCTCTGGTTATTTCCCTTAAGCTTACTAACTGTCATTATAGGTTTAAAAATAACTAACATCAAGATTGCTTATCTTTAAAAATATGGTACATATCAATCATACAAACTAAATTCATTTATATATGTGATTTGTGTCACGGGTTGTTAATAGAATTTAGTTTAGCCTCTGGGCTTTTAAAAATGTTAAAATGTTTTAGGTGTTAATCTAGGGGAGTAGCTCAGTTGGCTAGAGCATCGGTCTCCAAAACCGAGGGTCGCAGGTTCAAGTCCTGTCTCCCCTGCCACATACACCTATAAAAGTTTAATTTTCGATATATAATACTCTACACATATGCACAAAACCTCATTTGTAAAGCCAGTTTTAATAACCTGCTACGGTTACCCTGGGTCAGGCAAAAGCTATATTGCCAGACAGTTAGCAGAACAGTTCAAGATTGCTTTTGTAAGTACCGATAAACTTAGGTCTGAGTTGTTCGAGACACCATTATTTGATGCTCAAGAGAACAGGCTAGTTAACCATCTAGCCACATTTATGGCTACCGAATTTTTAAATGCTGGGGTAAGCGTTGTTTTTGATGGTGAGTCAATGCGCACCGGCCAAAGGCGTCAACTAAGAGAGCTGGCGCGTAAGCATAAGGCGGAATATTTATTAATATGGATTCAGCTTGATAGCTCGACTGCATTTGCTCGTACCCAACACCGCGACAGGCGAACGACGGATGATAAGTTCGCATACGAGCATACCAATGAATCCTTCGAGGCAGTTTTACAAAATATGCAAAATCCGGATACCGAAAACTATGTTGTTGTTAGCGGTAAGCATGTGTTTAATACTCAAAAAAATGCCATTTTAAACAAGTTATACACTTTAGGAGTTATTGAGACTTCGGCTGTGCAGAGTGGTGTAAGTAAACCAGGCTTGGTAAATCTAGTCCCAGCACAATCCGGAAGAGTTGACACATCAAGAAGAAATATTGTAATTAGATAGTGTATGCCAATACAAAGACTTAATGACCCAATTTTAGGGCCTGTCGTGCTGTCGCGCAGAAAAGGCTCAAAACATATAAGGCTGTCAATAAATCCTCAGGGTGAAGTCCGTGTTAATGTTCCATATAAGATGCCCGCGATAGTTGGCCTAAAATTTGCCAGAAACAAAAAAGACTGGATACACGCTCAGAAACAAAAAACACCAATTTTTGAAATTTTTGATGGCATGTTAATAGGAAAGCAGGTGAGGCTTAAGCTGTTAGCTAACCCGCAAACCCCCAAAACATACACTAGGCTAACCGGGGATTCTTTAAAAGTATTTAATTTTAGAGTAGGTAGTTCGGCTTCAAAACAAATCGTGCAAAAGGCGATTATTCGGAGCTTAATGTCTCAATCAAATGACCTGTTATTGGAAAGACTTAAACTTATGGCTGATGATTTTAATTACAGCTATGGCTCAGCCAGCATTAAGCTTCTAAGAAGTCGATGGGGTAGCTGCTCAAGTAACAAACATATATCACTAAGCCTATTCTTAATTCAGTTGCCATGGGAGTTGATTGATTATGTGCTATTGCATGAGCTAGTGCATACACGCCAAATGAATCATGGCCAAAAATTTTGGAGTACTTTAGAACAAGATATGCCTAATTATAAGTTTAGACGTAAAGAATTAAAAGTTTATCGCCCCACTATATTAAGCTAGTTTAAAGTGCTTATGGCATAATACTATCAATGGATTTTGACAGTATGGATCAGAACGCGAGCAATATAACTAGTGAAAGCCTGGAAAAAAACCAGTTAAATGCTTTGATCAATAGTATGGCTGATGGAGTTATCGCCATAAATGACTTAGGGCAAATTGTTCTTAGTAACGGAGCAGCTTTAAACATCCTTGATATCAACAGTACACTTAGCGGCCAATCAATTAGCGATGTGATGCACCTTTTTGATAAGAATAATCAACCAGTTGATATTAAAAGTCTTATACTTAACACCAAAACCCAGTTAATCAGTCGGGATTGGCAGCTACATTATAACGACGGTAGTGTTGTGCATTTATACTTTAGTGCGGCGCCTGTTCACCAAAGTTTTGGTTCGGCTAGCGCTGGTGGTTTTGTTTTGCTCATAAGGGATATTACGAGGGAAAAATCGCTTGAAGAAGAGCGGGACGAGTTTATTAGTGTAATAAGTCACGAACTAAGGACACCCATAGCCATAGCCGAGGCCGGAGTAAGTAACGCCCAGCTGTTAGCCGAACGTCAAAATGTTAACGAATCTGTATTAAATTCGCTACAGGCTACCCATGATCAAATTTTATTTTTAAGTAATATGATAAATGACCTATCTACGCTTTCCAGGGCAGAAAGAGGCAAGCTTGAAATTAATCTTGAATCCATAAACATTAAAGAGTTATTGGATTCACTAGTGCGAGACTATAAAGCCCAAGCAGATGCCAAAAATCTTAACCTTAAAACTGATTACACAGATTCTACACCTACACTTACAAGTTCTCGTTTATATGTAAAAGAGGTATTACAAAATTTTATAACCAACGCCATTAAATACACGGAACAAGGTTCAGTAACAATAAGTTGCGAGCCCAACCAGCAGGGCGCACTATTTAAGGTTATTGATACTGGAATTGGAATATCTAAAAACGACCAAGAAAAAGTCTTTGATAAATTTTTTAGAAGTGAAGATTTTAGAACACGAGCTAACAATGGAACCGGCCTTGGGCTTTATGTAACAATGAAGCTAGCCCGAATGCTGCATGCCGAGATTGATCTAACTAGCGAGCTAAACAAAGGCACAACCTTTAGTATCTTTATCCCAAGCCTTAAGGTAGATGCCGAACAGGCTCATCAAGCTTAGGTAGCTCTGAAATTGCTTGCATGACTGGTAAACAGATGTTTCTGTCTTTCCAGCTAACTTCAGAGAATTCATAACGCCACATCGAAATATTCATAAGTACTACTTCGACAAATACTACTATTGGAAAACTTATAATTGATAACGCCCAGGTGGCAGGATTACTATAAACCGTTAAAATTATGTGTGGAATCGATAAAAATACAGTTGCTATAAACGCTAACATCCATACAACCCCAAAATCATAGTTCCAGCCCACAAGCACGTATACAAATGGCCCAACTAATACTGCGAAGTATAGCAAGGTTAGAACTGGTACCAGCTCCAAACGCTTATTAAGTGAAGGATATCGAGTTCGAATCGCAGTTTGTATTTGTTGCTCGATCGATTTTAAGGTAATAACACCAAAACTATCGTTGGCTCTAACAAAATAATATTGATTTGATTTTGAAAGCTGTTTGGCAAAGTATGCTTCTGGGTTGACGCTATTTTTTACTGCGTTTAGTTGCCCTAGCTTTTTAAAGGCTTTGGTTTCGATCATCCAACAGGTACTTAAAACCGGAGGGCGATTGTCTAGAATTTTAGATCCAACAAATTCTAGCCAGTAGCGCATGGGTTGGACGAGCGTACCAAATATTTTTTGACCACCTCGCCTTGGCATAACCGAAATCATCTTAACCTTATGGCTAATTAGGTAGTTAATGGCATAGGTTATAGAGTTAGGTTTAAGTCTTGTATCGACGCCGGTGAATAATAAGTACTCACCGCTAGACTCATCTGCAAGTCGTTGGTATGCCTGATTTTTTGCCAACCATGACCCCTTTGGCTCTGTTCCACCAATAAATCTTACGCCTTTTTGTGCATATTGACGGATAATCTCGGGAGTTTTATCCGAAGAACAGTCATCCAGCACTAAGATCTCTAATTTTGGGTAATTAGACGCCAAGGCCGCTTCAATACATTCAGTTAAATCTTTGTCCTCGTTTCTAGCTGGAATTAATAAACTGATAGTTGGCAAATCGCTACTTGGATGATCTTCTAGCTCGTTAGGTTCAGTACGCTCTAACCATACAAAAACTCGGTAAAATGTTAAAAGTCCAGCCGCAGTAGCTAGAGATAAAATAACTGTTAGCCATAAATCAAAGTTTGAAAATATAGGATACCGTTCGGCAAAAAGCCATATAACTAAAATTAGTGATTGAGCTAAAAAAAGCCAGCTAAGTGTTTTAACTGATACTGAGCGCAGGTTTTCGGGTGATAGCCTAGCTTCTATTACCCGAGCAATGTTGATAACCTGGTATATGCTGAAAAAAACAATCAACAATGCAAAAAAGCTGTAGGATATTAGAAATAACGAAACCGAACCAACTAGATATATAGCTATACTAAAATATCCCAATACATTTTTAATAAAACTAGCTAAAAATAATGTTCCACAGCTAAGAATAGTCACAATAATTAACCATACCAGGCTAAATAGTATGTAATCAGCTTCAAGCGTTAGCATTACCCTAATATAGTAACTTAATTGTTGCTTTTATGAACACGATGTTGTAGTATTGACTTAAGAGGCCTACCATACACGGTAGGTTTTTAAATTTAGAGCAGGATAGGTGTTAATCAATGGAAGACTCTAAACCAAAGTCTAAGAAACCTAGAATTAGAAAAGCTCCGGTTACTGTAAGAGAAAAGGCTGAACAGCAAAGGCAAAAGTCTGAAAAAGTTAGTTCTAAGCAAAAAGTAACCAAAAAAGCTAAGCATAAGGCTAAATTAGCGGGTTCTTTTTTAGGCAAAGAATACTACATGCCAATGCCCGATAATCGTTTTGGACGATTTTTAAACAAGCGACGAAGTTTTGTGCCAAAATACTTTAGAGAATCTTGGGCTGAACTAAAATTAGTCACTTGGCCAGGTCGAATGGAAACATGGCGTCTTACATTCGCAGTAGTTATTTTTGCAGTCGTTTTTGGTATTTTTATCGGTTTAATCGATAAAGGTTTAGATGCATTATTTAAAGATATAATTTTGGAGTAAAGTGGTGAGCAAAAGATATGATTCAACTAAAAACTGGTATGCCATTCATACCTACAGTGGTTACGAAGAAAAAGTAGCCGAAAGCATTCGCCAACGCGCGGACAGCTTAGATATGAAAGATAAAATTTTTCAGGTTGTTGTCCCAAAAGAAAAAATGATTGAAATTAAAAATGGAAAACGTAAGGTTGTCGAAAAACGTATATTCCAGGGTTATGTACTAGTTCAAATGAAGATGAGTGAAGACGCTTGGTATATTGTCAGGAATACCCCAAATGTAACTGGGTTCGTTGGTACCGGCACTGAGCCTACACCAGTCGAGACTGATGAAATGGAAAAAATTATGAAACGCATGGGCCGAGAAGATCCAAAGCACAAGATTGACTATCGTGTTGGCGAAGTTGTAAATATTACTGACGGACCATTCAAAGGTTTTGATGGCGCTATAAATGAAATTGATGAACAAAAAGGAAAGCTAAAAGTACTGGTTAACATGTTCGGACGCGAAACACCCGTCGAACTGGATAGCCTACAGGTAAAAAGGGTCTAGGAGATAATTATGGCAAAACAAGTAAACGCAACTCTTAAAATGAAAATTAAAGGTGGTCAAGCCAGTGCTGCACCACCGGTTGGCTCAACCTTGGGCCAGTATGGTGTAAATATGATGGATTTTATTACTCCATTTAACGAACAGACTAAAGATAAAATGGGCCAAGATCTTACTGTCCATATAAGTATTTATGACGACAGGACGATGGACTGGAGAATTGTTGGCACTCCGACCGATGACTTAATCCGCAAAGCACTTGGTGTAGATAAAGGGTCAGGCCGACCAAATAGCGAAAAACTATCTAAAAAACTAAGCGACGCTCAACTAACTCAAATAGCCGAAGTTAAAGCCGAAGATATGAACACCGCTGATATTGATGCTGTGAAAAAAATGGTTGCCGGCACAGCCCGCAGTATGGGAGTCGAAATTGAGTAGCGTTGAGGGAGTTTTTGATGCAATAATGTCAAAAAGGTACGTAAAACCTTTATATCTTGTTGAAGCATTACCTAATGACCCCAATGTAGTAGTTGAGGACGCCAGTGAACAAGTAAGATTATTTTTGACTCAGGAAGATCTAACAGACGAGGAAAGATCAATCGTATTTTCTGGTTTAATAGAAGTGCTTGGAAACTTCGCCTTAGATAACCCGGAGCTTAATGTTAGGGTTGACTGGCTTGATGAGCACAAACTACCACAACCTATGTATGTAACACCAACGGAAGCCATAAGAAGAACAGCTACTAGAAACATAGTAGAAAAGTTGAATACTTAATAATTAATAGTGGGAGGCCTCAAACGCCGTTAGCACCACAAAGGAGAAAGTTATGGCAAAAGCCAAAGAAGAGAAAAAGTTATCAAAAGCAGATCTAGAGATAGAAAAGCAAGCTGAACAGCTCGTAGCTGAAGAAACTTCACACAAAATTGAAGATTTAATTGAGACCGAAGCAATAGCCGAGGAAATCGTTAAAATTGAACACGAATTGGATGAAGAGCAAAAAGGTGCTGCAAAAACAGCTAAGGCCGGCAAAAGAAGCGCAAAAGCTCAAAAAGAAGCCGAGGAGCTAAAAGCTAAGGAAGAGAGAAAATCAAAGGCTAAAAGCTTAGATGAAGAGGAGTCAAAGCCAAAAGTTACAGCTAAGCCACCTAGATCAAGACTAGAGCGATCTGGCAAAAAATTAAGAGAAGCGACAAAACTGATTGATAAATCAAAAGTCTATAGCTTAAATGAGGCAGTTGATCTAGCTGTTAAAACATCAACAACCAAGTTTGATTCGAGTGTTGAGCTACATGTTAATTTAAGCGTTGATCCACGTCAGGCTGATCAAAATATTCGAGGTACATTAGTTTTGCCATCTGGCACCGGTAAATCTGTCAGGGTTGCTGTTTTAGCCGATGTAGATGATGCTAAAAAAGCTTTGTCTGCTGGCGCAGACCTTGCCGGGCTAGAGAACTTGCTAGCAGAGCTCGATAAAGAGCAAATTAACTTTGATGTGTTAATAGCTACGCCAATGGCAATGGGGCAACTAGGTAAATACGCAAGGCTACTCGGGCCTAAGGGTTTAATGCCCAACCCAAAAAGCGGGACAGTAACTACAAATGTTGAAAACGCGGTTAAAGAGGCTAAAGCCGGAAGAGTCGAATACCGCGTTGATGAAACTGGTATTGTGCATTTAGCGTTCGGAAAAGTAAGTTTTGGCCCTGAAAAACTTTTGTCTAACGCTGAGGCGGTTGTTGCATCTATAAAATCAGCAAAACCAGCAAGTGTAAAGGGCGGATACATAAAAAGTGCCTTTATAAGCACAACGATGGGCCCAAGCATAAAAGTCCAGATTAACGAATAAACTAATACTTGTTGTAATAAAATAGATTACTTCGACATAATTATTTGAGTATATATAATTTTACTCATGGCAGTTTTAAGTAATATTGATATTCGAAGTGCAATTAAAAACAACCACATAGTTTGTGTACCATTTAACCCAAAGCATGTTAGCCATGCCAGCTTAGATGTAACACTCGGGTATTACTTTTATAGAACAGAACGAGCCGGTGATAAAACTATATATAATCCGTTCGATAAAAATGATGTTGCAAGGTATTTTGAAGGACCTCATAAAGCAGTCCCTCATCACAAATGGTGCAAGGAGAATGGTGTCACTCCATTAGTCGGTATACCTAAGAATCACCCAGTTATACCCCTAAAACCTGGTGAGCGGATTTTGGCTCACACTCATGAGTTTTTTGGCATTAAACCGCCTGGCGCATATGAGCTTAAGTCGCGTTCGAGCTGGGGCAGAAATGGCATTGCAGTTTGTTTTGACGCAGGCTGGGTTGATCCTGGCTATATTAATCGCTTAACTCTTGAAATATACAACCTAAATAGTAAAGAGACAGTTTTATTGCCTGTAGGTGAAAGAATCGGACAAGCCGTGTTCCATGATACTGGAGAAGTCGAAGGCAACTATGGGCTAGGCCGTAACAAGGGCTTTAGTGGTAAGTACCAAACTGGTACCGACCTCGATAGCTTAATAAAAAACTGGAAACCAGAGTTAATGCTGCCAAGAGCATACAAGGATAGCCGTAAATTACCAAAAAAAATAAACGGTCTAAAATTCGAGTAGGTTAGTTAGCCTCTGAGATCAAGTAAATCAGTTATCTGAAGATGGACATCATCGGGTTTATGTGTTCCGTCCACTACACCGGCATTAAACCTTTTCGCAAACTCGAGGTATCTTTCGCGAACGCCTTGAAAAAAGCTAACATCTCGTTTTTCATAAGTATCTTTTTTAGCGGATTCTGAATCCAATCTTTCGATAGCTACATCAGCTGGTATGTCAATAACAACAATCTTTGGCATGAAATATTTACCCAGTACCTCATTGGATCTACTAACAATATATTCCTTCTCAACCAGTTGACCTTGATAAGCATATGAAGATGCCCAGCACCTGTCGCTAACCACAAACATACCCAACTTAAGCGCAGAACTAACTTTTTGTTCCATTAGGTGCTTCCTTGCTTCTGTAAATAGCTCGAAATTTTCTAGCTCCGGCCGTTCTTTGGAACCATCTAGCAGTATGCTTCTGATTGCCTCGCCCTCCGGGGTGCCACCGGGCTCTCTAACATGTATATTTGGTTGTCCCATTGAATCAAGATATGAAACTAGCATTTTAGATTGAGTGGATTTGCCCGAACCATCCATACCTTCTATTGCTATGTATTCGCCTATAATGTTTTCGTTATTCATCAAGGGGCAACTCTTCCGTTTTCATCAAAACATTTATGAGTAATTGGCATAAGTTTTGCCCAATCCAGCTCAAGCTTTCGGGCAACAATATCAATTTCTTCAAGCGGATAACTTGGAAAGGTAGACTCTGGATCTTTTGTTCTTAGACTTAAGAAGCTCATCAAAGAACGTGAATTGCAGGTTACATACATTGAACTGTAAATCCCAACTGGTAAAACAATTCGTGCAACCTCTTTAGCTATACCTGCTTCAAGCATTTTCCTGTACTGCTCGTAAGAATTTTCGTATGCATTTATTGAAGCTTCGCGAACCAATGCTTTTTGATCATCGGATCCTTCAATGAATTCGTAATGCCCTGGTTTTCCGACTTGTTGGAGTTTTCTTGACTCGCCTGGTAAATAAAATAGTGGTTCAAGCTCTTTGTAGCGACCGCTCTCTTCATTGTAGCTAAAGCCTATCCTATGCCTATGAAATTCGCGAAATACAAAGATTGGAGCCTGTACAAAAAAGGTCATTGAATTATGTTCGAAAGGTGTACCATGCCTGTTTTTCATAAGGAAGTTAATTAGGCCTTTTGACATCTGTGGATCAGCGCCTACCTCGCCTAATGACTGCTCACCAAGCGTTGACACTCTTGCTGAATAAATAACATCATTATCGGACGCACTAGCTTTTACGAGTTCGACTTTTAAATCACTAGAATACTCTGGTGATTTTGTTTCAGAAGTTTCCATACTATAATCCTCCGGCCCACATTTTTATTTCGTTTTTGTACTTAATATTGTAAACCCTAAGAGCATACAAAGTATGTTGTATTTTTTTGTGATGAGTTAGTATTAATCTCAGTGGTGGGTAATTATAGATTTATTACCTATGAAAAATAAGTTCATCTTAAGCATTAATAGCCCAGACTACAAGCTTGCAACAATTCAGTCTAAGTTATTGGCAAATCGCCTAAAGGGCGACAAGCCTGATGTTGCTGTTATTGATTTTGTTAAATCTAACACTCAAATAATTAAACTTCTTAAGACGTTAAAAGATACTGAATCGTTTGATGATTTACACAAAATCACCTCGGCAATTTTTTTAAGATACGAGCTTGATTTAAGAAGGGCAAAAAGCACTGTCTCAGATAAGGAGATAATCATATTTTCCAACTATTATCCCCTAAGCGTTATTTTAGGTTCTTTGAAAATTAAGGATGAGGTTAAAAATGACGAATTTATCGTTTGGGCTAATGAACTTGTAGCTAGTAACCCTAAATTAATTGATACAAATCTAGATATATTTATTAATTTTAATGAATCTAATAATAGTTATGAGCAATACCTCAAACATAAATCCTTAAAAACCCAAATAATTCCTTCAGGTGACTCAATGAGTGTTGCAACTTTAAACAATGCAATCATTAAATCAATAAACAGTTCTTTATCAGCTGCATCAAAAATACGTACTTATAATATGAAGTTAATTGATTCGGCAAAACAAATCTTGGCACAAAATTATGAGCAGTCTATAAAAGAGGAACCAGGCTCCGCCTTAAATTTAAAAACCCCTATTAATTTAGATTTACCAGCTTATGTAAAAAGCATTGATCTGCAACTTAGCAACCCATCAGTACACCTTATTGACCGTGCGCCCCTAAATGAACTTGAACTTTGTAGTCCTAAATTAAAAAGCTATAAAGCCAAAGCAACAAATCTTAGGCGTTTAGTTAAACAAAATAAAGTTGTTAAATCGAGTTATTTTATTAAAGTTGTGGCCGACGCAAACACCGCAAATAACTTTTTGGGGCATAAGTATATATCAAAAAACTTAAATTCAGCTTCTATAAATCCATTTATTCTTGGCTATCAGGATGATGAATTTGTAGAGCGTTATAACCGAACCATACAAGCTGTTTTTCCGCACCTAACTCCTGAATTAATAGCAGAATTGGTAGCTGGCAGCGTATATGTAGAGCTTAGTTTAAAACTAAATTATCTGGAGACTAAAAGTTTTATGAAACTGCTAAATAAGTATGAGCACATGCAGGATCTTAAAAATATTTTTGCGGAACAACTATATATTGCTCATCCGATCCTATTCGAAAAATAATTTTAAGTTATGCTACCTCAGTAGCTTCTACCCTACGTTGAATATTTTTTTGTAAATACATAGATTCATCAGCATTTTTGATAAGATCGTTAATTGTGTGATTTGCGATTTGATCAGGTTTAGTTGCAATTTGCTTAATTTGTTCTTTAGTAGCTATTGATAAACCAGTACTACCGTTAATGACGATATTTTTGCCAGCAACTACTCCAAGCTCAACAGAAAATCCCCGCGCAAATTCGGAATACCTTTTTGAACGTTGGAAGTTTGATGGTCTAATTGAATCAAAGTAAACAACAAACTCATCACCACCGTACCTGTAAATCTCATCGCTACTTCGTACTTTTGATTTTAAGAATTTTGCTACGGCCTTTAATGCTTCATCGCCCATCTGATGACCATAAGTATCATTTAGTGATTTAAAGTTATTTAAGTCAACAAGAGCAATCCCAAAACTTAGATCACCTGATCTATAAATTCTTTTTGCACTTGTCATAATTTCGCTTTCAAGAGCGTGGCGATTTTTGACACCTGTTAGCTTATCAGTAATAACTTCATTACTCAGATATTCAATTAACGCCTCTTGCTCAACTAGCCGTTTTTGCAATCCGGAAAGCCTCCCAACCAAAGCACCATCTACCCTAACTCCCATGCCAAGAATAATGCGTCCCAGCTCTTCGCTAGTGCGCAATTCACTTGCTATATGTGGAATTCTTTCCATTTATAAAATCTCCTTACAAAAAAACCGTGCAAACGCACGGCCTCTTGTAAGATCGTGGGTTCGCTACTGGCTCCGATGACTTCAAGCGACCAAATACAAAGTCATCATCAACGCTGATTGAATTGTAGCTATAACTATACCAGATTATGTTTATAATTGCAATAATTCAACCCTATTGTATATATTGCTCTGTTAGTTTATAATTATCTCAGACACCAAAGACAGTAGCTGTGATAAAACACTTAATCTGCTACCGAGGTTAAATAAATAGTTTTATTTAAGTCTTTGGTTTTTAGCCCAAAGATTTTTTTATTTGGCAGCCTTAAAAATTAGTCACATTTAATAACATAAGGAGATACTATGGCCCTGTCAAAGGATAAAAAGTCAGAAGTCGTAAAAGAGATATCCGACCTTATGGCTGGTTCTAAGCTAACGGTTGTAGCTAACTACAAAGGTACGAGCGTTAAAGCTATGCAACAACTTAGAGCTCAAGCCAGAGAAGGTTCAACTACTGTTAAGGTCTATAAAAACCGCTTAGTAAAAATCGCATTATCCGGATCTGATAAATTCAGTAATTCCGATACAACTCAACTAACCGGTCAGCTCATTTACGCATTTAATAATCAGGATGAAGTAGCGCCAGCCCAGGTTTTAGCTAATTTTGCTAAAACAAATCCACAAATTAACTTTGTTGGTGCGTACGACTCTGATGGTCAGTTTATAAGTGCGGAAGACGTAAAATCGCTTTCGAACTTACCAAGTAAAGATACTCTACGAGCACAGCTAGTTGGCACACTAAGTGCACCGCTTAGCGGCTTAGTAGGAGTTTTAAACGGTAACACGCGTGGACTGTTAACAGTACTAAACGCCAGAGCCGAATCACTAAACTAATTAATTTTAAAAAGGAGACATTATGTCAGATGCAGACAAAAAGGTAGAAGTACCTAAAGAGTTCGAAAAACTTACAGCCGAGCTAGATAAAATGAGCGCGCTAGAAATATCAAAGTTTGTTAAATTCCTAGAAGAATACTGGGGAGTAAGCGCCGCTGCACCAGCCGTTGCAGTAGCAGCTGCACCAGCTAGTGGTGAAGCCGGCCCTGCTCAAGCAGAAGAAAAAAGCGAATATGATGTAATCCTTAAGGATGCAGGCGCACAAAAAGTTGCAGTAATTAAAGCTGTAAAAGACATCACGGGCCTTGGTCTTGGTGAAGCAAAAGCTATCGTAGATAGCGCACCAAAGCCAGTTCTAGAAAAAGCCAAAAAAGAAGATGCAGATAACGCCAAAAAAGCTTTGGAAGAAGCAGGCGCAACAGTTGAATTAGCTTAAGCTACAATTAATTCAAGGCTAAAATTGCCGTCTAAACCTTAAATAGTTAGACGGCTTTTTTAGTTACTTATCCACATATTTAATTTACCTCTTTGACACAAAGCATATAATTATGGTAATTTTTACTTAAGTGTATACAAGAGACAAACACTACTAGTGGAGAATAAGGACGACCAATATGGCGGACGTACCAGATAAACAAATCAAAAGACTAAGAAGCTTAATTACAGAGGCTGAAACAAATTTGGCCGCTGCCAAAGAGTTGCTTATTAGTTTGGTTGGTGAAGACACATCAGTTATTGAAAAAGTTAAAGACGAAGCACTTGGAAAAGTTATTGAAGGTGTTTTTGATGGTCAAAACATGGTTGGTAGCGATGGTAAAACATATCCGGTGCCAGCCAACTACGCCTCTAAGTCTAAGTTAGTCCAGGGCGATATACTTAAGTTAACAATTGCTGATGATGGTGCATTTTTGTATAAGCAAATTGGGCCAATACCCAGGCGACAAATCGTTGGAACACTTAACCAAAAAGATGGTCACTTTTTCGTCGATGCTGGCGAAAAGCAGTACCGAGTCTTGCTGGCAAGCGTTACATATTTTAAAGCTAAACCTGGCGACCAAGTAAGTGTAAATATCCCCGAAGACGAATCTTTAGACGTCGAATGGGCAGCTTTAGAGGCTGCCTTATAAACAGTTTATAGACAGTGTAAAAACTACCTTAGAAGCCAAAACTACTATTTGTTAAAATTAGATTACTTAATTAACTTAACTGTGGGGTAGTTATGTCAAAAAAACTCTATTTTAGGCATGGGCCGATGAACTCTGGCAAAACCATAGGTCTACTGAGTGTTGCTCATAACTACGAACGCAATGGCAAAAATGTACTGTTAATCAAGCCAGGGGTAGACACTAAAGCCGGCTTATCTGTAATTTCTAGGATTGGGCCAAAACGAAAAGTTGATGTTATTGCTAGCCAAAATACCAATCTACTAACGTCTTTTGATAAATACAATAAAAAACAAAAGATAAGTTGTGTCTTAATTGATGAGGCTCAATTTTTATCTAAAGAACAGGTCAATCAACTGCATTCAATAGCAACCACCAGAAACTGCCCGGTTATAGCTTATGGGCTAAGGTCTGATTTTTTAACAAATATGTTCCCTGGCAGTAAAAGATTATTTGAGCTATCGCACAGCATTGAGGAGCTAAAAACTGTATGTGGGTGCGAACGTAAAGCGATTTTTAATGCCAGAAAAGTAAACAATAAATTTGTATCTGATGGCGATCAAACTGCGATTGATGGTCAAGATCAAGTTAGCTATGAACCACTATGCTCTGAATGTTACATCAAGTTTGTTGGCGAGAAGGCTTTTTTAAATGTCTAAAGCTCTTTACAGAAAGTACCGTTCAAAAAGTTTCGATGAGGTTGTCGGGCAAGATCATATTACTAAAACCCTAAAAAACAGCTTGGCGAGTGGCAAAATTTCCCACGCATATTTGCTTAGTGGCCCACGTGGAGTTGGTAAAACAAGTGTAGCTAGGATATTGGCCTACGAAGTAAATAATTTGGCCTATGATGAGCAAAACATACACCTAGATATCATCGAAATAGATGCAGCAAGTAACCGTAGGATTGAAGAAATTAGGGATTTGAGGGACAAAGTCCATATTGCTCCAACTAGCGCAAAATATAAAGTCTATATTATTGATGAGGCACACATGCTTACCAAAGAGGCCTTTAATGCCTTGCTAAAAACGCTTGAGGAGCCTCCAGAACACTGTATTTTTATTTTAGCCACTACTGAGCCACATAAGTTGCCTGAAACTATTATAAGCCGTACACAGCGCTTTAATTTTAAAGCAGTTGATTCTGAGCAGGTTGCAAAACATTTAAAAAGTTTGGCCAATAAAGAAAATATCAAAATTAGTGATCAAGCATTGGTCCTATTGGCCGAATACGGTCACGGCAGTTTTAGAGATAGCATTAGCTTGCTAGACCAACTAAGAGCTTATGGGCAAAAAATTGATATTGAAGATGTAGAAAATCTACTTGGAATTCCTTCTAAGACTAGAATAGATGATTTGAGCAGGGCACTTTATTCTGGGTCGATAAATCAAGTGTCAAAAGAATTAACCGAGCTAAAACAGGATGGATATGATCCAACAATTGTCGCTAGATTACTTATAGATAAATTACGTCAAAACTATCTTGAAGAAGCTGATAGACAAAGTCCTGCAACACTTGTTTTTTTAAAAAGACTTCTTAAAACTCCTACGAGCACTAACCCAAGCGAATATCTAGAGATTTGTTGTCTGCAGTTTGTCTTTAAAACTGCTAAATCGGTCACACACGTCGAAATGCCATTATCAAAAATCACTGAGCCAGAGCTACCTAAACCAAAACCAGAACCCGAAAATCGTACAGTTAATAAGACTCCTGGTTTTAGCTTAGATTCATGGCAAAAAGTTTTAGATGAAATTAAACAAAAATCACAAGGTCTGTACGCTGTGCTTAGGTTAGCTAAGCCTGATTTATCAGATAATAAATTGCACCTCCTATTTAGCTTTAATCTTCATAAACAAAAAGCCTCAAATGCCGAGAATAAACATATCTTAAGCCAAGTTTTAAAACAGATCTCCGATAATCCACCTGAGGTAGAATATCGAGTTGACAGGTCAATTGCGCCTATTAAAAAAACAAGCACAGTTTCAATCGAGCCCAGTGCAAGTTCAGACAATAATCAAACGACAAGTCTAGATACCATTAGCAATATTTTTGGTAATGCTGAGGTGCTAGAATCATGATTAATAAAAGTACTAGGTAAACGATATGGATCAGTCAAACAACCCAATTATCCCGCCACACAACACCGAAGCCGAAAGTAGCCTTATAGGTAGTTTATTAATTGATAGCGATGCATATATAAAAGTGGGTGATGTGGTGTCTAGCAGTGATTTTTATGATGAACGTCATCAAAAAATATATTCAGCGATTGTTCAGTTGCAAGAAAAACACATACCAATTGATGTTTTAACTCTAAGTGACCAGCTTAAAAAAACTGATGATTTTGATTTTGTTGGCGGTGCAAGTTATATTGCAGAGCTGACTAATATGGTACCTACTGCATCTCACGTTGAGCAATATGCCAACATGGTCGCTGGTGAAGCGATTAGGCGCAGGCTAATCAAAGCAACACAAGATATTTCAAAAGTTTCACGTGACAAATCAAAAAGTGTCCAAGATATTATTGAAGAGTCTGAATCTACGCTTTTTGAGGTTAGTAAGCTCCACGTTAAGCAAGATATCGCAAGTCTAGAATCAATCCTGGGTGAGAGTTTTGATAGAATTGATGATTTGCATAATAACCGTGGCGGAATGCGTGGTATCCCAACAGGTCTAAAAGATCTTGATCATATACTTGCGGGGCTTCAACGTTCTGACTTGTTTGTTTTAGCCGCTCGACCTTCAATGGGTAAAACAGCACTGATGTTAAATATCGCCCTTAACATCGCTGTGAAGGCTGACCAAGGCTCTGTATTGCTTTTTAGCCTTGAGATGGGTAAAGAGCAACTGGTAGACAGGTTATTGGCTGCCGAAGCTGGTGTTGACGCCTGGAAGCTAAGAACAGGTGAAGGCTTAGTTGATGAAGACTTTGAGCGACTAAGCGCAGCTATGGGGGAGCTAGCCGAAGCCCCGATTTACATTGATGATACATCCGGTATTACACTTAGCGATCTACGCACAAAAGCGCGTCGGCTTCATCACCAACATCCACTAGCGGTCATAATCGTAGACTACTTACAGCTGATGAGCGGTGGCGCCAGATTCTCAACTATCGCTAACCGTGTTCAAGAAATCTCTGAAATTAGTCGAGGTCTTAAAATTTTAGCTAGAGAACTGAATGTTCCGGTGGTGGCCTTAAGTCAACTTAGTCGTTCGGTTGAAAGCCGAACACCACAGATACCACAATTGGCTGATTTACGTGAATCTGGGTCCATTGAGCAAGATGCTGATGTAGTTGCCTTTATATACCGCGAGGAATACTATAATCCAGATACAGATAAAAAAAATGTAACTAGTTTATTTATTAAAAAGCACCGTAATGGCCCGGTAGGTAATATCGAACTATACTTTGATAAAGAACGCCAAAGGTTCAGAAACCTCGAGACTAAACACGACATACCATTCGAAGCATAAGTAAATATTTGTTATACTACTTATGATTAAATATGAACCGTAAACGTCTAAAAGGCTTTTTGTATAGGTGGTATCGGCCTGTTTTGGGCGCTTTTTTAATATTTACGGTCTGTTTTTACTTATTTGGTTGGAAGCTTGGTAGCTTGCCAGCTGGCTTCAGCCCAGAAGAAAAGGTAGCCATTGCTGCTAGTTCAAGCATTGATAACATTGTTAACAATCCAGTTAATGCCCCTCACAAGGTGCCTCAATATGCTATTCAAAAGACTTTAGGCGACTCACCGTTGCAAATGCGTGCTGTGTCGGTTTTTTATGGAATATTAGCTGTATTTTGTTTTTATCTTGTAATTAAGTGGTGGTTTAAATACAAAGTAGCTTTAGTAAGTACACTTTTATTTGCAACATGCCCGTGGCTAGTTATAAATTCCCGAAGCGCAACTGCAACTATTATGCTATTGAGTAGCTTGGCAATAATTACAGCTTATCTTTGGCTTCAAAGTAGCAACAAGCACCATGATTCCGCACTGATTGTTATGGCTCTGGCTGGGTCTTTGAGCCTGTATATCCCTGGTGTGTTTTGGATCACCTTAGTTGGAGTTATCGTAGCCAAGCGACCGCTTAGCAAATTTTACAAGCAGGCTTCCTCAATTGTCAGGTATAGCTTGCCTTTATTAGTCGCCATGCTGGTTACTCCACTGGTGTATGCATCAATTATTAACCCAGATATCTTAAAAGAACTTTTGCTAGTACCAGAACAACTCTTAAACCCACTCGAGTCAATAGTTGCTATTATTTGGGCGGGACTAGGTATTATCTGGCGCACACGTGATTCTATGCCTACAACGCTAGGTAATCTTCCTATTTTAAATGCGTTTGAGGTTGTACTTTTAATAATTGGAAGTTTTTGGATGCTTACAGAAGTTAAACGTCGGCGAACATATTGGATATTTGGCTCAATCCTGCTAACTATACTAGTTGTTGGGCTTGGGCATAAAGAACAAGAATTGCTTTTAATTTTGCCTGCTATTTACATAATTATTGCCGGAGGTTTGCACTTTATGTACAAAGAGTGGTTTAGGGTTTTCCCTAGAAATCCACTAGCTAAATGGGTTGGTATCGGAGTAATATCGATTGCGGTTGGTATTAGCTTAATTTACAGTGTCCGCTATAGCTTAATTGCTTGGCCAAACTCACCCGAAACATCTAGCTACTACGTGATACAATAGTTACAGTTTTAAAGAGTTAAGGAATATATATGAATAAGTTTGATCAAGCAAAGCTGTTACTTAAAGCCCGCAAGCTTCAAAAGGAGCTTCAAAAAGAGATTATATCGGTAGAAGCTGGCGAAGGGGCTGTAAAAGTCGAAATAACCGGTGAGCAGAAAATTAAAAAAATACACATCGATCCAGAATATGTTGATCTCGAGGATATAGGTCAACTAGAAAATTGGGTTGAAGAGGCAGTAAAAGATGCGATTGCTCAATCACAAAAACTAGCAGCTGAAAAAATGCAGCCAATGATGAGCGCACTGGGTAACTTAGGTCTATAGCTTAAATTCATGAGCAAAGGACTTCCAAGTAGTCTTTTAGATTTGATTGAAGCATTTTCGGCTTTGCCTGGTGTTGGTCCACGAACAGCTGAGAGATATGCTTATTTTTTGCTTAAGGCCAGCCCCGATAAAGCCAAATACTTAGCCAAAACAGCTGACAGATTACACGAATCAGTAAAACAATGTCCAATAACATTTGCATACATCGAAAAAGATCAAGATACTAGTCCGCTATATTCAGACCCGAAACGTAACAAAAAACTAATAGCTGTAGTCGCTGAGCCATTCGATATCATAGCACTCGAAAAAACTAATTCATTTAAGGGCACATATCATGTTCTTGGCGGATTAATTTCACCAATAGACGGAGTCGGGCCTGAACAGTTACATATCAAAAATTTAATAAATAGAATTGAAGCCGACCAAGTTGAAGAGCTAATTTTAGCTATAAACGCTAGCGTTGAAGGCGAAACAACAGCATTATACATACAGCAAAAAATTGGACAAACTAAAGTCAAGATAACCAGATTAGCACGCGGTCTGCCGATTGGCGTAGACTTGGAATATGCTGATCAAATAACTCTAAGTCGCGCCATCGAGGGCAGGCAAGAGCTTAACTAAAGTGTAAGGCTCAATTCGATGTTACAATATTAGCTAAATGGACGATAAATCATTAGCTACTTTGACTGAATTGGTCAAAAACTCAGAACATATTGTTATTATTCAAGCCGATAACCCTGATGGTGACAGTTTAGCTAGCGCCTTGGCACTAGAACAAATTTTTGGTGACTTAGGTAAAAATGTGTGGCTATATTGCGGGGTTGATATTCCACTGCACCTACAATACTTAAGGGGTTGGGATCGCGTTCAAAAGCAACTGCCCGGTCATTTTGACCTTAGCGTAATTGTTGATACCTCAACCATCACACTGCTTGAGCAGTTAGAAAAAACAAATGAATTAATTAAGCTTAAAACTAAGCCTTGTTTGATTATCGACCACCACGATGTCGAGCCGACGATTGAATTTGCAAAATTGGTAATTAACGAAAGAGCAGTATCTGCTGGCGAAATCATCTACCACTTAGCTGGTAGGTTAAACTGGCAATTAAATCACGAAGCCAAGGTGCTTATAGCTGTATCTATTCTTTCGGATTCACTTGGTTTGACTAGCGAGGGGACATTGCCTAGCAGTATAAGAGTAATTGCCGATTTGTTAGAGCAGGGGGTTAATTTGGCCGAACTTGAAGCCAGCCGACGCGATACTATGCGCAGAAGCCCAGAACTTGTGCGCTATAAAGGGGAGCTACTGCAAAGAGTTGAATATTTTTATGATAACGAAGTTGCTGTCATTACAATCCCTTGGCCTGAAATCGAACAATATAGCCAAGCCTTCAACCCTTCAATTCTTGTACTTGATGAAATGCGATTAACTGAAGGAACAAAAATAGCAATCGCATTTAAGCTATACCCTGATGGTAAAATTACAGCTAAAATTAGATGTAACTATGGATACAGTATCGCAAATAAGCTTGCACAACACTTTGGAGGCGGAGGTCACCCTTATGCTAGTGGCTTTAAAAATACAGAAGGTCGCTCGGCATCTGATCTAAAATCTGAGGTTATAAACAAAGCTTACGAGCTTCTACAGGAGTTAGATATAAATGGAGAAAAGTAAACTAAGATTCTACAACACTAAATCCAGAAAAATCGAATATTTTGTTAGTCAAAAACCAAATTTTGTAAGTCTTTACACCTGCGGTCCGACCGTGTATGGTTCATTGCACATCGGTAACTGGTTAGCATATATTCGTTGGGATACACTCGTGAGAACTCTCATTTCAAACGGCTATAATGTTAAGCGCGTTATAAATATTACTGATGTAGGGCATTTGGTTAGTGACGCCGATGAGGGCGAAGATAAACTACAGATTGGCGCCCAGCGTGAAAACATAACAGCATTTGAAGTAGCTAAACGTTATGAAAATGAATTCTATCAAGGAATGCACGAACTTTGCTTGCTTGAACCAACCTGGTACGCTCGAGCAACGGATTTTATTGACCAACAAATTGCACTAATAAAAATCCTTGAGCAAAAAGGTGCAGTTTATCAAATTAGCGATGGGTTGTACTTTGATACTTCTAAATTCCCGTCTTATGCTGAGTTTGCCAAGCTAGACTTAAGTAATCAAGAAGCGGGAGCACGAGTAGAATCAAACCCTGAAAAGCATCAACCTTGGGATTTTGCGCTGTGGAAATTTAGTCCTATTGACAAAAAACGTGACATGGAATGGGACAGTCCTTGGGGTAGGGGATTCCCTGGGTGGCATTTAGAATGCAGCGCTATTGCAATTGAACTTTTAGGGCAAACACTGGATATCCACACTGGCGGTATTGATCATATTCCGGTGCATCATACCAATGAAATTGCTCAGAGCGAAACCGCAACTAACAAGACTTTTGCAAATTTTTGGTTACATAATAACTTTTTATTAATTGAAGATACAAAAATTAGCAAATCGCTAGAAAATGGCATAACCTTGAATGACTTGTCTGAACGCGGATTTACGCCACTTGATTTTAAAATGATGGCGCTACAAAGTCATTACCGAACTGAAGCAAACTTTTCTTGGGAGGTTTTAGAGTCAGCTAGATCTAGGCTCAAAGAACTTAAGTCGTTCGTAGTACTTCGCTACCAACCTAATCCTGATGCATCATTACTTGAAAAAAACTATTTTATAGAAAAGCAGTCAACTATTTTAGATTGCCTTAACGATGATTTATCAACACCTAAAGCGTTGGCAACTGTTAGTGAGACTATAAACTGGGTCTTTAAAAATGGGCAAGGCATACATTCGTCTAACGGCCTTGATGAGTTTAACAAGTTTATTGCATTCTTGGACTCGATTTTTGGACTAGATTTAATGAGCTTGCCAGACATCACATCTGAGCAAAAAGACATTCTTAGACAGAGAGCATTGATGCGAAGCGAACAAAATTGGGCCGAGTCCGATTCATTACGTCAACAACTCTTAGAGCAAGGAATCGAAGTTAAAGATACTAACCACAACCAAATATGGAACTGGGCCTAGATGTCTTCTTGGCGTCTGGTCGAATAATAATCTTCTACTAAAATTTTAATACAACCGGCTATTGGCACCGCAACTAATGCACCTAAAATACCACCAAATCCAATACCAATTAAAGCGGCAATAAATACAATAAGTGGGGTTAAATCATTAACCCTTGACTGGATATATGGTTGAAGAGTCACATTTTCTAATTGCGAGTAAACTATAAAATAGACCAACATTATAATCGCTAACGGGACCGAATTAAATAAACATGCAATTATAACAATAGCCGCTGCTAGCGGGTTACCAATTAACGGTATCAAACCAAAGATCGCAACTATTCCGGCAAGAGCTACTGCATTGATCGAAACATTTAGTATCGATGAAGCAATCAACAGAGCAAACAACGCAAACATGCTTGCAATAATTGCTAATAATAATTGCCCGTTGACAAATCCAGTGACCATACCATACATTTTATTAGCTAACTCCTTGCTATGCTTACGACGTTTTTTAGGCATTGTACTAAAAAACTTCTCGAGCCATAAAGGGCCCTCAATTAACATCATAAAAGTCATTACTAGTACGGCAATTGTCGATATAAAAGTTGCACCTATTCTTTTTGAAGTGCTAAGTACCGGTCCACGAACGTCTGAAAGTCTGGAGCTAAGGTCATTTGTAATTTTTTCAATTTGTTCATTAACCTCGTATCTTCTTGCAAGATCGGCAATTGAGCTATCTTGATTTTTAAAATCAGCGGCTATTCTTGGGGCATCTTTTATAAAATCTCTTACTTCGGAAACAAGAGGAGGAATAATTATTGAAAAAAAGCCAATTAGAATTAATATTACTGTAATATATGCAACCGCGGTTGCTCTTACGCGACTTCTACTTCTTAGTCGCTTGGCAATCCAACTAACTGCTGGGTTCAATGCAAGTGCTAAGAAGAATGAAATAAATATTAATGTGAGGGGTTGAGCAATGTTTCTAAAAAAGGTAACTATCAAAACAGTAATTACCAAAAGTCCAATAATCCTAACCAGTGTTCGGTTACTTATTGTTATTGTATAATCACCTCTTTTAGTACTCATACTTAGTAATTATGCTTGTTAAGTACTTTATTTTCAAGCAGCTCTAAATATATACTTTGAATTTTTTTGCCGATAAAGTTAACATCGAACTTCTTTACATAGTTTTGCTGCCACTTTCGAGCATCAGAAGATAAATTGTCATCTTTAAGGAATCTCTCGATAAGTTCAGCAGTTTCTGAATGATTCAAGGGGTTAAATAGCTGATCTGACCTTGGCGACATAACACTACTATAGCCCGGGTTATCCCCCGCTAACACGACTTTAGAGCCTGCCGACATTGCTTCGATTAGAACAATCCCAAAGCTTTCCCCGTAGAGGGAAGGAAAGCAAGCGATATGTGCACTGGCAAGCAAACTCGGTTTATCTTGCTCGCTAACAAAGCCTATAAAATTTGTTTGATTTTCAATATTCAACTTTTTTGCTAAGCTCTGTAATTTGAGTTTATCTGGTCCATCACCGGCTATTATCAACTCATAATCAACTGAATTTGCTGTCAAAAGTGCACAGCTTTTTATTAAATGTTCAGCGCCTTTTCTATCAACTAAACGACCTAAAAATACGATTCGATTTTTGATTGGATTTGTAGAGCTTCTAAATCTGGCTATATCAACAACGTTTGGCATAACAGTCGAGTCGATGTTAAAAACTTCTTTTGCAAATTGTTGAGCCGGAGCACTTACTGATAAAAACCTATCGAACCGCTTAAGCTTGTTACCATAAGCAAAGTTAAGTAGCTTTGAGCCTATCTTATGTATATTGCCAGCTGGTAGTATATGAAAGGTACCAATAACAGCCGTATTGTTAGGTGCGGAATTAATCACTTTTTGAGCCATAAAGGGCGAATATGGTACCTGCACATGTAAGATATCTGGTTCTTCTGCATCCAGAGCGAAACTGAGCGTTTTTTTGCTAGAAGGAAGAGGAATACTTAAATTATTTGCGTTAAATTTAATCTTTAAATTCCTAGCTAAGCTGTAAACTTTTCCATTTTCCCAATTTTTTATTTTTGTTTGACCGACAAAGTAGCTAACTTGATGACCTTGGGCGCTCATCCATGCACCAATTGTTTTTACATATTGCTGAACGCCATCATTACGATCTAGGCTATCATCGAACACGTAGGCAATTTTAAGTCTTGGAGTTGTGCTCATGTTTGGCCATTAACTCTAAATATAGAGACTCATACTTGTCGACAATTTTCGGGTAATCATACTGTTGAATATACTGCTCAGCCCATTCCTTCCATACATTGCGCAATGTGTCATCATAAAGCATTAGGTCGAGTCGCCTAGCAAAGTCACCCGTCGATTTGACGTCGACAAGCGAAACGTTGCCGGTACCCTGCATAACAGCCTCATAGCCCGGGTTATCACCAGCTACCACCGGCAAACCACTAGCCATGGCCTCCAAAAGAACTATCCCAAAACTTTCACCATAACGCGCTGGCGAGCAAAATAAGTCACAACTATGCAAAAGTTCGAGCTTTTCTTGCTCAGATATATACCCTAAAAATTTAACCCGTTCGACATCATACTCGTCGACCAAGAGTCTTAGATTTTCTTCTTCTGGCCCAACACCCGCAATCAACAACTGCACATCATTGTGCCTTTCAGATAATTGGCTAAACGCATCAATTAAATACCTTACTCCCTTACGTTTTTCTAGCCTGCCAATATACAAAATTGATTTTTTTGAACTGTGTTTTTTTGAATAGCTGTGGTTTTTATACTTTTTGATGTTTATGCCATTGGGGATAATAGTAATTGGATCAGTTGTAATCGCACCGATGTGCTCCATAGCAGCCTCTGAAACCGCTGTATATGCATCAATGTGCGACATAACAGCTTTTACATATGGCCTAAAAATATTAGCAATTGTTTTTGAAGTTAGCTTATCCGGCAGGCGAGCATGAAGTGTTGCAACATTTACAGCATTAGACCTGGATATTATTTGTCTGCTTACGACCGGTACCCATGGTTCATGAAAATGTAGTACATCAAACTTTTCACGTTCTAGCATTTCGTCTACAGCTTCTGTGTCAACTGCAGCAGAAAATTGTGTTTGCGTACTAAAAAAAGCCCGTACGTTTGCTGATGTTCCGATTGTTATCATATGATCCGGTACTAAACCATCATAATCTCTGGGTAGTGGGGTTATGATTTTTACTTCATGTCCACGCTTAGATAGTTCGGTATATAGTTCGTTAACGCATTCTTGTACGCCACCGCCTTTAAACATATGATAAGGACAAACTTGGCCAATTTTCATAATAATTACCTAAGATTATAGACCTATACAGGTTTTCTTAAAAGCTCACGTATCCGGCGTGGCACAAATGGTGCTGCCTCTTTAGCCGTAGCAATAACAGTTGGAGCATGGGTTGGCATAACCGACTCAACTGCTTCAAACCCAGAATATATTTGTTTGATGTTTACCTCTACCATGTTTTGATTCAGGTATCTGTCTTTTGCGACATATATGTAATAAACATCCTGATCAACTCGTACGCCCTTTAGATTTAGGCTAAACATCTGAGCTCCCGTACAGGCATAGGTTCTAAAATCGTTGCATTGCCATAAAAATATCTCAAAATCGACTCGTTTTTTACGTTCTTCTGGGGTAGCATCTTGAAGCTTGGAGTGTTTGTCTTCAACGCTTTTATATGCAAGCCTAATAATTGGTGCTCTAAGCACCAAGTGCTGGGTGAAGCCGGCTAAAAGTCGATTAGACATTAGTATTGAAAGATATTTAAAAAAGATGAAATTGCGACGCTTCATGCCAATATCGCTTTTGTCTGATATCCCAACAAAACTCACTAAAAGATTTACGCTTTTACTTATTTCGGGATACTTTTGTAACATTCTTGTCGTAACCGCGAACCCCAAGCTCATTGCAATAATCGATACCTTTTTGTTTTTGTAGCACATCTTTATAAATGATGCTAAGTAATCTGCTAAATTATCTATTGTGGGTTTTTCGCCGATGTTATACAACGGATCCATTCCGCCAAAACCGGGCAAATCAGGAATCGTAACAGTACCGTATGTCTGTAGAACATCGACAAAACCAAACATACGCTCTAAGCTAGCATGGTGCCCATATACTAATAATATTTCACGTTTTTTTGATTTATTTTTTGGTGGCACTCGCATCATGCGTCCACTTAGACCATTCATCGACAACGGCTTGATATAACTAGCAAAATCCACAGTTTGTTTTTTAGGCATTATATGCTAATTATAGAACATTTTTATGAATATTACAATATTTACTGATACACTACATCAGTTCCAACCCAAACATACTCCCATGGTTCTGGGTCTGGCCCTTGCTTGCCAGCTCCCTCAGGGTAGCTTGGAATCCAGCCGGCGATTTTGGCCTTTTCATAGTTGTTTTTACTTATCCAATTAAAACATGCTGAACTTTCAAAAGCCTCTAGCGTGCCACTGCCACACTGAAAATCAACGGTATAGCCTGTATGGTGTCTCGAGTAGCCTGGCACCGAACTAGTTATCAAGACTGAGTTTACTGCGCTATCAGCATTACCACTAGCGATCTGATCAGCTGTAGCACCAGTTGCATTTAATCTATCCCTAAAAATTGATCTTTGAAGTTCAGGTGATCTATATGCAGACAAAATTCTGATATCAATTCCATCCTTTTTTGCATTTGCTTGCAAAACACGCCATGCCTCAAGAGCTCTTGATTGCAATAAATCATCACTCCCCAAATTTGGATCACCAATCTTTTTAATGGGAGCAACAGGGATCGAACGAACTTTATAGCCTCTGGCTTCAGCCAACATCCTTATCCGTTTATCGGCCTCAGCGTTACCTGTTATGGAAAGGCTTTCGGTAATCTTTTCGGTATTTGGATAAGCAAAACTTTCATATAAGTTCTTAAATTGCTCGCCTGTAAATGTTTTTAGTTGTTTAGGTTTAGGAGGTTCTGGGGCTGGCGTTATTTGATTTGATTGTTTTTGTTGCTGGCTGTTTTCAGTGGGAGCATTAGCGCTTTTTGCCGGCCAAAAAATTGCTAGAAGAGCAATCAAAATAAATGCCACCATTATGATAATAATCGGTTTTTTGCCACGCTTGAGCTTTCTGGGTTTTGCTTTTGGCTTATTATGATGATCTGGATTCACTACGCGCATATGTATATTATAGCCTTTTAGCTAGAAAATATGCCTTTGATTTGTTAAGATTGATACTGTTTTGTTACTACAATCCAATCAAGTGAAACAATAGGGAGTGGCCAAGAGTGAGAAAGTCCTGTGGACTTTTGCAAGGCCGGAGGCACGGCTCGTAACAGCGACCGAGCCGAGGAGGGGCCGAGACTGATTTGTCTATAGGACAAGTCAGATCGTGGCAAGGCACCAGGTTTTGGTCCTGGCATTCGGGG
>CAZAAL010000003.1:0-1363 GCA_964483315.1 uncultured Candidatus Saccharibacteria bacterium
TCCAAGGAGTAAACTCTGCTAACACCGCACTACGTATTAACCAGACTGGGGCGGGTGCTCTAGTTCAACTTCAAGGTGACAGTGCCGATGTGCTTACTGTTTCTAAAACCGGCAACCTAGTTACTGCCGGCACGGCCGTTGTGCAAGGCGCTTCGATTACTATCGGGACTTCATCACAAACTGGATCACTAATTTTTTACGATGGTTCATCGAACACAACTACTGTTCAGCCTGCATCAACTTCGAGTAACTTAACGTTTACGTTGCCCAGTGGCTATGGTTCAAACGGCGACTGTGTAAAAGGTGACGGCGGTGGAGCACTAAGCTTTGGCGCATGTGGCGGGGGTGGTAGTAGTTTATTTACCGATGCTGGAACATTTACATATTTGACGGCGACTTCGGATGATTTGGTTATTGGCGATACCACTGTAGCTAGCGCTAGTTTGTTTGTGGATGAGTCAGCAGGTTCGGTAACAATTGGTAATGGTTCGCTTGCCGGAACAATAATCGTCAGCGATGGTTCATCCAACACTGCCAGTATTGTTACAGCTTCGTTAGGATCTGATCGAACTATAACCATACCCGATGCCACGGGTACAATTTGTTTAACATCTGGCAACTGTTCAGGTGTTGGCGGGGTAGGTGATATCTTAAACAATGGGCAAAATGGCCCAATTCGAATCGGTACAAATGATGCGACTGATTTAAATCTCGAAACTACCAACACCGACAGACTTACAATTGAGAGTGGTGGGGATATTAACATTGTCAGTGGAAGCCTTCAGACTAACAACACTACAAGGCTCGAAAACGATGGCGATTTGGTTAACATCGGCAACCTAACAGCTACCGGTGCTATAACCTTTGCCAGCACAGGTGCTGGTAATGACATCGTTATTAACGGTGCAGATATCTTAGATGTACAAGACGCTACTACCTTTGCTAGCACGGTTACCGTAAATGGCCTAACCACGCTTAATACTGATTTAGATGCAGTACTATCAGCTACCGAGAATATAAACGTAACCTCTGATTTGGCCGGTAGCGTGAATGTTCTGAACCTAACTGCAACTCCTTCCTCAACAGCCGGAACAACACGTGGTTTACTGCTACAACAGGCAAGTTCAGCAAACACTAATGGTTTAGATGTTGCTCTGTACATTGACAATGCCGATTCGGATTTAGCAATTCCTGTGGCAATTTCAATTCAAAATTCCGGAGGCGGTGGCTATACAACAATCATTGATAACGAGGGTACTTTAATTAGCGGGGCAGAGCTTAATAGACTAGACGGTAAAGACGCCGCTTTAGTTGACACTAACGATGCTGTCGCCACCGCTATTACTGGTACTGGTACTTTAAC
>CAZAAL010000003.1:1463-90704 GCA_964483315.1 uncultured Candidatus Saccharibacteria bacterium
GGTGGTGTCACCGTAGCCGTTGATCTATCCGATGCAGATATTGTTACGGCTATAGCTCTAGGTACTAACGATATTACTACTGGTGCTACTACTATTGCTTCTACTGAACTAGATAGACTAGACGGTAAAGATTCCGCTCTAGTTGACACTAACGATGCTGTCGCCACCGCTATTACTGGTACTGGTACTTTAACTGCTGGTACCTGGCAAGCTTCAACAGTAGCTGTTCAATACGGCGGTACCGGAGCCACCACCTTTACATCTAACGGCATATTATATGGTAACGGTACCGGAGCCTTACAGGTCACAGCCGCCGGTACTACCGGACAATGTCTACTAGCCACTACCGGTTCAGCTCCATCATGGGGTACCTGTACAGCTACCGGTTCCTTCACAGCTGCTGGTACAAGTGGTACTAACCAAACCATCTCATCAGGCGATACTTTAACTATAGCCGCTGGTACTAACATCACTACTACCGGTTCAGCTACCGACACTATTACTGTGGCTACAGTTAACAACCCAACCTTCTCAACTTCAGTTACTACACCAAGCGTAACATCTGCTTCATCACTTAGTATTAACTCAACAAGTGCTAACCTAACTCTACAAACTACTACTTCTGGTAACGTTGTAGTCAACGGAGCCGGTACCTTTGATGTCCAAGACGCTACTACCTTTGCCGGTACACTAACCGCCAATGGCGTAGCTACCTTCAATACCGATGTCGACTATGCCTTTGCCGGTACCGAAAACATCTCGGTCACTTCTGATCTAGCCGGTACAGTCAATGTCTTTAACCTAGTAGCTACTCCATCCGGTACTGCTGGTACAACCAGAGGCATCTTCATCCAACAAGCTGATTCAGCTAATACAAATGGCCTAGACAATGCCATAGTCATAGACAATGCCGATACTAACCTAGCATTAGGTTCTGCTCTAAGCGTTACCTCAGCTGCTGGTGGTGTCACCGTAGCCGTTGATCTATCCGATGCAGATATTGTTACGGCTATAGATATAGGCGCTAATTTACTCACAGCATCTGGTGACTCGATTAATGACTTTACTGGTAGCGGATTACAAGTAACATCGAATGCTCTTAACATTCAACTTACTAGCTCGGGTACTACTGGCTCGACATCATCTAACTCTGGTCTAGAAGTCAGCGCTTCAGGCTTAACGCTACTTAAAGGATGTGTTGATAATGAGATACTTAAATATACAGACGCCGGTGGTTGGGCTTGTGCTACCGATGGAACTGGAGCCGGGGTAACACTACAAGGTGCATATGATTCAGGTTCTGCAGGTGATCAAGTAATTGCCCTAGATAGCACCCAAGACTCCATAATTATTCGTAACCCTGCATCAGCTGGATCAGACTCAGCTTATGTATTAACCTTAGATCAACTTTCTACTGGAGCAACTGGTGGATTATCTATTCAAAGTGCTGGCACAGGCAACCTCCTATTAGTTACCGATACTACTGCAACAGCAAGGGATGTGCTAACAATAGCCGATGGGGGTGCAACTACCTTCCGCAACCAAACAGATTCGGCCTCGGGTTTTGTAATTCAAAAAGCAAACGGCAACGCACAACTTACCGTAGATACGACAGAAGGAAACGTAATAATTGGGTTAAATGATGACAATAACGCTAAACTATTTGTATCATCTACCGACCATACAATATTCAAAGGTAATGCTTTAGGAACAGATGATCTAGCAAACAACGAACTTTTATGGCTTCAAAAAAGCGGTGCTGACGTAGTAAAGATAACCAATACAGGCAAGACAACGTTTAGCAACACAGTAAACTCAACTACAGCCTTCCAGATTCAAAATACCGCTGGGGCAAGTTTATTCTCCACTGATACAACTGAGGGTGGTAAGATTGTACTACTTGGCAACACTAGCTCAGGCGGAGATCTAAGCTCATGGACAGCTACAAGTTCGCTATATAGTAGTACTAGCCGAACTGAATCTGGCACTGCAGTAGCCAATGGTTACATTTATGTTGTTGGTGGAGCCGATTCAGGTGGAACACCCGTAAACACAGTTTATTATGCAAAAATTAACTCCAACGGAACACTTGGAACTTTTGCAACTAGCTCAAGCACCTTACCATCGGCTAGAGAAGGTGTTGCAGTTGTTTCAGCTAATGGCTACCTATACGCGCTAGGTGGCGCAGCAACGGGTGGTGAAGTCTCACAAACCAGCGTTTACTATGCAAAGATTAATACAGACGGCAGTATTGGTAGTTGGCAAACAAATACTAACAGCCTTACCGTAGCACTTCAGGACCATGGCGCGTTTGTAGCTAATGGGTATGTATATGTGGTTGGTGGGGTTGATGCAAGTAGTACCACGCAGGATGAAGTTTACTATGCAAAACTAAATCCTGATGGAACAACTGGCCCGTGGACTACAAACAGCACCGTGCTTACTCAAGCAAGAAATGATTTTGGGCTAGTGGTTATAGGCGGAAACGTTTATGTAATTGGGGGTGAAGATACTGGCGGCGCGGCAACTAACACCGTCTATTATGCTGCGCTTAATATAAATGGCAGTATTGGATCATGGACAAGCGATGCCGACACAATAACCGCCAGGGAAGATTTAAAAGCCGTTGCGCTAAACGGAAAAATTTATGCCTTTGGTGGAATTAACGGCACCGCCCAGGATGATGTTTACTACACTACCGTAGCTTCTGGTGGCGGAGTTGGAGCTTGGTCAACTGATGACGATTTATTACCGGCCAACCGCCAAGACTTTATGGCAACATCTTCCAATGGTTATATATACCTGCTAGGTGGTACCGACGGCACTACTCCATCTGCAAATGTTTATTATGCAAGCGGAGCAAGAGTACAAGTTGGTGGCGCACTTGACTTAGTTGGTCTAAGCAATGGCGATTTATCAAATCCTGATAGTTTAGGTGATGGCGGACTAGGCGGACAACTAACAGCTGGTAATACTAAAGTAGTAGGAACCCTAGAAGTCCAAGGACAATCCAGTTTCGCTCAAAATGTAGCCGTGAATGGTGATTTATCAATTGGCGGTAGCGTAAATAAAATACACTCACTCGGCAATATAACTCCAGGTAGTCAGGCTGTGAGCACCTCGACAAGCTTAGTAACTACCACAGTAGATACTGTTGCAACTGCTAGCGGAACGCAAACTGGTATGGCTATCGGTACTGATGGCTTGGCGGTAATTAGTTATAAAGATACGACCAGCAATTACCTTAAAGTATTAAAATGTGGCAATGAATCATGTAGCTCAGGTAATACGTCTAGTAATGTAGACACCTCAAGTAATGTCGGTTCGGATTCATCATTAGCTATTGGTACGGACGGTTATCCTGTTATTTCTTATCGTGACGTTACAGCAGGTAGTCTAAAAGTAGTTAAGTGTGGAAATCCTGCCTGCACATCGGGCAATATTATAACCACTGTATATGATACTACCAATTCCGTAGGACTATATTCATCAATAGCCATAGGCACTGACGGCATACCAGTTATTTCACATCTTGATACTGATGCAAATGATTTATATGTAACCAAATGTGGCAACACATCTTGCACTAGTGGCAATACAAACACTTTAGTTGAAAGTACAAACTCGGTTGGGCATTACAGCGCGATTGCTATCGGTACGGACGGCTATCCTGTGATAAGTCATTTTAATGATACTAGTGACGACCTAGTGGTTACTAAATGTTCCAACGCTGCCTGTACCACTGACACCACCACCGCTCTTGATACTGCCAACCAAGTTGGTCAATATACATCAATTGCTATCGCAACAGACGGTTATCCGATTATAAGCTACTATGATTTAGCCGCTGGCAATCTAAATCTCAAAGTTGCTAAATGTATCACAACTGATTGTGCGACAGGGGCATCTTTTTATACAGTCGATAGTACAAATACAGTAGGACAGGAAACATCTATAGCCATTGGCACAGATGGCTTACCAATAATAGCCTACTGGGATGCAACCAACCAAGACCTAAGAGTTACAAAATGTAGTACATTTGATTGCTCAGCAGGCTATACATCTACGAGTGTTGATACTACAAATAATGCAGGTCATGACAGCTCAATTGCCATACTACCAAGTGGCTTACCAATAATAAGTGGGGTACAACAGTCAACTCTTAGAGTTAATCGTTGTGGCAACACGTCTTGCTCAGGATCGGGCACGGTTTATTCCGGAGGGCTTGAGCTTGGGTCTACCAACACATCGTTCCAAAATGGTTATATTAATAATATAAAAGCCGGTAACGGTCGTAGCCTTAGCCTATCTACAAACGGAATTGACAGGCTAACAATTGGTACTGATGGTTCTACTGTGCTAAAAGCTAACTCATCGACAATCTTGCAAGTTCAAAACGCCGCTGGGGCTAGCATAATGGATGTTAAACAACTTAATACTAACTTTGGTGGGTATGCCGAAAGCGGAGCATTTATTGATCGCAACTCATACTTTAATGACGAATTTAACATAGTTCGTACAAACCCGTCAGTAGATACTGCGGGCTCAGCTGAAAATACCTTTGGTGATAGCGGTGGTTGGGGAACATATGAACAAGCAGCTGGTGAATGTGAATTCACCAATCCTGCCGACACAATTAATGGCACCGCCCAATTAACTGCAAATGCGGCTGCCAACGAATGTTTGATAATGGTTGACGATGCAATCAACAATGCTCGGCTGATGCTAGATGCCGACTTTTTGCCAGTTATGCTGTTCAAGGTAAAACCAAGTCAAGCCGACGCAACGAGCGGATTGTATGTTGGCATGTCAGACTCAACAGATGCATTAGCATCAACAGCTCCAAACAGCTTCATTGGCTTTACTAATGATAATGCCGGCACCCTTGGAAGTGTCTGGAAAGGTGTTACACGAAACGGGGGCACATCAACAACCGTAGATTGTGTTGATAGCGTTTCAACAACCCAATTTGCGCTACTAAAAGTCGAGGTTGTTTCAATAACGGATGTAAGGTTCTATGTAGATGCCGATGTAAGTAACGGTGTCAGTTGGCGGTATTGTGGAAGTAGTGCATCAAATGTTCCAACAGCAAGCCTTGCCCCACAAATCCACTGGCAGGAGCGCACAGGCGGAGCAACATCTAACCTACAAGTTGACTTTTATAGGGTCTGGCAAGACGACAATCAGCCAAACCCAGATGCAGGTCAAGAACCTGAGCAAAACGCTGTACAAAGCCCATCTGTTAACCCGCAACAACAAATCGGTATAATTGACTTTAACGAAGCTACGTCAGCTGACATTGTGTACGACAACAATGTATACATTAAGGGCAAACTGTTTGTTAACGAAATTGTTGCCAATAAGATAACTGGTCTAGAAGTAGTTACAGATCAAATAACTAGTTTACAGACTCAAATACAAAATCTTTTGAGCGCCCAACAGCAAAGTCTGTATTTAACTAACTCTCAAACCAGTAGCCAGCAACCTTCGGGTAGTGGCAATAATTTACAAGGTAACATGTTTGTATCTGGTAATTTAGCAATAGCGGGTACAGTTAGTGCAAACCAGTTAGCGGTTAATGGGCTAGCTGTGTTTAACGGTGATGTAACGATTAATGGCAACACATCCACACAAAATATAATTGTAAACGGGCACCTAGTTACATCTGGAACTTCGCCAAATGTTCAAGTCTTGGCCGAATCAAATATCCAAAATAATATACTTGCTCCTGTAGTAACCGTTGAAGGTAATGATATAAGTGGGACAATTACTATCAATACTGTTGGTGAACAAATTATTACGCCAGGCGAACTTGCTAAAATTGAATTTAGTAAAGCATATTCTAACAAACCAAAAATATTTATTGATGCGAGCAACCTTGAGGCTACTCAAATAAAAATCTTTAAGCAAGCTAGCATAACTCATTTTGTACTATCTAACATTGACGAGCTTCAACCCGGTAAAATTTATGTGTTCGAATATTTTGTAGTTGAATAAAGGATAAAATATCCATGCCAAACATAAACCCTAACAAAACCTACCTATCAGAAGTAACATTCTCAGCTAAACACTTAGTTACCTATGTAGGAGTCTTCGCTCTTTTATGTGGAATATACATATATTCTTCTATGGCCCTAAACCCCAATCTACCAGGTGACGTTAATGGTGATAACATAGTAGATTCCCTAGATCTATCCTTACTACTCAAGAACTATGATAGTACTACCTATAAAGACGCTGACTTTGATAACTCAGGTAAAGTAGATGTACCAGACTTATCCGTATTACTTACTAATTATGGGAAGAGTTATACAGCTACTTCGATACCCAATAACTCTTTTAGCGGTATGTATTATGACAACTCAGACTTTACCAACCTAAAACTAACCAAAATAGACAGCGCAATTAACTTTGATTGGCTAGGTGGTTCACCCGATCCAACCATTGATGGCGATACATTCTCAGTTAGATGGGAAGGTAACTTCACATTTGAAAACGCAACCTATACCTTTACCACAACCGTTGATGATGGTGCTAGACTCTATATAGATAATCAATTAATAATTGATAAGTGGCTAAGACAATCCCCAACAACCTATACAGCATCAAAAGCCTTAACCGCTGGTTCACACACAGTCAGATACGAATACTACGAAGAAGTCGGTGGTGCATCGGTTAATTTAAGCTGGACTAAACAAACACTTACACCACCACCGCCACCACCAAGCACAACTCCAACTAGCTTCCAGCTTGGTTCTGTTGCGGGCGGAGCCGAAAGCTTAGGTTTAACAACTGCGCAAAGTGTTGGTATTAAGTTGGTTAGAAGTCATGATAAAAGTTACAATGTTACTCCATCTAGTCTAGATAGTCTGTTCTTAAGCTCGGCTCAAAAGGGCATAGAATTAATTTTACTTGTTGGTTTTGATGCTGCACCGCCTGACGGTGGCACAATGGGTGACGTAGCTGCAAGATTTGGCCCAGGTGGGACTTTCTGGCAGACAGGTCAGCCAGGTGCTGGCTATGGGCAGTACGCTATGCGTTATATCGAATGGGGCAACGAAAATAGCTATACATACGGGGCTAAACCCGGGCCAGCAGGTGGTACTGCATATGCAAATAGCTTTAAGAGCCTATATGACAGAGTAAAAGCGAAAAACCCGAATGTTAAGTTGTTAGCACAAGGCGACGACGGTGGGACCGGCTCATCTCAATGGTCAGATTTAATGTTTAGTGCACAGCCGAATATGAAAACCATGGTAGATTGTTGGGTCGTGCACCCATATGGCCCTCCCGGGGGATCCGGTGTAGCTAAACTAGATAGAATGGTCGCGACTTTAGCTAATAAAGGAGTCTCCAGTACAGTGCCAATTTGTATAACTGAAGACGGAATTTCAAGCGATAACGGGAGATGTCTAAACAATAACTATAATTGGCCTCTGTGTATGACATATGACCAGGCCGGTATAGGCATAAAAGACAAGGTTAATAGCTTACGAGCTAAGTCATATGGCTCGAGAATCTTAACCTACATTATCTATAAGGGCAACGACAACAAGGCTCCTGGGACTACTAGCGAAAGAGAAGATTACTTTGGTATAAAAACCAATACCAGCGCAAATAAAGGTGGATACACAACTGCTATATTTGATCTTGCAAAACTTTACCCTCCAGTGAGGTAATTGTAATTTCCGGATGTTTAAGTATAATCTAACCCATAACACTTAAGGCTAACTCGCATGCCAAACATAAACCCCAACAAAACCTACCTATCAGAAGTAACATTCTCAGCTAAACACTTAGTTACCTATGTAGGAGTCTTCGCTCTTTTATGTGGAATATACATATATTCTTCTATGGCCCTAAACCCCAATCTACCAGGTGACGTTAATGGTGATAACATAGTAGATTCCCTAGATCTATCCTTACTACTCAAGAACTATGATAGTACTACCTATAAAGACGCTGACTTTGATAACTCAGGTAAAGTAGATGTACCAGACTTATCCGTACTGCTAACCAACTACAACCGGACTTATACACCAACTCCTCCACCGCCCCCGAGTACTAACACATACTTAAATTCTGGCGTAGCGGCTTACAACTTAACTGATGGGGTATTTACTGACTCTTCAAAACTTGGCGCAACTTCGTTATTAATAATTGCTCCTCATCAGCAGGCTAATAAAACTGCATTTAAAAATTACTGGGCAGGTAAGTCAACTCGAGCCAGGATAATCCCATACAAAATTGTATCAGAGGTGGTAGCTGCCAATGGTGCCTCGACTTGGGATGCAGTGCAGGCCACTCAAACAGTAAACGCTACAACCAGGATGAATCATTATACTACAATCCCTGCAGAAGAGGTTAAGTGGCATGATCAAAATGTACCTAATGATCAGTGGATGCTTTACTCATCTAACGGAACGCCATTAACCTACCAAGGATTTACAAAAGCATTTATGGCGGATGCCGGTAATCCTAACTTTCAGGCAAGATCGCTGGCGTATTTAAGAGAACAGATAACAGCACAAGGGTATGATGGAGTATTCTTTGATAATGTACTGGTATCGAGCGGAACAACACCCACATCTTGGCCATATTATATAAAAAATGCCCAAGGACAATTAGTCGTTAAGTATGCCGATAAAAATGCTTGGTCTAATGCGGTTGAAAGCTACATGAACAATGTAGCTAAAGTCCTAAAGAATGAGGGCAAGTACGTTGTTGGTAACACTTGGTGGTTTGTAAGTGGTGAAGCAGGTTCAAACGATGGTACATCTGCCCAAGCTTGGTGGCGACGGGTTGCACCTACAATGAACGCTCTTATGGCCGAATATTCGGCCATAACACCTCAGGGCTATCACCGATCTACAAATAACAACTCATGGGATGACTATTGGCTAGGATTCACCAAAGGTTTATATGATGCAGCAAAGAGCGCAGGTTCGGCTATGCTATTTGGCAGTACATCCGTAGAGGCTGACATTAGGTATGTACTAGGCACACAAAGAGTCCTATGGGATGGGTCGGCATATGGCTATACAAGCATACACACTGGTGATAATTATTGGTCACCATACTTTAATATCGATTTTGGTACGCCTGTTGGCTCTATGATGCAAAATGGGCAAATATATGCGCGTAGATGGTCAAAACAGTGGGTCGTAGTAAACACATCTGAGTCAACCCAAACAGTGACTTTTACAGATCCAACGAACAATCAACCAAGAACTTTTACAGTAAACGCAGTTGATGCATATATAGGTCAGTAAAACTTTGCTCCCCAAAAAATTATTAATTGTGATTATGCAGTCGCTAAAACACAATCTAACAGGGGTAGGAAGTAATATTTATTGAGTAAATAATTTATTCAAAAATACCTCGATATAGGTTAGATTAAATTTGAAGGAGCAGGGATGTGTGATCAAAAAAATCGGTAAAATTACCACATATGCTATTAAATATTAATGTAAACGTTGCCACATAAAATAGAATTATCGGGCAATTATTAACTAAAATATCGCACACAAACCCAAATTAACACGCTGAGCAAGCGAACTTACCTAATTTACTATAAACAACATACATTTTATGTTGTTTGCTAGGTTCCACCCTGCAGTAACAGAAATAGTACTAATTATAGATAGGAAGGTGGAACCCAGAATTAAAAAATATTTGCATAACAAAATGCTTTAGGTTAATATAGTCGTATGCCGAGGAAAAACGTCGATAAATCACTGCATGAGAATGCATATTACCATGTTTTTAATAAATCAATCGGTAATAAGCTATTATTTAAGGACAAAGATGACTATAAATACTTTGAATTATTGCTCAGTAGGTATCTTGATGGGCAAGCAAACCACGATAAATATGCCAGAAAATACCCCGATTACAGGGGTGAACTTAGTTTAATCAGTTTTTGTTTAACATCTAGCTCAATTCAGCTACTTTTATATCAAAAAGAGGATAAACTGGCTATGCCACTGCTAATGCGCAGTTTATCTAACTCATATACTAGCTACTACAACTCAAAATATCGAAAAATTGGCCCGATTTTTGAAGGAACCTATAAAGCAAGCTACATTGATAACACTGATTTTTTGATTCATGTATCAAGACATATAATCCTACAGGCAGATAAATTTAGTAAGTGGCCATATACCAGCCTACCTTATTTTTTAAGACAAAAACAGGCAAATTGGCTTGATGTAAAACTGATGCATAGTCTATTTGAAAAAAACCCAGGTTCGTACCTTGCATTTTTAGCTGATGAACAAGGCTATAAAAATTCATTAAAATACATTAGTGGGATACTAGCAGACAGGTAGCTGATAAAAGAGTAAAATATAAATAGCTAATGGCAAAACATATAATAGCGGTCTTGAATCAAAAGGGTGGAGTAGGCAAAACTACTACCGTATTAAATTTGGCTGCTTATCTTGCAAAGTCTAACAGATCAGTATTGGTTGTTGATTTAGATCCACAAGGCAATACAACCAGTGGTTTTGGTATAGATAAGCATAGCCTAGATACAACATTGTACGACGTACTGTTTTTGAAGACTGATGCAGTAAATGTAGTGCGTCAGGTTACTCTGCAAAATGTATATTTACTACCATCAAACGCCAGATTAGCCTCAGCCGAAGTAGATTTAGTTGATCTTAACGGGAGAGAGTCTGTTCTAAAAAATGCGATCAATAAACTGGAGTATGATTATATTTTAATTGATTGCCCACCATCACTCGGGCTACTGACTATAAATGCTTTAACATCAGCCTCTGATTTACTGATTCCGGTTCAAACAGAATACTATGCAATGGAGGGACTTAGCCAATTACTGTCAGTTGTACAAGAGGTAAAAAAATCACTAAATCCACATTTAAACTTATTGGGAGTAGTTTTAACCATGTACGATAGCCGAACCAGCTTATCGGATCAGGTTAAAGAAGAGATCGAAACTCATTTTGGTTCTAAAGTGTTTAAAACTGTTATACCAAGAAATGTAAGGCTAGCAGAAGCACCAAGTTTTGGAAAAACTATTCTTGAACACGATAGTTGGAGTAAGGGTGCAAAAGCCTATAAATCTTTAGCAAAAGAATTGGAGGGAAAGCTTTATGGCTAAGCGGAGTAGTTTAGGTAGAGGCTTTGGATCATTGATTCCAGAAGGCTTGGATACAAGCTTTATAAAGGAAGACCAGAATCGGGTACAAAATTTGCTCATTTCTGACATTTTGCCAAATCCTAAGCAGCCAAGACGTAATTTTGATGATAAGTCTCTAAATGAGTTAATGACATCAATTAAACGACACGGAGTATTGCAGCCAATTATCGTAATAAAGGATAAACAAGGCTACAGAATTATTGCTGGCGAACGACGTTGGCGAGCTGCTAAATCAGCCAAACTCGATACAATCCCAGCAATTGTGCGGTCATTAGAAGAGTTAGAACAGATTGAAATGGCTTTAGTTGAGAACGTTCAAAGAGTTGATTTAAGTCCATTAGAGCAAGCGGTAGCTATATATCGACTGCAACAGCAGTTTAGTCTTGAGTTAGATCAAATAGCTCAAAAACTTGGTAAAGCTCCGTCAACCGTGAGTAACACTGCAAGATTATTGCAACTACCAGATAGTGCAAAAACGGCACTTATGCAGGGCCAAATAAGCGAAGGACATGCCAGAGCCATTTTAGCGCTAAGACAATATCCAGTCTTACAAGACGAACTTCTTAAAAAAATCTTAAAAGAAAAGTTGAGCGTAAGGCAAGCTGAAGTATTTGTTTTAAACAATCGTCCAAAAGCAAAGACTGTGAAGGGTGCGGATGAACTAGCTAAAAAAATAACAGATAAGTTGGGCTTAAAAACGGTTAACAAGCAACGTTCGGTGGGTGGCGAAATAGTAATTAGCTACAAAAACGAGGCCGATCTTGCCAAGCTAAATAAAAAACTCAGTTTATAGCCTAAAACATCTCGGCTTTATTTAGAGGCAGGATTCGCATAACTAACTCGCCGGTTATACTGCTAGAATTAACTGCGCCAAAAATTCTGGAGTCGGCCGAGTTTGCTCGGTTATCGCCAAGAACAAAAACCTGACCTTCTTTAACAGTTATATCTACATTGCCAGAGGTAATCTTGGTTGTCTCTGGAGCTGTATATTCGCCAGATGTATCAGGATTAAAACCTGTTGGATTAGCGGAATTATATACCGTTACTTTGCCATCTTTTACCACAACCCGATCACCCGGGACACCAATGACACGTTTTATTAGGTGCCGACTTGATGATTCAAAACCACCAGTTTGTTCAAATATTATAATTTTACCCCTTTCAGGCACAAAATCCTTACTTGTGGCTTTTGCCAACGTGGCAGGTAGTTTGTTGACGATTAGTCTATCGCCATTCTGAAGAGTTGTTTCCATGCTTTGACCCTCGACTTGATACGACTGAAAGACAAAAAACGATATAGAAAAAGCAATCGCCATTGCTCCAACAATTAGCAGTAAAGTTGAAATAATTGATCTTAAGGTGCTTTGTTGCGGTTGTTGATTTAAGGGGGTTTGCTCCGGCGAATAAAGAGGTCCATGGGTAGGATTTGGGTAAAGTGAGTTTTGAGGCGTTGGATTTGCCGGTGGCTGCTCGTTCATTCCATATCATTATACTGGATAGTTCTTGGTCTCAGCTAAAATTCAGCAAAAACGATTAAGTTTAACTAGACCAAAAATGAGTAAAAATGCTATACTAAGGTTTGATTTTATGAACAATTTTAAGAAGTTTGATAAGCCGAATGGCAAGAGCGGATCGGTGGACGGGTTTTTGCCCAACACCAATAATAAATCACTTAAGTACAACCGTTCTTATCAACCCGCAATGGTTGGGAATAATCCTTCAATAGATGGATTTAATCGAACAAACCCTGGTTTTACACCGATGCGTAGTACAACTATCGCTACAGGCGCACGGATGAAATCTAAAGATAGCACCGTTGACATGGTTTTTGATCACAGCGATCTGGAGTCAGTTGAATTACCAGAGTCAGATAAAAAATCAACCAAAACCAAAAAAACTCGTAAATTTTCAGTAAAAAAAATTCTAAAAAGAACGGCTCTGGTACTTTTAATTGCTGGTTTGGCTTTTGGCGTTTATTTTGGCGTTAAATTGTATATTGCTAACAAGAATATTTTTAGAGGTGGTGGTAATGCACCAGCTTTGGCTTCAGAGGTTGACATAAACAAACTAAACGGCGAAGGTGATGGTCGTATAAACATTATATTAATAGGTAAGGGTGGCGAAAATCACCCCGGTGGCGAGCTAACAGATACAATATTAGTCGCTAGTATTGATCCACTAGCAAAAGAGGCAGCGCTTTTAAGTATTCCGCGCGACTTTTATGTTAAACCGCCCGGAAAAAGTGGATATACAAAAATAAATGCGGTTTACAATAACGGCAAAGAAGCATCATCAAGCAAAGATAAAAATAAGCAAGAAGAGGAAGGTATAAAGTCGCTTCAGGATACAGTATCTAGTGTGCTTGGAATACCTATACATTATTACGTTATGGTTGACTTTACGGCTTATAAAAAAGCTGTTGATACGGTTGGCGGAATAGATATTACTCTTGATGAGGCTGTGTATGACCCTAACTTTGATTGGGAATATGGTCGCAACGCACTAAAACTACCAGCCGGTAAAGTTCATTTAACGGGTACTCAAGCTTTACTTTTAGGTAGGGCAAGGGGTGTGGCTGGTGGCTATGGTGTTGCAACTGATTTTGACCGAAACGAAAATCAACGAAAAATGCTGATTGCATTTAAAGAAAAGATTTTAAGCGTAGGTACATATGCTAACCCTATAAAGGTGACTGAATTAGTTACTAATTTAGGCGAGCATGTTAGGACAAATTTTGATTCGACTGGCGAAATAAAGCGACTTTATGAGCTTACTCAAAACATTCCATCATCAAGCATTAAATCACTAGACTTAGTAACACCGCCTAATCAGCTTATAACTACTTCGAATATTGGTGGGCTGTCGGTGGTAATACCTAAAGCTGGGCAAGGTAACTATAAGGATATTCAAAACTACGTAAGAAACACCCTAAAAGATAGCTTTTTGAAAAATGAGAGCGCAACAGTGGCAATATATAATGGTACGAACACTGCTGGTATGGCAAGTCGAAAGGCTGAAGAGCTAAGATCATTTGGCTATATAGTTACGACCGTAGCTGACGCACCAAGTAAAAATTATCCAAAAACCGTCTTAGTCGACCTATCAAAAGGTACCAAAAAATATACCAAACGATATCTAGAACAGCGCCTAAAAACCACAGCGGTTACCACTATGCCAAACGAATCAGGCATCACGCCAGGTAACGTCGATTTTGTTATAATACTGGGGCAAGATGAAGCAGCTACCGAGCAAAATTAAGCCAAAAAAGGGCTTTTCGCACATTCTTCATATAGCTTTGGTGGCTATGGTGCCTTTTTGGTCATATATATTTGTAAGAGTTGATTTTGTAGGTCTTGCGATTGCACTAGTGCTGTTGAGCAAATGGCGGATGTTAGCCGTGCGACCAAGATACTGGTGGGCCCATATTTTAAGTAATAGCGTAGATATATTAGTATCTATATCATTTGTAATATTTATGAGCAGTACACCGACTCAATGGTGGCAACTACTGTGGGCAGTAATATTTGGTGTTTGGTTGATTGTGCTAAAGCCTAGATCTGATTTGCTAAGCGTATCGGCGCAGGCATTAATCTGTCAACTGCTAGCTCTTAGTGCACTATTTATCAAATTTGGCGGATCAGTTGTAGCTGTGCTCGTGGTTGGAACTTGGGCAATTACGTATGTAAGCGCCAGACATTTTTTGACTAGCTTTGATGAGGAAAATACAAATCTATATTCACATTGCTGGGCTTTTGTATCGGCTAGCTTAACCTTTGTTTTAGCCCACTGGATGTTGTTTTACGGAGTAATATCGCAAGTTGTATTAATTTTAACAGTTGTTGGTTATAGTCTAGCTGCGCTTTATTATCTGCATCAAACAGATAGACTTACAATTAAAATCCGCAAGCAATTGATTGGAATAATGGCGGCTATTTTAGCCCTTGTTTTGGTTTTATCAGACTGGTCAGGAAAAGTCGTTGGCTAATTATTAAATAGGGGATTAGACACAAAGCAAATAATAGGAACGAGGACAGATGGCAAAATTATCAAAAAATACAATAATCAAACCGACTAAAGATGTTTATGGCAAAAGCAAAAATGCTAAATGGCCGATAGTTTTATTGTTACTGTTGGCATGTTTGGGGGTCGGATTTTTTGGTGGCTGGCTTGGCTCTAAGCAACAAACAAAAAATTCGCTTAGCAATACCTCGACCCAACAGCGAGTTGTCTCATCAGAGAGTGAGCTGATATCGGGCATCGCAAAAGAGGTTGGGCAAAGTGTTGTGTCCGTTAATGTAACAAGCACCGGGACGGTTCAGTCGATTTTTGGATTTAGCCGGAATGTAGAACAGCAAAGCGCCGGCACAGGGTTTATTATCAACAAAGAGGGAATTGTGGTTACTAATAGGCACGTCATACCAAATGGTGTTAGCAAAGTTTCAGTTACTTTATCGGATGGCACCGAGCTGAGTGAAGTCGAAGTAATCGGCAAAACAAATGATGGTGATACGCTAGATGTCGCATTCTTAAAAATTAAGGATGCAAAAGGCAAGGAATTAGTGCCAGCTAAGTTAGGTGATTCAGCTCAAGTAAAGGTTGGTGATAAAGTTATCGCTATCGGTAATGCTTTGGGGCAGTTTCAAAATACTGTAACCAGTGGGATTATTTCGGGTTATGGGCGTTCGGTCACAGCTGGTAATGGGTCTGGATCTTCAGAGGAGCTAGTTAATCTATTCCAAACAGATGCATCAATTAATCAGGGCAACTCCGGAGGACCGCTAGTTAATATGAATAGCGAAGTAATAGGCATAAACACAGCCGTAGCTGGTGATGGAGCCGAAAACATTGGATTTGCCATACCGATTAATGATGTTAAGGGAATTATTAGCTCGGTTTTGGAAAAAGGTAAACTAGAACGACCATATTTAGGAGTCAGATACGTGTCGCTCAACGACGAATATGCCTATACCTACAATCTAGATACTAAGCGCGGTGCGTATTTAGCGCCTGGCCAAGACGGTCAATCGCCAATTATTGCAGGCAGTCCTGCTGAAAAAGCTGGCCTTAAAGAAAAAGATATAATCACAAAAGTGGGTGACGTAGCAATAGATGAAAAGACCAATTTAACGAGCGCTCTGGCTAAGTATCAAGTTGGGGACGAAGTTGAGCTAACTATAATCAGAGACGGTAAAGAACAAAAAGTCAAAGTTACGCTAGAAGCATTACCTCAGCAGTAAAAACCTGGATAAAATCTTCGGAATTATTCAGTGAATATCCGTGATTGCTAGCTATCGACTTTAGCGATTGGTGCTGAGGGGGCAGGGATTCAGTTAATACATAACTTGGTTTATTTTTTAGTTGATCAATTTGTTTTAAAAAATGTCTGTAATAATCAAGGCCATCCGTACCACCAAATATGGCAATGCTAGGCTCGAACATTGCTGATTTATTGATTGTCATCGAGTCCGGCACGTAGGGAAGATTAGCTGTTATAATTGCCGAGCCAAGATCTAAGCCCTGCACAGGCTCTAATAAATTCCCAACCAAAAACTCTACATCCGCAGATAATTTTTTAGCATTTGCTTTTGCGACTTTTATGCAGGGACTACTTATATCAATGCCAATCACTCTGGTTGAGGGTAGTTTAAGTTTTAGGCTTATTGCAATAGCTCCGCTACCAGTACCAACATCAACAATCAGAGGTGGTTTTTTTATTTGGTTTAGAATTATCTCGACCATGGTCTCGGTTTCTGGCCTAGGCTCCAATGTATCAGCAGTAACCATAAATTCATTGCCAAAAAAATGAGACTTTTGCCTAATGTATGCAAGAGGCTCATGACTAGTACGTCTTATAAGTTTTTTATATAATTCGCTAACAATTTTTGGGTTAAGTTTAAAGCTTGGGTTTGCAAGCACCCACGATCTATCTTTATTTAAACTGTCTTCTAGCAAAATTAGTGCATCAAGTCGAGCGCTTGAAATGCCTGAATCATCTAGTTTTTGCTCGGCTAATTTAAGCCAATCCTTACTCTCCATCGCTAAGTAATTGGTGCTCATAGGCTAAAAGCTGTTCGGTAATATCTTCAAAGTTACCATCAAGGGCAGATGGCAGATTAGAGCGACTATAGCCAATTCGATGATCGGTGATCCTATCCTGTGGGAAGTTATATGTTCGAATTTTTTCCGATCGATCACCACTACCAATTAGTTTTTTTCGTGCCGAGCTCATCTTGGCTTGTTCCTCGTCGATTTTTAACTGCAAAAGGCGAGAGCGCAAAACATTCATCGCTTTATCTTTGTTTTTTATTTGCGATTTTTCGTCTTGCATACTCACAACAATACCGGATGGAATATGAGTGATTCTTACGGCCGAATCGGTAGTATTTACACTTTGGCCACCAGGCCCACTTGATCTAAAGACATCAATTTTTAAGTCACTAGGATTAATTTCGATATCCGTTTCCTCGGCTTCGGGCAAGACCGCAACAGTTACCGTCGAAGTGTGAATACGACCTTGGCTTTCAGTAGTTGGGACTCGTTGGACGCGGTGCACGCCAGCCTCAAACTTAAGATTTTTATAAATTTCATCACCACGAACCATGAAAATAATTTCCTTATAGCCACCGGCCTCCGATGGACTCTCACTAATAATCTCAACCTTGAATCCATTCTTTTCGCACCAACGGTGATACATGCGATACAAATCACCTGCAAATAAACTGGCCTCATCACCACCTGCTGCAGCGCGGATTTCGACAACTGCATCACGATCGTTGTTGGGGTCCCTTGGAGTAAGGGCTAAAACTAGAGCCTGTTCAGCAGCGAGCCGGTCTACCCTTATATCTTCAAGCTCTTCCTCTGCGAGCTCAGATAACTCGCCATCAAGTTCAGTTAGGGCATGAGTTTCTAATTCAAGACGTTGCAAGCGGCTGAGGTCGTCAAATAATTTTAAGGTATCTTCAAGATATTTTTGACGTTTTGCAATTTTTGGATAATCTTTTGACGAATATATAGACTGATCTTCAAGTTTTTTTTGAAGCTCAGCATATTCGCCCCTCAGTTGTTGTTCTTTTTTGTCCATATATTCCTAGCTTATTTTAATAAAAATCCCCCAATAAAGTAATCAAATAACTTAGGGGGATAGGTTAAATTTTTGCTATTGTTCAGCGGACGGTTCTTTAGTAGTCAATTCTGCTTCGGTGGTAGATTCTTCGGTCTTTGGCTCAGGCTTGGCTTTTTTAGCAGGCTTGGCAACTTTAGCGGCTTTGGCTTTTTTTGCTTCTAAAGCTGATGCTCCAGCTTCACGGCGGGCTTTAAATTTATCTACGCGTCCTTCAATGTCGACTAACTTTTCTTGACCTGTGTAGAATGGATGAGAAGAGCTAGATATATGAACTTTTACCAGTGGATATTCAGTTCCATCAAGGGTGATAGTTTCTTCGGTTGCAACAGTTGAGCGTGTTAAAAAAGTCGTGTTGTCGTTTAAATCTTGGAACACAACAAGTCGATAATTTTCTGGGTGAACACCTTTTTTCATAACCGATGTATTGTATCTGTTATAACCCTTTAAGTCAATACTATTTTACTGTCAATGAGTTACTAGGTTGATTAAGTGGCCAAAAGCTGTTAGAGTATAAGAGTTATATTAAACAGCGTGGAATAAAATCCTCTCTTTTATGTGCCATGTAGGCCTTATGAAGAGTAAGTTCCATAGCAAAGTGAAAGGATTAAGCGTAAATCTCTATGAGTCAAGTTGACTTAAAACAGCTATTAGAGGCGGGTGCTCATTTTGGGCATAAAACTAGCAGGTGGCATCCAAAAATGCGTGAGTATATTCATAGCAAGCAGTCGGGCACGCATATAATTGATTTAACAAAAACTGCCGAAAAACTAGAAGCAGCACTTGAATTTATTACAAAAACTACTGCTAGCAGCAAGCAAGTCCTTTTAGTTAGCACCAAGCGTCAAGCGCAGCCAATTGTAAAAAAGGTAGCTGAAGAAACGGACATGCCGTTTGTAACTGAACGTTGGCTAGGTGGCATGCTGACAAATCAAAATACAATCGGAGGCAGGATAAAACACCTTAAGGATCTTGAGAGCAAAATGCTAAGTGGCGAGTTATCTGCAAAATATAGCAAACTTGAGGTCCAACGATTCCAAGAAGAAATTGATGAAATGAACCACCTATATGGTGGCATAAAAGATATGCATGCTAAACCTGGGGCTGTGTTTGTAGTCGATATAATTAACGATATAAATGCAGTGCGTGAAGCTAAAAAACTAGCTATCCCGGTCATTGCTTTAGTTGACACTAATGCTGACCCAACCCAAGTTGACTTTCCTATACCATGTAATGATGATGCCATTAAGACTCTTAACTTAGTTATGGAATATGTCAAAAATGCGATTCTTGCTGGTAAAGCAAAAACAAAATCTGTTGGCTCAACACCCAAACCCATAGTTAAAGAAGCTGAGCCCCAAACCGAAAATGAAAAGTCAAAACCAAAAACTAAAGAACCAAAAAAGGAGGACAAATAACATGTCGGATATTTCAATCGATGAAATTAAAAGACTAAGAGAACTAACTGGAGTTGGTATAACGGATGCCAAACAGGCCTTGGTATCAGCAAATGGTGATTTTGATAAAGCCTTAGCAGAAATGCGGAAAAAAGGACTAACTAAAGCCGAAAAACGTGGCGAAAGAGAAGCTCGAAGCGGTGTAATTGGCAGTTATGTACACGACAATCGCATTGGCGTAATAGTTGAAGTAAACTGTGAGACCGATTTTGTAGCAAAAAATGAAATTTTTACGACACTTGTTAAAGATATTTCTATGCATATTGCAGCTAGCTCCCCGGAATATGTCAGCACCGATGATGTATCAGAAGATGATAAAAAATCTGTGAAAAAAGAGTTCAGCGACAAAGCTAAAGCCGATGGAAAACCAGCTGAGATGGTAGATAAAATTGTTGAAGGAATGCTTACAAAGCATTTTGCAGAAAAGAGCTTGCTTGACCAACCATTTATCAAAAACCCTGATCAAACAGTAGGTGATTTAGTAAAAGAAAATATTGCTAAGCTTGGTGAAAATATCGTTGTCCGTCGGTTCGAACGAATGGCGCTTGGCGAAGTAAATAACTAAACTACAACGGTTATGGAAATATACCAAAAAATCCCCAGCCGACGGGGACTTATTGCGCTTGGGATAACTGCGGCAACATTAGCGCTGTGTGCCTACAAAGAACATCCAGTTCTTGGTGGCGAATCGGCAAGTGCAGGGACAGTCAAACTCGAAAAAAAACGACCAGAAACTCTAGCTGAATTTACTATTGAGGAGTTGACAAAAATTCATAAAAAAATTGATTTACTACGTAAGCAACCAATTAAAGCTTACTTTTCTATTAATATCGATAATTTTGAGCTTAATGGTCAGATGATGACTCAAAGGGTAGTAAGTTTTGGCGATACTAAACCGGGAACTTTTGAAAAAACTTACACTCATATAATTGAAGAGTATCCAGCTACATCCAACTTACCCAGTTCGATTGCTGTTGTGCTTGGGGCTAACGAACCAATGCTTGATTCCAACACCGAATATGAATATCTAACTATCCTAAATAGGCATGGTTCTGATAAGGATAGATTAAGTTTAAATCACTATCGCTACTTCCCAGATTCTAAACTACAACCGATAGTTACCCGATACGATATAAATCCACCTAGGTATCTTATATACAAATCACCTAAAAATTCGCAAGTTGTCAGTAGATTTTATATGAGCAATATTATAAACAACTTTACATCCGAGGTGGATGGGCTCTTAGACTATGTCTTAACAAAAAACGAAAAACAAAATCCATTGGTCGCCTAATTTAAAAAAGCCTCGGTTTGCACCGAGGCCCGTGCCTGATGACGGAGCGAGGCTCAACATCATCAGAGGGCTTTTCCACTTTGGTCTCATGGCCCGTAGCGGCGCCGTTGCGGGGACAGCATCATGACCCAGATGCAGGCGCCCAGGATCAAGGTGACCACGATCGCGATCAGCCAAAGAGCTGTGGTTGCGCCAAATTGCTTCATGGACGCAACAACCAGTCCGATGGCAGATATCGACATCGTGAAGACCCAGGGGCTTGTTGATTCCCTTGCTCGCCTGTCGGATACCCACATCCAGCAGGCGAGAACCAGCATCAGCAGGCAATAGCCTGCTAGTACGATGAATTCTGGGTCAGTCATCGTTGATCCTCTCGTCGTTGAGCATCGCCAGGTAGCGCTTCTTCTGGCGAAGATAGCCAAGCCTGATGAAAAAGGCGAGGACGATGACCACTACCAGGATGAACAGAGCATCGAGCACCCCACTCATATCCATCTTGCCTCCTCACGAGTCGTTAACCAAGACCAATAAATATAGAGTACAACATTATTAAATATAATTCAACTTTGCTCTATAGAGTATAATAAGTTAAATAACCAACGGAGAATTATGGAAAATCAAGTTATAAACGACGCCAAGCTAAAATTTAAACAGTCGCTAGATAGATTTAATGAGGAATTAAAAAAACTACGCACTGGACGAGCGCATCCTAGCATGCTTGATGGCGTTGTGGTGGAGGCCTACGGCACGCCAATGCCAATCGTTCAGGTGGCAACTGTAACTGCGCCAGAAGCACAATTATTACAAGTATCACCATTTGATCCAAATAACCTACAAGCAATAATTCAAGCAATCCGTGATGACCAGTCACTTGGATTAAATCCGGTTGATGATGGCCGCGTAGTAAGGATTCAAATGCCGGCAATGACTGAAGAGCGCCGAAAACAAGTCGTTAAACTGTTACATGACAAGGCCGAGGAATGTATGATTAGTTTAAGACAGGTAAGACACGAAGCTCGCGAAAAAATTGAAGCTAGCGAAAAAGCCAAGGATATTGGCAAAGACGCGATGGAACGGACTTACAAGCAAATAGACGAGCAGATGAACCTTCAAAAAACCGAGGTTGATAAGCTTCTAAAAGCCAAAGAATCCGAGATACTAACCATATAATCCTATGACAAATCAACTGCCAGATCATATTGGCTTTATACTTGATGGTAATCGTCGGTGGGCAAAATCTAATGGCAAAACAGCTATCCAAGGACATTTGGCTGGTTATAACAACTTTTATAAAGTAGGACTCTATCTTTTAACCAAAAAAAAGATTCCTTTTGTGAGTGCCTATGTTTTTTCTACCGAAAATTGGGACAGATCAAAACCAGAAGTAAAATTTTTAATGAAACTTGTTAGACGAGCCCTCGATGATTTTTTAGATGAATTTCATAAAGAGGGCATAAGGATATTGATTGTAGGAAATCGTGATAAATTAGATAAAAAAGTTTTAGATGCAATAAAAACAGCTGAACATAAAACAAAACAAAACAAAAATGGGACGTTAGCTCTATGTTTTAATTATGGCGGTCAACAAGAAATTGTAGATGCCGTAAAAGGAATGCTTGAAGACCGAGTTAATCCGGATGCGATTACACCGGCCTTGGTAGATCAGTACGTATATCACCCCGAGCTTCCTGAAGTCGATTTAATAATCAGAACATCAAACGAACAAAGGTTAAGCGGTTTTATGATGTGGCGTTCAAGTTATAGTGAGCTTTATTTTAGTAGTAAGTATTGGCCAGATTTTACTATTGAAGATACGAACAAAGCACTTTTAGATTATCAAAATCGCCAAAGGCGATACGGAAAATAAAAACAAGGGTAGCTGTGTTAAAATAAGTGTCGATGAGTGTAGCTTTAGCAATTTTAGGTTACTTGCTTTTTGTCGGCTTAATTTTGATCCATGAGTGGGGTCATTACAAGGCTGCAAAAAGGGCTGGTGTTAAGGTTGAAGAGTTTGGCTTGGGCTTTCCGCCCAGGGCCTACGGCAAAAAACAAAAAGATGGAATGATACTGAGCATAAACTGGTTACCATTAGGCGGATTTGTTAAGTTGAAGGGTGAGCATGATATGGATAAAGGAAAAGGTTCATATGGCTCAACAAGCTTAAAAAACAAGGTAAAAATTTTACTTGCAGGTGTAACCATGAATTTTATCACCGCAATTGCAATCTTTACTTTACTGGCACTGATTGGCATGCCAAAGGTGGTTGAGAATCAATTTAAGGTTGCTAGCGATACAAAAACCATAAATCAAAATGTAGCCGCTGGCTTTGTTGATGAAGGGTCGCCCGCCAAGCAGGCTGGCTTAGAAAACAGGGATATCATCCTTTCTATCAAGCCAGCTACCTGCATAGGTGAATCTGCAGAATGCTTAAATAAAATAACCTCAGCCGAAAGTTTGAGGCAGACAACTCAAAAACTTGCGGGGCAAGAGGTAATAATTGCTGTCAAACAAAATGGGAACCAAACAGAGCTAAAAACGACCCTCAGAACCACCCAAGAAGTTGAATCTAGCAAAAACAGTTCAAACCCAGTTGGCTATCTTGGTATTGTGCCGGTTGAGCTAGCGCAATATCAATCAACCTGGAGTGCACCAGTTACCGCAGTTGGCTTTACTACTCAGCTTACATGGTTAACACTTAAGGGTATAAGCTCGGCCTTATCAGGGCTAGGAAAAACCATAGCAGGCTTAGTTACTTTTAATAATCAAGCTCGTACAAATGGCCAAACTCAAGCTACCGAGCAAACTGGTGGGATCGTAGCCATTACCAGAATAATATGGGACAGTGGCTCGCTTGGTGTAGCATTTATGCTTATGATAATCGGAGTATTGTCACTAAGCTTGGCAGTAATAAATCTTTTACCGATTCCTGCACTAGATGGGGGTAGACTTGCAGTAACCTTGATGTTTAGATGGATAAAAAAGCCCTTAACTCCGGCTCTGGAGGAGCGTATTCATGGCACTGGCATGGCGGTTCTATTGACTTTATTTGTACTAATTACAATCGTAGATGTCAGACGATTCTATTAAAGCTGCAAAGCCAGCCCAAGAACCAAAAATAGCAAAAAAGCCACTTAAAGTCGACTTTGGTAACCCAGTTAAGGTCATATTACTTACCTTAGCAATCTTCTTATCAACCCAGCTTATATCTGCATTGATTATCGGCATAGTGTCGGTAATTGTTAACGGTAACTCAAGTGTTGAAAATTTATTTGAGGGCTCAGTACTATTAAACTTTATATTTATACTACTAACTGAAGCGCTGACGTTTTTATTTGTATTTAAACTGATTGGCGGCTTGAAGTCACAACTTAAAAAAATTGGGTTAATCAGTCCACAGTGGCGAGATTTAGGCTATGCCTCAGTTGGTTTTATTGGATACTACGCAATATTATTAGTTGTTTCAATAATTGTATATACTCTAATTCCATCGATAGACACTGATCAAAAGCAAGATTTGGGTTTTGAAGATCTAAAAAACAACCTAGAGCTTGTAATTGCGTTTTTTAGTCTTGTAATCCTGCCACCGTTAGGTGAAGAAATATTGATGAGGGGCTATTTGTTTAGTGGTCTTAGATACAGATTAAAATTCTGGGTATCAGCATTAATTGTAAGTGTTCTTTTTGCTATTGCTCATTTGCAATTAGGCGGTTCAGAAGCACCTCTATGGGCTGCCGCAATAAACACTTTTGTACTATCTATGGTTTTGGTGTTTGTGCGTGAAAAATCGGGCAGTTTATGGCCGGCAATCTATATTCATATGTTAAATAATCTTGTAGCGTTCATTTACCTGTTTAAAGACAACATCTTTTAGATTAAAATACTTAAGTAGCTATGAGAAGAACTCAAATTTTTTTAAAGTCCAGGCATCAGTTTCCGGCTGATGAACAGAGTAAAAATGCCCAGTTGTTAATTAAAGCAGGCTATATTCACAAAGATTCAGCCGGCGTGTATGCTTATCTGCCACTAGGTCTGATGGTCATTGAGAATATTATACAAATCGTTCGGGAAGAGATGGCGGGTATCGGATCAAGCGAACTGCTCATGACCACTCTTCAGCGTAAAGAATTATGGGAAAGAACTAATCGTTGGTCGGACAGTGCAGTAGACGTGTGGTTTAAATCAAAACTTAAAAATGACACAGAGGTGGGGTTGGCTTGGTCGCATGAGGAGCCAATAACTGAGATGATGCTGGAATTTATTGCGAGCTACCGTGATTTGCCAAAATATGTTTATCAATTCCAAACTAAACTACGTAACGAAACTCGAGCCAAAAGCGGAGTAATGCGTGCTAGGGAATTTTTAATGAAAGACCTATATTCCTATTCGGCATCAGATCAAGACCGCCAAAAGTTTTACGACGATGTAACCCAATCCTACATGAGGGTGTATCAACGACTCGGGCTTGGCGAGATAACTTATCTTACCTACGCCTCTGGAGGGGCATTTACCCAGTTCAGTCACGAGTTTCAAACACTTTGCTCGTCAGGTGAGGATAATATCTATCTAGATAAAGATAAAAAAATCGCCATTAACGATGAGGTGTTTTCCGATGAAGTTGTTGAGCAACTTGGCCTAAACAAAGATAATTTAAAGCTTGTTAAAGCGGCTGAGGTTGGTAATATATTCAACTTCGGTACCCAAAAAGCCGAGGAGTTAGGATTATATTTCACAGATGAAGATGGTCAAAACAAACCAGTGTACATTGGCTCTTATGGAATTGGTGTAAGTCGGCTTATGGGTGTTATGACCGAATGCTTTGCTGATGATAAGGGCTTAGTCTGGCCAGAGGCAGTGGCGCCATTTAAGGTTTATCTAGCTAGGCTTTCAACTGATGAAAAAGTTGTTAAAACAGCAGATGAAATTTATAACAAGTTGACAGCAAAAGGCGTTAGTGTAATATATGATGACCGAGAGGCAAGAGCTGGCGAAATCTTAACAGATGCCGAGCTGATGGGCATGCCTTATAGAGTAGTTGTGAGTGAACGTACCACAGACAGCGGACTTCACGAGCTAAAGAATCGCTCTAATGGTGATCAAAAAAACATTTCAGTCGACGAACTTATAAATATTGTAGCCAAAACCGAATAGGCTTGATAAAATCATTTAAATACGAATTTGTAGGGATGTTTATTTAAGGAGTAAATACACCAAGCGGACTTAATATTATGAAAAAACAATTCCATTTAACACAAGCAGGTATTGATGAGCTAAAGTTAGAGCATGAGAACTTAATTGCTCAGCGCAGTCCGTTAGCGGATAGAATTAAACAGGCTCGAGAACTTGGTGATTTAAGTGAAAATGCCGAATATCAAACTGCAAGGGAAGAACAAGGAAAGCTCGAAAGTCGCATTAGTGAAATTGAGCATATACTCCAAAACGTGGAGGTAATCAAAAAACCAAAAGGAACGGTTATGGTTCAACTTGGCTCTACGGTCAAGCTATCGGGTAACGGATCACAAAAAGTATTCCAAGTAGTTGGTACTGTTGAAGCCGATCCACTAAACGGAAAAATCAGCGACGAATCACCCATCGGTCAAGCATTAATGGGTAAATCAGTTGGCGATAAGGTTGAGATTGTAACCCCAGTAGATACGGCTGTCTACAAAGTCGCTAACATATCTTAAAATTGCTAGCGATAACAGCTCAAAACATGTAAGCTAATTATTATGAATTGGCTAAATAAAATTGTCGATCAAATAATTGCTAGTAGCGAAGGTGGTGAGATTATTGTGTCTTCTGGCGTGTCGCCATCAGGCAAGTATCATCTTGGAACCTTACGTGAAGTTCTTACAGCCGAGGTAGTTGTTAGAGAACTAAAACATCGCAAGAAAAAAGCTAAACACATACACTTTGTTGATGATCTAGACGGTTTAAGAAAAATACCAATAGGGCTGCCTGAAGATTTCTCTCAATACCTAGGTCAGTCACTGTGCTTAGTACCATCACCAGTTATTGGCTTTCATTCTTATGCTGAATATTTTTTGAGCGATCTGGTTGGTGCATGCAAGACTTTAAATCTTAAAATGGACATTCAAAAGTCACATGTTCGTTACAGGGAAGGCTTTTTTACTCCAGCGATTGAATCAGCGCTTAACAACATTACATCAATCAGGAATATTCTTGAAAACGTATCTGGCCATAAGTTGGGCGATGAGTGGTCTCCGATCCAAATTAATGAAGACGGCTACTTAAAAAAGCGTCAATTTGTCAGCCTGGATCCAAAGTCAAAAACCCTTGTCTATAAAGATAAATCGGGTAAAAAGCAAAAGATCGATTATTCAAATGGTATGGTAAAACTTGATTGGCGAATTGATTGGCCGGCTAGATGGTGGTTACTTGGAGTGAATGCTGAGCCATTTGGACGCGATCATGCATCGGCTGGTGGGAGCTATGATACCGGTGCCCAAATTGTAAAAAATATTTTTGGCACACAGCCACCTATACCGGTTGCTTATGATTTTATAAACAAGACTGGCGACACTAAAAAAATGAGCAAGAGTGCCGGTGACACCGTAAATCTGGCTGAATTACTTGAAATACTACCACCAGAAGTCGTATGGTTTTTTGTAATTAGGTATGAACCGAGTAAATTACTTTATTTTGACCAAAATGAAGGGGTAGTTAGATTAATTGATGAATATGCTGAACTACTAGCAAAAGTTGATAAAAATGAATCAGAAAGGCAGCTGATAAGACTTTGCAGTGAAGGACTTAAGTCGACTATTAGCCAAGTGCCATTTTCGTTATTAGTATCTAGCTATCAGGCAGCCTTAAAAGATAAAGACCAAACGATTAACATAATATCGAGAACCGAACATTCAAAAAATATTGACAAAGAGACAATACACAGAGAGCTAGATTTTATAGATAACTGGCTAAAGAGCTGGGCTCCAGAGGATGTTAAATTTGAACTACGCCAAAATGTAAACCATGCCGAATTTACTGAGCAACAACGATCATATTTTATGAAACTGGCATATAAGATTGAAAATGCTCCAAAAGATGCTGATGGCGAATGGTTCCATAAGGTCATATATGAATTTAAAGAGTCAGGCGAAGTAATCGCCGACGATCTATTCAAACCACTTTATAAGCTATTGATTGGTAAAACTTCTGGCCCAAGGGCTGGTTGGTTTCTGTCAATCTTACCGAGGGACTGGCTTGTTAAGCGTCTAATGCTTGAAGTCTAAGCTCGAGCCCTCCAATATTTTTAGCGAAGTAGCTATCATGCGAAATATAAATGATGGCTCCATTGTATTTTGTTAAGGCTTGCTCCAACTCTTCAATACTTGGTAAATCCAGGTGGTTAGTTGGTTCGTCTAGAATTAGTATATTTGGCTTGGTGCTTAGCATTCGAATTATCTGCAATCTAGCTTTTTGCCCACCACTTAAATCGGATACTTTTTTGCGTCCATCTGATATTGGGTCAAATAGGTAGTCAGACATTAGCCTTTTTACTTCTTGGGAGTTTATAGCTTGCTTGGCAGATTCGAGAGTTTTTTCAAGCGCCTGTTCAAGAGTTAAATGGAGTAGGTTGTCGCTAATCTCTTGCTCATAAACAGAAAGTCTTAACTTTTTATTCAATTTTATTTGACCAGCTAAAAGAGTTTTTGGTTGGTGGTTGTTGTATACGGAATCAATTGCTCTGACCAAAGTGGTTTTACCAACACCGTTTCGGCCAATTATATGTAGCCTATCAAAATGCCCAAGGCTAAATGAAGTTGGGGCAAAGAGCGGTTTTGTATAGCCAAGGCTAACCGACTCAAGTTTTACCAGTTCGGATTTTTGTTCGTCTAAACTATTGTGGGCAAGCTTTATATTTTTTGCTTTATATTTATGATAAGACTGGCTGATTTTGGGGTTTAGGTTTTCTGAAGATTCTTGGTCAATCCAAAAACTTGGCTTGGGATTTTCGGCTTCAACCTTAACTAACTGTTTTTCGAGCCTTTCTTTAAGAACAATCCATGGGTTTTTTGAGGCCCCACCACGATATCCAGGCGCTTTAGCTTTGGCATATTCAATCCTGTCTTTAAGGTTCAGAATAGTTTTTTGAGCAATCTCAAAATTTTGTAAATCTGAACTGGTTTTTTGAGTATTTTGCATCAAGTATTCATCGTAGCCACCTTTATATGAAAAGGCTTTTTTATCCTTTAGCTCGATTATTCTATCAACCTGTTTTAACACATCGCGGTCATGGCTAATGACGATTACGCCAAAATCTACCTCATTTAACCATTTAATAAAGGCAGATTTTGCAATAAAATCCATATGATTGGTCGGCTCATCGATTAAGGCTATATCTGGCTTTGAAAGTTGAACTCTAACCAGTTCAGCAAATCTTTTCTGACCACCACTAAGATTTTTAAAAGGTTTGTATGCCATTGACTCTGGTATCTGGTAATCATTAAGTAACTGAATTGTATTTTGCTCTACATTAAAATAATCCAGTCTGTTAAATTCCTCCAAAGCATCACTATACTGGTGGATTAGGTGCATCTTGGAGTTCATTTTGTTTGGGTAGGTATCGATTATAGTTTTTAGTTCGCTGTAGCGGGGTAGTCCGCTTGATATATATTCCACTACGCTTAGCTTTGTTTGGCTTGGGCTAAATTCTTGCTGGGTGCTAATTAAAATTGCTGATTTTTTTATATCGATAAGCCCATCGTATTCGGTATCGCTACCGTTAATCATTCTAAAAAGGGTGGTTTTACCGCAACCATTACGACCGATAAGTGCAACTCGTTCTTTTTCATGCAATGAAAACTCTAAATTTTCTAGCAAGGGCTCGCTACCCATAATCTTTTGCCTGATTAGAACATTAATCAACATAGGTTATATCTTACCACTGTTGCTGTATAATGTGGGTAAAGGGTATAGATGTGATTGAGGTAAAAAATTTAACAAAAATTTATGGCAAAGGCGAAAATCAGTTCAAAGCATTGGATGCTGTAAATTTTCGGGTTGATTTAGGCCCGACGGTTGCGATTATTGGCAAAAGTGGTAGCGGAAAAAGTACATTGATGCATTTAATGAGTGGGCTCGATAAAGCCGATAGTGGTCAAGTCATAGTAGCCGGACAAGATATTCAAAAAATGAGCCAAAAGGAAGCTGATAGGTTTCGAGCTACAGACATGAGCTTTATTTTTCAGTCTTTTTTTGTTGAGGCAAATCAAACATGTTTTCAGAATGTGAGCCTTCCGCTTGAGATCGCGGACGTCCCGCGTACCGTGCGAGCTAAAATGATAACTACCGCGCTTGATAAAGTGGAACTGTCCGATAAAATACACGAGCCGTCAGTAAATTTAAGTGGCGGTCAAAAGCAACGCCTAGCAATCGCACGTGCAATCGTAGCTAGTCCAAAAATTATTTTTGCCGATGAGCCGACCGGTAATCTAGATAGCTTAACCGGTGAAAAGGTCATGGATTTATTATTCGGCATAAGTAAAAATCAGGGAACAACTTTATTTATCGTTACACATGATGAGGACTTGGCAAAAAAATGCCAAGTTCAAATAAAGCTGCACGATGGCAAGGTAGTTGATGTTAAAACAAAGGCTAAAAACCGATGAAAAGTTTTGATATTGCTCGTCGAAGCGGAAGAAGCTTGCGTGCAGCCAAGCTTCGCACTATTTTGACGGCACTGGCTATAGCAGTTGGTGGCTTTACACTTGTTTTAACGCTTGCAGCCAGTAACGGCCTAAGAAACTATACCGATAAACTCATTAGTTCTAACTACGATCCAGCAGAGTTATTTGTTGGCCGAGACCCTGAAGTTTCAAATAATGGCACGCCATCAGATACACCAAAAGAATATGACGAATCTGTCTCCTCACTTGATATTGGTGGTGGTGCCTCAGGTAGTCTGCAGATAAAAAGGGTAACGGCTGATGATGTTGAACAACTAAAAAAACTTGAATATGTTGAAAATGTCCGCGAGAGTTACCAGATAAATGTTCGCTATGTAACCCGTGATGGCCAAAAAAAATACACAGCCAGTGCCGAAGCATATAATCCAGCTCAAAAACCAGAAATTAAAGCCGGAGACTTGCCAGAAACAGGTGATATCTCGCAGGGTAAAGTATTGCTACCAGATAACTATTTGAGCGTTCTGGGTTTTAATAGTCCAGATGAAGCAATCGGACAACAAATTAGGATCACTGTTCAAAGGCCTTTTTCAGTATCAACACTCCAACAACTACTATCGACTAATCAAAGTTTAGATAGCATCGACCCCAATGATGTAAAACCAGAAGAAAAAACCTATAGCTTCGAAGTAGTTGGTGTAACCAAAAAACCAGCGACAAGTCTCAGTTTTGGTGTGTCTCCAATTTTACTGTCGCAAACAGACGCTAAAAGTTTATATGATATTACAACCCAAGGCACCGCCGATTATGAAAAATACCTGTTTGTTTATGTAAGGGTCAAAGATGGCACCCAGCAGGCAAATATTGATTCGGCCAAATCCAATTTAATAGCCAAGGGCTACTATGTGCAAAGCACAAAAGATGTTCAGCAGGCAATCAACCAATTTGTAAACATTTTAACAATTATGGTGGGAGTTTTTGGTTTGATAACAATCATTGCGTCTGTTTTTGGAATAATCAATACCCAGTACATTAGCGTTCTTGAAAGAACTAGAGAAATTGGTCTAATGAAGGCGTTGGGTATGCGCAGAAAAGATATTAATAAATTGTTTATTTTTGAAGCAGCTTGGATTGGGCTAATGGGCGGAATAATTGGATCTATCATAGGTATCTTACTGGGGATTGGTCTTAATCCGTTAATAACCAAACAGCTTGAGCTTGGTGAAGGCGAAAGCCTTTTAGTCTTTAAGCCGGTCCAGGTTCTTTTATTAATTTTATTCTTAATGCTTGTGGCAACACTCGCAGGGCTACTGCCAGCCCGTAAAGCTAGCAAGCTTGATCCGATAACTGCACTAAGGACAGAATAATGATTGCTAAAAAAATATTATTGAGTTTTTTTGTTCTTTTTGCAGGATTTATATATTTTCTTTCGCCGGCTGTCTATGCAGATGTTAATGACTTTGTAATTACGGATTTTTCGGCGGACTATTATTTATCAAAAGATAACCCACATGGTTCATTGAACGTTAATGAACTTATATGGGTCAACTTTTCTGATAACAATCATGGTATATTACGGGCTATACCAGACGTATATAATGGCCACAACCTTAATGTTGAGGTCCTTAAAGTTACAGACCAAAATGGTAAAATTATTCCTTATACGACCTATAAATCAAACGATAACCTAGTTTTAAAAATTGGAGACCCAGACAAAACTGTAACTGGCTTGAATGGATATAAAATTGACTATAGCTTAGTGGGGCCGATTAGTTTTTATGGTGATCATGATGAGTTTTTTTGGGATGTAAATGGCGACCAGTGGCTACAGCCCGCTAAAAAAGTCACGGCTCGTATTCATGTTCCGCAGTCGCTGAACAACCAATTATTACCTGCCCAAAAATGCTTTGCCGGAGTTTATGGGCAGTCAACTTATCCATGTACTATAGATAGGTCCAACCAAGCTGACGGGGCAACAACAATTACGGCTGTAACCGATAACTTAGAGCAATACGAAACGCTCAGTTTTGTAATTGCCTTTAAAGCCAACACGTTTGCGCCGTATACCTGGAAAGATGAGCTGTTAGAACACAAAAGGGATCTTATATTTGCACTTGCTTCACTGATTTTAGCTAGTTTTGCTTCAGTAATTTGGTGGCGTAATGGCAAAGACTACAAGGGTAGGGGAGTTTTAATCGCAGAATATAAACCTCCAAAGGGTGTAGATCCGCTAAGAGCAGGTATGTTGCAAGATTATAGGTTGGATGGTCGCGACGTTACAGCCGAAATTATTAATCTGGCTGTAAAAAAGTACATCACCATAAACGAAGAACTTCAAAAAAAGGCTATATTTTTTAATTCAAAAAAGTATAGTTTAGAGCTAAAAATCACTGATACATCTAAGTTAAGCGAATATGAGGATCGATTAATCAGGGCGTTATTTAGCACTTTTAGTGTTGGGAGCAAGTTGGAGCTTGGCGAATACAACCCAGAACTCTCAAAAGCTGTAGTAAAAATTAGTGACGATTTAGGTGCAACAATGGCTAGTGAGGGATATTATGAAAAAAATCCTAAAAAATTTGTTGGCGGCAAGATGGGGGGATTAGTATTTTTATCAATTGTTCTTACATTTTTAGCATTTTTCTTAAGTGCCCCGATTGGCGGATTTATTGGTTTGATCAGTATTTTAGTCATATCAATGCTTATAACTCTTATGCCTAGGCGCTCACGTTTGGGCGTATCAGCCCATGAAAGTCTAAAGGGTTTAAAGTACTACATTGAAGTTGCCGAAAAAGATAGGATTAGAAAACTGCAGTCAGCCGGAGCAAAGTATGCCAAATCCGCTCATGAGCCAACTAAGACGGTCGAGTTATTCGAAAAACTTTTGCCGTACGCCATAATATTTGGGGTTGAACGATCATGGGCAAAACAATTTAAAGATATATATACAACTCAACCCGAGTGGTATCAGGGTAATATGGGCACCTTTAACTCCGTTATTCTAACTAATCACATACTTTCCAGTACCTCAGCTGTTAACTCCTCATTTGCTAGTCCTTCAAGTAGCGGAGGCTCTGGATTTTCGGGTGGAGGCGCTGGCGGAGGCGGCGGAGGCGGAGGCGGTGGTGGCTGGTAAGCCAAAAAAGTTATGAAAAGAATCAAAAAAACTGACAAGCAATATTTAAGAACCATTATCTTTGGGGTAGAGGACAGTCTAGTCTCAACTACTGGATTAATCGCAGGCATCGGTGTTGGTTCGGATAACAAAAAATTTGTTTTACTGGCAGGCACGGTGGCTATTTTTATTGAAGCAATATCAATGGGGGCAGGTGAATACATTAGTGATGACGGTGTAAATGACGACAAAAAACACCATATTCCCATAATTAGCGGTGTACTGATGTTTTTATCATATATGCTTGCTGGGCTGTTACCGCTGGCACCAATTGTCCTTGCCTCTTACCCAGAATCATTAGTTTATGGCGTGATAATTGCATTCACAGGCTTATTTTTACTAGGCTGGGCCAAGGGTAAGATCCTAGGAACATCACCAATCAAAAGTGGGCTTAAAGTACTAGCAATCGGGGGGATAGCGACTCTAGCCGGTATAACAATCGGTAGTATGTTTGAGGTAAACGGCTAATGTTTAGGGTTACTCAAGAACAGTTTGAAGACCTGGTCGAACATGGCATAAATTCAATTCCAAAAACATTCAGGGATAAGATTGACAATATTGCATTCGTAACTCAGGATGAACCGACTACTGAACAGAGAAGAGAGCTTGGCTTAAGATGCGATCAAACACTATTTGGGCTGTATGAAGGCGTTCCACTGCCTCAGCGCATGGGTGCAATGAAAATAGTTCCTGACAAAATAACGATTTTTAAGCATCCAATTGAGTCGTATAGTCGCACTTTTTTAGATGTTAAAAAACAAGTTGTTCACACAGTTTGGCATGAGGTAGCCCATTATTTTGGGCTTGATCATGACAGAATACACGAGATTGAGCGTAAAAATAATTTATAAAAAAACCGCCCGGAGGTAGGGCGGTTTTTTTAAGGTATGGCTTTATTTACGGTTTAAATTTACTAAAATGGACCGTGACCTCCACGGGGTCCACCATGACCCTCTATCTTTGGCATAACCTCATCTAGGTTAATGCCGTTTTCATCGGCCCATTTCTTGAATTCATCACGAACTGCTTCACGCTGTTCGCGGTTTTCGGCCCTTTGATCTTGCCGATTCTTACGCATTTCTTCCAGCTTTGCAATCAACTTGGTCTTTTGATCTTCAGTTATTTTTCCGTTTTTAACAGCTTGATTTAACTTTTCTTCAAGTCGTTGTTTATGATCCGCTTGATGCTCAGCACGTTGCTCATTAAATACTTTTTGAACCTCATCTTTATTTAGGTTAAACTTTTCAGCAATTTTATCGACAACCGGTGGGTACTTTTCATCGGCTGAATCAGCCAACGCAAGTCCGCTTAGCGCTCCAGCTCCAACTACTCCTGCAGTAACCGCTAGGGCTACAAAACTTTTGTTTACTTTCATATATTTGCGCTCCTTTCCAAGACGCTAAGTAAATCTTAAGCGCATAAACTGAAACTTTACTGAAAGTTTTAAAAAAGTTTCTCAGAATATTTTCAGGGAGGGGCTGTTAAAATTAAACTAGTGAGAATTTTAGTTGTTGAAGATGAATACAAAATTGGCCAGGCTCTAAAAAAGGGTCTTAGCCAGGAAGGCTATGCAGTTGACCTAGAATCCGATGGTGATAGTGGGCTTCAATCCGCAACAACAGGCCACTATGATCTGTTAATCCTCGACAGAATGTTGCCCGGGCAGTTTGATGGAGTCCAGATTGCCCGATCTATGCGCGCAAGTAATATCGATGTACCTATACTAATGCTTACAGCTAAGGATGCGATATCTGATAGAGTCGAAGGGCTAGATTCAGGCGCTAATGATTACCTTGTAAAACCATTTGCGTTTGATGAATTGTTAGCAAGGGTAAGGGCTTTACTTAGAAAAACAACACCACATAAAACAAGTAACATAAAGTATGCCGATCTTACCCTAGACACAAAAAACAAAGTTGCTGTTCGTGGGGGTAAAACGATTGATTTAACCGCTAAAGAATATGCGCTTTTGAGCTATTTTATGCATAATCCGGAGATGGTTATTAGTAAAGATCAGCTTATCGAACATGTTTGGGATTTTGATGCCGATATACTACCAAATAATGTCGAGGCGTATGTTGGATATTTACGCTCTAAAATTGAGCAACCATTTAAAGATTCGCCAAAACTGATTCACACCCGGAGAGGCTTTGGTTATATGTTTAGTTTGGAGAATCGTTAAGTGTTTAATGATGCTGCTAAAAAGCTTGCACTTATATATGTTTGTGCATTAATGCTTGTCAGTATGACTGCCAGTTTTGCGATGTATAGAATGGCAGATAGTCAATTCGAACGAGGACTAAGACGTCAGCAGGAATCAATTGTAAACCGTCAAGCTCCTCGTAATTTGCTACTTAACGAGCTCGATAGATTGCGAACTCAATATCAAAATGAAGCTCGAGCCGGTTTGCTTAGGGGGCTTTTACTTTTTAATCTAAGCGTACTGATAGGTGGTGCATATCTTAGCTATGTCTCGGCAAAGTTTACCCTTAGACCAATCAAAGAGGCAATGGAAGCTCAAAGTCGCTTTACCGCAGATGCTAGTCACGAACTAAGAACGCCTCTAAGCGCTATGAAAAGCGAGATCGAAGTAACTCTAAGGTCAAAAAACCTTAGTACTGCCGAAGCCAAGGAGGTCTTAAAAAGTAATTTAGAAGAAGTAAATAATCTAGAACAACTAACCTCGGGTCTTTTAACTTTAGCAAGAGCGCCCGAACAAAACATTAAGCTTACAAAAACTGACTTAGCAAATGTATTTTCATCTGTAAAAAGACAATCAATTAAAAGCGCAAAAAACAAGCAGATTAAATTAAGAATTGAAAAACCAGTTTCAATATTTGTCGTGGCGCACGAGCCTACTCTGGTTAGCTTAATATTAATTTTGGTAGATAATGCAATTAAATATAGTGAGCCAACTAAAATTATTGACGTAGGATTTGTAAGTTCAAAAGATATCACACAGATCTTTGTAAAAGACCAAGGGGTTGGTATAAGGCTGGCTGATCAGCAAAAAATATTTCAAAGATTTTATCGAGCGGATGCTTCAAGGACAAAATCAAAACAGGTCGGTGGCTATGGGCTTGGGTTAGCGATTGCGCAGACAATAGCAACTCAACATCACACAAAAATTCTGTTGGATTCTGAGTATAAAAAGGGCAGTGAGTTTAGCTTTGTTCTAAAAAATTGGTCAAAGGATGATAAAATATAGCCTAACTATGGCAAAGACTACGGCACATAAACGTAAAAAAAAGGCTTCAGTAAAAGCAAAAAGTAAGCCCGCTGTTAGCAAGCCCATTCATCAAGAGGCAGCTAATGAAGTTCAGTCAGTTGAACAAGCTGATTTAAAAACCGAAAGAACTTGGGTTGATGCAATAATTATTTTTGTATTTGTTGGATTAGCTCTTGTAGTGGCGTTTATGGCCACCAATAACAATGATGGTTATCAGCTTGATGACAACCAAAAATCTGGCGGTGACAGCCAGGGCATAGGTATAGGAGTGGATTCAGACAGTGATCTTGGTCAACTTGGCCAATCAAGCGGCGCAAGTCCTGGGCAGACTCAGGGGGATTCGAGTTCAAATCCTCAAAATCCGGCTGGCTACAACCAAGGCTCTTCAGGTGAGTTCCAGAACACCGTAGATAAATGCTCATATCAGCAATTTGAACAATCGCCTCTAAGCCCAGAGTGTATCAACCGCTAGTGTTGTTAGGTTGCTAAAGATAGGATAGAATTAGATTAAATTAATTGGCGAGGAATAAGACGTGTCAAAATTGACTGCTAAATTACCATTTTCAAAGAAATCTAAAACATCAAAAATTACATTTGCTAGTTTAAAAAAGTACAATCTTGTTGCTGCTGGACTACATTTTATACAAGGCGTATTGGTGCTTGTGCTAGCGGATCCAAATAAGGGCATCCAACCAGTCACAACAAATTACTTAACTACAGACACATTAGCGACTGAGGCTACGGGGTCACCTGTTTTAGTCCAGGGATCGACATTGCTCTTTGATGTTAACCTTGCATATTTAGTAGCTGCTTTCTTTTTTATGAGTGCGATAGCTCATGTTGTTGTTGCGTTTTGGTATCGAAAACGCTATGAAGCTGATCTTAAGATTGGTGTAAATAAGGCTAGATGGGTTGAATATTCAATCAGTGCTAGCACTATGATGATTGCGATTAGCTTACTTTCAGGCATTTTTGACTTATCAACACTATTAATGATTTTTGCCCTAACAGCAATAATGAACATCATGGGCCTTTCAATGGAATTGTTCAATCGTGGCGCAAAACAGCCAAACTGGTTTAGTTATTGGGTTGGAGTTCTAGCCGGGATAATTCCTTGGGTAGTTTTTGCCATCTATGTATGGGGTGCTTCGGTTTACGGTAGTGGAGTTCCAACCTTTGTTTATTGGATATACCTAAGCATATTCTTATTCTTTAATTGTTTTGCGGTAAACATGTGGCTTCAATACAAAAAAGTGGGTAAATGGTCAGACTATCTGTATGGCGAGAGAACTTATATAATCCTTAGTTTAGTTGCTAAATCAGCACTTGCGTGGCAGGTCTTCGCCGGGACTCTCCGCCCTTAATTAATAATGAAGATACACAGGTTTTACGTTGGTGGACTACACGATAAGCGTGGGCCAGTTGAGCTTAGGCAACATATTTGGGTTCATGATCCACACCTTTTGAACCAGTGGCTTAGGGTTTTAAGGTTAAGGTTGGGCGATCAAATTGAGTTGTTCGATGACAGCACTAAAACCGTACTTTATAAGATAGACAAAATCGAGGAACTTTCTGTAGGGCTAAAATTAGTTACTGAGCTTCAGCCTACAATTCCCAAAAAACATATATATCTACTTTGGTCATTATTAAAAAAAGACAATAATGACCTAGTTTTGCAAAAATGTACAGAGCTTGGAGTCAAAAACTTCGTGCCAATTATAAGCCAAAGGACTGAAAAAACTGGTTTTGATATAGATAGGGCAAGACGAATACTTATTGAAGCGTCAGAACAGTGTGGTCGGAGTGATATACCACACGTTCGGGAGCCGATTTTATTAACCGAAGCCCTAGATGAATATGCAAAATCAATCGATATTTACGTTGCCGACATGGCTGGTCAAGAGCAGATTTCACCTAGTGATTCAGTTGGCGTTTTAGTTGGGCCAGAAGGTGGATGGACTGATCAGGAAAAATCAGAATTTACGGCCAAAGGTATAAAACAACTAAGTATTCATGAGTTTACGCTTAGAGCCGAAACGGCTACTATAGCTGTAGTTTCAAAGATTATTTCGACATGATAAACACCATTGCACTAAATAACTTTCAAAATCTTGACGATCAAGAAAAAAGAAAAAACTTTGAGATATTTTTAGAAGCCAACAACTTCAGCAAACTATCAAATAATGAATATTCATTCAGTGGTCGCATCGGTCAATTTGACTTTGTACTTCGGCAAGGTCAAGATTTCTTTGGCAATAGCGAGCTTGCATTTATTATCGACGATATAAAGTTACCTCACGTTATTTTAAATTCAAAAAATAACAAGCTACAAAACATGGAGCATATGTCGTACAAGTATCTTGAGCTCGAGCTAGAAGGTAGCTTAAAAGATCAGTACACTATTTTATTAAATCGTGACAAAAATATTGAGGTATATGACTATATTAGCCCTGATACAATACAGATTCTACTTGATGATCCAATTTATGACGTGGAAACCTTTGGCACTAGAATCGCTTTTTTGTATGATGACTTGATTATTGAAAATAACACAAAACTTTCAAAGATGTTCGATACCGCCGAAAAATTCATAGTACAGTTACTACAACAACATAATCCTAAGTATAAGCTGGTAGAATAAAGCACAAATGGCATACGAACGAAGTCCGGCTTATAGGCCGGGACAAAAAGAACCGTATAAGCTCAGCCGGAGCCGGATTGAGAATTTTATTAGATGTCAACGTTGTTTTTGGCTGGCGCAAAGATTAAAAATCGACCAGCCTAGCTCACCACCATTTTTAATAAACTCGGCCGTCGATGAACTTCTTAAAACTGAGTTTGATACTTATCGGAACAAAGACGAACAACATCCTTGGCAAATTGAGTTTAAAGTCGACGCTAAGCCATTCAAGCACGCCAATCTTGATAGATGGCGGCATACTTTTACGGGCGTCCAACATCTGCACGATCCAACAAATTTGCTAATTTTTGGTGGGGTTGACGATGTGTGGGTTAACTCAAAAGACGAGCTAGTTGTAGTTGATTACAAAGCCACAGCCAAAAAAGATGAAATTACAAACTTAGGTCCGCAGGGCGGTTGGCACGATGCTTATCGAAGGCAAATGGAGGTTTACCAATGGCTCTTAAGGGGCGAAGGTCATAAGGTCAGCGACACAGGCTATTTTGTATATGCAAACGGCATTGCCACGGCTGATGGTTTTTTTAATAAAGTCGAGTTTAGGACAAACGTTTTTCCATACAAGGGCAGCGATAAATGGGTAGAACCCACACTAAAAGAAATTAAGAAAGTTCTTGAAAGTGATGAAATGCCCAAAGAATCGGCTGATTGCGAATTTTGTGCCTATGCCAAAAAGCGCACTCAATTGACGATTGATGCAATTAAAAACAAATCAAAATAAGAGTATAATAAAAGTATGCTTGATATTCGGTTTATTCGGGAGAACCCAGAACTAGTAAAAGAAAAATCAGAACAAAAAGGCTACAAGGTTGATATCGACTCATTGCTTAAAGTTGATGAGGATCGAAAATCGTTAATTGCTCAAGTTGAAGAGCTTAGAGCCAAGCGCAACGAAATATCGGATTCGATGAAAGGCGGTAATCCGTCGGATGACTTAGTTGAGCAGGGTAAGCAAATTAAAGTTGAACTTGCTCATCGTGAAGAGCTTTTAACAAAAACCAATGATGAATTTAATAGCTTGCTAAGCCAGGTTCCGAACATACATTCTGACGACGTACCAATTGGTAGCGAAAACGATTCAGCTGAAATTAGTAAATTCGGCCAACAAGAGGTTGGCGCAAAGGATCATTTAGACTTAGCGGTTGAAAGAGATTGGGTAGACTTTGAGCGTGGTGCCAAAGTTGCCGGATCAAAATTTTACTTTTTAAAGAATGACCTAGCTAGATTGGAGCTGGCCCTAATCCAATACGGCCTAGATTTATTGATTGAAAAAGGCTTTAACTACCTAACTGTTCCGCATATGGTAAATACAAATACGGCATTGGGCGCAGGTTTTGCTCCCAAAAATAGCGATGCAAGCAATGAATATTATATTGAGGGCGAGGACTTAACATTAATTGGCACCTCAGAAGCTCCCTTAACCGGATACCATGCCGGCGAGGTTTTAGATGCCACCAAAATGCCACTTATGTACGTGGGTTACAGCCCTTGCTACCGAAAAGAAGCAGGAACTTACGGAAAGCACACAAGGGGATTATTTAGAGTCCACCAATTTAATAAGTTAGAAATGTATGCTTTTTGCCTACCCGAGCAAAGCAAAGAGGTGCATGAAAAAATTAGATCAATAGAGGAAGAAATCTGGCAAAAACTGGGCATCCCATATAGGGTCGTAAACATTGCTTCAGGCGATCTTGGGGCACCAGCAGCTAAGAAATATGATATTGAATATTGGTCTAAAGTGGATGGGCAATACCGCGAGCTAACCAGTTGCTCAAACTGCACCGATTACCAAACCCGGAGCCTAAATATTAGAGTAAAAACCGCTGACGGAAAGATTGAATTTGCGCATTCGCTCAACGGCACAGCAATTGCAACCACTAGAGCACTTATAGCGATTATCGAGAACTATCAAACTGCCGACGGAAAAGTAATGGTTCCGGAGGTATTGAAAAGTTATTTAGGCGGTAAGGAGGCAATATAAAATGCTAAAAACCGATATTAGCGGCGTACATTTTAAAACGGACGCCGATATTAAAAAACATGTCCAAAAAAAGATAGGCAGATTAGATAGATTATTGCCAAAAAGCGCCCGAGACTCGGCCCAGGCCGAGGTTAAACTATTAAAAGCCGCTAAAAAGACTAAAGAGCAGTATAGTTGCGAAGTCGTTTTAAAACTACCAAATGATAATATAACTGTTCATGAGGGTGCACAGAATATTTTTGCAGCCGTTGATTTAGTCGAATCTAAACTCAAAGTTCAACTAAAAAAATATAAAGACAAACAAACAATTAGTCGGCGCAGACCAAGAATCCGAGGAGTTTTTAAGCGTTTTAATCCGCGGGGATAAATGCTGTTATTTTAACCGTCGCATAAAACCCCAGTTATGCGGTACAATATATTTTGACATTGCACTAATTTAGTTAGCGATTAATGGGAGATAAATGAAAAAAGTTCTTAAAAAAGTGCTTGGCGACCCTCAGGCGCGTACGATAAAGCGTTTAAAAAAGCGTGTCAAAGAAGTTAACAAGCTCAGTGAAGTATATGCTAGTAAAACCGATAAACAGCTTAAGGCTACAACCGAAGAGCTTAAAGCAAGGTTGAAAAAAGGTGAATCATTAGACAAACTTTTGCCTGATGCATTTGCGCTTGTTCGAGAAACTGCGTCCAGAACACTTAATCAGCGACATTTTGACGTGCAGTTAATTGGTGGCATGGTTCTGCACGAGGGTAATGTATCCGAAATGAAAACCGGTGAAGGTAAAACCCTGGTTGCAACATTGCCAGTATATCTAAATGCACTCGAAGAAAAGGGTGTGCACGTAGTTACCGTAAACGATTATCTGGCAAGGCGTGACGCCGGATGGATGGGTCAGATATATGACTTTTTGGGGCTTAGCGTCGGGGTAATAATGCCCGATGAGTCTTACATTTACGACTCTGAATATTATGATGATAGTCATTTTGATAAAAGGATGAGTCGCTTAAGACCCTGCACAAGGCAGGAGGCTTATCAGGCAGACATTACTTATGGCACCAATAACGAATTTGGTTTTGATTACTTAAGGGATAATATGGTTCGTGAAACAGACCAGCTCCGTCAACGCGAGCTCAACTACGCTATTGTTGACGAAGTCGATTCAATTTTAATTGACGAAGCTAGGACTCCATTGATTATTAGCGCTCCAGCTACTGCCAGCGGTGCGGCATATCAACAATTTGCAAAAATCATTCGACAGCTAAAAAAAGATGAACACTATACAGTTGATGAAAAACACCGAACAACATTTTTAACAGAAGCTGGGGTCGATCAGGTTGAAAAAATACTTGGCATCTCTAATCTATACGGCACTGAGAACATTAGGAGTCTTTACCATCTTGAACAGGCCCTAAAAGCTCAGGCCCTATTTTTGCGCGATAAAAATTATGTTGTAACAAAAGAAGGCGAAGTAGTTATTGTTGATGACTTTACCGGCCGACTTTTAAGAGGTCGTCGTTATAACGAAGGTCTTCACCAAGCTATCGAAGCTAAAGAGGGTGTTGAGATTCAAGAAGAATCAATGACACTGGCTACTATCAGCTTCCAAAATCTTTTTAGGTTATATAAAAAATTGGCTGGTATGACTGGTACAGCAATGACCGAAAGTGAAGAGTTTCACCAAATCTACAAACTTGATGTTGTGGAGGTTCCGTCTAATCGCAAATTTATACGTGACGATAAATCAGATAGAATCTATAAAACTGAAGCTGGTAAAATAAAAGCCATTGTACGCGAAGTTCGAGAAATGCAAGAAAAGGGCCAGCCGGTTCTAATTGGAACGGTTAGTGTTGAAAAGAACGAAGTCATTAGTGATGCGCTCAAAAAGGCCGGAGTAAAACATGAGGTATTAAACGCTAAAAACAACGAGCGTGAAGCAATTATTGTATCCAAGGCAGGCGAAAAAGGTGCTGTTACACTTGCGACAAACATTGCCGGGCGTGGTACAGATATTATTTTAGGCGAAGGCGTTAAAGAACTCGGTGGCTTATTCGTGCTTGGTAGCGAACGTCATGAGTCGCGCCGAATTGATAACCAGCTTAGAGGTCGTGCCGGTAGGCAAGGTGATCCAGGTGCATCACAGTTTTATGTAAGCTGTGAAGATGAGCTTATGCGGGTGTTTGGTGGTGAGCGAATAAGTAAAATTATGGATAGGTTAAAAGTTGCCGAAGATGAACCAATCGAAAATCGAGTTATATCAAAAAGTCTAGAAGGCGCACAAAAGAAGGTTGAAGGCTTTAACTACGATACCCGCAAAAACGTCGTTAAATACGACGATGTAATGAACAGGCACCGCAAGGCAATTTATACGATGCGCCGTGAGATTCTTAACCAAGGTGATATTAGCCCCAGAATAAAGTTAATGATCGAACAAGAGGCAGAATTTTGGGCAGATCATCCAGAGTCAACCAGCGAAGATTACGAACGAATGCTATCTGACATTTTTCCGTTTGATGACGAGCAAATGGACAAACTGTTTGACACCGAGGCTTCAAAATTCAAATCAGTCTTGACTAAGATGTCCTTGGATACATATAAAGATCGTGAATCGGCATTTAGCTCTGAAATTATGCGCAAAGTTGAGCGTGATATATATCTGCAAGTACTAGATCAGTTATGGATGCAACACCTCGAAAACATGGATCACTTACGTCAAGGCATTCACTGGATTAGTGTCGGTCAGCGTGACCCATTGGTAGAATACCGCAAGCAAGGTCAAAGACTGTTTGATACTATGCAATTAGATCTAAGACATCAAATAGTAAGTAATATCTACCGGGCACAACCGATTGACGAAGCTAGTCTGGCTAGGGCAGTGGAAACAGAACTAACAAGAGCCGCCAGGTCGTCGGTTGATAATGCTGATCAAATTACCAAAGCAGACGAATTTAACGAAGAAGATTTTAAACCAAAAAAATCCGAGCTTGATGAAAAACGAAAACACACCGAAGCACGTAAAAAAGCCCGGAAAGCAGAGCGTCAACGCAAAAAAACAGCTAAAAAAAGGAAAAAGTAATAAGTATGCGTCGTCATAGCGTTGAAGAAGTTGAGCTTGCTAGTGGCGCCAAAGGTTTGCTGATTCATGTTCCAGGGTCACCGGTTTTTAACTACGAAATTAATTTCAGGGCTGGGGAGTATTTAATTGATGATCCAAAAAAATACGAAACGGCACACCTACTAGAACATCTTATACTTGGAGCTAACAAAAAATACCCCGATGCTAAAAAGTTTAGCGCAGAAATACATAAAAATGGCGCAATGACCAATGCCTATACTGGTTATTACAATGTTGGGTACTACGGCGAGACTGCTGATTTTGAGTGGCAACGCCTACTTAAATTACAAATTATGTCCCTGACTCAACCACTATTTTTAAAGAAAGAGTTCGAGGCCGAATGGGGCAATATTCAAGACGAGATGATCGCTGGTCATAATAATCATTTTAGGCACCTTTCTCTTAAGATGGCTCAATCACTTGGATTCAAATACCCTACATACAAAGAACGTGCCGAGTTGATGAAAAATGTTCAGCTAAGTGATTTAGTTGAGCACTATCAAAACACCCACACTCTAAAGAATATGAGGTTTATGATTACTGGAAATCTTAGAGGTCGAAAAGCAAAAATAGTTAATATCCTAGAGTCCATAAAATTACCAGAAGGGGGTAGATTAGATTTATCCATTGAAAAAGCTGTTAATGTTGTCAGGCCTATTTTTATTGAGAACGAGACTATTGATAACATATACTTTGGGATAAGTAGTTTTCGTAATTCAATGACTGACACAAAAGAGGACATGGCTATGATGCTGAACCGGATACTACTAACCGATACTCTTCACTCAAAAATATTTGGAACTGCTCGCGAAAAGGGACTAGTTTATTCACTACACTCATCGCACCATCGTTCTAGTGAGTTAACTGAGTGGTGGCTTTCTACTCAAGTTTTACCCGAGAACGCCCCCGCACTTTGCGATATCATAATAAAAGAACTAGAAAAATTACGGTCAGGCAATATCAAAGAAAATGAAATTAATGGATCAAAAAAATATGCTCTTGGCACCTATCAAAGATCTATGCAAACTGTAAGTAGCATTGCCGGGAGTTACTCAAGATACTTCTTTGATGAAGAGATTGAAGAGTTGGACAAAGTACCATCTTTAATCAAATCGATTACCAAGCAAGACATGGCAAGGGTGATGGATTCAATGTTTAACGAGAAGATACATTGTGTTGGTGTTCTTGGTGGAAAAAATCCAAAGATTTCCAACGATTTAGATAAAAAACTCTCCGTATTGTGGGGTTAATATGGATCAAATGAGCCAAAAAGTAATGAACCTTCAAAATGAGGTCGATCAAGCATATAAAAAACTTGGCTATGATAAATTGATAGTTTCGATTGCTGAGCGTGAACAGCAAATGGCAAGCCCAGATTTTTGGAATAAGAATACAGACTCAGCAATTTTTGCTAAAAAGCTTGGTGAGGATAAAAATAAAGTCGATCCCTGGCTTGACTTAAAAAATAATTTAGCCGAGCTTATTGAACTTAATGATCTTAATGACAAACATCTGCAAGATGAGATAAATGAACAGTACGAATCATATCTAAAAATTTTTAATGAGCTAAAAGAGGATTTAAAACTATCAGGTCTATATGACAACCACTCGGCAATTTTAAGTATTTTTGCCGGAGCAGGCGGCACTGACGCTCAAGATTGGGCACAAATGCTACTTAGAATGTACAGCCGATTTTTTGAGAACAAAGGTTGGGAGGTAAAAACAATTAATCAATCTGCGGGCGACGAAGCTGGCTTAAAAAGTATCACAATTGATATTGATAAATCTTATGCCTACGGCAACTTAAAAAGCGAAAATGGAGTACATAGATTAGTAAGGCTTAGCCCATTCAATGCTGATAATCTACGCCAAACAAGTTTTGCGAGAGTTGAAGTTATACCAAAGATAGAGGAGCCGTCCGAAGTCCCGATTAACGATAAAGATATCAAATTTGATGTATTTAGGGCCGGTGGTCATGGCGGTCAAAGCGTAAATACAACGGATAGCGCAGTCAGGGTAACTCACATACCAACTGGTGTGGTCGTGTCAATCCAAAACGAGCGTAGCCAACTTCAAAACAAAGAAACAGCAATGACTATTTTACGATCAAAGCTCGCACAACTTCAGATTGAACAACATAAAGACAAACTAAGCGAGATAAAAGGGCCTAACGAGCAAGCTGCTTGGGGTAACCAAATCAGAAACTACGTACTCCATCCTTACAAGCAGGTTAAGGACTTAAGAACCGGCTATGAAACCTCTGATCCCGACAAAGTTCTGGATGGTCAAATCGAGCCACTTATTAGCAGTTATCTTGATTGGTCTTTATCAGACTCAAGTAGCTAATGTTATAATAATACTTGATGATTTTACTCGATCGCGTCACTAAGACGTACGACCGTCGCGGTACAGCACTAGAACGAGTCAGTTTACACGTTGAGCCAAAAGAGTTTGTAATAATTGTAGGCTCAAGCGGTGCTGGCAAGAGCACTCTACTTAAGTTACTAACGCGCGAAGAAAAGCCAACTTCCGGAAAAATTATAGTTGGCGGTATTGATTATGAGCGCTTAAAAGACCGTGATGTTCCTTATCTCAGACGCAAGATAGGTGTAGTTTTTCAAGATTTTAAACTACTACAAAATAAGACTGTATTCGAAAATGTGGCTTTTGCTCTTGAAATTGTCGGGCATTCTAACCGTGAAATAAAGCATACTGTTCCAAAGGTTTTAGATATAGTCGGTCTTAAGGGCAAAGAAGATAGCTACCCAATGGAGCTATCTGGTGGTGAGCGCCAACGTGTAGCCATTGCCCGGGCAATTGTTAGACAGCCTAAAATTCTAATCGCCGATGAGCCTACCGGTAATCTTGATCCAAAACACGCCTGGGATGTTGTAAGGGTACTTGAAAAAATTAATCGTTTTGGCACAACTGTACTTCTAACTACTCACAATCAAGAGATAGTCAACTCCCTTAAACGAAGAGTTGTAACAATTAAAGACGGGCATGTTGTAAGTGATAAAGCAAGTAGCGGCTATAAGCCGTCGAGTTAACGGCAGGTAGTACATATGAACCACAGACTTATTACTTTTGGAAGACTAGTAAATAGCGGTATTCAGAATTTTATTCGAAATGCTTGGCTGAGCGTTGCCGCTACGGCTGTAATGGTAGTTGCCTTGACCATTATTTTATTTGGGGTAGTAATTAATCTTACAAGCAATAATGCGATTGCTGAGCTTTCAAAAAACCTTAAAGCTTCAATATATTTAAAGGATGATGCGCCAAACGAATCAATCCAACTGCTCGGGGACACTTTAAGGCAAACTGATTTTGTAAAAGAAGTTGACTTCATATCTAAATCCGAGGCACAATCCAAGTTTACTCAGAGCTTTGAAAACGAAGACCAGCTACTAGAAGGTTTGGCCTTGGCTGGTGGTGATACTCTTCCTGCCTCATACGAGGTAAGCGTTAGTGACCTAAATAGGCTAAAGGACGTAGAGCAAATCACTTCCCAGGAGAGGTTTAAGACAGTAATTGATAGCGTGTCGCTTGGTAAAACTGATGCTCGTAAAACTATCGACAGAGCTGCCGCGGCTCAAAGATATATTGTTGTAGCAAGCATCATCTCGGCTTCGGTCTTTGCTGCAGTTAGCGTTCTAATTATCTTTAACACGATTAGAATGGCAATCTTTACGCGCGGAGAAGAGATCAGGATAATGAAACTGATTGGTGCAACACCTAATTACATTAGGGCTCCATTTTTAGTAGAGGCCAGTATTTATGGCATTATTGCAGGTGTAATTGCGAATACTGCTGTTTACTCAGTTGTCTTAAGTCTTGGGTCAAAGGTTCAAAATCAGGCAGAATTTGCTGTTACTTATGCCTATATGACTCAAACTTCAACGGTATTAAAATTCTTATTTGGGGCAATCTTAGCTGGCGTTGTAGTCGGAATGTTCTCAAGCTTTTTAGCAATGGCCAAACATCTGAAGCTTAAACACTGGTAAATTTTAAACAATAACTTGAATTTTTAGCATAAGGGGTGTATAATAATATGTATATAAAACGCGGTAGCGAAAAGATAAATATGAAAAAAAACAAACAGATTTCAATAAGGTACATATTGCTTGCCGTTGTTGCTTTTTCAGTATTAGCAATATCGCCATTTATTAATCGACCACAAACTACATCGGCTGCTTCGACTTCGGAGCTTCAGGCTCAAGCAAAGGCTCTTCAGGCTCAAATTAACGCAAATAATGCTAAAGTCGCAGAACTTAAAAAACAAGCAGCAACACTTGAAAACAAGTTAGCAGAGATTAATGCACAAATCGGTCAAATAAACGCACAAATCCAATTAACTAGCGTTAAGATTGCTGAACTTGAAGAAAAGTTAAAGCAAACTCAAGCCGAGCTAGATCGGCAAAAGTCTTTACTAAAAGCCAGCATGCGCATACTTTATAAAAAACAGGGTGCTTCTACCGTAGAGCTTCTGGCGGGTAGTGATACATTTTCAGATTTTTTTAATGAGCAAGAATATCTAGATAGGATTAAAGATTCTATCCAAGACTCAGCTAAAAAAGTGATAGAGCTTAAAGAACAGATTGAAAAGCAAAAAACCCAACAACAACAACTTCTTGAAGCTCAGCAAGGCCAAAAACAACAATTGGCCTCAAAGCAAAATGAGCAGCAAGCACTACTTGATGCTACAAATGGCCAAGCACAAAATTATGCAGCAGCAGCCGAAGATTTGCGTCGCCAGCAGGCTGCTATCAATGCCCAATTAGCGGTTACCGGCAACGTTGACTACACAGCTACAAGTTCCTATCCATGGGCTGGTTACGAGCCATGGAGTTTTGATGGCTGTACGGTTGACCCATGGGGCATGTGTGTAAGGCAATGTGTTAGTTATACTGCATGGAAGGTTGCCCAAAGTGGCAGGAATATGCCGTATTGGGGTGGCTTTGGTAATGCTAATCAATGGGATGATAACGCTCGAGTAGCTGGTATCCCAGTAGATTACAGCCCAAGAGCTGGTGATGTTGCTGTATCCAATGCAGGGTATTATGGTCACGTAATGTATGTTGAATATGTACTACCAGATGGCCGAATTCATGTCAGCCAGTACAACTATGAGCTAAGAGGTTTATATAGCGAAATGACAATCAATCCTGGTAGTTTAGTATTTATTCATTTCTAAGTTAAAATATAAGCTAGTTATAAATTAACCCTGGGGGAATCAGTTGCAGTCAACAGAAGAGCCTGTTAAAAACGTTAGTAAAATTAAAAAATACGTTCAGTGGCCACGAACTTTTTTGATTGTTGGCGGTGCTGTATTAATTTTTGGCCTTGGTTATGGTCTTGGTGATGGTCGGATTAGCTTAAATGGCATAAGCCCCAATCAGGCAAATCAAAATCTGCCAACTAGTTTAGACTATAGCTCTGTTGAAGAGGTGTATAAAGCACTAAAACGAAACTTCGACGGCGAGCTAACCAACGAACAGCTACTAGAGGGCATGAAACGTGGACTAGCAGAATCAACAGGTGATCCATATACCGAATTTTTTAACCCAGAAGAGGCTGAAGAGTTCCAGGGCGATCTAGACGGTTCATTTGAGGGCATAGGTGCAGAGCTTGGAAAAGAAGAAAACTCAATAATCGTTATTTCACCAATAGATGGTTATCCTGCCCAAAAAGCTGGGTTAAAGCCAAAAGACGTAATTTTAAAAATTGACGGTGAGCCAGCAACTGATATCAGTATCTCAGAAGCGGTTAAGAAAATCCGTGGTCCTAAAGGCACAAAGGTTACTTTAACGGTTGTGCGAGACGGTAAACCTTTTGATCTAGAAATAACCCGTGAAAAAATTGATATACCAAGCGTCGAATATAAACTAGAAGGTAATGTAGGTTACATTAAAGTAACCAGATTTGGCGACGATACCGTCAAGCTTGTCCGCGAAGCGTCAACTAGTTTAAAAAATCAAGGCGCCAAAGGTATTGTCCTCGACTTAAGATCAAACCCTGGGGGGTATTTAAATGGTGCAGTTGATATATCAAGCATATGGCTAGAAAAGGGTGATAAAGTTGTTGAAGAGAAAAGAGGCGGCGAGGTCCTACGAACCCATTACGCAACAGGTAATAACTCGCTGCTAGGTGTTCCAACCGTTGTGCTAATAAATGGTGGTAGCGCCAGCGCCAGCGAAATTGTTGCAGGTGCTCTGCGTGATAACAAATCTGCAACTTTAGTTGGCGAAAAAACCTACGGAAAAGGCAGTGTTCAGCAAATCGAAAACCTAAAAAACGGCTCTGCGCTAAAAGTTACAATTGCCCGATGGTTTACTCCGGCTGGTGTAAACATAGATAAAGAGGGAATAAAGCCCGATGTTGAGGTAGTTTATAGCCTTGATGATGCTAACGCTGGTAAAGATCCCCAAAAAGATAAAGCATTTGAACTAATTAGGCAAAAAATACAATAGATTTTTCTTGCTAAATGCTCAAGTTTTAATGTAGTATCTAGCTAACAAACAGGAGAGGCATATGGCTGATACACAGCCTGATACAAAATTTGTTTTTGTAACAGGCGGCGTCCTCTCGGGCGTCGGCAAGGGTATCACCGCCGCTTCAATTGGCACAATCTTACGGGCCCGAGGCTTGAAAGTAAATATTCAAAAGTGTGATCCATATCTTAATGTAGACGCTGGTACACTAAATCCGGCTGAGCACGGGGAGTGTTTTGTAACAGCCGATGGCGCGGAATGCGATTTGGATTTAGGGCACTATGAGCGATTTTTAGATATCGAGCTAACTCGCGATAGCAGTTTTATGAGCGGCCAAGTCCTAGGACAAGTAATAGCCGACGAACGGGCTGGTAAGTATCTTGGTAAAACCGTTCAAATAATACCTCACGTGACATCTGCAATTAAGACTAAAATTAAACAAACTGGCAAAGGCTTTGATGTGCATATTGTGGAGATTGGTGGCACAGTTGGTGATTACGAAAGTCTTAGCTTTATCGAGGCTATTCGCGAGCTTGGGATGGAACTTGGCCCAAAAAATTCTAGTTTTGTCCACGTAGTTTATCTGCCATATTTAGGAGCTAGTGGTGAGGTGAAGACAAAGCCAGCTCAAAATGCGGTACGTGAACTTAGAGCTCTTGGTATTGTCCCAGATGTTGTTGTGGCTCGCAGTGAACTAGCATATGACAATGGCCCAATAATCTCAAAGCTTAGTATGTTTAGCGGGGTAGCTAAGGAGGGAATAGTGCTAATGCCGAATGCTAAATCGATTTATGAGGTACCTCTAACATTAAAAAAATCTAACATCGATGACGTGCTTATAAGCAAAATGGACATTAAGGCAAAAAAAGCCGATCTCAGCCAATGGCAAGCAATGGTCAAGGGGTTGCTAAAAGACTATAAAAAAACAATTGTAGTGGGCGTGGTGGCTAAATACCTGAATAATCAAGATACGTATATGTCGGTATTCGAAGCATTAAGGGCATCGGCCCTTGCCAGTAAGGTGAATGTAAAAATTGAATGGATTGATGCCGAAGCTATTGAAAAATCGCCAGCAAAATTAGCTAGCTCTCTAGGAAAGGTTGATGGCATCTTAGTACCTGGTGGGTTTGGTAAGCGTGGGGTAGAAGGCAAGATTGCGTCAGCAGTGTATGCTCTGGATAGGCAAATACCTTATCTGGGGCTATGCCTTGGATTACAGGTTGCAATAATTGCCTCAGCACGTCGTTCTGGGTTGGTCGATGCCAATTCTACCGAATTTAATCATAAAACCAAACATCCGGTAGTTAGTACAATGGCCGAACAGATTGGAAAAGAAAACACCGGTGGTTCAATGCGTCTTGGCGACTGGCCCTGCCAAATTGCCAAAGGGACATTAGCCTACAAACTGTACCAAAACGATATAATTTATGAACGTCACAGGCATAGATATGAGGCCAACAACAGCTATAAACAGTATTATTCGGCTTGGGGTATTAAAGCTAGTGGACTATCGCCCGATGGTGAGTTGGTTGAAATAATCGAAGCCAGTAATCACCCATATTTTATTGCCGTTCAGTCTCACCCCGAATTTGATTCACGCCCAGCAAAACCACACCCATTATTTAATGGTTTCATCCGCGAACTTGCAAAACGGGCTTAACTAGATTAGCATTAGCTATATGGACGAACAAAATAACACACCCCCACAACAAACACCTCCGCCACAAGAACCAGTGGTCGAGAATCAAAATTCATCAAATTTGGAACAGCAGGATACAGTACCAGCTACCGAACCATCGCCAACAGTCGCTGATACTCCAAGCGATCAATCAGTTGCCACTGCACCGGCTCCAGCATCAAGTGGCACAAAAAAAGTCTTACTTGTAGAAGACGACAACAATTTAGCCGATGTTTATACCACAAGACTACAGGCAGAAGGGTTTGATGTTAAAAGAGTTCCAAATGGCGAAGATGCACTTGCGTCCGCCCTCGAATATAAACCAGACTTAATACTCCTTGACGTTATGATGCCAAAAGTTAGTGGTTTTGACGTACTAGATATTTTAAGAAATACCCCAGAAACAGCTAAAGTAAAGATTGTTATGTTAACGGCTCTTGGGCAAGATTCTGATCAACAAAGGGCAAAAGACCTAGGTGTTGATGATTACCTAGTTAAATCGCAAGTAGTAATTGCCGACGTAGTCGACAAAATCAAATTCCACCTCGGTATGTAGAAATTGATTATTTTGATGTTTTGTGCTATAATTAGATTATAAGCACAAAATAAACATGTCTGAACTTTTAACATATCCTCAAACACCATTTGAGATAGATCAACCTACAATCGAAAACGGCGAGCTGTCCAAAGCTTTTAATTTGGTTGTCAACGCCAGACCGATTAATGATATTGATTTTAACAATGCACCATTTAAAAACTATGCTGATAATCGTAACTTTGATTGGGATGTTGTTAGTGTTTCAGATGTAGAGGGATTCTTGGGCAAACTGCACACAATTAATACTGACGATTTAATAGACTCTGCAGAATTAATTGGTGTATTGGACGGGGGTGAGAAACTAATTGAAGTCAATACTGACAATATAGTTTGCCTTGCTGGAATGAATGGATTTTTTGGTAGAGCACGCGGAATCGAAAAAGATTTTAGGCTAGATTTGGATCAGCACACTAGAGTCTCGGGTAGACTTAGGCATAGCCTAAAGGTTGCCATGATGTATGCTGGTGCACCAACTGAGCCCCCTTTGCCATACTGTCTACGAGCATACATCCAGCCAAATGGTGAAGTTATTATAGATAATGAATCAGGAGATTCTCATCGTATTCTGGCTCAAATGTTAAGAGGTTACCCAAAAATAGCAACCGAAAAACTTAAAATATACAGGATAAATCAGAACTTATTTGTAAGAGACTAGAATTTTTACTCTACGGTTACTTCGACGCGGGGGACTGTGCGTCCACTAAATCTTTTTACCCTGCGAGGTACAAATTTAACAATGCCATCACGGCTAGCGTGAATAGTAAAATCTCGGCCCATAAGCGTACCAACGCCTGGGCGTTTTGTCATGCCGACTTGGCGGACGATAATATCACCAGTTTTAACTTTTTGGCCACCCCAAACCTTAATACCCAGGCGCTGACCTGGACTATCATGTACGTTCTTACTTGAGCCACCGGCTTTGATCTTACTCATTTATCTATCTCTTGGTTAATACAATTATTTTTCTAGCCACAGCCTGATCGGGTCGATAATAAACCATCTCCTCGGGACTTGCATGGGCAAAACTCATAAGATTGTACCCCAAATCTGTTATTTGGTCAATAACAGGTAGATTAATAAACGAATCACTGTGGCTCCAGCAGGGAACAGCTAAACAGATGTTTTTTATGTCATGAGAGTAGGCATTTTTTAAAAACCCTTCAATTATCGGGTTTACCTCCTTAATTGCTTTATTTATCGATTCAAGGTCTGATCTACCTCTTAAAACAGGGCCCAAATAGGCCTCTGAAGCTACAAAATCAGAGCTTAATAAATTCCCATTTTGGGCATCTATCTGTTTAAGCTCATAGTTTTGCGTAACCGAGTATTTTGGGTGAGATTTTAACCATTTTAGGTTTTGATCGCTATAATCAATCATTTTTTGGCTTATATCAGAGCCGATTGCTTTATAGCCCATAAGCATAGCCTCTTGCAAAACAACGCCTGTACCGCAAAACGGATCGTAAATACTTTCAACCAACTTATTTTGAGCCGTACATAAATTTATTAGAATCTGGGCTAATTTAGGCGGTAACATGCCAACCACGCTATCCCGTTTAGGGCGTTGCCTGTCCCTTATAGAGTAATCATCGATATCTTGTACAAAAATCGTTTGGGCAATATATGTTTTTTGGCCATCGCTAATCACAATAAGTTCCCAGCCATTTTTATAAGTTAGCTTGTTATGTAGCACTTGCGCGCTGTTAAGTTCGCTTGATTTGTTTGGAATAATTCTAACTGACCGCCCACTTGGCTTAAGTGATTTTTTTATTTTTAACGCTGTTTTATTAATTGAATCAGGAGTCATATTTATGCCATAAACACTTAGGCCAAGCGTAAATTTACCTGGTTCAAGATTCTCAACATGGATGGGCACATTTTTAATTAAAAATTTTTCAATTTTGATCCAATTTGCATGGTCTAGTTCTGCCAAGATATTAGCAGTTTTTAAAGTACCACCCAATCGACTAAATGGAATATTATTTGCGGGTAAAGTAGATATGGCATGCTCCCCCCACGGGATAATAAAATCTGCACCAAATAAACTTTCGAGCTCTGCCAAAGAAAGTTTGGGCTGTCTGCCTAAGATAAATAAACTACGATACTGCATTGACTCTAGTATAACGCTTAATTAACTGAAGACAGCAGAGTATAATACTCCTTGTGAACGACGAGGTAAAAAAACCACGACTCAAAGATTGGCGATTTATTGCAACGGCTGTTACATTTATTGCCTTTATTGGACTAGTAATTGCACTTCGTGATGAAATTAAGGAAGTCTATTCAACTATTGGACAGATTAATTACTGGTTTTTATTGTTAATGATTCCTGTGCAGCTAATCAACTATAGTTCTTACGCCAAGTTGTACCAACACTTTTTTAGAGTACTCGGTAAAAAAATCAAATTTTGGCCGTTGACTAAAGTAACTCTTGAATTAAATTTTGTAAACAATGTATTCCCGAGTGGTGGGGTAAGTGGAATTTCATACTTCAGCCTAAGGATGCGTAATTTTGGCGTAACCAGCCCACAAGGCACTTTGGCGCAATTCATGAAGTTTATGCTTTTGTTTGTAAGTTTTCAGGCCGTATTGTTTTTTGGCTTGATAGCTCTTGCTACAAGAGGCAAAGCCAATGACTTAACTCTTTTGGCAGCCGGATCAATGGCTACTCTTTTATTAGTTGGCACAATTTTTGTTGCGTATCTTGTGGGCAAAAAGTCGAGGATTAACGCTTTCGTTAGTCCATTTACAAGATCAATTAACCGGGCAGTATCGTTTGTCAAACGCGAAAAAGTAAAAAAGGACGTTATTGAAAAAGACAAACTAGAAAAAGCATTATCAGAACTTCACGAAAACTATCTGATTATTAAAAATAATTGGCGGAGCATGCGTTGGCCATTATTCTATGCACTTACAGCTAACATTACTGAGGTTTTAGCAGTGTATGTAGTCTATTTAGCCTATGGCGAAGCGGTAAACATTGGCGCCGTAATTATTGCATATGCGGTAGCAAATTTTGCGGGGGCTATATCAGTACTACCTGGTGGGGTCGGTATATTTGAGGCTCTAATGACAACAGTGTTAATTGCTTCGGGTGTTCCTGCTTCGATTAGTATTCCGGTTACCATTACATATAGAGTTGTAAATTCCGCCCTGCAACTACCAATTGGATACTTCTTCTACCATAAAGCTCTGCCAGAGGTCGGTAATTACAAAAATGAACAGTGATGCGCCTTTTACTCCGAGTGAATTTGTAGCTGGATTCAATCAGCTAATTGAGTATAATCTACCATCTGTTGTTATTGAGGGTGAGGTTCTTGAGTTTAGGGTCTCAAAAAATAGGTGGATTTATTTTAATATTGCCGATAGTCAGTCATCAGTAGCCTGTTTTGGCACGTTCTTCCAAATTAAATCACCAATCGAAGAAGGCATGATGATCCGTTTGATAGCTGTACCTAGGCTACATAACAAGTTTGGTTTTAGTTTAAATGTGCTATCGATCATGCCAGTTGGTGAGGGTGCCTTAAAACGTTCTGCCGAAATTTTAAAAGCTAAACTAACGGCCGAGGGCTTATTTGATCCAGAACGTAAACGTAATTTGCCATTTGCACCGCAAAGGGTAGGCTTAATAACATCCGAAAACTCAGCCGCATACCATGACTTTATCAAGATATTAAATGAACGGTGGGCGGGTACAGAAGTGTTGTTGTCTGACGTTCTGGTACAGGGCGAAAAGTCCGTAGCTAGTATTGTGGGCGCAATAAAGGCTCAAAATGAATCCCCGCGTCCACCCGAGGTTATAGTTATCACAAGAGGCGGTGGGAGCGCCGAAGATTTAATGGCATTTAACGATGAGCAAGTGGTAAGAGCAGTCGCCGGTAGTCGCGTACCAACATTGGTTGCAATTGGGCACGAAGTTGATATCTCGCTAGCCGAACTTACTGCTGACGTTCGGGCGTCTACACCTTCAAACGCCGTTTCACTTTTAGTCCCAGATAAAATTAATGAACAACAAAAGCTCAGTGTACTACTCAGGCAACTCAAACAAAACCTGGAGGATTCGCTTATCATAGAACAGTCGGCCCTAGTTCAAGCAAGAAAGGATTTATTTAGTTCTACTACAAATTTACTAACCCAAATGCTGAGCGAGCTTAAACAGTATAAAATGTTGGTTATGGCTTTAAACCCAACAAATGTCTTAAAACGCGGCTATTCAATTTTATTATCTGATCAGGGAACAATAAAATCGATAAAAGCAGTTGACGTTGGTCAAGATATAACTAACGTGGTGTCAGATGGTAAAATAATCTCAACAGTAAAATCTCTTAAATTAAAGTAAGGCTAATAACTATGTCAACTTCTAAATCAACCAAAAGCTATGCGAAGCTCAACAAGGAGCTAGACCTAGTTTTAAACAAATTTGAATCGGAAGATTTAGATATTGACTCAGCAATTGAGCTGTACGAACAGGCCAATAAGCTTATCCAACAAATGCAGATACATTTAGATAAAGCTAAAAATAAGATCAACAAACTCAAGGCAGTTTAGTATGAATTTGGCATTGTTAATTGTTGCAATAATCATACTTTGCTTTGGATTTGTGCTGGCGTTCGGAGCACCATACGTACCAACCTTAAAAAAACAACGTATCCAAGCATTAAAGCTGCTTGACTTAAGCAAAGGCCAGGTCTTATACGAGCTAGGCTCGGGGGATGGCTCAATGTTAATTGAAGCTTCTAAGCAAGGCATTACGGCGATTGGTTACGAACTCAATCCGTTTTTATATTTACTTTCTAAGCTACGGTTAGTAAGGCACAAAAATGCTCATGTTAAGTTTGGTAATTATTGGCAAACAAATTTAAGCCAAGCAGATGGTATATACGTTTTTTTGATTGATAACTATATGAAGAGGCTCGAATCAAAATTATTAAACGAATCAAAAGATGGGCTAAAGCTGGTTAGCTATACTTTCGAACTACCTAATACCAAGCCTAAATTAAGCGATGGCCCAATGCACCTTTACATCTTTAACAAAACTAGACAAAAACAGGCTAAATAGTTTAACATTAGCAGTATATGAATTCAAAAAGCCAAACTGGTTCTGTACTAACTGTTATATTGTTGGCTGTTATATCTTTGGCGCTTCTTGGCTCACTAATTTTTGGCGGTTGGGCATACGGCGAAAGATCAACATATAAAGAAAAATCCGATCAAAAATCAGCTCAAGCGGTTGCATCAGCTGAGGCCGAACAAAAAGCCAAGCTAGCCAAAGAGTTTGCCGAGCAAGAAAAAAACCCCTTAAAATCGTATACGGGGCCAGAAACTTATGGTAGTGTTAGCTTTAGCTACCCTAAAACTTGGAGTGCATACATTGATGAATCTGGTAAAGGATCTTCATCGCTGTTTGGATACATTCATCCAAACTTTGTCCCAAATCTAACTGACACCTCGTTTGCACTAAGATTCGAAATAGTAAATACCTCATATGATCAAGTCGTAAAATCTTTTGATAGTTCAGTAAAGTCCGGAAAAGTAACAGCAGTAGCTTATGTCCCTAAAAAGCTGGAGGGCAACAAAGCAGTTCAACCAGGTTTAAGATTTGATGGCGAAATTATCACAAAAAAACAAGGTTCTATGGTTGTAATCAAACTGCGTGATAAAACCCTAAAAGTCTGGACAGAATCAAACGACTTTAAAACAGATTTTGATAGCATCATCTTGCCATCGCTTACTTTTATTCCTTAAAATAACAATATTTTACAACGCCAATAGCAAATACATTTGTGTATAATTTAAACCAGTATTTCGTTGGAGGGTAACAATATAGATGCGTCGTGGCCAATTATTAAATGGCGATAGCGAAACCGAGCTCATGCTGTCGGCTATTGCTCATGACTTATCATTACCACTACTACAAATTAAAGCCAAAGCCGAACTCGGCAAGTTCAACAACAAAACCTCAGAGGAATTTAAACTACTTACTCAGTCTGGGTTAAAGCTCATTGATAGTTATTTAATTGCGCTTGAATTTCGACAAAGCGCTAATCAGCTTGTGCTCGAGCCCGTATCCATTGGTTCGGTTTTAGCGGATTCAGCCCACGAGTTAAGTAAACTCGCTGAATATTACAAAACTAAAATAGAAATTAATATTACGGGGCGAGCCAGACCAATTCTTACTAACAAAGCAAGTTTACAATCTGCTTTTTATTGTTTAGGCGCCAGCTTAATAAAAAGTCAGGCCGATTCTGAGTCTAAAAATAACGTTTTAGTACTGTCAGCTTATAAAAATAAACAGGACAGTATAACAGCTGGTATTTATGCAAATATCTTAGGCTTAACAGATAAAGAGTTGTACAATTCCAGAAAATTAGCCGGTAAGGCTAAACAGCCATTTAGCGCATTATCATCAAGTAGTGGTGGTGGAATTTTAATTGCCGACATGTTGTTGACGACTTTATACCAGCCGCTTCGGGCATCAAAATTCAAACATCTATCTGGCTTTTCGACACAGTTCCCAATATCCAAGCAGTTAAGGCTGGTTTAAAATGGCTCACATTTTATTAATAGAGCCAGATATGTTACTGGCAAATAGCATTAGGCAGTATCTTAAGTCACTAGGTCATAGTTTGCAGTGGCGTTCGTCAGCCCAGTCAGCAATCAATGGAGCAGACGAGACGCTGCCAGACATTGTAATTTTAGAACTCCAGCTACCTGGTCATAGTGGCATAGAATTTTTATACGAATTTAAGTCTTACCCTGAGTGGCAGGCAGTGCCAGTGATTATCTTAAGCACGCTTGATGAAAGCGAAATTGCTTGCTCAAGTATTTTACTTGGTCCACTCGATGTGGTGTCGTATCATCACAAACATTACACGAGCCTGCAACAAATTGCAGACGCAGTCGATCAAGCTTTAGCCGTTGCTCAAAAATGAATCAGGTAGCTACAAAAGGGGTAGTAATAGCACGTACTAATTTTGGCGAGGCCGATAGAATCTTAACTATCATTACGCCAGACCACGGTGTTATTAGCGTAATTGCCAAAGGAGTTCGTAAGCAAAAAAGTAAACTAGCGGGTGGTATCGAACTTTTTAGCGAATCAGACATTACCTATATAAAAGGGAGGGGTGAAATAAGTACTTTAATTTCAACTAGACTTATAAAACACTATTCAAAAATTACCTCTGAGGTAAATCGCACATTGCTTGGTTATGAGTTTTTAAAACAAACGAAAGCAATTAGCTCCGAACACTGCGAGCCTGACCATTATGATCTTGTTGCAACCTCGCTTAAATGGCTTAATAAAACAAAAATTCCAATTAATGTTACTGAACTTTGGTTTTTTGCTCGGCTTTTATGGCTAGATGGACGGATGCCCAATCTAACTAGCGATAAGTATGGTAAAAATTTAAGTGCAGGCAATGCCTATAATTTTAACTACGAATCAATGTGCTTTGAGCCAAGCGAGTCAGGCAAGTTAAATGCTAGCCATATAAAACTTTTAAGACTTTCCGTAGCAAAAACCCCAAGCGTACTATCAAAAGTGATTGTTGACGAAACTCGGCTAAACCAAACCCTAGGATTGATAAAATCGATATTTAGCTACAAGTAATAAGTCATAATCTACAAACCAATCTATACGAAGGGCTTCACTTTAGCTATAATCTATGCAAATGGTTAAGCTTGATGAAATCGTTTCTTTGGCTAAGCGCAGAGGATTTATTTACCAGGGCAGTGAGGTCTATGGTGGACTAGCAGGAACCTGGGACTATGGACCGCTTGGGGTAGCCCTTAAAAAGAATATAACCGATCTGTGGTGGAAAAAATTCGTCGAAGAACGTGACGATATGTATGGCGTTGACTCGGCAATTTTAATGAACCAAAAAGTATGGCAAGCAAGTGGTCACGCTAACGGCTTTAACGACCCAATGGTTGAATGCAGTAACTGCAAAGCCAGATTAAGGTCCGATCATGTAGTTGATGGCAAATGTTCAGTCTGTGGCAAAGAGGGAACGCTAGGCGAGCCCAGACAGTTTAACATGATGTTTCGTACAATTGTTGGTCCAGCTTCAAGAGAAGACCTAGATTATGATCACCGACCAGACGGCTCGATTGTTGCTAACATGACTGCAAATTTGAATAACAAACCAGAAGTGGTTAAAGTACAAAATAGTGGCTTAACCTATCTTCGTCCCGAAACGGCGCAAGGTATTTTTACTAATTTTAAAAATGTCGTCGATAGTTTTTATCCGGACATTCCATTTGGGATCGCCCAAATTGGCAAAGCTTTCCGTAACGAAATTAGCCCAAGGGATTTTGTGTTCAGGAGTCGTGAGTTTGAGCAGATGGAAGTTGAATATTTTATACCCGAAAAAGATTGGGAACAGATGTTTGAAGGCTGGGTTATGGGCATCGAAAAATTTTTAGAAGAACTAGGCCTGCCAGCAGACAAAATCCACAAACTTGAAGTGCCCGAAAACGATAGGGCGCACTATAGTAAACGAACTATCGACTTTGAGTTTGATTTTCCACATGGCCGTGATGAACTTTTAGGCTTAGCATATCGCACCAATTTCGACCTTATGAATATTCAAAATGCTTCTGGGAGGAGCATGGAATACCGCCCTAAAGATGGTAGCGAGCCATTTGTACCCCATGTAATTGAACCAAGCTTCGGGGTTGAAAGAATGATTATGGCTGTGCTTAGTTCGGCTTATACAGAAGATGAGGTGAGTGGTGAAAAGCGAGTATTCTTAAAACTGCCATTCGAGCTAGCGCCAATAAAATACGCCGTCAGTCCGCTATTAAAAAATAAACCCGAGCTGGTTGAAAAAGCCAAAGAGGTTTATTCTGCGCTTAAAAAACAACACGGCAATGTTATGTGGGATGACAACGGCAATATTGGTAAACGCTACCGTAGGCAAGATGAAATTGGCACACCCTACTGTGTAACAATCGACTTTCAAACTCTTGAGGATGATACTGTGACAGTCCGCGATCGCGACACCACGACCCAAACCCGCCAAAAAATTTCCGAGTTCTAACAACATCCTTGCTACTGAGTAGGGTCAATTACCTGCATAAATTTCAAGGGATTGGCTTATTGAAGTTGAGTAAGTAAAACTGTAAGCAACTTTATTGATTAATGCCTAACAAAGCTTTTCTAATTTTGGGACTTTTGCAAAAAGTATAGCCCCGTCAAGACCTGTACCGACGGGAGCATTTTGAATTTGTGGCTCTGCACAACCAGCCTGAGCGACTGTAAGCCAATGGTTTCTAAACTGCCTACTAAGTTGACCAACAGATTTTATTGCATTGTCTTTTTCGACAATACTGACCATCTCTTTAGTGGCAATTGTACCAACCGACTCGCCCAGTCTCATCAAAGCAACCTGCTCAATAGCAGTACCTACATGCGAATAAATAATGCCCGGGTGAGTAAGTAGCCTGGTTCTTAAAGTATCTAAATCTGCTTCGGACTCACCCAAAAACCGCCCACCCTCAAAATATATGCCTATTGGTCGAAAATCTCCCGACATATTCTAATTATAAATTAAAAAATAAAAATCAGAGTAAAATATACTAATGACGCAGTTACTTGAAAGGCCTCCAATTACAAACACCGAAAAACCAGAACCGGAATTTATTCATTTTCATCAAACTCCGTCTAAGGCTGAGTTAGCGCCACAGCCTGCCGTGCAATTCATAACAGGTAAACTTGCTAGGACGATAATTTTGCAGGTAAAGGCCGAACGGATTGCTAGGGATTTTATGGACGGTAAATTTGGGCGGATAACCTAAGATGCAAAAAGTCGTAGTAAATGACAAAATGCAGTCAAATTATGCCTACGTTCTAACCGAACTGGCAGGTAAAAATTTTGACCCAGAGTTTAAGACTGAGCTAACTCCAAAACAAATGCTTGAGTTAGGCGTTTTTGGTGGTGTTTATATGCGTGATTGTCGGGATGAGTTCCCAGATGATTGGTTCAATAATGCGAGATTTAGCCCACATAAGGCGGATGCTAAGTACAATTTTTTTGAGGTCATTGCCAGTCAGCCATTAAATGAGTGGCAACGCAAAGGATGGATTAATGAGGAAGATCCTCGGGGTTGGTTTCAGTGGTATTGCCGATATTATATGGGCCGAAGAATAAAAGATGAGGACGCGAGGCAAATTAAACGCTGGAAGGCAATAAAAAGACATGTTAGCCAAATAAATGCTAACTGTCATCCGGGTGATTTAACGTGCAGGCGCCGACAGCGCCAAGCATTATTGCACTGGGCGTACGATAGCCGGAAAATATAATCATGGAAGAAATAGGGCATACACCAGTCGAAGAACGTGTTTCATTAGGTAAAGGAATGACTAAGGTTGTACTTAAATCATATTTTCGAGCTGTCCCCGTTCCAGAAAACTCTGATCTTTCCTTAACTATTGCACGTATAGCTGGTCAAAGTCTATCGGTTGAAGGGAAAAAGTTTGGGCGCGGTGATGCAATGCGAAAGGAAGCTAAAAAGCATTATGCTAAACGTAATAAAAGATCAAAAAGAATGACAGACGAAGAGATGTATGGGTTAACTGATAATCAATCGACTGAACAGGACTATTAAATGTCGCTATGCCAAGTGATTTTCGATAAAGAGTATAATAAAAGGTATGCTACTAAAAACACTATTGATTGTCATTGTGGTTGCGGCAGTTACAAGCGCCGGAACTTACTTTTTATTAGAAAATAAAGACGATAATTCAAGTAATAATACCGATACAACGACAGGTCAAAGTAGCAGTAAAACACAAACCACAGATAACAACGTGGCAGATTATTCAAATAAAGGATTGAGCGAATTTCCAAAAACCGCTTTAAAAGATTCGAGCATTACATATCTAAATCTTTCAGGCAATAATCTAACTGGCGCACTACCATCAGAGATTGGTAGATTAACCAATCTAGAGGTACTTATAGTTAGCAATAATCAAATGACGGGCATACCGGCCGAAATAGGTAAATTAACTAAGCTAAAGACGCTAGATTATTCAAATAATAAAATTACTGGTTTGCCACTTGAGCTGGGTAACTTAAAACAGCTCGAAACATTTAATCTAAGCGGTAATCCAAACGTAAGTCAGTACGACTTAAATAAATTAAAAGCCAACCTTCCCAATACAAATATTATTTTATAAAAATGCAGTTTGAGGTAATTGTAAAAACTGGTAGTAAACACGGCCCTTTAGTTGAGGCTAATGCTGACGGTAGTATGAAAGTTTATTTAAGAGAGCAAGCTCTTGAGGGCAAAGCAAACGCCAAATTAATCGAGATGATAGCTAAGCATTTTGATGTATCAAAATCACGTGTAAAAATAATTAAAGGTCTATCGTCAAAATACAAACTAATTAGAATCGAGTAAATTCTGATAATATAAAGCCAATGAGAATTTTAAAAAAGAAAAAGCCAAACTATGCCTTTATAGATAATCAAAACCTCAACATGGGAGTCCAAAAGGCCGGTTTTAAGATGAACTGGCGTAAATTCCGAGAATTTTTACGCGAAAAATACGATGTTGAAAAAGCCTACATGTTTATTGGTTATATGCAGGATAACGAGGAGCTGTATAAACAAATGCACGACCTAGGCTTTTTGGTAGTGCTCAAACCTACGGTTGGGATGTTTAACGAATCAGACAATAAGCCAACAGATCAAAAACAAGCTATTAAAGGCAATGTTGATGCTGACTTAGTTTTATATGCAATAAAAGAGATGCCAAATTATGAAAAGGCAGTTATTGTGTCGGGAGATGGCGATTTTTATGGCTTAATAGAATATTTAGCATCAAAGCAAAAACTCAAAAAAATACTCGTTCCAAATCGCCAATATTCGAGCTTATTAAAACAGTTCGATAAGTATGTAGTTCGACTCGACAACTATCGCCGAGAGCTCCGATACTATACTAAAAAGTAACCTGCTTAAGGTACAATTAAGCTAATGTATAAACAAGAAGATTTTGGGGAGGATTTTTTGTGGGGTGCCTCAACTGCCAGTCACCAGGTTGAAGGACATACCCATAATCAGTGGACGGTTTGGGAAGCCGTTAACAGTGTTGATTTAGCAAAAAACGCCAAGCAAAGAATCGGTTGGGTGCCATCTTGGACTAAGATTGATCACCAAGCCAAAGATCCAGATAATTACGTTAGTGGGGCTGGGGTAGATCACTATAACAGATACCAGGAAGATTTTGATCTTATTAAGGAGCTAAACTTAAAGGCATTTAGATTTGGGGTAGAGTGGTCACGAATCGAACCAGAGCCTGGGCACTTTGACCAATCAGCAATCAAGCATTATCAAAAGTACATTAATGAACTTAAAAACCGAAAGATTATACCAATAATTAACCTGTGGCACTGGACAATGCCTATTTGGTTTACCGAATTAGATGGGTTCGAAAAGTCATCAAATATAAAATATTTTGAAGAGTTTGTAGATGTAATCTATGAACCAATCATTTCAAAGTGCAAGTGGGTGATAATTTTAAATGAGCCGAACATTTATAGTTTTATGTCATATTTTAGTGGCGAATGGCCACCCAACAACAAATCTATGCTAAAAACCTATAATGTTTATAAAAACTTACTTAAAACTCATAAAAGGGTTTATAAAAACTTAAAGCAAAAAAACCCTAGGCTAAAGGTTGGATCTTGCCCGCAACTGGTAAGTAACGTACCTAAAAATCCAAAAAAACTAACTCACAAAATAGGCGCTGGCTTGGCTGATTACATCAATAATTGGTACTGGCAAAACAGGGTAAAAAACTACCAGGACTACATTGGTTTTAACAATTATTTTAAAAATTATGTAAATGGGATTGGTTTAAATGCGATAGATAATCCTAATAAGCCACTGAACGATCTAGGATGGTATATGGAGCCAAAGGCGGTTGGCGAGATAGCGCTGAAAATTGCCAAAAAATATCCTGGATTTCCGATAATAATTACCGAAAACGGGGTCGCAGATAGCCAAGACGATTTTAGGCAATGGTGGCTAGAGCAAACAATGCAAGCAATTGCTGAAGCTAAAAAAGATGGAGCAAATATTGTAGGCTATATGCACTGGAGCTTACTAGATAATTTTGAATGGGCTTACGGATGGTGGCCTAAATTTGGATTAATTGAAGTTGATAGACACAACGACATGAAACGTACAATTAGGCCAAGCGCTAAATGGTGGGCTAACGAGCTAAAAAAACTCCAAAAATAAAACATATCATTGACATTTAATACAACTTATGCTAATATGTATGCATGAGCGAAAAACAAAATTCCCCAGAAAAAAAACCAAAAAAAATTACAGTTAAATATATTGGTCAGCGTGCGCTGATTGCGGCTGGCACTGTCGGCGCTACAGTAGCTTTGATGGGTGCTAATCAAGGGGAACAAGCAGATCCCGTAGTAATTAATAAGGCACACAAAGTTTATTCTGCAAAGGCGGGAGATACTGAATGGTCAATAGGCTCTAGGGCTTATCCAGAGATGAATGAGCTCGAGGCGCAACAGTTAGTTGACGCTCAAAATCCAAATGAAAATCACCTTGTGCAACCTGGCCAAAAGTTTGAGTTTGGAACAGACGCTGAAATAGGGAAAGTAGTTGATCCGTCAAAGGAACACCTAGGTAGCGGTGCAGAGGGTTAAGCCTCCACCATATATTGTGTATAAATCCTGATAAGAGAAAAACTGTGGATAAGTAGCCGTGCAAACGGCTACTTTTTTATAAAAAAGACTTGCAGTGGGTACGCGTGGGTAGTATATTCATGTCAGTGGGTCAAAGTGGGTAGTCAAAGTACAAGACTAACCACCAAAAAACAAAAACCACTAGCAGATCAAAAATATGGCTACCGTAGACTACTTTGAACGAAGGCTTGACGAAAAAAGGCGGTTAACCATACCGGCCGAGTTAAGAGCCGAGTTTAGTAGCGGATGGGTAGTCACAAAAGGGTTTAAAAATTATCTGCATCTGTATCCCAAAGCTATCTGGGACGAGCAGGTCGAGCCGAAACTTCAAGGCAGTATCCTTGATGAAGAAACGGCAGACCTTAACGTTAAGTTTAGGATGGGAAAGACAGAGGGTGAGCTCGATCAAAAGCAAGGTCGAATAACCTTAGAACAACATCTACTTGATTACGCGGGTATTGGACGCGAAGTCATGGCAGTCAGGGCAGGACGCTACTGGCGAGTTGTTGGTAGATAAGTCGAGCCAGGGCACTTTAAAAATTTAGCTTAGTAATTATTAATTACTATTTTTCTAGGTCAGCTATTTGGCAGTCAGCCGGTGGCCAAGGGCACCATCGTTATCAAGACCCTTGCACCTTCTCACATATAACACCTCCCAAAACTCCACCTCACATTAAAAAGTCTCTCACGAAACTTTTCGGCTGAAGCAAGCAGGATTGACGCAGTAGTGCGTAGCCCTGTCTATCGTGCCTCAGCCAAACAAAAACAAAAACAACACAAAAACAAAACGCTGACTGCTAATTAGGTGACCTTGAAAACAAAAACAAAAAAGCCAAAAGGGCATAACCCCGATGGCACAAGAAAAACACGCGAGATGTATAGCCAAAACAAAAACAAAAAACATATTCCAGTTCTAAGTGACGCAGTCTTACAATATCTTCAACCAAAAGAGGGTGAATCATACCTAGACCTAACGGCAGGGTATGGTGGACACGCAGAACTAATTCTGGAACGCACCTTACAGCCAAATATGGCAACTCTTGTAGATCGCGATCAAAATGCAACCATGCATTTAAGTGAGCGTTTCGGCGAGGGTGAAGGACCAAAAATAGTCAAAAAAGACTATTTTACTGCGTCCAAAGAGCTATTAGCCGAAGCCAAGCAGTTTGATATGATTTTGGCAGATATCGGCGTGTCGTCACCGCACCTTGACATGGTAAGTAGAGGTTTTTCGTTTACAGGCGAAGGCCCGCTAGACATGCGAATGGATCAAAGCCAGCACCTTACAGCTGAAATTATAGTAAATGAATACAGCGAACAGGAGTTGGCGGATACTATAAGCAAATATGGCGAGGAACCAGCCGGAAAGGCTATTGCTAGGCTCATTTGCCAAAACAGGCCAATAAAAACAACAACCGAACTTGCACAAGTCGTTGCCCGCGCTTACAAAACTAAGTATAAGGGGCATAGTAAGGTAAATCCCGCGACTAAGACCTTCCAGGCACTTAGGATTGCCGTAAACGATGAGCTAGCACAACTAGAACAAAGTTTGGGGCTTTGGGCAGACTTATTAGCCCCTAGCGGGCGCCTGGCAGTTATAACTTTTCATAGTCTTGAAGATAGGATAGTCAAAAGATTTTTGAAAGAGAACAGTCAAGGCTTAGACGATAAGCTGACGCTATTAACCAAAAAACCCGTTACAGCGTCACAACAAGAAATTGATTTTAATCCGCGGGCTCGAAGCGCTAAGCTAAGATCCGCATGTAAAAAATAAAAACAAAAACAAAAATAGGAAGGGAAAGCTCATGCCAATACAAGTAAAAAGCACTTCACGCGCATACAAAGTTCAAGTCCGAGTACTTTAGCTAGTAAATTTTCGTGAAATTGCAATTTTTAGAAAACCTCGATTAGGGAGTAATGCTCCCTAATCGACCAAAAAAACAAAACAAAAATAAAAACGTTCTCGCACTAAGGTAAAAACAAAAAATTCATATGACCTATTCATCATCAGTTTCCGTTAGTCGTCGGCAATATATGCGTCGAGGGCAAAACAGTGTTACGCTTAGTCAAAAAACCAAAGCACTCGGACCAGTCAGCAATGCTGTTATACTGATTGTGCTTGCTTGTTTAATCGGGCTTTTATATCTTACTCAGGTTACAAAAACCAATAGCTACGGATATAAAATCAATGCCCTGGAGCAAGAAAAAACTGCACTAGAAGAGCAAAAGACCAATCTAGAAGTAACTGCAGCCAGACTGCAATCACTTGATCGGGTTAAAAATAGTGAAGTTGCTAAAAAACTAGTTCAAGTAAGCCCAACCTCAACAGTAAATAACTAGTAGAATGAAAAAAGTTCCACCAAGGGGGCAGTGTGCCCAGATTTAGTTCGAATAGTCGCGTCCAATTATGGTATGTGGCTTTAATAGTTATAGGAGCTGTCTTTATTGGCCGGCTTTTTTACTTACAAATTATTAAACACGATTTTTATAAAACCCAAGCCAAATCGGGGCAACTAAAGGAATATGTAGTCGAGGCAAAGCGTGGTGTAATCGAAGCTCACGATGGCACGACAGTTGTACCGGTGGTCTTGAACGAAAGTCTTTATACCTTATTTGCCGACCCAAAATATATTAAAGATCCTCAGAATGTAGCCAAAGAGCTCGCAAATATTACAAAAGGCGATGCTAAGCAGTACGAATCTGCAATCAAAAAACAAGATACTCGTTACGTAGTCTTGGCCAAAAAGCTAGACAAAAAGGTTAAAGAGCAAATTGAAAAACTTGATTTTAAAGGGGTTGGTTTACGTGAGGTAAGTTATCGAACGTATCCACAGGGCAACCTAATGGCTCAGGTGCTTGGTTTTGTTGATGATGAAGGAAACGGGCGCTATGGAGTAGAAGAGGCTTTAAATGAGTCTCTGAAGGGCAAAGACGGGCTACTAAAAGCCATTACTGATGCTAGTGGGGTGCCCCTAGTATCTAATACTGACAATATTCAGATTAGCCCCGAGCAAGGAAAACGCGTTGTATTGACACTAGATGTTGCTATGCAAAAACAACTCGAGGACATACTAAAACAGGGGCTTGATAATGCAAAAAGCAATTCCGGCAGTGCTTTGATTATGAACGCCAATACCGGCGAAATAAAAGCGGTGGCAAACTTTCCCACTTATAGTCCAGCAGACTTCGATAAAAGTAACGACGCAAGCGCTTTTAACAATAACGCCTTTAGTTCGCCCTTGGAGCCTGGGTCAGTTATGAAGCCACTAACACTGGCTGCTGCTCTTGATCAAGGGGTCGTTGCGCCAGAATCGAGCTACTATGATCCTGGTTTTGTCAGAATTGGTGATGCGGTTGTTACAAATGTTGAAGAGGTAGCCGGAGCTGGTACTCGAAGCATGAGGGATATTCTGCAAAAATCTCTTAATACCGGGGCAACCTACCTATTGCAGCAAATGGGCGGTGGTGAGCTAAACGAAAAAGGCCGAACTGCGTGGTATGGTTACATGCACGACAGGTACAAATTTGGTCAAAAAACAGGTGTTGAGGTCTACGAAACTGAAGGAGTAACTCCTGATCCCAAAAATGGTGACGGTTTAAATATCCGCTTCGCAAACTCAGCTTTTGGCCAAGGCATGAGTGCTACGCCCCTGCAGCTGGCAGCTGCACTTAGTTCGGTAGTAAACGGTGGTACTTATTACAAGCCAACACTGATTGATAAATACATAGATGAAAACGGACAAGAGCAGGATGTTGGACCAAAAATTGTTCGGGCAAACGTTGTTAGCTCGCAAGTTTCAACTACTATTCGTGACTTCATGAAATACGTGGTCGACAACAATAATCGTCCAGCTGTGCGTGATGGCTATGTAGTTGGCGGTAAAACGGGTACAGCTCAAATTGCTAAATCAGGCGGTGGGTACTATGATGATCGTTATAACGGAATGTATATCGGCTTTGTTGGTGGTGATAAACCAGAGTATGTCGTGGTTGTACGAGTTAATGAACCGAAGATTGCCGGCTACGCAGGAGCAAGGGCTGCCGGTCCAATATTTGCTTCTATCACCAATATGCTGATTGATAGTTTTAACGTTGGTGGCGCCAGATAAATAAAATGGTATAATATAGCACCAGATACAGGAAAATAAACATATATCATGACTTCTTTACAAATTACCGCCGAGGCTCAGGATTTAGTACAAATATTTGCCCTTGGTTTTTTTGGATTCATCATCAGTATGGCACTGACGCCCTTATACACGACAGCAGCCTATAAGTACAAATGGTGGAAAACCGCCCGAACAACAGCCGTGACCGGTGAAACAGCCAAAGTTTACCGTAAGTTACATGCCAAAAAACACGATCGTAATATTCCAACAATGGCCGGTATTATTTTTGTTACAGCTGTTACTCTGGTTACAATAACTGGTAATCTTAGTCGCTCTGAAACGTGGTTGCCCCTAGCAGCTATGGTTGGTGCAGGCACTATTGGACTAGTGGATGATGTTCTCAATATACGTAGTTTAGGCAAGGGCATCGCTGGAATGCAAGCCAAAATAAAAGCCCTTTTACTAGTTGCCGTGGCTACAATTGGTGGTTGGTGGTTCTTTGCCAAACTTGGTGTTGATAGTATTCATATCCCATTTTATGGCGATTTAGGCATAGGTTGGCTAATTGTGCCACTGTTTGTACTTGTAGTATTTGCCACAGCCAATGCCGTAAACATCACAGATGGGTTAGACGGATTAGCCGGGGGTCTATCAGCAATAGCCTTTGGTGCGTATGCAATCATAGCCTTTTTGGAGCAAAAATACGGAGTAGCCGGGTTCTGTCTTACAATGACTGGAGCTTTACTTAGCTACACTTGGTTCAATATTTTTCCAGCAAGATTTTTTATGGGTGATGTTGGTAGTTTCGCCATAGGTACGGCGCTCGGAGTGGTAGCTATGCTAACCGACACAGTTTTATTGTTGCCAGTAATAGGTGTGATTTTTGTAGCCGAAGCTGGCTCGAGTCTTATCCAGATAATGTCCAAAAAACTGCGTGGTGGCAAAAGAATATTCAAAGTAGCGCCACTTCATCATCATTTTGAGGCTATTGGTTGGCCAGAGACTAAAGTTACTATGCGTTTTTGGGTGATTGGCCAAGTAGCTGCCTTTATGGGCGTGATATTATTTATACTTGGCGGATACGTTTAAAAATAAAAAAGGAAAATTAATGCGACCAAGACGTCGACCATCTGTCTTAAAAAAAAGCCAGCAGGGTAGTGGTGTTGCAATTAGGCGACATCGTCCAGATTACGTATTGGTCATAGTTGTCGCCTTGTTACTAACTATCGGTGTGGTTGTGATTTATTCAATTAGCCCAGGGCTGGCGGCGATTCGTAATGTTGACGAAAATTACTATGTGTCAAAACAGTTATTGGCTATAGGTCTGGGCATAGTAAGTTTTATTGTGGCGTCGATTATCCCACTTGAATGGTGGAAGAAATCAGTTAAACCATTAATCATCTTAGCTATAATTGGGTCAATAGTTGCCTTAATAACCCCCTTAAATGATGTATATCAGGCTCATCGTTGGATTAGGTTTGGTGGGTTATCTTTTCAAGTAGCAGAATTAATAAAGCTTACCCTAATAATTTGGGGAGCCTTATTTTTATCGATTCAATGGAATAATGGCTTAATTAACGACTTCAAAAAAACCCTTAGACCTCTCCTGATAGTGATGGGACTATTGTTGATTGTAGTTGCTGGGCTTCAAAGTGATCTTGGCTCGGCTGGTGTAATGGTAGTGATTTTGTTTGCTATGGCATACACAGTTGGTGTTGATATGCATAAGTTTCTTTTGATTGGGTTGGGAATCGTGCTGGTGGTTTCGGTATTTGTGCTAACGAGTGAATATAGACGTGATAGATTTAGCACATATTTAAACCCTCAAGCTGATTGTCAGAGTGCCGGCTATCAAGCTTGCCAAGCCTTAATCGCTGTTGGTAGCGGAGGAATTACAGGACTTGGTTTGGGCCAAAGTGTACAAGCCTATGGATATTTACCCGAAGCTTCAAACGATTCAATATTTGCAATACTGGCTGAAAAATTTGGCTTTATTGGGGTAAGTATTGTTATCGGGCTTTATGGAATCCTGATAACCAGGCTTAAAAAAATTATTGAACGAACAGCTGATCAGTTTTACAGACTAATAGTAGTAGGCGTGTTGGCGTGGGTATCAACACAGGCAATAATAAATATTGGTGCTATGATTGGGTTACTCCCCTTAAAAGGTATTACACTACCATTTATAAGTTATGGTGGAACCAGTCTGTTGTTCGCAACGGGGGCGCTTGGACTAGTTTTTCATATTTCAAGGTATACTAGCTATAGTGAAATTGAACCAAAAGCCGATGAAAAACTCCAACAACCCAACCATAATCCTAACGGGCGGAGGCTCGGGCGGTCATATAACCCCCATATTGTCAGTCGCCCGCGAGATTAAACGCCTTAAACCCCAATCTAAACTAATTTATATTGGGCAAAAAGGCGATGAGCTAGCCGATATAGTTCTGGACGACGGTACTATTGATTTGATAGTCAAAATACGAGCAGGCAAGTGGCGTCGGTATCATGGCGAATCATTTTGGCAACATTTAAGTGATATAAAAACTGTCTTACTCAACCTGAGGGATTTAATATACATGGTTATCGGCGTTTTTCAGGCCCATAGAGTGCTTTTTAAGCATAAACCCGATAGTTTGTTTGTAAAGGGTGGGTATGTTGGTCTGCCGGTCGGTATATCGGCCAAAATTCGTGGCGTGCCTTTTATGACACATGATTCGGATGTAATACCAGGGCTGACAAATAGAATAATTGGTCGTTGGGCAGAACTACACGCCGTGGGCATGCCTAGCCAGCAATATGGCTACCCAAAATCTAAAACTGTTTATACGGGTATACCAATTTCAAGTCAATTTAGTTTTGTTGATGAGTCGACTAAATCAGATTACAAAAAACTGGTTGGACTACCCCAAAAATCAAAGGTAATTTTCACGGTTGGCGGTGGACTAGGTGCAACACGCTTAAATCAGGCGATACTTGAAATAGCCCCAAGATTACTTAAAGAATATCAAGGCTTGTACTTGGTGAACATTGTTGGTCGGGCCAATATCGACCAACTTAATGTAGCCTATCAATCGGCACTAGGGCCAGGCCAACTCAGCAGAGTTAAGAATATTGATTTTACAAACGAGCTTTACTTATACAGTGGTTGTGCCGACATTGTAGTTATGCGAGCTGGGGCAACCAACATGGCCGAAATGGCTATGCAAGGTAAAGCTTGTATTTTAGTTCCCAACCCACTGTTAACAGGCGGTCACCAGATAAAAAATGCTAACACTTGGCAAACTGCTCAGGCAGCAAAGATTTTTAATGAAACTGAACCATCTGCAAAGTTACTGGAAGTCGTAGAACACTTACTTAATCACCCTAAATCAATTAGCTTGCTCGAATCTAAAATTCAACAGTTTGCTAAAAGTAACTCAGCCGAGTTAATCGCCAAAAAACTAATCGATATTGCTGGCAGGTAAGTATGGCGCTATTTAAAAAACGACAAAAATCAGAAAGATCAGCTAGCGAGAAGCCTAGGAGTATGCAAACACAACAGTACTACAAGGGCAAAACACAACCAAAACCACAAATAGATAACAAGAAAAAATCACCATGGCTACTTTATGTAACACTAATTTGTATATTTTTAGGCTTTATATATAGCGTTGTGATAAGCCCTGACGCCTCACTAAGTGTTAACTCCGAGGTTTATCGAGCAAAATCAGCATATCTTAACAAAGTAAATCAGCTATTGGCAGAACCGTTAAATCGCAATAAGCTGACAATCAACACTAAACAGATTGAGCAAGCATTAAAAGTCGAATTTCCGGAGATAACTAGTACCAGTTTTAGTATCCCACTTATTGGCCAAACTCCATCTGTTGGCATCAAAGTCGTAGATCCTGTACTGGTTTTAAATAATGGTTCCGATAAATTCATAATTGATAAGCAGGGAAGAGCAGTTGTAAAAAATCCAACACAAGACGTATCTGGACTAGTAAAGCTAACCGACCAGTCGGGATTCGAGGTAAAGTTAGGGCAACAAGTTCTGACAACCGAAGAGGTATCGTTTATCAGCTATCTTAACAAACAAGCCAAACAAAAGAGTCTAGACATTAAAGAGTTTGTTCTACCATCAGCAACTCCAGCTGAACTGTATATGTATCAAAATAATAAATCTTACTTTGTAAAGTTTTTTATGGGTGGATCGGCCGATATTCAACTAGGTAGCTATCTGGCCATAGAGCCCGAGCTTAAAGCTCAATCAATAGCACCAGAGCAGTATGTTGATGTCAGGGTAGAGGAAAGAGTTTTTGTAAAGTAAGCTTAGTGGATTTTAAATCTATTTAACTTAGTAGGCTCATACAATTTACTGTTTGGCGAACCAGCTCATGTTTAAAGCCCCACTCTCCCCCTTCAAGTTCGTATTTTGTTCGACTACTGAAAAAAACAAAAAAACTATATAAATATATATTAGGGCAGTGATGTCAAATATTGTCAAAATTTTAATAAATAAAGGGTAGCGGGGCAAAAAACATATAATGAGTGGAAACGACGCAAAATGCAAATGCTTGAACATATGGCTGTGGAAAAGTCAAACAATGTCAAAAATAGTACAACTAGCTGACGTGGGTCAAACTGGATAGTAATGAATAATAAAACAACTGCAGGGGTAAATATTTAATAAATATTAGACTATTAGCGCAAGTTACTTCCCTAGGGATAGGTATAGATAATCATCTGTATATAGCATATATAGAGTCGCAAAATATACATTGTGCGACGTAATGTATATATATGGATTTGGTATTCTCCTCCACGTCTTTAATCCCTATTTTTTAATCCAACTACAAATTTTTTATTACAATTTATATTTATCTTAGCTTCACTATCGTTTCGTCTGACAATGTGCTTTTGTCTTCCTCGATTGGCCGACTTACATTATGTTCGCTTTTTGTTTGGTTCGTAGAATTTTTATTTTTTTTACGTCGAGCACGGCGTCGTTTTGGTTTTGGGGGTTCATTATTTGGATTTTGTATAGTTTGAGGGCCGCTTTTAGCATCTACATTACCTAGCGCAACCTTAATAACTGCCCCAGGTAAGGTTTTTAATGATTTACTAACTTTGTTGTTTGTTTTAGTTTCATTTGCTGGAGCTTTAGGCTGTTGTGGCTGTTTTTTTACGGTCGATTCCGGCAGGGTGGCTTTTTTAACAAGCTCTTCAACTACAAGCCTATCTTTAGCATATCTTTGTCTTGAGTTTTCGATAATTTGAGCAGTAAAATCAACGCCAACCTCGGGTATGTTTAGAGTTTTTGCGGAGAAAGCATGGGCTTTTTCACCAGCTATGGTCATACTGGTTACAAAACTTCGATTATGCATCTGAATTAAATCGGCTGATTCAAATTGAGGTGCAAAATACTTTTCAAGTAGTGGCGAATCATCTGGGCTTATTCTAAAACATACAATTGTTCCTACGTTGCCAAAAACTGCATCACGTACTGGCTGGCTCATCTGTGATATATATTGATTAGCGACAGTTAAGTTAAGGGCATATTTTCGGGCTTCGCTTAAAATAACTGCAAACGAATCAGTCGCAAAGTTCTGGAACTCATCAACATAAAGGTAAAATGGCCGTCGGTCTTGTTCTGGTAGGTTGGCTCTGCTCATGGCCGAAAGTTGAATCTTGGTAACCATCATTGCGCCAAGAATTGCTGCATTGTCCTCGCCCATTAAACCACGACTAAGGTTTACAATTAAGATCTTACCTTCATCCATTATGTTACGGATATTAAAACTACCCTTTGGTTGACCTATAATGTTTCTGATCATTGGGTTAGCAGTAAAGGCGCCTACTTTGTTTAGTACTGGTGCAACAGCTTCTGACGCGAACTTTTCGTTCCAGCTTGCAAACTCATTGACCCAAAAGTTTTTTACAACCGGATCGTCAATATAACTGATAACGTGTTCTCTGAACTTCTTTTCGGTGAGCATGCGGGTTATATCAAGCATTGTCGAATCAGGGTAGTCTAGCAATGCTAACAGCGTGTAGCGCAGAATATACTCTAGTCTTGGTCCCCAGCTATCAAACATCCTTTTTAGAACACCAACTAGCTCTGAGCTAATATGACCTTTAAGGGTGGGGTCGTTAATCTCAAGTGGGTTAAAGCCAATCGGATAATTTGTATCCGCAGGGTTAAAATAAACAACATCATCAATTCGTCGTTCTGGTATAAAACTTAATATGTGTTGGGCATAATCACCATGAGGATCAATCACCGCAAAGCCCTGGTCATAAAAGATGTCAGATAGTGTTAAAAGCTCTAATGCCCCTGATTTTCCGGTGCCAGTTTGACCCAAAATGTAAATGTGCCTGCCACGATCACGCCTAGGGATTCCAAACACAGAATTATCGCCTCTGAAGTTTGTTACCCCAAACAAACTAAGCTCTTTATCTGAATAATTTTGCTGAATAGGCAGATTTGCTGGTGGTTCGGCCGTTTTAGTTGTCGCCCAAACAATATTTGGGGTCTCAACAGATGTATGTGGTAAATGAAAAAGGCTAGCTAACTCTTCAATGTTCAAAATAAATCCGCTGTCTATAAAGTGCCTAGTTTGATATTCAATTTGCTTGTCACGGTTAAAGCTACCCTCTTTGGCTATGAAGCCGTTTAAGTTTGTGCTGTTAAACTGCTTAAATGCACCAACCATTGCCTGGATCCTTAGACGAGCAATATGCTGATCGTGACCAGCATACAACATTCGAATTTTGACTTGATAACCAAGCTTGTTACTCTTCTCTTCTATGGCTGAGATTCTTGATTTATCACGTTCAGATATCTCTGGTTTAGTGGAGCCACCCTCTCCAGCTTCTGGGGGCTTTACCAGCGCCATAAAAATCTGAGCTGTATATGACAGCGTAGCGCTCCCTACCCCGTCGCCAAAAACTCCCCCACCATTTTTAATTTTGTTTACCATTTTTGCACCACGCTTGTGCCAGTTATCATCAATAGGACGTGCCAGGATTTGGATCCACACCTCCTCATCCTCTTGATCTAGCTTTGCAAGTGTAGCTGTAATTGCCGCTAGAGGGTCGACTTCAAAGCTGGGAAATGTCTTTATAGGCAGTGTCTCATTATCGGTTAGCCCTAGCTCGGCTGAATAGACAACACTTTGGCCTAGACGACGGCTGGCATAATCTTGCTCTTGCTCATGAATTTGAACTGTTGGGTACTGTGCGTATATCTGTCCCTCGACAAACGCTTGGAGCTGTTTCGGCACCCAGATGTAAAAACGAATTCTTTGACCGATTGCCGCAATTTCAAGGCTAAAATGCTCTTGCAGGTGCCCGCTTAGTTTAATTTCGCCTTTGGTTTTTAAGATACCATGTAAGGCAGCAAGCATTTGTTCAGCGGCTAGCTCTTTTTTGTCATTGGTGCGAGGAATCTCAAGCATTAAAAGACAATGCTCAATGGTCTTCTTTGATTGTTTGTTTCCTCTTGCCATTACAAAAAACCTTATAGCCTCCTAGCCATAACTATTATACTTCAAAAATGAGCTTTATAGGTATAAAACTAAGAGCTTAAGCTAAAGTATAAGTAGCTTTTGCAACTCGCTTAAATTCAGGTTTGCCCTGAAGGTTCAATAGGATGGTTGTCTCTTTAACTTGCCTGGTTTTTAGGACGCGTTTAACAATTTCATCACGGTGCAGTGGCCCACCTTCTTTTTTTAGAACCTCTGTAATAACATCGGATACTGTTCCTTTTTTGTATCCCCACTCTTTTAGAGCGTATATACCACGACCGATCAAAACAAAACGGCCATCTTTAATTAACTCATTGTGAATCGCCTGGGTAGTAACATCCTTACGCTTAAACTCGCTATCTTTAATAGTGTCGGCTATTTCGCTAAAGTGCATTGGTTTACCGTTTTCGTAAAGTACAACGTAGATTTTGTCACGGATATTTTTAGGGTTAACCATTGGCCACTTTACTAGCCCCCATCGTCCATTTAGGGTAGCTAAACTCTTTGAGATGCTCGCCAAAGCTCTTACGTGAGTTGGGTCTTTGTGATCAGATTTTTCAGTAATGGTCTCAATAGGTGCAGGTTCACCAATCGATTTAATTGTGTCAATTATGTGATTAACGTTATCGCGGATTACTTTTTCGCTATGTTCAGCTGATAGCCCAAGGCTATGGAAAAAATGGTCATTATCTTCGATAACAGCAATGTTTGGTGATAGTTTCCCCAAGAAAGCTACTCTAGATTGGTCAACCTTTGAGTTTTCTTCGGTAAGCTTATGCGACAAATCGCTAACCCGGGCTACTTTGCCCATTTCGCCTAGCTCTTTAACCATGCGGTTCTGAACGTCTTGAATATGTGGCAAATTATCAGCGCTGTTGCGCAAACGGGTTACGACGACCTTTTCAAGTTGACGAACACGCTCACGTGTTATGCCTAGCAATTCCCCGATTTGCTCAAGGGTCTCTTTTCTGTCGAATAAACCAAAGCGTCGGGCAACAATTTCTCGTTCCCTTTCACGCTCAATTGTCGCCAAAATGTCATTGACGATTGATTCAGTATCTAGCTTGGGTTGTACGCTCACTTCATCCATAAAATTATTTATAACGCTTTCTGTTTTGCTACAGAACAGCCTCCATTTAGTTATAATTATAACACAATCTGATGGTTAGTCAAATACACTTTTGTATATTTTTTAACAGATTCAGATTACTAAACTTAGCTTTACCCTCTTAAATTAGAACGTAATAACTACTAAAAATAATTATACCACTAAATAGACTATTTGGCACAATACGGTTATGTAAATATTACATAGAAATATAATCGCAATCTGGGCAAATTGTGGATAAACATGTAAATTATTTTTTAGTAGACCGTTTTTTGGTTCGTTTTCGACTTACGCTATTTTTTAACAACTCACTGGCCGTTTTTTCATCTAACTGTTCTGGGTCGGTATCTTTTTTAATTCTGGCGTTTTTAGTACCATCGGTTATATAGGGGCCGAAAGGTCCCCTAATAATCTTAATTGCACCGAAGTCTTTAATCACCTTGTTAGCTGTTTCCTTTTGTTTATTGAGGATTAGCTCTTTTGCGGTTGCTTCATTAATTGTTAGTGGGTCGTGGCCATTGATATTAACAAAAAGCCTTCCAACTTGCACATAGGGGCCATAGCGTCCAATATTGGCCATTATTGGTTCGCCCTCGCTTGTTTTACCTACTTCTCGTGGTAATTTGAACATCTCAAGCGCTTGTTCAAAGCTAACTGTCTCTATTGTCGTACCTTCTGGCAGGGGCGCAAATTTAGGTTTTTCTTCATCGGTAGCTTCGCCTAACTGCAACATGGGTCCGTAACGACCATAGCGTGCAGTAATCGGTTTGGATGACTTTGGATCGATACCTAAATCCCTGGCCCGAGTAGTCTCTTTTCGGCTAATATCCGCAGACTTTTCAATTAACGGTTCAAAATCTTTATAAAAGGCTTGAATCATATCTTGCCACTTCAGCTTGCCTTCGGCGATATCATCTAACTCGGCCTCTGCTTTAGCTGTAAAGTCATAATCAACAATTTCGCCAAAATGCTTAACTAAAAAGTCTGTTACTATTTCGGCAAGATGGGTTGGTAGCAATTTTGAGCGATCGGCCCCATACTTTTCTTCCGATTCTATAGTTTTGACCGATCCATCAACTAGTTCTAGTGTAACTGCTTTGCGTAAATCACCTTCAAAATCAACTTTTTCAATGTAGCCTCTATCCTGAATTACGCTTATAGTAGGTGCATAGGTGCTTGGTCGGCCAATTCCTAGGTCCTCAAGCTTTTTGACTAGGCTTGCTTCCGAGTACCTTGCTGGTGCCTTAGAAAAAGTCTCACTAGCTTTTAATGATGAGTAGTTTAATTTTTGGCCAACTTTAGTTGCGGGCAGAATAACATCATCTTTGTTGCCACCATAAACCTTAAAGTAACCATCAAAAACCAATACTTCACCTTTGATTAAAAAGTTTTCGCTACGACCCGACACGGACACAGATATCTCAGTTTTTTCGATTTTAGCACTGGCCATTTGGCTAGCCACCGTTCGTTGCCAGATAAGCGTGTACAGCTTTTGCTGTTGTGGGTCGTTGCCAGCTATGGTTTGATCGATGTTTGTTGGTCTTATTGCCTCATGAGCCTCTTGTGCCGAACTATTTTTAGTAGAGTATTGCCTAGCATTAACATAGTTTGGACCATATTTTGATGTGGTGTATTTTTTTGCCTGATCAATAGCGATTTGCGAAAGAGCTGTACTGTCGGTGCGCATATAGGTTATATGACCGTTTTCGTATAACCGCTGAGCAAGTGTCATTGTTTGTCGGACGCTGTAACCTAAACGTCTGGCTGCCTCTTGTTGCAGGGTGCTAGTTGTGAACGGTGCACTGGGGCTTCTGGTAGCTGGTTTTTGTTGAATATCGGCGACTGAAAAATTGGCATTTATACAATCTTCTAAAAACTTGTGAGCGTCTCCTTTGGAGTTAAATTTTTTATTTAATTCGGCCTTAACTTCAGAGCCGTCAATATCAAATTCTGCCGTAACCTTATAAGTAGATACAGGTTCGAAATTTTGGATTTCGCGTTCTCGTTCAACGATCAACCTGACAGCTACACTCTGTACTCTCCCAGCACTTAATCCTTTTTGGATTTTTTTCCATAAAACTGGACTTAGCTCATAACCAACCAATCTGTCTAAAACTCGTCTAGCTTGTTGTGCATCGACCAGCTGTAAGTCAATAGTCCGCGGGCTGTCCATAGCGCTGATTATTGCCGGCTTGGTGATTTCGTGAAACACAATTCGTTTAGTTGTTTTGGTATCAAGCTCCAAAGCTTGAGCTAGGTGCCAAGCGATAGCTTCGCCTTCGCGGTCTTCGTCGCTAGCTAGCCAGACTACCGAACCTTTAACTGCTTTTTTTAAATCAGATATAACCTTCTTCTTATCATCACTAATTTCATATGTTGGCTCAAAACCATTAGCCTTGTCTACGCCAAGACCTTTTTTTGGTAAATCCCTGATATGGCCAAAACTACTCATAACCGAATATCCCTCACCCAGATATTTCTCGATTGTTTTGGCTTTAGCGGGGCTTTCTACGATAACAATATTTTTGCTTGTTGACATATAATCTAAGTTTTTAGTTTAACGCCCAATTACTAAAATGCAACCCATAGCCCATTGCCAAGTGGCTTTATTAGACCTTTTATTTCAAGCAAAGTCAGATTGTAAGCTAGCTCGTTTGCCTTAATGTTTAAAGTGCTAGCCATATCATATTCACTGTTTTTACCGTTAGCAATATTATTCATTATCTCAATTTGAATTTCCGATAAATCTGAAGTGTTTTTCTCTGTGGATTTCGAGTTTTCTTGTAGGCCAATAGCTTCAAGAATGTCCGTATATGAGCTAACAAGCCCTGCCCCATTTTTTAAAAGTTGGTTAGTGCCCTGGCTAGCATTACTATAGATACTACCAGGTACGGATAAGACCGGTATTCCTAAATCCAAGGCGAACTCCGCGGTATGCAAACTACCGCTACCAATTGTTGCCTCTGTTATGACAACAGCATGTGATAAACCAGCAATAATACGATTACGCGCAACAAAGGCGTGCTTAAAGTTTAAAGTTTCTTGATCTGGTGGAAACTCACTTATTAAACTCCCCCCACTACTTAAGATCGATTCTGCAATACCATAATGGGACTTAGGATAAATTTTATTGATACTAGATGGTAAAACTGCAACCGTGCAACCGTTAGAACTAACTGTTGTCTGGTGTGCTATACTATCGATCCCAAGAGCTAAGCCACTGATAATTACTACTCCACGCTTGGCTAGTTGGCTTGCCAGATCTTTTGTAACTGCTTGGCCATATGCTGTTGGCTTGCGTGTTCCGATAATTGCAACTCGCGGTTTACTTAGCCATTGACTTGGTTTAGCCCCTCGAACATAAATTTGTTTTGGCATAGGCCGAACATTAGTTAAGGTATCGGGATATTTATTTGGTTTAAGCGTTAGCATATTGACACAACAATAAAATTATTAAATACTATTGACATAAAACAACTTTTTTGCTAAAATTGCAACCTGTAAGTACTCGTTGTAGTTCTTACGCACCTTATACCCCCAATTTCTAATCCGTTCTTACACTAGAACGAATTAGCATATTAGATTGTTTTAGAGTGAGTCACGCTTTCGTTGTTACCCTCCACGAAAATCCGTGCGCTTTGGCACTTGTGCCTTTGCCACTCTAAAACATACTAATCCCTTTAACTCTCCTCCAGGTTTTTCCCTGGAGTACCCAACTCAATGTGGGGCGGTATGTCTGCCTATGGTGGATGTTCTCGCACTAAACTTTGGCTATTATCTAACAAGATAACAATCAGCGTTTAGTGCGAGACGGCTCTCATGCACTCGCTGAATGAGGCTATCGAGACGCTTTACCGAGGTGGGTTGAAGGGTGTAATGAGCTCCGGCGGTGCCCACCCCCTCCGGAGCTCTTTACATTTAATGGGAATTAATCTAAAGATTAAATAAACAATTATGGATCAATCAGACTTTAGACAATTTATCCACGACAGTGCTTTGATATATGAAAAACCGTCGCTAGATTATTACAACGAGCTAAAATGGTTGCCTTTTAAAGATAGGCTAAGAAGGCTCTGGCGCTATAAGCTGATAGGTGGGTTTTGCGTGTTCGAGATGGGAATGTCGGTAGACTCTGACGAGTACCTAGGCAATGGTGGCGAGCACGTTGTCTACTTTTCTCAAGACAAAGCCAAAAAAATCGTCTGGACTTCATTGTCAAAAGATCGTACACAGCTTGAAGGTCAGCTGAGCCATTTTAATCATCAGGAGCAGATTGGGCGAACATATATGGGTAAACATTGGATACCGACAAGCTATGAAGTCAAAAATGTATTATTCGGTAAAAGTGCGATTGTTAGCGAACAACCTAAGCTAGAACATGGTTGGACATTTGATAATACAGATTGGCTCTTGGATTTTGCTAAAGAGATTAACTCGCCAAAGTTAAACCATGCTATAAGATCGTTTTCGGCGTCAGCTCGGCGACTTAATGCTAATACCGGGCTATATCCCGATATTTTAGGTCCGAACAACTTAACGATATTTTTTGAAGATCATGAAGGCTCGCCGCCTTTCGGGCTAGCTATACTTGATACGATTTTGGTTGATCAAGCAAAACAACAGGAACCATCCTTAGAAGATTGTAATATCACAAGAGGAGAGCTTATCGACAGGAAACTACGTGAGCTTGAACTCTATGCTTCCGACTAGCCAAATATTACAAGACTGCTCGGGTGTCGTGAGGCAAACTGCCACCGCTAAAAATAAATTCTGTAGTGATCGCTGAAGCTTCGCGCAAAATATCGCCGACAGCCTTAAGCTCATTTTTAGAAAACTCTTTTAAAACGTAGCTTTCTGGCTTGGCTTTTTTTGCAATATCTGAGCCGATACCAACCCTTAGGCGCCCAAAATCTTCACCAATATGTTCGATTAAAGATTTTACGCCGTTATGCCCTGCAGACTCACCACCAACACGCATCCGAATTTGGCCAAACTCAATTGCTAGTTCGTCATATATCACCAAAGTTTGCTCATTATATAAGTCGTAATATTCTTGAACTGCTCGAACAGCCTGCCCGCTTAAGTTCATTTGTGTTAATGGTTTGATTAAAATTACCCGATTGCCAGATAGGTTATCAATTGTAACCTGGCATTTTAGATCCTTATTTTCCTTAAACCCGGGCATTTCATTACGTTCAGCAAAATCATCAACTGCCATAAAACCGATGTTATGACGGGTCTTTTGATATTTTTTGCCAAAGTTACCAAGCCCCACGATTAAGAATGTTTTTTGCGAACCAATATTATACAGGGGCTGAGTTGTTGAATAGGTTTGACGTTGTCTTTGAAGTAATCCCATTGGTCTTAATTATACTTTGATTAGTTGATCATGTCCTGGACCAACGCCAATGTATTTTACTGGTTTGTTGAGGTATTTGTGAATATAATCGATAAATGCTTGAGCTTGTTCTGGTAGCTCATTGAGCTTACCTGAGTTGGAAAAATCAAAATCTTTATCCCAAGTAGCCAGCTCTTTATAGACCGGTTGGCAGTTTTTAAGAGTATATTTTGAATTTGGAACATATTCGTATGTATCTTTTGTGGCAGTATCTTTATAGTTCACAGCTACCAACGTTGATTTTCCGAGACGAGTTAAGTGATCAAGCTTGGTGATCGCAAGTTCTGTTACGCCACATAACCTAATGGCGGTAGCTATCTCAACAAGATCTAAGTAACCTACACGTCTTGGTCTGCCTGTTGTTGATCCAAATTCACTATCAACTTTGCCCTTCTCGCCTCTTACTTGTGCAACAAAATCGGCGTTTTTATCTTCCTTTATCTCAGTAATAAAGTCATACTCGGTACCACCCACTCGCGATTTGATAGCCTTAAAGACCCCAATAACCTTGCCTATTTGGGTATAATTTACGCCCAGTCCCTCTAAAACACCACCTGTGCCACTATGGGATGAGCTAGTATAAGGGTAAAAAGGACCTTCGATGCCAAGTCCAATTGATTGAGCCCCTTCGGCTAAAACATGATTACCTTCAGCTAATTTTTGCTGGATTAAAAGTTGAGTATCCCCTGCAAAGGTAAGTATTTGCTTGCTTTTATCAAACCATTTTTGTGCAAGATCATTTATATCGCCCTGACTTGTGACTTTTTGATTTTGCAAACTTTTAATTTGATTTACCTCGTTGAGCCCTCGTACTACATGATCTATCGATAGTTTTTGATTCGCTAAATCTTCAACCTTAAGTCCTTGACGACCATACTTGTCGGCTGCAGTTTGAGCGATACCATTTTTTGTTGAACCCTGTTTGCCTACCGATTGCTCTCTTAGTACATCCAACTCAATATGGTGTGGCAATATAAGGTTTGCTTGAGAACTTATTACCAAATTTTTTGGCGAAACAATGACCCCAGAATTTGCAACATGTTCAATTTCTTCAAGTAATAACAGCGGATTAACATACCCGCCATTTCCTATAATGTTTAACTTTGTTTTATCTATTATGCCTGATGGTAGTTGGTGTAGCCTAAACTCGATTCCATCCCTTACTATTGTGTGCCCGGCATTTGGGCCTCCGTTAAATCTTGCGACTATTTGGTATTCTTTAGATAAATTATCAACAATTCGACCCTTACCTTCGTCACCAAACTGTAGCCCAAGCACTACATCAACTTTACCGGCTGTCTTCCCATTTATCACAGTAATCAAGTGTAAATTAGTTGATGATCTTAATCAATAACTAATTAGTATTAATGCTTTTCGATAAACCAAAATTTGATTGGCGTGCCAGACATTGGCCATTTTTGTCTGAACTCGCGCTCTAAAAATCTTTTGTAGCTCCAGTGTAAAAATTTTGTGTGAGCACCAAAGATTTTAAAGCTTGGTATAGGGTTCCCCTCTTCGTGGACCATATAATTTAGTTTTGGTTGGCGGTTTTTTAGGCCGGCTGGCGGGTGTTTGCCAAGAACATAGCTTAGCCAACTGTTTAAGTCGCGCGTTTTAAAGGTGGTTAGCCGATTGTTATGAACCTCCAGAGCCAGTTCAAATATTTTTGTAACATTTTGACCGCTAACTGAACTAGTAAAAATTAATGGCGCCCAAGGCACAAAATCAAATTCATAAGCTAGTTGTTTAGCCATTTGGTCGCGAGTATAAGGAGTTTTTTCGACACTGTCCCATTTACTTATAACGATAATCAGGCCCTTGCCTGCTTCTTTAATCATGCCAGCAATTTTTTGGTCAAGATGAACGCTTAAATCGTCTGAATCAATTACCAACAGACAAATATCGGAGTTTTCAATTACCGACAATGCCCTTAGGACACTAAAATATTCGACTCCTCTTTGGATTTTTCCACTGCGCCTTATACCGGCTGTATCCATTAGCTCGATTTCTCTACCCTGATATCGGACTGATAAACGGTTTACATCTCTAGTTGTACCGGCTTTATCGGCAACAATGGCCTGTTGTTTTTTAGCTAATGAGTTAAAAAGCGATGACTTACCAACGTTAGGACGGCCAATAATACCTAATTTAATAAGATTTGGATCTTGTTTAATTTTTGAGTTAGGCAAATAACTTGATATAGCCGTTAATAGCTCTTCTAAGCCTGTTCTTTGGGTTGCTGATGTCAAAACGCAATCTTTTATCCCAAGTCTTTTAAAATCGTCTACAACGGCTGTTCTGGCCTTATCCGATTTATTTACAGCTAGAATAACCGGTTTTTTAGATTTTAGAGCCATTTTTGATACTCGCCTATCCTCATCAGATATTATGGTGTTGGCTTCAATAACTACAACAATCACGTCAGCGCTCTCAGAAGCACTAACAATTTGATCTTGAATTGATAGCTCAAATTCATCTTCTGCCGGTTTCATGCCGGCGGTATCTATTAGCCAAAAATCCTTATTATTAAATTCGGCTCTCGCCCAGATGCTATCGCGCGTAGTTCCCGGCTCATCGGCTACGATTGCCTCGCGCTTGCCAACAATCATGTTGAATAAGGACGATTTGCCAGTGTTTGCTCGTCCGATAATTGCAACAATACCTGCCCGTTTGGTACTCATATCCGACTATTCTAACAGATTATTAACTTCTTTGTATTTACCAATAGCTAACTGTTCTAGTTGGTATGGTCCAAAGCTAGTCCGGTGTAGCTCGATAACAGAATAGCCTAGTGCCTTAAATGTGCGTCTGATTTGACGGTTCTTGCCCTCAGTCAAGCTAACAATCAGCGAGTCCCGGGATCGAAGCTTAACATCAAAAAATTGGCTTACTCCATCGCTTAGTATCACGCCTTTTTTAAGATGATCAAAATCAGGTTCGGTTAGTTGCCTGTGGAGTTTAACTCGGTAGGTTTTAATTTTTTGGAACTTAGGGTGCATTAAACGATTTGCCAGTTCACCATTATTGGTAAAAAGCAAAAGTCCGCTACTGTTTTTATCGAGCCTGCCAACGCTGTTTAAATGGCGTAGCTCTTTAGGTAATAGTTGATATACAGTCTTTGAGCCTTGTGAATTTCGCGAGCAAACGTAACCAACTGGCTTATTTAAGAGTATAATTTCGGACCGACTTAAACTTAAGTTTACTCCGTCTAAAGTAACCTGATCAGTGCTATTGATTGATTGACCAATTTTTGCTGGCTGTCCGTTGACAGATACGTTTCCGCTTATAATCAAGTTATCAGCCTGGCGCCTCGAAACGTTTGCTGATCGAGCAACAAATTGATTAATGCGCATCTAAAAATTATAAGGCAATTGAATTTGGGTCTACAGAATTACCTGCAGGCGGATTGCTTACGGGAGTGTTCGATTGTGCCTTAACTTCTTCGGCCTTGGCTAGTTCGTTGATGTCTTTTTTATTTGGGTCAACGATGGGTTGGATAACTTTTTTGCCAGTAGAATCGGTGTCTTGAGCATCTGCAGCGACGGGCTCTGAGGGTGATGGAGCTGGTGTAGACGTTGGTTCAGGGGTTTGGTTATTAGGTAAAGGCGTGTCAGTTTGTTGTGATGCCACAAATGATTCGATTTGGGCTTCGACTGCATTTGTTTCATCTGATGTGGTTTGCGCCGGAGGTTCTGCGGCTGTCGGAGCTGGTGTAGACGCTGGTTCTGGTGCTGGTGTTTCAGGTGCTGGCTCAGGTGC
>CAZAAL010000003.1:90804-152278 GCA_964483315.1 uncultured Candidatus Saccharibacteria bacterium
GCTGGTTCTGGTGCTGGTGTTTCAGGTGCTGGCTCAGGTGCTGGTGTGGTACTTGGAGCACCGGCCGAACCATCAACTGGCACAAATTTTTTAGCAACATTTACAAAATCTTCAAGTGTAACTTGGGATTTTACCAAGTAATGAACCACCCCAAGACGCTTAGCTGTATCTTTGTCTTCTGCCATCGATAAGGCAGTCATCATGATAACAGGGATATCTTTTAAGTTTTGGTCTTGGCGCATCTTTTCAAGCATCTCAAAGCCACTTAATCTCGGCATCATCACATCGGATATTATTAAATCCGGCTTGTCGCGTCCGGCGATTTCAAGGGCTTCCATGCCATCAGCGGCCGACGAAGTATCGTAGCCTTCTGCCTTTAGACTGGTCTCATAGATTTCCCTTAAATTGTTGTCGTCTTCTACTACTAGTACTTTTGCCATAATTATGAAGCTTTAGCTTTATTAATTTTCATTTTAGCACGTTTAGTTTGGATTGCTACTGTTAATTACTGCATCCGGTCTAATAACATTTGGGTTGTTCTCTTCCTCTTTTTTTAAGGCCTCAGCTCGTTCACTACTTAACCTTGGCAGAGCAATCGCAAACGTACTACCCTTGCCTACTTCGCTTTCAGCCCAAACACGTCCATTATATAGCTCGACGATTCGTTTGCAGATATATAGGCCAAGTCCGGTACCGCCTATCGTGCGGGTTAAGCTGTTATCGACACGATAGAATTTTTGGAACAAGTGTGGCAGATCTTCGGCGGCAATACCTGGACCGGTGTCGGATATCTTTATAACCACGTTTTGAGCGTCACCGCTAAGGCTAACAGTTACGCCACCTTCTTGGGTGTATTTTACGGCGTTATCAAGCAGGTTTTGAATCACCTCACGCAGTCTATCTGGGTCAACATGCGAATAATATAAAGGTCGGAGCGTATTCGCGGCTAAAGTATTTTGATCGCCTACTACAAAATCCATGGTTAGTTGCTTCTTTTCAGCGTTAAATTTAGCAGCGTCAGTTGTCTGCTGTAGTAGTTCACCTATTTCTGTAACAACTGGGTAGCTTGATAAGCGTCCGTCCTCAGCCTTAGAACTTGTAAGTAGATTCTGGAATAGCATTCCAAGATGCTGAGCCGATGATCTGGCCTTTTCGAGGTAATTTTTGGTACTTTCAGCCAGTGTAACAGTCTTATCGTTTAAGGCCAGCCCTAAATAGCCATCTAAAGCAGCGATTGGCGTACGCATTTCGTGGCTTGCTGTACTAATAAAATCCGACCGTTGTTTTTCTTGTTCCTTTTCCTGGGTTATATCCCTAAATACTCCAACAACACCCAAAAGGTTTGATGAGGATTGGTCAATCAAAGGGGTTACATTTAAGGATATAGATACTCGCTTTGCTGAGCGACTAACAAGCACAGCATCGTTGTCGCGAATAGTTTGTTTTGACGCCATTGCCTTATCAAAAGGATTTGATCCATCAGGGTATGGCTGGCCTTTTATATCAACTAATTGAACTACATTATGGTAGTCAATACCAGTTGCTTCGTCCTCGCCCCAGCCAGTAATTTTTGCTGCAGCAGTATTAAACGATTGAATGGCTTTTGAGGCATCAACTAAAACCACACCATCCTCAATTGCGCCCAATATTAATGATGATTTTTGCTGTTCATTTTGCAAGTTCTTAGATAGCATCAATTTTTCGTCTGGCTTTTTGCTTGGACCTGCTTTTGCTCTTTTTTTTGCAACAAACAACCATGCAAGCGATAGCGTTGCTATCAAAAAGAAGATGCCCCCGATTATGTATGTAATGTTACTTTCCATTATAGTGCTTGTGCTTAGCACTAATTATCTGATTATTATCTGTTTTTTGCAACAATTTTGGGCTTAGATGAATATCTGATGATGAGCGTCGTAGCAACTGCGACAATAATACTGCCAACGAAAATCGTAATCATCATCCTAGATAAACCTCCAAAGACGGCACTCGTTAGGGCGCTAACAAAATCAGCTACTGTCTTATCTTGACTTAGCTTAACACGGCTAAAAACAAAGATTATTAGTGCTGTGAGCCCGCTTGATACTGCTAATCCAAATGCTAGCTTGCGAACCATTTTTAGCCGTCTGTTGGCAACTAATACAGCCAAACCGGCAAAGATAATACTTAAAATGAGGGCTGTTGTATCAACACTAACAAATTTTTTATAAGCTTGTCTGGCGTCACTAATGGCCTGAGCGTCAAGACTGATAACTCCTGATTCTTCACTCAGCTTAATTTCTTGACCTAAATTAAGCTCCTGCTTATTTACTAGATTAATCAGTTCTTGAAGTTGTGGTCCTACGCTAATTTTAGCAATCGAGTTATCCTCAGACTCAAGTGTTTTTATGATTTGGCTATGAGCTGTACTTACAAGTGAGACCCAAATTCTTCCAAACTGATCAGAGCTCATTACCCTATCAATAGTACTGTCAACCTTTTGATCTAACTGAGTTTCAAGAACAGGGGTTATTTGAGCGCCTACTGGTGTTTTAAGCAGTTCGTTCGCTAGCTCAGTCTGGCTGACCTCTTCGTTAATTGTTTTACTAAGCTCACGACTAATAAGATTTTTTACTTCTTCTTTTTCAGCGAGTGGTCCGACAATTTCTACAAAATTATCAGTGTCAGTCAGGGTACGTTCTACCCAAAATGAAAAAATGGCTATACTTGTTAAAAATAATGCCAGGCTAGCAAATGTAAAAGCCAAGCTTGCTCGCAGTTTGCTTGGTTTATCAGCGGATAGCTTAATAATTGGTTCAGATTTAGGCACCGGTTTAGTAGTGTTAGACTTAGTGGTTGCCATGATTAACATAAGCATAACAAGGATTTAAAAAAATTACACCTTTGGGGTAAATAATTGTAAAATAATATAGCCTTGGCCCCATCGTCTAGCGGTTAGGACGCAAGGTTCTCATCCTTGTAACAGGGGTTCGATTCCCCTTGGGGTCACCAAAAAAATTATGGAACGTATTTTACGTCAGCTGGATTGTCGACAACAGTAACCCAGGTTTGCCCTGGGTTTAGTTTTATCTCGGCTCCAGCCGAATCCTTAAAGGCAAATTGACTTTTGCTGTCGGTCTTTGACCATGTACCAGAGGTTACGTTGCCATCTTGAAAAACATACATCTGGCCTGAACCGGTTGTGCCGTACGCTGTACGCCAGCCATCATTGGCTTTCACCGTACTGAATGGCATCACGAGTGCAATCACTACCTTTGGGCTAAGTTGCCGTGGAGCAGGATCTTTTTGGCTAGTTACATCAACATGTGGCTTTCCTGCTTGGCTCCGTAAATAACTATTAGTTACTGGGTCATAGTCGTAATGAACATTGTAATAAAACCCCGAAACATTAAAGTCTATCGATTTGGCGGTGGGAGTTGGAAGTTTTGACTCATTTTTTCTTGACCATGGTGTAAAGGTGCTGCTGTTAAAGCCCTTTGCAGAATTTAGAGCATTTAGTTTTTCAAAGCTGGTGTAAACATTATGAGGCGCATAACGTTCTGAAATACGCCAGTATGAACCAGCGTTAAAAAATTGGTCTAAATCTTTGTGGCCTGGGCTCCTTATAATATCTAGCGCATCCCTACTGCCACCAACATGAGCAACAGAAGCATCGAATGGGTCTATCCAATCAATGTAGTATGGCCTAAGACTACGGACTGGTCCGATATATGCCGGTTGGCTTTCTAAAAACAGGGTGGCAAATCTGGTTATTCCGCCTTCGGCAATAGCCTCAAAGATAATTCCGGCATCTCTTAGAGCAGATTGAGGGCGGGCATCTGGGCTGTTTTCAATCATGATTGCAGTAACTGGTCTTTTAGCAAGCTCCGGGCTAATTTGTGTTCCAGTTAAAGGTGATGCCACAGTTGTTGGTTTTGCAGGTTCGGTTTTTTTTACAGCTGTAACTTTTTTTGCAGGTTCGGTTTTCGGTTCTGGCTTAAAAACAAAATAATATGTCGCACTGGCACTTAAACTAATTAAAAGGAACAATCCTACCAATAAGATTATTTTTTTCTTTGTAAAGAAAGGTTTTTTTGGGTTAGGTTGATTTGGCACATTCTCAATAGTTCCTTCGATTGGTACAGAAAGATTAGGTGAGGCATTTGGCTCACTTAAGCGTTGTTTAGCACCATCTGCAGAATGCCCGACTAACCTCTGTCCGCGCATCGGTTGACGGTTATTGGTAGTAGGTAATTTTGGTTCGGGTGGTTTTATGTCTTCAATCATCGACCATTATATTGTAACAATGCTAAAGCTTTATCGCGAGATGGGATAGTTTGACTAAGACTGATAAAATATCAGTTAGATGAGTGATGAGCTTAAAAAAATAATCAGTCAAAAATTAGCACCAGATGGTTGTATGCGTCGCGAAGAGGCAGAAGCCGGCTATCCACCGCGCAAGCTAGTTGATGGTGCACTGGTGACCCGTTTAGCGCCCAGTCCTACTGGGTTTGTGCACCTTGGGACAATCTATGCAGGCTTGGTTAATTATCGTTTAGCGCGCCAGAGCTCGGGGGTATTCTTTCTGAGGATTGAGGATACGGATAAATCAAGAGAGGTTGAAGGCGGGCGCGATATGATTATTGACGCACTAAAGACCTTTAATATCAGTTACGAAGAAGGTCCAGATAATGGTGGGATGTATGGACCGTATATTCAGAGCCAACGTGGCCCGCTATACATGAGCTATGCCCTATGGCTTTTAGAACAAGGACGGGCTTATCCATGCTTTGCCGATAAAGCTGAGCTAGAACAAATTCATAAAGAACAAATTGATCAAAAACTAAGACCAGGATATTACGGAAAATTTGCAGTCTGGCGTAACAAGTCGGATACCGAAATCAAATCTGCCCTAGAGGTTGGTAAGCCTTTTGTACTTAGATTTTTATCAGAAGGTGATCACTCAAAGCGTATAAAAATTAATGATGCCCTAAAGGGTCAAGTCGAACTACCTGAGAACGATTTGGATGTGCCACTGCTAAAGTCTGACGGACTACCAACTTATCATCTTGCCCATGTTGTTGATGATTTTTTAATGGGCACAAATTTAGTAATTCGTGGTGACGAATGGCTTTCGAGCGCACCATTGCACATTGAACTTTGCACTGCACTGGGCATAGCACCATTCAATTACGGGCACCTTGCACCGATTTCGGTTTTAGATAATGGGTCAAAACGTAAACTATCCAAGCGTAAAGATGAAAATGCCAACATTAAGTATTGGATTGATGCTGGCTATCCCCCAGAAGCAATTGAGGAGTATCTATTGCGCCTAATGAGTTCAAGTTATGAGGATTGGCGCAATGCTAATCCGCTAGCCAACAACCAGGATTTTAAGCTTGATATAAAAAAACTGGCAATGAGCCGGGGCCCATTGTTAGATGAAGCAAAGCTGGCAAATGTTAGTCGTGACTATATAGCATCAATCGAACAAGAAGAATATGAAAAACAAATTATCAACTGGATCTCGCAGCATGATTTTGACTTCGCAAAAGTTCTCGCAGAGGATCCAGCCTACACTTCAAAAGTCTTAACTATCGAGCGCGATTCAGCCAACCGACGTAAAGATCTTGCTAAGTGGTCTGAGGCTAAACAAGTGTATTCTTACTTTTTTGATAGTATGTTTAATCCAATAAGCGCTCAGGCTATAGATCAGGAGCTGCCGGAGGTTCCGCTACTTGAACAAACCAATGTTTGCCTTGCCTTTTTGGAGGTTTATCACCCAAACGACGATCAACCAACCTGGTTGCAAAAACTAAGATCGGCTGCCATGTCGGCTGGCTATGCGCCTGATACCAAGACGTTTAACGGTGACCCATCAAAGTTCAAGGGTACTCTTGCTGATTTTGCCAAGATAATAAGAGTTAAGCTAACCGGGCGTAATCAGTCACCAGATCTATATTCAGTTATGCAGATAATGGGCCAACAAAGAGTCCGAGGCCGTCTACACAGCTAAAATTATCACGCCAAGCAAAATTGATTTAATTGTCAAAGACTTGAGGCTATTTTAGTCAGTTGATCGACAGTTAGATTTGCCTTTTCGCCCTCAACGATATACCAAATTCCACCACTAACCCACGTTGCATTATTTTTATCGTATATGTACATTACTCGTCCAGCATTTGAGGTGTCTTGCTGGTAGTTTCGGTCTTCGTATTTAACAAAGTTACTAAGTAGAGTTTGCGAATCCCAGCTCGAGCCTTTTTGCTTAACTGTATATAGCCGATTGTCATTAGTATTGGACTGGTAACTAACTACGACTGTACCAGGTGTAGTGTTAATAGATTCGAACGAAAAGCCAGACGGTTGATAATTTGGTAAACTCGCATCGATTCCAGCTCGTTGCGAAGCAACCCGCATAGCGAAGTTTGGTATATATTGGTAAGCAAAAAATCCAGCTATCAAAAATACAAACAATACCATCGCCATAGCGGACACTATTTTTGGCTTTGTAACTCGTTTTTTTGGCTTTTGTTCTTTATGAGCGGTGGCTACAGCTAGTGCCCTGTCGACTAGCTCATCAATATTGCCATGCGTTGAAGTTGCGACAGTCGAAGGTAAAATGCTTGGCATTGGTTGAGTAGTAGGTTCAGCCTTTATTGAGTTAGTCATGACTTCGCCTTGCAAGGCTTTTGGCTCAGCCTGATTTATAGATGTTTTTGGCTGAAAAGTGCCGGCACTAAATTTAGCAATAAGTGTGCTCTTTGATATCGTTTTAGCTCGGCCGAGCCTTGATTCATCAACTTTTGAAATGTTGTGTGGCTGAGTTGTAGTTGTTATGGCTGGTTTTGGAACTTTTGACTTTGAATGGATTGGTTTAGGAGCAACCGGTTTTTTTTGGGCGCCACGGATTAAAGTGGTTGATCTGCTCAGACGACTATGTACATTTTTTGCCGGTTGGGCATTTTTTGCCGGTGCTTGTTTAACAATAGAACCTTGCTTATAGGTCACAGAACTTGATTTAGCAGGTGTCGGGCTAGGCTTTGATACAGGACGTCTCACAACACCGTCCATAACCAATCCTTTTGGTGTAGCTTTATTTACTGCTTTAGCGGTTGCTTGACCGGTAAGCAGTTTACCTGTTTTTGTATCGTATTTATTGCCGTTAATGTCTACTATGCTTGTATTTGGTGCCACTTATTACCCTCGAGTTTTGCTCATCATATACTACTCCCCCGGCGCGTTTTTTTCAATATCATGGCTTATTAAATAACCTATTGCTTAGTATAATAAGTGACATCAATGGATTTTCTTGACCCCAAAAAAAAGCGCGCACATAGAATAAGGTTAATGATTGGCTACGTGCTAATGACTATAGTTGTTGCCATAGGCACTATTATTTTGGTGTACGAGGCATATGGCTTTGGCTACAATCGCGAAACTGGCGAAGTTGTCCAAAATGGTTTGGTGTTTGTTGATTCTGCACCAGTCAAGTCCGACATCTATATTAATGGCAAAAAACAAGATTCAGGGACCGATGCGCGGCTAGTTTTACCAGCAAATCAGTACAAGTTTGAGCTTAAGCGCGAGGGTTATTATGACTGGCAAAGGAGCTTGTTTCTAGAAGCCGGTAGCCTTGAACGATTAGTTTACCCGATGCTGATACCAAAAACCTTGACTCCAAAAACAAGTGACACACTTAACTCAGCCCTACCTTTTGCTTCACAAAGCCCTGACAGGCGCTGGATATTGATTCAAACGGCATCGGCTCAGCCCACCACCCTAAGTTTTAATGAATATGACACGACCCTTAGACCAAACCCGCAAAAACGAACCATTAGCTTGCCGGTGGGTATTGTTAAAACGACAAGTGGCACATTAAAGGAGCTCGAATGGTCGACCGATAATCGACACCTGTTGGCAGAATATACTACCCCAACTAGCAAAGAATTTATTGTTGTAGATAGAGAGGATGCTACCAAATCCTTTAACATAAATAGCTTATTTAGCGTTACTCCGACAACTGTGACTTTAAGGGATAAAAAAGCCGATCAGCTATACCTTTTACTCCCTGCTGAAAATTCTTTAGTTCAAGCTAATGTTGGGCAAAAGACGCTATCTGAACCGCTCATAAAAAAAGTCCTAACTTTTAAGCCTTACGGAACAGATGTAGTAACATACATTACAGATAGTACGACCGCTGGAACGGTTAGGGCCGTGATATGGGAAAAAGGACAAAACCACAATCTTCAATCATTACCTGCCGGCGAAGTTTATGTGGTTGATAGCGCTAGGTTCGATGGTGACTGGTATTTTGTGATTGGCTCTAATAAATTGGACAGAGTTATAATTTACAAAAACCCGCTCGATAGTATAAAAAATAGCCAAAAAAAATCAGCAATTCCGCTGCTGTCTTTGCCAATTTCAAATGTTCAGTCAGTTAGTTTTTCGGCTACGGCAAGGTTTATAAGTGCTCAGTCTGGTCAAAACTTTGCACTATACGATATTGAGGCCAAGGATACATTTAAATATAGCCTTGATGCTCCACTTGCTGGCCCGATGCGCTGGATGGACGGCCACAGACTTATCGGTACAGCTAGTTCAAAAGTGATAATTATGGACTTTGATGGTATCAATCGCCATAGTCTAGTAGCCACTAACATGTCAAAGTCGGCATTTTTTGATCGAGACTATGAACAGATGTATGTCACAAATCAGGATAGTGCCGTCGCCACAAATATACTTTTGCAAAGGGTAAGTATGTTTTCTGAGGCGGATACTCCCAATAATCTAAAATAACGAATCTACCAGCCTGCTCCACAGGGTGGGTGAATTGCCAGCAATAGTTTGAGGTTTTGTTGTAGCTTGGTTTGAGGGCGCTGGTTTATTGGCGGTCGGATCGGGACTTATTTGTTCACCCACGACTACAAGCCGGTTTATAGACGTTCCTGGTGGGTCACAGGTTATAAGTGTAACACTTGATGTAGATCCATTAGCCTCGAGTACACTCAAGTCGGTGGGCGAAACGACTTTTTTATCTGTAACTTTGTATGTATACCTTACCCCATCCTTTTCCATCATGAATGTATCGCCTTTATCGAGTTTTTTCAAAAGAACAAATGCAAACTTGTACTTTCCGCTGTTAAAAATATTGTTACTAGAATGCCCAACAATCACACTATTGCCAATCTGACCCGGTTCAGCGGTATTTGCGTAGTGGACGACTCCACTTTCAAGAGCGCTTTGTACTTTTTTTTCTTCAACTGTATCAACACCGTACACAACAGGTATCTCAACATTGATTTTAGGAATAATTATTTTAGGGTCCTTACCGACTGCGGTAGTACTGTCACTGATAATTGGCGTTGAGCTAACCGCTTTTGCAGGAGTTATAAAAGGGGCGATAAAACGTTCGTTAAAAAATCCAAAAAGCAAAACTAAAAGCACAATTGCACCAACCCCAATCCCAAAAAATACTGACTGAAGGTGTTGCTTTGGCCCTAATTTTTTTGAAGCCATTACATTAGAGTTGATTTGTCGCTTTATTTCGGCTGGAGTTTTTTTTGAAGTTTTTCGAGACAACTCAAGGCTGTTTGTGCTGTGTGCTGGCGCTTGGTGATGTGGCGTGTGGTACGTAGACGGCGTAGGGTGTTTAGCGCTGTGCTGATTAGCGTGGAACTCTTGCCATACCTCATGTTTTTCTTGCTCGCTCAATCTGCCGTAATAATCATGCCATTCAATCTGAATCTCTTCGGGGGTTTTAGCGGATTTACTTAACTCAAGCATAAACATCTGATGTTTTGATAGCTTTTTATGGCCAGATAAGTTTTGTACTTCTTTTAATTCTTTAGATGCGCTAGGCTCGTGTGAGTAGATTTGATTTATTTTTTGACGCAGTAGTTCAGCCGCCGGGTTATCTTCGGGGATAGGTAACCTAGGCGTGTTATCTTTTTGTGAGCCTGCGAGTTGGTCGTCTTTTGGGTCCATTTATCTAATTTTCTCTGTTGTTATTGTACAATATTTAGGTATCATAAACTACTCGGGCGGGTGGTGAAATTGGTATACACGCTAGACTCAAAATCTTGTGAGCGTCAGCTCGTGAGGGTTCAAGTCCCTCCCCGCCCACCACGTCACAATGTACAAATAGGGTTAGTCATAGTTCTGAGAACAAGAATCAAAACTACTGCTAACCCTATTTTGTTTGCTCCTCTAAGTTTTACAAATAACTTTGCTTGATTTTCAAAACTTCATCCAACTTACAATCAATTTATAAGACTTGTAGTAACAGCCTCAAAAGTCCTAGATGGGTTTTGTAGCCAGAACACACTGGCTGAACTAGCACAATCAATTTGCCACATGTCTCCAGACGTTTCAGCTTGCGTAGCAACCCTGCCTCTGTATCCCACCACCATACTTCCCTGATGTTTGGTTAAAATAGCAATTTCAAACCTGCCAGTAAAAAGATGTAGGGCTTCGACTAGTTGGTTGAGCTGCATGCCCGAATATATTGCATGCATACTATGTGCTTCGATCATAAATTTTTGGAGCTCTTTCATATTAAGAGTTACCAATGAGTCAGCACGACGGATTAATTCTCTTACGTCAAGCTGGGCAAAAACTTCGCCCAAAAAGTTAATTTGTCCTTTATGCTTCTCTATAAATTTTTCTAAAATGATTGATATCTCACTATTTTTGCCAAGATCATCATCAACTAAGATACCATCTGCCCAGTTGGCATGATCGAGCCAGTCTGCCAACGCTTGTTGGTTAAAACTACCACTTTTATTACTTGGGCAGTACCAAATATCCTCAAGGTGGGTGCCGATTGTCGATTGCAGACTTTCAGGCAAAAGCACCCTTACACTGCCGATACCAGAGTTTTTGACGGTTTCGTATGCCCTAACAGTATGGGAAAAAGCGTTTGCATGCCCGCCAATAATAAGTAGCTTGCCAGCCGAACGTTTGTTCTCTGGCCTGCTCCATAACACATCCTCAAATAAAGGTTGGTCCTTAGATTGCCTTAACCAATATTCCATTTTGTTCTCGGGATTCGATTAATGTCATGGCTAATCAGTCTATCCTCTTTGTCAAAATAAATCGTTGCTTTGAATGGTTTGTTAGAAATTACAAGAGGTACCCAAAGCTCATCGCTTGGCCACATTTTAGTGTATGGGATATTTTCAAAATTAAACCACTTTGGGCGCATCTCTTCTGTTTCTAGAGGGGAGCCATCCCAACTGCTTACGATGTAGCAATGTGCTTTTGTTGGACTTTCTTTAAGATCAGAACCGCCTATAAAATCAATTTCAGCAACCTTTTTATAAATTAGTGGTTTTAGCGTGACTTCTTCTAAGCATTCTCTAATCATCGCTGATTCGATTGATTCGCCTGCATCAGGTTTTCCTCCAAAGCCATTCCACTTACCCTGCCCGTGGCCTCGCTTTTTTAAGCCCAATAAAACTTCTTTATCTTTGACGAAAAATGCTACCGTTCTATCGCGAATTATCATCTATCCTAGCTCGATGCTAACTGGGCAGTGGTCTGAACCCATCACGTCGGCGTGGATTTCAGCTTTTTTTACCCTGCCCTTTAATGACTCGGACACTAAAACATAATCGATACGCCAACCAACGTTTCGGGCTCTGGCGTTGGCCCAATGAGTCCACCAAGTGTAGTAGCCGTTACCTTTTGTAAACATCCTGAATGTATCAACAAAACCATGATCGATTAACGCTTGGAAGCCAGACCGTTCTTCATTAGTAAAACCACGTTTACCGACATTTTCTTTAGGTCGGGCCAGATCATCTTCGGTATGAGCTACATTTAAGTCACCGCAAAAGACTACAGGCTTAGTTTTTTCGAGTTGTTGGCAGTAGGCGATAAAGGCCTTATCCCAAGCCGTTCGAATCTTGAGCCTAGATAAATCATCCTTTACATTTATCGTATAAACACCAACTATATAAAAATCTTCAAATTCACCAGTCACTACTCTACCCTCGGCGTTCGGATCTCCGTATTCGTCACCTTTTACACCAAACTTTTTAACAATATCGGCTGGCAAGCCTTCGCTTGTACTTAAGGGCTCAGTTTTCGAAAATAAAGCGGTTCCAGAGTAGCCTTTTTTTACAGCAGAGCTCCAAAATTCGTGGTAATCTGGCAAATCAATTTCAACCTGATCACGGCTAGCCTTTGTCTCTTGTATGCACAATATATCCGGTGAGTGCTTAGTCATAAACTCACCAAACGCGCCTTTGTTAATGACAGCTCTTATGCCATTAATGTTCCACGAATATATTTTCATAACACAATTATATATTTTTTATTATTCTTAAACTACTGATAAAATACAATTAACATAAGTTTAATGGGGTAAGTTAAAACATATGCAACCTCAGGGTGATCGACCTGTTACTATAAGTTTTAGGCCTCAACAAATGATAGGTTGGATGGTGACTCTCGTGGTGTGTCTGATTCCCATCATCCTATGGTTGAGCATGACGCCCATATCTGTACGATTTTATGATTTATCAATAGGGCTGTCATCAGTCGGTAAGATCACAGGCATCATAGGTATCGTTCTATATGCGCTTAATTTAGTTTATTCAACTCGCTTAAGATTCTTGGAAAATTGGTTTGGGGGTTTAAACAGAGTTTACATCGCGCATCACGTCGTAGGTGGTTTGGCACTAATTTTTTTATGCATTCACCCATTGTTCTTGTCCTTAGGGCTCATTAAATCATCATTATACGAGGCGGCTATGCAGTTAATACCCAACGGTTTGTCGCCTGTATCAGCATTATTTGATTCAAATCATGAATTTCACGTAGAAGTTCTTGAGCAGTGGGCATTATTCTTCGGGATTATTGCTTTTTGGGGGATGGTTGGGTTGTTAATCATAACTTTTTTTGTAAAGTTACCATACCGACTCTGGCTATTTACTCATAAATTTTTAGGTCTTGCATTTTTTTTAGCAGGCTTGCACGTGCTTTTGATTAGTAGTGATACATCTCGTAACGCATTGCTCCGTTACTATGTAATTGGTCTGTCGATTTTAGGACTCGGAGCGTTCATATATAAATCCTTACTGGGTAAAATATTGATTAGAAAATATAAATATTACGTTGATAAAGTTCAAACAGTTGGGGGGAATGTAACGCAGTTGGAGCTAAGGCCGGTAGATTTGCCTATAACCTACCAGCCTGGTCAATTTGTTTTTGTAAGATTTTTATACTCTGGTGCAGATAAAGTAACCGCAGAATGGCATCCGTTTTCAATTTCGTCTGCCCCGCACGAGCAAAATCTGAGACTTAGTATTAAAGCGTTAGGTGACTATACAAAGGCAATGCCTCAACTCAAGCCAGGAGCTATTGCAGAGGTCGAGGGAGCGTATGGGAAGTTTAGCTTTAAAGGATTTAAAAACCCAAATCAGATTTGGATAGCAGGCGGAATTGGTATAACTCCGTTTTTATCGATGGCAAAAAGTTTACCAAGTTCAGGTTACAAAATTGACCTGTATTATTCGGTTAAAACAATATCTGAACTTATAAACTTTAACGAATTAGTTGCGGTGCACGAGCTTAACAAAGAGTGCTTTAGATTTATTCCTTATGTTGCAGATAAAAAACCTCAACTTTTAAATGCTGATTTTATTGAAAAGACAAGCCAGGGATTACAGTCAAAAGAAATTTTTATTTGCGGACCACCGCCAATGATGAAAGCTTTAAAAAAACAGCTAAAGGATAAGCAGGTTTTAAGCAGTGTGATTCATACTGAAGAATTTGCAATGAGTTAGTATGTGGCTAAAAAGAGCAGTTAAATATACATTAATTGGCACGCTGGGGATTTTTCTGATTATCATTCCTGCTGGGCTGATCTTCTCGGACTCAAGTGATGATTCTTTGACTCAAGAGTTGCCCGTAGACACACAAACTGGGTTGCCAATTTCTGATACAGCAACAACCGTGGCTGGGCAAAATCCAAATCAGCCGCAATCAAACAACCCAAGTCAAGCTTACGTTCCAGCGCCAGTTGTTAAAACCGGCGGAAGCGGTGGAGTAAATCGACCAAGTGTCACATTATCGGCACAGGTTGGCGCCCTAAACACTGGTCAAAGCACAACCCTAAATTGGGCGAGCACTAACAACCCAACAACTTGCACCGCAAGCGGTGACTGGTCAGGCTTAAAAGCAAGTAGCGGGACCCAAAGCACCGGCACTCTTTCGCAGTCGAAAACCTATAGCTTTACGCTTACTTGCGTTAACGGCTCTGGTAGTGGGTACGCTACTGTTTCAATTACTGTAAGTACGCCAAGTGGTTCGTCGGGTGGCGGTGGTTCGGTGGTCTCTAAACCAGTTATCACACTTTCCGCATCGCCAGCTGTGATTAGCGCTGGTGCAAGTTCGACGATTAGTTGGAGCGCTTCGAACAGCCCGAGCTCATGCTCAGCAAGTGGTAGTTGGAGCGGATCAAAATCTGCTAGTGGTAGTCAAAGTACAGGTGCGCTTAACTCGGGCACACATACTTACACTTTAAGTTGTTCAAATAGTGGTGGCAGTGACACAAAATCGGTAAATGTAAGCGTAAATGCGGTTGTGACATATTGTGGCGGGCAAACTCCTTGCTACGGACCGTCAGAAGTCGCACAGCACAACACAGCTGGGAATTGCTGGGGCTACAATATTAACAGAGTAATAAATATAACCAGTTTTGATAGTGGCTATCACATAGGTAAGAGTGGTATAGGGAGTATCAAAGTTTCGGGTGTTTGTGGTACAAATCTTGCTAGCTCGCTAGCCGGTGGCGTATCAGCTGGCGGGCAAACAAGGAACCATTCTTCTTCAGCAAAGAATAACTCAATTAGTGCATATAACTCATATTATGTAGGATACTTCGATGCCAACAAGCCATAAAATTAATGATTCGCGAGTTGTGATGGGGTTGATACTAATCACCCTGCTTGCCTTGCTGATTTTCTTTAATCCCAGCTTTAATCAATCAAATATAAGTAAGAGATTAGATGCCAATCAAGTTGCTCATACAAGTTACTATGATGTTAGCCTTTCTAACTTTTACCTAGATACCCAAGGAATGCGAGGATTTAAGCCAAGTGAAGACGGTCAAATTTTAGTATTTGACATAACAATACATAATAAGTCTGATCAAGAGTTGGATTTTTTGCCTTCGATCCAGACCTACATTAGAGATAACCAAGGTGCATTTTACTTAATGAAGCCAACAAAGTTAAATACTCCTTATGAATCAGGTAAAATTAGCCCACACAGTAAAAAAAATGGGCAATTATCATTTGAAATACCCAAGCGAGGGGTGCCTTTAATGTTTTACTTAGACAGTGGATGGTATAACTATGCACCAACTGTCTTTAACTTACCTGCGATCGAGACATTGAATATAAAATATTAATATGGTATAATATATAAAGATGAGCACACCTAAAAATAACAAAATAATTCTAATCCTTGTAACGGCTCTGATATTAGTAGGTATTGCCGCATTTTTTGGGTTAATAAATAATCAACCATCAGGTAATGAAAATAACTCAGTTTTAGGAACTTCACAAAAACAAAGCGAAGTTGCTATAAAGGTTTTGTCTACCGATCAGCTAGAAGTTGAATCGGGATATGGCAAAAAAGTCATCCGTTTAGGTGTTGAAGTGCAAAACGATTCCAATGCTGATTTACTTTTATCACCCGGATTGCAAACTTTTTTATCAGGCAATAATGGGACGCTATATAACTACACTGCTGTTTATAATAATAGCCAACCAGTAGGCGGAGTGATCGAGTCTGGTTCAAAAATTAAGCTAGACCTTGACTACGAGATACCAAACTCGGTGTACCCTAAGAGTTTTATTTTTCAAAAGGACGCCACTTCTGCGCAAATCGAGACTAGTCTAAACTAGTATTTTTGGTATTGGCTCCTGGCTATATCACGCTCTGTGTCGCGTTTTTTTATTTGCTGTCGTTTATCATGGCGCTTTTTACCCTTAGCCAGGCTAATCTTTAACTTTATATATCGCCCGCTTGTTATTAAATTAGTCGGTACAATTGTAAGACCTTGTTGTTTGCCGGCAACCAATTTTTCGATTTCTCGCTTCTTGGCTAGTAGCTTGCGGTTGCGGACTTGGTCTTGCTCATCAATTGGCCCACTAGACGTACCAAATATCTTTGCTCCCACTAAAAAAAGTTCTCCGCCAACAATGTTGACATACGAACCCTGCAGTTGGCCTCGGCCCATTCTTAGTGCTTTTGCCTCAGCCCCGCTTAGTTCTAAACCTACCACTAAAGAATCACCAAGCTCATAATCATATCGTGCTCGGCGGTTTGATAGTCCTTTTTGGGTTGAACGTTTAGCTTTAGCGCTCATGTAGACATTTTACGCTAATTTGTCCCAGATTTTGCTTGGACTTCTTTAAATGAGTCTCTTACAGCCTCCCACAAACTAGGATCATTTAGTTTAATTTTTCGCCAGTACCACCACTCACCACCCCATAGGTCTATGTCTCTGAAACCGGTATCAATACCGTATTGAATACGAGTCCGTAATCTTTCAACATCCATTGATTTATTCTGCTCTTCAATCGGGGCATTTTTAAGCCCACCATAGCCATCGGCTATCCATGGCTCGGCCTGAAGTTCGTGCAACATGCTATCTTTACCGGTAAATATCTCAGTTAAGCCAGCTCTATAAGCATAATAGTTTGGGGTAAATGGATATTCAAAGTATCTTTTAGTTACGGTTTTATCCCATACTCTTTTATAGACACTTACACCAAATTGATCTGCTCTTGGCTGGCCCGTTGGTATGCCAAAGTAATTGTTAGCGAGGCTCATTATTATCGGTTTGTTGGGATCTGCTTTCTTTACTAGATCAAATTCTTCTTGAAGCCTTTCACGGGTTGGCACTGGGCATTCGCCAAAAACATTAAGAAAATGTTCATTCTCAAGCTGGTAGTCTTTTATCACTTTACGAGCTTTAACATGATTGATTGTAGCCTGCATGTATTTATAGAGTGGCGTCTGCCATTCGGCTTGGTTATCATGATTTTTTACCCATGTCGGGAAATGGCACTCTGGCCAGCGAGGTTGTCTTAAGCCAATCGCCAGGCTGACTTCACCATTTACTGCTTCGACTTGATCCAGTTGCCAATCAAGCTCACTAAAATCATATTTGCCTGGTTCTTTTTCAACATTCTTCCAGTAACTAACTAGCCTAAACCTTTTAAAGCCTAAATCGTCTCGTAAGGCAAGCATTGTCTGTTTGCGATCAAGGCCAAAATATTCTGCATAATCAGCTATATAGGTAACTCCAATACTTAAAGGCTCATCGGCATGTTTTTGTTTGTACCACTCAGCGATTAACGTGCCTTGAATAGCAAGCAAAAACCAACCAGCCATAATAATTAAAATAATTTTTATTCCAATAGACCGATTGTGCCACCAACTACGAAATGTACTGATTCGATATTTTCTAAGTTTACTTTTTGATTTCATGCTGGAGCTTATGCTTTTTATAAATTATACTAAAGTGTAAGTGAAAGCACAAAACTCGCCTAAAATATCAGTTGTTATACCCTGTTATAACGAGCAGAACAATATCAAGTCTTGTTTAAAAGCTGTTTTGGCTCAGGATAAAGCAGTCTATGAGGTTATTGTCGTTAACAATAATTCAACCGACGACACGGCTAAAATTGTGGGTAAATTTAAAGGCGTAAGACTGATAAACGAGTCAAAACAGGGTCTAATCTCTGCTCGGAACAAAGGTATGAACACTGCCAAAGGCGATATCATTGCCCGAATCGACGCCGATACGATTGTGAGCAAGAGCTGGTCAAAGACATTGCTTTTGATGTTTAGTGATGAATCAATTCAGGCTGTGACCGGCACGGGCTATTTTTATGACGCTCCTTTTAAGCATTTATACCAGGGACTGCGTAATTTAATTGCGGTACACATTAATCGTGTAATACTTGGACATCACATGCTTTGGGGTACAAATATGGCCCTACGTGCCACTTGCTGGCGGGCGGTTCGATCTGAGGTGTGTGCAGAATCCGATATTATGGAAGACCTAGATGTAGCAATCCATGTTAATCAGCTATATGGCAAAAAGTCACTTTTATTTAGTAAGGAACTTCGAGCAGATATATCTGCTCGTCGGGCAATGACCAATCTAAAACAAAATTATCTCTATCTAAGAATGTGGCCAAAAACTTTAAAAATGCACGGCTATATTTTATCGCCATTATTATGGCCAATAGTCTTAATTACTATGATTGGTGGCGTGCCTGTTAGTGCATCTCTCCGGTTGTATAACACTGACCAGCAAAGGCTAGTTTTTAGTAGAAAACAGTGGCAAACAAGCCAGTTATATGACCGTCCTGCGCCCTAAGGCTTAGACTCGTAGGAACCGTATTTATTTACAAAAACCTCACAATTTGCCCAAACCCCTAGGTTAGAGTTTTTTGCTGATTCCTCATATGATTTAAATTCTGCAGATTTTTGGAACGGAAAGCTAGTATATGCGAACCCTTGCCCTTCCTTTATTAGCTGAGAGTTTAACAATGCTCCATCCTTTAGGTAAACATATCGTAGTAGCCTATCATACCTATCGCGATTCGTGTTTATCGGGTCTGCCTCGAGACGGACTTTATTTGAATGACTACTTATGACCTGTTTTGTGTAGTTAGATGCTTCAGGGCCCCAGCACTGAATAGGGGTATTAGGTTTATGTGTCTCAGGAGTATCGACTCCAATAAATCGAATAGTTTCAGATTTACCGGCCATATCTACAACTATTGTGTCGCCATCGTTAACCTCTTTAACTTCGTAAAATCCTTCTGAGCTAAGCTCTGAATGAGGAATTTTGATATTTATATTCGAGGCCTTATTTAAAACTACAACCAAAATAACAAGAAGAGTTAAAAGTATTATTGCACTAAAAATAGCTCTTCTTAGATCCCAGTTAGGTTGATTATTTTTCATCTAATTTTATGTTAAGTTGAAAGATCTGTGCCAACTCGTTGCATTAGATCATCATGCATGTTTGACCTACCCTGTTCATACTCGATAACTTTTCTTCGTATCATAAGCACTAACTGGTTAGCCAAGTGCATTACTCCATCAGGATGTACGGATGATTTTAACAGCTCCTCATAGTATCGTCGATACTCATCCAAGCTTCCGTTTTGGTGGTTGACAGTGTAACTTAAGATCTTGGTATATTCGGAATCTATTGTAAGTATACTTTTTATTACCTCTGTTATATTCTCATCAGTTTCGAATAAACGTAGGAGCCTGGCATTTATTTCGGGCGTATCGGATTCGTGAATCCTGCCTTCAGTTAGACCCTGAGATTCGAGTACTTGCAGTAGTTTCCTGCCCAGAGAACGAGGCGACTCCATGGCTCGTTGAAGTCCATCTGGTTTTACCTCGCTTGAGTGGAATGATTTGTTAAATGAATTGATCTTTGCTCTTAAAAAATCCCACATATCTGCAAAATCTGGGATTAAATCTTCTGTAGATATCTCGTCAGTTGGGTTTGACCCAGCCCCCCATTTTTTAAAATCTAATTTTTTTAAGTGCAACAGCATCGATTTATCGAGGGTGGAATCAAATGGATTTAACGGAACTTCTGCTGGCCATATATTTGGCTCCTGACCGACGTGGAACCGACTATCTATTTCCTGAAGTAGCATCGTCAATTCAGTAGAAGGCGAGTCGACTGTATGCGCGTATTTACCAAAAACATCAAAATCGCTGCGCATATTTTGGCTACCATGGTTTACTGAGCCATAAACCACCACCCCTCTAAGAACTGGTTCTCCAATTGACCGATATGCTTCATCCAAGACCAAACCGCGCTCGACAACCTCGCCAAGAAAAAAATGAGCCGCTTTTAGATGCGCTTCAGGGGTTGGTACATGGCCCATCGCTACCTGTTCAGGCGTAAAAACTCTTCCCATTAATCTTATAATGCCACCATGGGTTAAGATGACAAAATAAAAACTACAATTTTACAATGATTTTAAAAATCGATTCCTTTATTGGCTAGGTATTTTTCATTAAAGTGATGCTTTAGCTTAGGTCTAATGCGGTTTTGTTTTTAGCGGATTAATACGATAAAATTTTTTAATGCTCGAAGCTAGTGAGGGTAATGCGGAACCTATATTTGATGCCGGTGAGTATTGTGATCTTTTAGAACCCTTTAATTTTGGCGAAAGACAATCAGAGCATCTGAAGCTAAGTGATATTATTACTCTTGCCCAAATTCGACACACAAAAAATGCCGAGTTTGATTCGATTAAGGAATCTATCAAAAATACTGGTCTTATAAATCAAATTGACGTCGCTAGACTGACACCAGATGCTTTTGCAAGCTATTTAGATTTTATTAACCATCTTTATAAAACAAGTTATGATTCTGTAGATTATCACCCGTGCAATGACGGTTATATGTATCTCGTAATTGCTGGTCATACTAGGTTCCAAGCCATGTGCGAGCTAGATGAAGAACGACAAGAAAAATTGAAACAAAAGGGTTATTCAGGCCAAATTGATCCAGGCACAACTTACTGTAAAATTTATGATCAGCCTACACCAAATCAAATTATTTCGGTCCAGTTTAATGAGAATCTACATACCCAGCCAGCAAAAGAACGTAATGCAATGGTTATTGTGGAAGGATATTTTTACGGTTTACGAACAGGTTTATGGACAACCAAAGAAGAGTTTTTGCGGTTAACTGGAAAGAGTTTTAGCCGTAAGGTCTTAAATGATGCTATACATTTTTGTGAATTACCTGAACATATTCGAGAGTTTGTATTTTTAAAAGAAATCCCTTATTTAGCCGGGGTTGAGTTGGGTAGAAGTTTACCTATATTACAAGAAAAAATATTGACGACAGTGTTTAATGTTCTTCATCAGACAGATCTTAATGCAGATGAATTATCAACTTACAAAAGTGATATTCTGCAATGGCTTGGAGAAGAGGTAGCTTACATCCAAGTTCATAAACTCCAAGGAGCCGCGCTAAAGGGTCGTTATAGTAGCATGCGGGATTACCTGCAAGATGAAATTAATAAAAAACTTAATAAAAAAACTTCTGATGAGCAACAACTTGGCTTAGATGTAATGCATGATCCTAAGCATGCCTGGGAGCTTGAACGCCGCCGCCGCCGGTATGCGTATGCTGGGTTAGTTGAACAAATTCAAAGAGGTATGGTCCAAAGGGGCACCAGAGCCATTGAGCTACATAATGAATTACTTAGACAGGGGTCTGAGGACCTACCAATTTATTTAGCAAAAAACTTTATAAATGCGGCCGAAAAACTAGGTTGGGTGGCCACTCAGCCAGCTAAAAGTTAAAAATCGATTCCTTTATTGGCTAGGTATTTTTTATCAAAGTGATGCCTTAGCTTGGTCATATTGGTAGCTATATCAACCTTGTCCAAAAACTCATCAGGAAAGTTGCGCCCAGTCAGGCACAGACTTGTTTTACTATGCCGTTTATCGATTAGAGTTTTTATTGCCGATTTAGGCAATAAACCTTCTTTAACAGCGTTATTTATCTCATCGCAAATCACTAGGTCGTATTTGCCAGAGCTGGCTAGTTTTAACGCTTTATCAAAAGTATCTTTTGCGGCCTTTTTATGTTCTTGTTCACTTACGCCCTTGGCACTTAAATCGCCGGCATTGTAAAAGCCCTTTCCGCCTTTATAAAAAAATAGCTTTGACTTAAAGATTGGTTCAATTGCTTTAATGAACTCGTGCTCGCCAACTGTCCAGTGTTTAATGAACTGGATATATGCAACTGTCCAGCCAGTACCAAGCGCGCGCGACATTAGCCCAACACTCGCGCTGGTTTTACCCTTGCCCTCGCCTGTATAGACGATTACAACTGACTCTTTTGTTTTGTAATCTTCAAACGCCATTGCTAATCTATTATACGCTTTCGAGTGCAGACGGAGGAATCGGCAGTTCTAGCCCAAGCTCGCCGGCAATTAAGGTTCTGACAATTCCTTGGGACTGTCGGTAAATAAGCGGTCCGATGTCTGGTGTTGGACGACGGTTGGCCATCTGCCTTAAAACATGAAGTACGGTGTTGTTATCTGGGGTTATTTTTTCAGTTAACTGCTTGATCTCTTGCTCCTGGGCGTATTGGTACTGCGAATACAGACAGTTTGCGTCGGTAACTAAAGCAAGTACATCATTGGCTACAATTTCCTGTTCGTTATAGCGGGACTCTATATTGTCTAAATTGCGAGCGACCTCCTCGGCTTGCTCTAAGCTTAGTGGGGAGCTCATAAGTTGTTGTAGCTTTTCTAGCTCTTGGCTGGCTTCATCTCGATTTCTAATCAAACTGGCGAGTTCAAGTGCATACATTACTATTGCTACTGATCGATTTTCAAGCGGTATTGCGTCGATCTCCTGGATTCGCTCTTCTGTAGCTCTTGCGTGTTGTTTTGATTTTTTTCGTACTATGGACCAGTCTTTAAGCGTATCTAACTTCGACAATCTCTCAATATGAGTTGCAATAAAATCGCTCGTATCACTTGGTTGAGGAAAAACTGCTTCCATTACTGGCTCCTAGATTGATGATACGCTAAATGTAGCGCAGTGTAAACAACTTATTACACTACATAGCTGACTAATCAACTAATTTGTATTGCCTTAAAGCCCCATCAATGCGCTCTCGGTCAAAGCCTAGTATCACTTCGTCGCCAATCTCTATTACCGGTACACCAGCCTGCCCTGTTTTTTGCATAATATACATACCAGCAAGCTGATCTTGTTCTACATTCACATCCTCAAACTCGACTTTTCTACTCTTTAAGTACTCTTTAGCCATTTTACAAAAACCGCACCAAGTTGTGCTATAAACTTTAACCTTGTGACTTTTCGTCATCGTCTGCCCTATCTGATTTACTTGATTTTGGTGAGTCCGCTTTGTTGGAAAAAATTAACACTATACAGGCTAATACAATCAATATAAATGCCGAGATTAGTAAGATAGCAATCAATGGGTTATCGCTAATTTTATGCGAAAGCGATTGGGCAGATGTTTCTGTCTCGCCAGTTTGGTGCGCCAAATATATCATTACTATCATAAGTATAACAAATTGTACTGCTATAATTGTTGTGATGAGCAGGGATAAAAAACAGATAGCAAAGACTAGTTTAATTATATTAATTGGATTCTTGGTTGGAGTTATTTGGCTAGTGTCGCTTAGAGTAGTGCTTGCTAAAAATACCAGTCCCCATTATCACGCTAATTTTGCAGTGTTTGTTAACGGTGAAAGACTGAAGTTTGAAGGTCCAACTTTTTATGAAGAGATTACAGCCTGTTCTGACGACCAGTCATCTGATCCAAAAACACGAGCTCATATGCATAGTAATGTCTCGTACTTAGTACACGTTCATGACGATTTAGTAACTTGGGGCAATTTTTTCGCTAACCTTAGATACGGTGTTAGCGATAAAGCGCTTACCTTGGATGATGTAGTACTGGTTGACGGCCAAAATAACAATCAATTATCTTTTGTGCTAAATGGGCAACAAATTGATTCGGTTGCCAATAAAGTGATTAATAGCGAGGATAGATTATTGATAAGCTATGGGCAAGCTGATTCATCCCAGTTGAATGATCAGTTTAATCAGGTTGAACAAGATGCCAAAGACTACAATCAAAAACAAGACCCGGCCTCTTGTAGTGGGAGCGAAGCTTTATCGTGGTCACAAAAATTTAAAAAAGCCATAAGCTTTAACTAACTTATAAAAATCTATTGAATATTTTGCAAACAGCGGTATAGTTAGCCTAATACAATAATTATTGGGAGGTAATAAAAGTGAAATTTGATAAAGATAAACTAGCTATGCTGGTTGCCGAATTTATTGGTACCGCATTCTTGGCATTGTCGGCCCTGACCTTAATTAACACTACTTCGGTAGCTTATTTTATTGCAACAACGGTCGGGTTGACACTAGCTATTTTGGTTATGGTTCTAGGGCCTGTATCAGGTGGCCATTTTAATCCAGCAGTAACTTTTGGCCTCTGGACAGCGCGCAAAATTGATACACTTTCGGCTATTTTTTATATCATCGTGCAAATGCTTGGTGGGTTTGCTGCCTTAAAAGTTTTTGAATATTTAACCGATAAAACAATCAGCACAAAATCCACAGAATTTGATACACCGATCTGGCTAGCCGAAGTTGTGGGAACATTTATCTTTACAATGGGAATCGCTGCTGTAATTACTCGGGGCTATGATGGATTGCAAAAAGGCGTAACTATTGGGGCATCTTTGTTTGTAGGTATTATAATAGCGGCAAATGCTTCAGCAGGGCTACTTAACCCAGCGATAGCGCTATCGGTCAAAGATTTTACTTCAGCCTATGTTCTGGGCCCACTACTTGGTGCCGTTTTAGGCTTTAATTTGTATATGTGGTTATTTACCCCTAAACCTAAACAAGTTAGTACAAACTCTAAAACACAAAAAACTAATTCAAAGACAAGAAAGCGCAACTAGCACTAGTAAGAAAACAGGCTTTAGCGTGAACCCTGATAATTTAATTGAATTTGAAAGACGCGAAGAGTTAGCCAGAGCCATCATTCCAGAGACTACAGCAGAGAGATTAGGATTTATTCCGGAGATGGACACTATTGAGTCGAGACAAGCCTTTTACAAAGTTGAGTATGAACATATGAAGGAGTACACTCCTAACATTTACACTAGTATAAACACACTTGGTGAAGCTTATGGGTGGCAAGAGTTTTGTGCGCCACAAAATAAAGGCTATAGTCAGAAAATCAAAGAGTTCAGACTTGCAAAGGCTAGGCGGGATACCCTTAAGAATAATTTCGTCATCGGTGGTTTTTATGGATCTCTAGCTTATCGATCTCAGACTGGCACCCAAGGGCACGAGACAGCTGACCTGCCCCTTGCATTTAGGTTAGGTTCTTCAGCTGGCTCGATGGCTGTAAATTATTCTAACGCTAAAACAATATTTGAGTTATTAGAAAAAGACACTGAGGATGTAACCTTTTATCTATCCAATGTTATCAGTGAAACAAATATAACATATCCAAGTCCTGTAAAAGCCGTCAAAAAAGCAGTAATACTTGGCGCGGTTGCCAGTTACCATCTTTGCTCGTTCGCAGATTGGCATAACAAGGGCACAAAACATGAGATAAGCAAACAGCTTAACGACTTATTCATAGATTCAATATGGCTTGAATTTGAATCGTACAAATACTCAATACGAAGAATGTTAGCCTTGATGCCATCAAAAATCCGACAGTACAAGGAACTTTCCAAATATATAGACTGTTATGGCAGTAATGTTATAAGCTAGTTGTTTATCAGATCGTTTTCGAATTGAATTATTCCTTCGGCAGTTTTAGGGTAATTTTGGGTATCGTTAAAATCTAAGTTCATGATTTTATCCCAGACCGATAGGATGAGTTTTTTAGTTCGTTCTAGCTCTTCGTTATTAAAACTCAGACTTAACTCACGGATTTTGCCATAACTATCTGGCTCAACGAATATCAAACATCCCGATTCGGCTCTTACGCCTTTTGCCCCGAACTCACTCGAGTTATCCATCAATAGTTTATAGAAAAGTAGTTGCTGACGGTAGCGGTGGGACTTGATTCGATTATATTCTTTTGCGCTAGCTGGTTGCTCCCATGCTGATAATGCAGACCCGGTTTTATAGTCATAAACAATGCAACTTTTAGTGGATTTATCAAATTCTATAACATCAATTAGCCCTTTTAAACGGGCTGGTCCGACCAACACGCCCTGATCTTTAAAATCAAATTCGGTTTTTTGGGCAGGCTTGAACCAGTTTGCCTTTTGAGTGATATAGCCATCAATAACTGCAATTCCCTGTTTAAGATAACGGCTTTTATCATTGGCTGATAACGGCTGTTGATCTAGTTTACTTTCAAACGATTTTTTGAGTTTATCTGTATCAATTTTTTGCGATTTTATAACCATGGCGTGTACCTCATTTAATATTGAATGGATAACACTACCATAGACCGCGCTTGGCGACATCGCACTTGGGAAGTGTAGGAGATTTTGGGTTAAAAAGTATATTGGTCCGCCCTGGGTAACGTCGGTAAAGTTGTTTAGGTGAGTTGCACTTAGTTTGTAGGAATCTAAGCTATCTTTTAAAAGCGATTTTAGTTGAGTTTTGTCATAGCTTGCATGAGTACTTAGCCATCGTTGTTCGTATTGCTCAGAAACAATAGCAGGTTGGTGCTTAATCTTCGGCTGTTTGGGACTACCGATAGACAGCAGAGGTGCATATGGTTGGAAGGATTTAGCAAATTCGTCATTTTTAAAGTAGCTTAATGTTAGGTTTTGTTTAGCCCTGGTCATAGCCACAAACAACAATCTTAACCCATCATCATCTTGGTTATCGCTGGGTTTAATTTGGTTTAAATTTTCAGGATAAGCAAATCGGCTGTTGCCGGCATTTTTTGACCAAGATTGGTGGGTTAGACCGATTACAAATACATTCTCAAATTCGAGCCCCTTGGCTTTATGAACCGTCATCAACTTAACTGAGTCAGAGGTTTCATTATGTGGCGATTTATCTACCATTCTAAGTCCGGCACGTTGGTAGGCATCAAAGTAACTTATAAGATCACTTAGATATAGGGTCTTTGCTTGACTGTCCTGATAGCTTCTAAGGTTTGATCTTAACGTTGATAAATGCGATAAAAACCTTAGATAAATTTTGGGCTCGGTATTTAATGTCGAGCTACTAAAAAAGTAATCTTTAAATGGCGAAAAAATTTTAGTTGATTTAGATTTTTTTTGAGCGGTATCTTCATAGTCGTCTTCGTTTTTATGTGCAGAGGTGCCGATTAGCTCGTCAAGCACACTTTCAACCGGCAATGATTTGGCTCGATTGGCCAAACGTACAAAAAAGTCGGCAATATTTTTGGTTTTTGGTGAGTCTAGCTCGTAGATTGCATCAAGCCAAAAAGTTTTATTTTTGTATGCAACTTTCGAAATCTTCCAAATCTCAGCAGGTTCGACTTGCCACATTGGTTCTGAAATAATTCTTGGCATCAACTCATTTGCCCCAGAATAATCTTGGCTTGAGAGCGAGTTTACAAGTCTGGCCATTTCAACAAGGGCTCTGATATGCTCTTGTTCTAATACATTCTCTCGTCGTTCGTAATCTATTGGTATATTCAGATGTCTAAGGTATGGCACTAATTCATCTAGTTGCGAACGTTCGCGTGCCAGAACTGCAGTGTCGGTATGTCCTAAATCTATTAATTGCCTGATTTTATTAGCTATATCACTATTCTGGGCCGTATCGTAGTCATATTCGAACAGCTCTAATCCTTTGCCCTTTTGTTTTACAGTTGATGTTAGATTTTTATTAATGGATTTTAAATTTTGCAATGAAAAGCTGATTTGTGAGTTGATTTGTTGAGCTGGGTCTAAAATTGATTTAGAACTACGGTAATTAACTCCAAGCTTTATTGTTTGATAGCCTGGGAACAGATGTTCAAATTCACCGATGTTACCTATATCGGCTCCCTGGAACCTATAAATCGCTTGATCGTCGTCGCCTACCACCAGTATATTAGTCTCGTTAGCCAGCTCATTAGCTAAATATCTTGCCAGCAATAACTGTGAACGGTTAGTATCCTGAAACTCATCAATCATAATAAATTGAAACTGCTCTTTTAAGTTAAGAGCTAGCTCCGGCTCATTTTTCAGAACATCAAGAGTCCAGTTTATTTGATCGCTAAAATCAACCATACCCTTTTCTTTTAGTAGTTTTTGGTAGTTTTCATAGACTACAAGTACCTCTTTTAGCTTATTGTTTTGTGCTTGGGCTTTGAACTCCCAGCCGTCAGTAGTTTTTACAAGCCAATTGTTTTTCCATGCGGTCAATGGTTTTGTTGCTGAACGACCAGGTAGTTCGGTCGATTCCTTAACAGCTTTACTAAGAGTTAGCGCAACAGAATTTTTTAAAGGTAGGATTGCTTCGACTACTGAAGCTTCACTGTCTAAATCGGAAAGCCCTTGTACAAGTTGGTAAACTTGATTGATATTTTTGACCGATAAGCTTAGTGGCCAGCTTTTTTTAAACATGGGCGTAAGTTCGTTGAGGTCGGATTGATTTTTATCGAGTATTTTCTTAACTTGCTCAGGGTCTAGATTGGCATTTTTGCAGTCATTAATAAAGTTTTTTACAAATCTTATACTTAGATAACTGTTATCAATCCCCTTTTTAACTAAATCACTATCAGGAGGCAAGTCATCTAATGCTTGCTCGATAAGTTGGTACGAACTTAACTCATCAGCAGTTTTACTCTGTCGTAATCCATAAAAATACTCTGGGTAAACCCCCATAATATACGAACCAAAAGCATGAAAGGTAAAAACACCGACCTTAAAAGCATCCTGACCTATATATTTAATTAGTCGATCACGTAAGTTGTTTGATGCCGAATCTGTAAAAGTGAGGCAAAGAATATTGCTCGGCAAAACAGTTGGGTCCATCTTTAAAATATTGGCTGTTCTGATTGCCAAAAGTTGGGTTTTACCTGTACCCGGTCCAGCAATAACCATTACAGGGCCATATATCGTATCTACGGCTTGCTTTTGATCGTCGTTTAGATTTTTATAGGCACTCTTAAACTCTTCCACATCAGTATTATCGCACGTTGGCAGTTTTGCTCTAAACTAAGTAGCCCTCTGGCTGGGTTTTGCAAATTGCCTCTACTTCTTTGCTGGTGTATTCAAGGCTATATTCTGGGGTTGCTAGCCCGATGACTAAACAGTTACCAATGTTACCTGCGACTTTGATGTTTAATTTGTATATTTGTTCTTGGTTTATTTCTCTGTCGCAAGTAACGGTACCAGCCTGTAAATCATTAAGGGACGCGCCCTTTAAACCAAGCCCACCCAAAACTTTATTTATATCAAGATAGCTACTTCGAAGCGATGCGCTTTCCCAGGTTGCTGGGTGCTCAATTCGGCATTCGGGGGTTTGTGGCAATGCATCCTCAGCCTTATTGGTGTTAAAGACATCACCAAATAAAGCAGCTGACGCTAAACCTAGGAAGATCGCTGCGAGAGTTGATTTATTGCCTTTATTGCTTAACCCAGTCGCTGACTCCTTAGATTGACCTTTAGGCATAGTTATATTTTAACGTAGTTTTTAGTCGTTTTTAACTAGTAGGCTAACTTAGATGAATTTTTGGATGTCACATTTCTATTGTCTGAGCCAAAGGATGTTGTCAAGATATGCAGTAGTGTTTCCTGCACCGACAATTATCTGGAAACTAGCGTGTTTTACTATTGCAGAAGTTGGACTGTAGTTTAAGGATAGTTGATAGGTCCCAAGCGTGGATCTTTCAGCCAAATATTGGCCTGATATCCAATTACCATTCGCGTCATATTCATCAACATAAAAACCGATAAAGCCAGTAGTACCTTGTGAAATAACTAGATAACAGTTAAGTTGGTAAACTTGACCAAAATTTACGGCTACTTTATCTGAAAACAAGTGTGAATTTCCTGCAGACTTGGAAACTAGTTTTACAGAGTTTTGGGGGTTGGTAGGTTCGCCCCTACCGGTGTTATCTTGTGTGACTTGTGCAGGTGAATCAGTAGCCCAGCCGTTCATACCACTTTCAAAGGTAGAGTTAGGCATAATATTTGTTGGAGCTGGTGGTGGCGTAACAGGAGTCCCAGTTGTACTAAACCACTCAAAGTTATCAACGAATGCAGTTAAAACTGATGCTTTTGGGACAACTAGCTGTAAACGAGCGCTCTTAACATTTGTTGAGGTTGGTATATATGCAAATGACTTTTCTTCGGGGAAAAGCCAGGATACATTAGCCTTATATTGCCCTGAAACCCAATTACCCAATGAATCGTATTCGTCTATGTAATAAGTAATGTCGCCACTTGTACGCTGGGTAATTTTTACATAGCTCTTTATTGCATAAGTATCACCAGAGTTAACATAAGTTTTTGGCGAAAACAAATGAACGTTTTTTGTAGCGTTACCAGTTAATCTTACAGAATTTGCAACGTTTGGTATTCGACCATTACTGGCAGTATTAATTTTTACGTTAGTTGTGCTATCAGTTGTCCAACCGGCGCTAAGCCCACTTGCAAAATCACCGTTTGGCAGTAGGTTTGTGCTAGAAGATATAATGCCTTCAGAGACATTTTTTACAGGGACGTTTGCTTGCTTTACATAGTTTGCGATTGCGTCAAGATCAGCAGTTGAATATTCATACTCATTAGGATCAAGATTAGGCGAGTCCTGGATATCATGAAACACAAGTATCAGCCAAACACCGTTATCTCTGGCGTAGTCAATGTAAGCCTTAACCTGATCAACAGATACTCCAACCTGTACTTGCTGGACTCTAAGGATATAGTCGTTGTAGGGAAAGACATTATAACCAGTGTCATGAAAACCCCGGTGTGAGGTGTAGTACTTCGAAAGTAAAGCTAATGTTGCAGGATCATAGTCGCCTTCAGGGCTGGCAAATGCTGTTGGGTAGATACCTTGCGCGTTGAAGGCCGATTGGCTTTGGGTAATCTGTTTTAATTTTTGATTAGCACCAAGTGTTGTCATTGGTTGATGGCTATTTGTGTGTGCTCCAATTTCCCAACCATAAGTATTCTTTAAAGCGTGAATCTCAGACCAAGTCATATAAACTCCCTGCTCGTCTGCTGGGCAGGTTCCGGTAGTACCAACACAAGCTGTTGGAACATAGTTAGTACCAGAGAATCCGTATTTTGCTAAAGTTGGAGCGGCTTTTGTAATCGAGCTTTGATATGCATCATCAAAAGTAAAAGATACCTTAGCGAAATTAGCAGTATCGGCGTAAGCCGAGCTAGCATTTATACTAAAAATGGAAAAACTTAAAACAAATGCAAAAAATAAAAACAGCATTTTTTTTATAGCACCAGACAATCTTGACATAACAACTTACTCCTAATATTTAATAGGTGATGCATAATGTCATCACCCACCTCTGATATTTTATTATTAAAAATCAGTATACAATACTTATGATAAATAATCAAGTTAGTTTTATAAAACTTAAAGATCTATGATAACTTTTAAGGATAAATTTAAATAGAGGATGTTACTTATTTTAAAATAGTATTTACAAACGTACATACATATGTTAATATACATGTGTTATAGCGAGGGCGGTATTTCATACCACCTCGTTTTTAATTAACCCAAAAGGAGTTAGGGATGACTGAAAATCCAGTAACCCCTGCTGTACTATCAACTAGTGGAGCAGTAGTTCTACCAAACACTGGTGGAAATAGCGTACTAACTGTTATTGCTATATCAGCAATTTTAGTTGGTGTTGCAATCCTTTTGACAATGGGTGCAAAATCCGTTGCTAAAAGGGTTTATAAAGCCTAAATTTGTTTAGGTTTTAGAGGTGGATATATGAAGAAAACGAGCATTAACTCAGCCCAAAGCGCTAAGTCCGATGCTCGTTTTTTTCGTGGACGTGGCATACATGATTTAATTTGGCTAGGTATCGGGCTAGTTGTTTGTGGGTTGATTGTACTTTTTAAAGATGGGCAGTTAGCAAACAATTTTACTTCTAGCTCAGCCAGCATAGTTTTTGCTTCAGCGCCCGATGAAGTAAAAAAACAACCAATATCAGGTATACCTACTTTTATAAGTGTAAGTTCAGTAGGTATTAACAATCTTGTTGTAGCCGAAGGTAAATACAGTCCAACGACAAAACAGTGGACACTTTCCAACGACAAAGCTCACTTTGCAGAAATATCGACTCCGGCCAATGATACCAAAGGTAATACATTCATATACGGCCATTATCGACCAGGCGTTTTTGTTAATCTCAAAAAACTAAAAACGGACGATCTTGCCGTAGTTAAAACGGACAACAATCGCTCATTCGTATATAAATTCAGGACAAGTGTAACTGTTCAGCCTAACGATGCAAGCACATTTGCCCATAAAGGAACGTCAATCTTGACTCTTCAGACTTGCACGGGGGCGTTTTTCCAGAATCGTCAATTATATATCTTTGACTTTGTGGAGGTAAAGTAAAATGTTGCAACAGCTAATTCTATATATGTTCATTTTTGTTGCTTTACTAAATATTTTACATTTTGGTTTGTTTCAGGTGGGTGCAAATCTTTACGATATAAAAGATTACAAGCGAAAATCACGACTACCAAAAAGGCGAAATCACAATCCTTTGGTTAGTGTTATAGTACCGGCGCATAACGAAGAATCGGTAATCACAAGGACTCTGAGCACGATACTTAAAAGTAATTACAAAAATCTTGAGATTATCGTTGTTGATGATGGCTCAAAAGATAAAACAGCTTTAGTAGTACGAAATTTCATATCTGGCTTGCCGGAAAGGCGGAGATACTATCTTAGGAGAGACTGGCGTTCAGGAAAAATGCGAAGGATCAGCACAGGGCTTAGTTATACTGGTCCGGTTGTCAGGTTGGTTAAACAGCAAAACGGCGGTAAGGCATCAGCAATGAATAATGCCATTAAAAACCATGCTAGGGGCGAGCTTATAATGTGCCTTGATGCTGACTCAGTTCTTAGCCCAGAAGCAATAAGGAATGCAGTTAATCATTTTAATGATCCAAAAGTTATAGGTGTTGCTGCTAATGTGACGATTATAAATCCAAAGGGCGTTTTAGGTGTTCTACAAAAGTTTGAGCACATGATTGGTTATCGATCAAAAAAGTTTTACACAATTGCAAACAGCGAATTTTTAGTTGGTGGAGTAGGTTCTACCTACCGCTCTGAAGTGTTAAAAAAGGTAGGCTTTTATGATGAAGACACAATTACCGAAGACATTGGTCTTAGCATGAAGATTGTAAGTGAGCTAGGCAACTTAGACCAAAAAGTAGTTTATGCTTCTGATGTTGTTGCGTCAACCGAAGCAGTAATGAGCTTTAATGATCTTTTAAAGCAACGTTATAGATGGAAAATGGGCAACCTACAAAACTTAATAAAATACAAGCATCTACTTGGTTCGCTTAAACGGCATAAATATAGTCGTGGGCTAACACTTTATCGTATCCCTATGGCTATACTTGGCGAAGTATTATTATTGATGCAGCCATTTATGCTGGCCTATGTAACTTACCTAGCAATTGCCTATCAATCAATTGGAGTTTTTCTTGGTGCATATATTGTTATGTCGCTGGTTTCAATAATGGCATTATGGCCCGATGAAAATAACAGCTTTAAGCAGAAGCTGGGCTGGAGTCTAGCAATACCATTCCTATACTTCATATTTTTTATTATGGATGTAGTGCAAATAGTATCAGTCTTTAAATGCTTATTGAATCACAAAAAAATGCGTAGAATCGATAGCTCTAGTTCGACTTGGGTTTCACCAAAACGCGCAGGTGTTTAAAAAGCTCGATATAATTACTGGATGGCACAAATCACTAGTATGAACTTTGATTTACCCAATAATCTAATTGCGCAAAGGCCGGTGAGCCCGCGTGATCACGCCAGGCTTTTGATATATAACCGTGCTGACGGTTCAATAACTGATGACCATTTTTATAACCTGGGTAAATATTTAAACGCAGATACAGCACTTGTTGTGAATAATTCTAAAGTTGAAAAGTGCCGTTTAAAATTTGGAACCGATGAGGTTTTTGTTACTGAGACTATTAATCCAACTACATTTAAGGCATTAGTCCGGCCTGGACGAAAATTTAGAGCAGATAAAATTTATAAACACGGCGTCATAGAGCTTGTAACTACTGATGTACTCGATGATGGACAAAGAATATTAAGATCAAATTTTTCAATAGATGATAAGAGGTATGACAAATATCGCTTAACTCCCCTACCGCCATATATTAAGCAAGATGAATCACTATCTGACGAATACCAAACTGTCTATGCAGAACCTTTAGGCTCGAAAGCATCGCCAACAGCTGGACTCCATTTTACAAAAAATCAGCTTAGTGAATTGTCTAAAAAACATCCAATTGCACATATTACCCTACACGTGGGGCTCGGGACATTTAAATCGCCAACCCCAGATCAGATTAAAAACTTAAAACTACACGAAGAAGAGTTTTTTATCTCGGCTGAATCAGCAGACCGACTAAACTCAGCACAACACATTACCGCGGTTGGTACTACGTCACTTAGGTCTCTTGAATCCGCCGGCAAGCCATTTAAAGAGATAAACGCAAAAACCGATATTTTTATTACGCTTGGGTACGAGTTTAGTGCAGTTGATAGTTTAATTACTAACTTTCATTTGCCGGGTACATCGCTTTTAATGCTGGTGTCGGCTTTTGTTGGATCAGAAAAAGAAGCCCAAAAAATATACAACCATGCGATTAACGGCTCCTATAGATTTTATTCGTTTGGTGATGCGATGTTGATTTTGTAATTTACAGGTTAATCTGTTAAGCTAATATTAAATATGATTACTTTTGGAGGGTTAAGTTGGGCTTGTAGTGCCAGCCTTTTTAGGGGGCGTATCTTGTGAAATTTAATACTTTTTTTGCATCTAGTGAGCCTTCACCCTTAGCGGCTGAGCAAATATTCTCAATAGGTCCGCTAGTTATTACTAACACGATCTTCTATGGAATGGTGACGGCAATCGTTGTGTTGAGTCTTTTTGTAATCGGTGCCAATCTGAGTAACTTATGGCCAAAAAGTAAACTAGCCTTTGTGTTGGAATCAATGGTTGATATGATTACCGGTTTACTGACTGATGTATTTGGTGATCGGGCCAAAGCCGTTAAGCATTTACCAATGTTGCTGAGCCTATTTATATTTATCTTAGCTTGTAATCTTAGCGGTTTATTGCCAGGAGTTGGTAGTATTCAGATAACCCACGACGGCGAAGCAGTACCCCTACTAAGAGCTTTTACAACCGACTTAAATGCAACCCTTGCATTAGCTATTTTTAGCCTGACTGCTGTGCAGGTATATGCAATTAAAGAACTTGGTCTGATTGGGCACATAAAACATTACTTTAATAACAACCCTAAAAAGCCACTAAACATGTTTATTGGTATTAATGAGCTGTTTGGTGAGCTGTTAAGACTGGTTACTTTATCCTTAAGGTTATTCGGTGTAATTTATGGTGGAGAGGCCTTACTTCACGCTATTTACGAACTAGCGGGAATATTTGGTCCGGTCGCTAATCTACCGATTATGTTCTTAGAGATATTTTTCTCCCTTGTGCAAGCCTATCTGTTCATGATGTTAACAGCCACTTATTTGGCGATGGCAACATCGCACATCGAAGAGGCGGAATCGGAACAGCCGGCTTTGGCTACTGCTAAAGGATAGTAAACTAATAAATTAAGGAGAATAGATGGAAAACGTTGACCCAGCATTAATCAAAGGTTTAACAATAGGTCTAGGAGCAATTGGTCCGGCCATTGGTGTCGGTTTAATTGGCGCTTCGGTTGTTGGAGCCATTGGCCGAAACCCTGAGATCCAAGGCAAAATCTTATCAACTGCCTTTATTATGATTGGCTTAGTTGATGCAGTCCTCGCTTTTGTACTACTAATTGTGTTTACGACAAACTAGATCAATTTAAGCAATGACATATCAAAACCTTACATATTTTGCCGAATCGGAGGTTCCCAAGAGCGGGATTGGTGCTTTTGGCGTGGACCTACAACTGTTCTTAGCCCAACTAGTCACTTTTGTAATTGTGCTTTTAGTGCTAAAAAAGTTTGTGTTCCCCAAGCTTAGTCAGACTCTTGAGAATAGGCGCCAAGCACTTGAAGAAAGCTTAGAAAATGCCAAAAAAACCGAAGCTGCGCTGAACAACGCCCAGGCTAAAGCCGAAGAGCTTATAAAACAAGCTCGGGTTGAAGCGAATGACTTTTTAAAGCAAGCCGATACTCAGGCTCAAGAAGTTATTGCTATCGCTGAAGCAAAAAGCGTTAAGCGAGCTGAACAAATTATGCAAACCGCAAAGGATCAGATTGAAATTGAGCGCCAAAAACTTAAATCTGAATTGCGTCAAGAACTTGCTGGATTAGTTGCTGAAGCTAGCGGGCTTGTTTTAAGTGAAAAGCTTACAAGCGAATCAGACAAACGTCTTATCGAAAAAGCGCTTAAGGAGACCCAATCATGAACAAACTATCTCGACGCCAACTAAGTGATTATGCGGTTAGCGAACTTTTAAAAGGAACGCCACCAGAAGTTGTATCTAGCAGGTTGGTCGCAGAGCTCCAATTAAGCGGTAGAACCACCCAGTATCAGTTACTAATAGATGATATCTACCAAAAACTTGAAAGCGATAAACTGCTTAGTCGTGCTCGGGTTAGTTCAGCCAGGCCCATAAGTCAATCAACCAAAAGATTAATCAATGGGCTAGTATCAGCTCAAACAGGGTCCAAAGAGGTTGAGCTAATCGAAACCCAAGACAAAAGTTTAATCGGTGGCCTAAGAATTAGCACACCGAGCTTTAGCTGGGACAACACAGTATCAAACAGATTAAACAGGCTAGTAAGCGAAAAGAGGATATAAAGTGTCAAAGCAAATTAGTGAATTATCAAAGCAGTTAGCGGATGAAGTTCGTCAGAGTATCAATCAGCTAAACGATGTCAATAAAGCTAGCCAGAGTGGTGTTGTAACAAAAGTTGGCGACGGTACGGCATGGGTGTGGGGGCTTTCGGGCTGTGGTTATAATGACATGCTTGAGATTGAGACCATCGACGGCCAAGTTGCCAGTGCGTTTGCTTTAAACATCCTAGAAGATGAAATTGGTGCCGTATTATTAAGTGACGAAAGTCAGGTTAAAGCTGGTGCCAAAGTTACATTAAGTGGCCAAACCCTTTCAGTCCCTGTTGGGCCAGAACTGGTTGGCCGTGTTGTTAACCCGCTTGGTCAGCCACTAGACGGTAAAGGACCAATAAAAACCAAGCAACGTGGTTTAATTGAGCAAAAAGCACCTGGTGTTTTGGACCGAAAAAGTGTGCATGAGCCATTAATGACTGGAATTACTGCAATCGATGCCATGGTGCCGATTGGTCGTGGACAACGCGAACTAATTATTGGCGATCGGCAAACTGGTAAAACAGCGATTGTAGTCGATACTATGATAAATCAATCAAAGCAAAAAACCGGAGTAATCAATATCTATGTGGCGGTTGGCCAAAAAAATGCCAAAATTGCTCGTTTAATTGATAGGCTAACCAAAGAAGGCGCCATGGAAAACACCATAATAGTCGCTACTTCGGCTTCTGACTCAGCTTCAATGCAATATATAGCACCCTATGCTGGATGCGCTATGGGTGAGTATTTTCGAGACAACGCTCAGCATGCCCTGATTGGCTATGATGACCTAACAAAACACGCCGCAGCATATAGGCAAATGAGTTTGTTATTGCGTCGTCCGCCTGGTCGCGAAGCATATCCAGGTGACGTTTTTTATCTACATTCTCGATTGTTGGAACGTTCAGCCAAACTATCTGATAAGTTGGGCGCTGGTAGTCTGACTGCTCTGCCAATTATCGAAACACAGGCTGGTGATGTGAGCGCCTATATACCAACTAATGTAATATCCATAACTGACGGTCAAATTTATCTTGAAACTGATTTATTCTATCAGGGTATCAGACCTGCCATCTCGGTCGGCTTAAGCGTATCAAGGGTTGGTGGTTCTGCTCAAACCAAAGCAGTAAAAAGTGAATCAGGCAGTCTTAGACTTGCCCTTGCCCAATATCGCGAACTTGCGGCTTTTGCGCAATTTTCAAGCGATCTTGATGAGACTACAAAAAATAGCCTTGCCAGGGGCCAACTACTCACAGAGCTACTAAAACAGGACCAGTACAGTCCCCTAAGTGTATGGCAACATACCGCAATTTTAGTATCAGCAAATAACGGAGCTCTTGATGGCTTGCAAGTAACAGATGTCAAAAAAGCAAAGGCTACTTTGCTAAGAGAACTCGACTCGGGACATAAAGCCGATATGTCACAGCTCGAAAAAGGTGATATACCATCTGACTCCATTAAAAAAGTGATTTTAGCGGTTGCTAGCAAAGTTGCATCACAATACAAGCCAAAACCGGCGGATAAAGAGGCGATGAATGGCTAGCACTCAGATTTTAAAACGGCGAGTTCGCTCAGTAAAAAGCACCAGGCAAATAACCAAAGCCATGGAGTTAGTTGCAGCCTCTAAACTGCGTAAGGCCCAAACCAGGGCCGAAGATTCAAAAGCATATGCCGAACTTGCTCTAAAAATTATGGCCAATATCGCCAGACAGTCCGATGCTAAAACTCATCCTCTATTCAAAGCACGCTCGGCTACTGGCAAAGTTCTATATATTGTTTTTGGCAGCGACAGAGGTCTCGCAGGCTCGCTAAATAGCAATATACTAAGTAGCTTTAGTCGACACGCATCTACAATCAACAAATCTAGTGATGTTGATGTAATTGCGATTGGTCGTAAACCGGCAAGCTACTTTGCTCGGCTAAAAAATATCCAGCTAGTTGCTAGCTATGAAAATCTTGGCGATGAACCAGACCCAGCAAGTTTTGGGCCACTTATCAATACATTACTGGGCGAGGGCTCAAAAGCTTACAAAACGGTATATATAATCTATACATCATTTGTCTCAACGTTGTCTCAAAAGGTGATAGTAGAGCAACTTCTGCCGATAGAATTGCCCAATCAAGCTACCCAGCTTGAGAATAAATCATATGAATTTGAGCCATCTACGCAAGAAGTTTTATCAAATGTTGGGCAGTTGTTTATTGACGCCAGAATAGTCCAGGCCCATATTGAATCAACTGCTAGCGAACATGCGATGCGCATGGTGGCAATGAACAATGCAACAAAAAGCGCCGGTGATTTAATTGATGGACTCACGCTTGAGTTAAATTCACGCAGGCAAGCAGCCATTACCCAAGAAATAGCAGAAATAACATCAGGAGCGGAGGCCTTAGTATGAGTATAGACACAAAAGATAAAATTAATAACGGTAAGGTTATTCAGGTTGTAGGTGTGGTGGTCGATGTCGAATTTAGTGGCTCTCTACCTGCCATAAATAATGCTATTGAGCTTGAAGTTAATGGTCAAAAATTGATTCTAGAAGTTGCACAACATTTAAGCCAAAACACTGTTAGGACTGTTGCACTTGGAGCAACTGATGGCTTAGCTCGAGGCGTAAAAGCAATTGATACAGGTGCACCGATAAGTGTGCCGATTGGCAACCAAACTATGGGCAGAATGTTTAATGTATTAGGTGAGCCTATCGACGGTCAGCCCGCCCCCAAGGCTGGCGTTAAAATGGCCCCTATCCATCGACAAGCACCAACACTCGAAGAGCAAAATTCTAATATTGAGTTGTTTGAAACTGGCATTAAGGTAATTGATTTAATCTCCCCTATTACTAAAGGCGGAAAAGTCGGATTATTTGGTGGCGCAGGTGTGGGTAAAACAATCCTAATCACTGAGCTAATCAACAACATTGCTAAATTCCATAGCGGAAATTCAGTTTTTGCCGGAGTTGGTGAGCGTACGCGCGAAGGTAATGATCTATATTACGAAATGAAAGATAGTGGCGTACTTGATAAAACTAGCCTTATATTTGGACAGATGAATGAACCTCCGGGGGCTCGTCTTAGGGTTGGCTTAACTGGTCTAACGGTCGCTGAAGGCTTTCGAGACGAAGGTAAGGATGTGCTTTTGTTTATAGATAATATATTTAGGTTTACTCAAGCCGGTTCAGAGGTGTCTGCCCTGTTAGGACGACTTCCAAGCGCTGTTGGTTATCAACCAACTTTGGCAACCGAAATGGGTGCTCTGCAGGAGCGAATTACCAGTACTAAAACTGGTTCTATTACATCGGTGCAAGCCGTTTTTGTGCCTGCCGACGATTTAACTGATCCTGCTCCGGCAAATACCTTTAGTCATCTTGACTCAACTATTGTTTTAAACCGTGCGCTCACCGAGCTTGGCCTTTACCCGGCAGTAGACCCTCTAGACTCCAGCTCGACTATTTTAGACCCTGCCGTAGTTGGTGAAGATCATTATCAAGTAGCCCGTGAGGTACAAAGAGTCTTGCAAAGATATAAAGATCTGCAAGACATCATTGCAATTTTAGGCATGGAAGAGTTATCCGAAGAAGACAAAGTGCTCGTGGCAAGGGCCAGAAAAATCCAACGGTTTCTAACTCAGCCGTTCCATGTTGGCGAAGTCTTTACTGGCATGCCTGGCCAATATGTATCTAGAGCCGATACGGTCGCTGGCTTTAAAGAGATCCTAGAAGGTCAACATGATGAAAAGCCCGAACAAGCCTTTTACATGAAAGGTACTATAAAAGAGGTAAACGACTCCAACAAAGCCGATAATAAGTCCAAAAAATGATCAGATTTAAATTAGTATCCTTAGGTGGAGTCAAATTCGACGAAGATGTATACGAAGTAGTCATGCCTACAAAAGCTGGTGAAGTGGCAATTTTTAAAGATCATATGCCAATGATAAGTAGCGCCAAGGAAGGTGTGATAAGTGTAAGGCGTAAGGCTGGTGATTCAAACGCTGATATGGAGCATTTTGCGACGGCAGGCGGTTTAATTGAGGTTGATGGACAAACCGTTAGTTTTCTAGCTGACGATATAGTATCGGCTGACGAAGTTAACGAGTCCGAAGCTCAAATGGCAATCGATCAAGCTAAAAAACGGATATCGCAAGCAAAAGATAAGGTAGAACTTAGCGAAGCACAACAGCTACTGGCAAGATCTTCGGCCCGTCTGCAGGTAGCAAAGCTAAAAAAGCGGCATCACAACTAAACCATAAGTTGCGCACTCTTCATAAATAGTGTATTATATTTATAATAAATTTTAGGAGCAAGCTTGTGTCTACAAAGACTAAAAAGCAACTTGAAGATGAAGTGGTAAAACTCAAAGCCGAACTAAAAAAATCTAAGTCTGGTACGAGTAAGCCAACTGGGCCAGATAGACACATCTTTAGAAGCACATTCAAATGGTTAGCATTTAGCTTAGCCTGTGCAGTATTGGTAGTCGCTAACCTAACTTTCTACACCGCTAGAACAATTGTCGAGACAGATAAGTTTAGCGCCGTTGCAACAAAGATAATTGAACAGCCAGCTGTACAGTCAGCCATAGCCGAAATATCAACAAAGGCCATTTATGAGAACGTCGATGTTGAAGGTGTGTTTGTTGAGGCCTTACCCGAACGGGCCCAACCAGTAGCACCATTTTTAGCCAGCGGAATTGAAAAGTTTACTCTCGATACGACCAAATCAATTTTGGCAAATCAAAGCTTCCAAGATGGCGCAAGTCAGATAATTACTAAGGCCCACAGCACCTTAATACAAGGCATAAAGCAATCTAACGGAGATGGCTCGGTCAATGTAAACGAGCTGTATCAAGCGATTGGCGCTCAGCTCCAAAACACAAAACTGCAACCCATAACTAATAAACAGCTACCAAGTAAAATTGGTAACATCCAGGTCTTTGAGTCAAGTTGGGCGCCTACTGTTCATAGGCTGGTCAACGATTTAAATACAATCAGATTATTTACATTCATCTTTGTAGTTATCTTAATGGCTATTTTCTTATGGCTTTCTCGTAATCGACGCAAAGCTTTGGTTCAAATTGGGATCGGCATATTTATGATCGGTTTGTTCACTTTATTGGCACTAAGGGTTGCTAAGTCGATGGTTGTAGCCGAAGCGGTCAACTACCCAGAGGCAGTTGGCGAAATTTGGGATATATTAATTAGCCCTCTCAGAATACAAACTATTGGAGCTATGGTCGGTGGACTTGGTCTAGCATTTGTAGCTTGGATTGGTGGGTCAACCAAATCTGCAAAATCAACTCGGAGCCGAGTTGAGGCAATATTTAATGGTAAAGTTCACAGCGCGATTTTCAAAAACGAAAATGGTTTAAGTAGGTGGACTGGTCAGCACAAGCGGTTACTTCAGACAGCAGTAGGTATATTATTCGTCCTAGCTCTTCTATTTATAAATATAAGCTGGGCAAGCGTTATATCGGTTAGCCTAATCAGCTTAGTGCTTAGCTTTTTGGTTGAAGCTATCTCAGAGCCAACAAAATAATGTTGTTGTAATTGTTACTCCTATACTTGAATTTTGACATAATTACTACATAATAGGCTTATAAAGTTTAAGGAGGAATTATATGGAAGAGGTACTGTTTGGCCTATTGGCCATTGCAGTCGGTGCCGTGTTCTGCTTTGGCGGATTCGGTGCATTTAGATTGCTCTTGCCTATTTGGGGATTCTTTGCGGGGTTCACTCTGGGGCTTGGCGCAGTAGCTAATGTAACTGGTGATGGCTTCTTTGCTACCACTCTTGGTTGGGTTGTAGGTTTAGTGATAGGTTTGGTTTTTGCCATATTCGCCTATTTCTTTTATGCGGCTGCCGTCATAATTTTTGCGGCTTCAGTTGGTTTTTGGTTATTTAGTGGTTTACTAGCCCTATTAATTGATAGAGGCTTCTTGACTGGTTTAGTAGGCGTAGCAGGCGCTGTAATCTTTGCTGGATTAGCCTTGTATTACAAACTACCAAGTGTAGTTATATTAGTCTTTACGTCATTTTTTGGTGCTATAGCAATGGTATCTGGTGTTATGTTGATGATCAATCAACTGGAGCTTGGTGATTTTGAAAACGGACTAGTCGACGCTGTTGTTACGACTTCGACTTTTTGGGCTATTGTTTGGGTTGCTCTTGGACTATTTGGTCTTATCACTCAACTTCAGCTTAGTCGACAAGTTGATCAAGAACTAAAAGAGTACTGGGAGGTTTCTTAACATGAGCGCAAAATCAAAGTCATCTACCCTTAACTCGGTCGACAATGCAGTAGCTGAACTACAGAGTAGTAGTTTGAATACCAAGAAGTCACTTAGTGAATTGTGGTGGATGTTTACTCTACGAGGCTTATTCCTAGCCATTTTTGGTGTCACAGCGATGGTCTGGCCTGGCATAACTCTGTATGTATTCTCGTGGCTATTTGCCTTGTACCTATTGGTAAACGGAGCCTTGAGTATTGTTTCTGGTATCCGTTCAATCGGTAATCACTCAGCATGGTTCTTAAGAACTTTGCTTGGGTTTTTGGAAGTCGGAATTGGTGTCTATCTGTTTGCTAGCGAGGTTGCAGAACAAGTTTCATTATTCGTAATCTATATTGGGCTTATGTTCTTGATCCAGGGTGTAGTCGAAATTGTTGAGGCATTTGCTAACAATAAAGATTCTGGACACAAAGTTTTAGTCTTTCTGGGCGGACTGTTTGCTGTAATTGCCGGTCTGATTCTTGTACGATACCCAATTACTGCTGGAGTTACTTTTGCGTGGGTAGTTGGGCTATATGCAATAATAGCTGGCGCGATGGGCTTTGTTTACGGACTTAGCTTACGTTCAAAATAAAAACTATCTAAGATTTAAAGATAAAATAGAGTCCCTTAATCGGACTCTATTTTATTTAGGTCCATGTGTGATGGTTGCCTACATATCTTGCAAGTTTCTTCAGCTATATCACTAGCTAGCCAAATTTTGATAGCTTTTTTTGTGCCTAATATGTCGCGATAACCCATTAAATCAGCCATGGCTCGGACTACTGATACCCACCAACCAGAGAATACTCTTCCGTCGCGCTCCATAACAGCCCAATTTTTACCGATAGGCACTACATAGGTAGGTTGAGTTGGTTTGTATGGCCCGGTAGTCTTATGGGAGATTTTTTTATTGATCAATTTACCAACAAAATGTCCATGTTTAACTGCACTTTGAGCTAAACCACTAAATCGACCTTCGATGTTATCGCCAATAACGTGTAGGTGCTTATCAACCTCAAAGTAATCATTGACTATTACTTTACCGCGCTCACTGATTTCGAATTGCCCAGCATTTGATTTAAAAAATGGATTATTCGATGTGCCAGCCGTCCAGACAACAGTCCTAGTCAGGATTGACCTATCAGCCAATTTTAGAGTTGTATCTGTCTCGCTGACCACTGCTTCGCCAAGTAGTATTCTTACGCCCATTTTTCTGAGTCTTTTTGTAACTAACTCAGAAACCTTAGGGCTCATGGTTGGCAACACCCTATCTGCTCTTTCAATAACTTCGATTTTTAAGGTTTTGTTAGCTAAACCATGTTTTTTAATAATTTTTTTTAAATATGTAGTAAGCCCTGCTGAAAGCTCAGTGCCAGTCGGGCCGGCACCAACTATTACGTAGTTTCGATCGGGTTTGTGGTTGTGAGCTAGGTCGCTATGTAAATGAGCGTGAAAGTGATCAAGCGTGCTAGCCGTTTTAATACCAAACGAAAACTTTTCAAGCCCTGGTATTCCAAAGTAATTTGTTACAACTCCCAAAGCCAGTACTGCGTAATCGTAGCTGATTTTTTTGCCATCGGTCATAGTAATCACTTGTTTTTGTTTGTTTATAGCCAGGACTTTTGCCTGGATAAACTGAGTATTGGAGTTACTGGCAATCAGCTCTTTAAGAGGAATTATTGCTTGTCGTCGTCTATATCCGCTAGCCGCTCGATACAGAGCCGGGCTATACCTAAAACTACTTTCATCATTAATTATTGTAATCTCAAGTTCGCGATTATCTTTAATTTTGCGGTAAACAGCCATACCGCCAAAACCTGCCCCGACAATCACTACTCGAGTCTTAGGCTCGCTACGTTTTTTTCTTTTCACTGATATTTATTGTAACGCTTATGGCTATGGCGTCAATGACCGAACAGTGCTAATCTAAATGTAAATGGATGGACTAAAAGATCAAGTCAGGGCGATTATTAAGGGCGAGGTTGATGATTCGCCAGAGGCTAAAGAATTTTATAGTCACGATGCTAGCTTATTTGAAATGACCCCTGAGCTAATTGTGATGCCTAAAGATGTTAAAGATGTGCAGTCGATAGTTAAATTTGTATCTAGCAACAAAAAGCACAACCCTAAGTTATCGATAACAGCCAGGAGTGGCGGAACATGCATGTCGGGTGGAGCGATTAATAATTCGATAGTTTTGGATTTTACCAAGCACTTTAATCAGATACACAGCGTTAGTGCATTAAGTGCCAGCCTACAGCCTGGAGTTTACTACCGGGATTTTGACGCCCAAACTATAAAGCATCAAAACATGATGCCCTCTTATCCAGCATCACGCGATTTGTGTACGGTCGGTGGCATGGTTGCAAATCATTCCGGTGGCGAAAAATCACTAGAGCATGGAAAGATCGAGCGCTTCGTCTCTAAGCTAGAAGTAGTTCTTGCCGATGGTGAAAGCTACACGCTTAAACCGCTAAACCGACGTGAGCTAACCCAAAAAATGTCGCAACAAGATTTTGAAGGTGAGATATACCGGAAAACTTTCAAACTAGTTGAAGATAATTATGAAGAAATTAAATCGGCTAAGCCCACAGTAAGCAAAAACTCCACTGGTTATAATTTATGGAACATATGGGATAGGGAGAGCGGGGTTTTTGATCTTAGCCAAGTTTTTGTTGGGTCACAAGGTACACTTGGCTTGGTAACCGATATTAACTTCAGGCTAGTCAAACGTCCAAAACACTCTGGCCTATTAGTATGTTTTATGAAGGATACAAAAAAATTAGGTGAAATTATAAACGTAGTTCTTACTCATAAGCCTGCAAGTTTTGAATCATTCGATGACAATACCTTGATACTAGCCCTAAAATTCTTCCCTTACTTTCGTAAAACACTCGGCTATAAAGGTTTAGCGAAGCTTGCATTAAGTTTAATACCCGATGGCCTAATTCTCATCAGAGGCATACCAAAACTAGTATTAATGATTGAATTTACAGGAGAGTCTACAGAAGAAGTAGCCGAAAAAATACATAAGATGAAAAATACCCTAAAACCGTATAAAATGGCCATGGAAGAAGATGAAACAGAAGCAAAAAGCAAAAAATTTTGGATTCTTAGACGAGAAAGTTTCAACTTGCTCCGTAAAAAAGTTAAAGATAAACACACCGCTCCGTTTATTGATGATTTAATTGTTAGACCAGAGTACCTGCCAGAATTTTTGCCCAAACTCAGAAGGATTATAAAAAAATACAAACTGCTAGCTACAATTGCCGGACACATGGGCGATGGTAACTTTCATATAATCCCACTCATGAAAATTGAAGATAAAAAAGAACGGGCTAAACTAAAGCCGGCTATGTATGAGGTTAACGAGCTAGTGCTTAAATATCATGGTTCATTATCGGGCGAGCACAACGATGGGATGATTCGTGGTCCTTGGCTCAAAGAGATGTACGGCCAAAGCATGTATGGCCACTTTAAGGAGCTAAAAACAATATTTGATGAGCAAAATATATTTAACCCACATAAAAAGACTGACGCAAAATGGGAATACTCGATGAAGCATATTCGCGAGCATTTCTAAAAATTTGAGTAATATTTTTAACAAAATATTTTTAGTCAAATTGTATCTAGATTTGGTATTCAACAGTTTAAATGACGTAAAAAAACTGTTGTAAAAAAGTAAAATTAGCTTTGACTTGAACACTATTTTTAACTAAAATATTACTTAAGGTAATAAAATAAAAACATATAAAAAGTTACCTAAAATATTAAAACAATCGGTTTACTTAATTTATCGAGGTGTAAACTTATTGTGGCTCGCGTACCATCAAATAAAAAAGGAGACAATATGGTCAAATCAATATCAACTAATGTCAGTAAGATTGCTTTTATAGTAGCCACGCTACTGCTAGCTTTTTCTCTAAGCTCAACGCATGTTCTGGCATCAAACACGCCTAACTTTACTCAAACACTAAACGCTGGTGTTTTAAGCACGGATATAATGGACGCATCAAGAGTTACTGTCGTTAGCCCTAGTGTAGCGTTTTCAGCAAAGACATTCTCATTTGATTGTCATTACGACGGAAGCCCAACCAATACTGCCTCTACGGGCACACTGGGAACTGCCTCTCAACGTGTGTATGTAATGAACCCGGATGCCGCCGATAATGGCTGGACTCTATCAATTGCTGCAACTGGTGGCATCACTTCGGCTTGGGACGCCGGTGCTGCTACTGACTATGACTTTAACGACCCAACTAGCTCCGGCTGTACAGACGGTGCAGATGGCGACTCATTTGGAGGTCAAATGACCATTGATCCAAGTGTAAGTACCTTAACTGCAGATTGTTTGACTTGTGTAACAACAAACGTCACTAAAGGCTCAAGTGCATCATTCAACCAAGGTACAGTAGACAGCATTACACTACTTAATGCCGCAGCTGCTTCTGATGATGTTTGGCGCGGTTACATGACAGGTGCTTCAACATCACAAACTGTTCCCGCTGAGCAACCTGCTGGTAGCTATAGTGTTGGTATGACAGTTACAGTCGTAGCTAACTAAAGTATTACGCGACCATTATTTAAAAAGCTCCAACCAGGAGCTTTTTAAATTGAATACAATTTGTGTGACAAGTCAAAATAAAAAAGCTGTGCAGACTTATATAAACAGAGGTAAAACTAAATTACGTTGTAAAAATTATTATACCTTTGACAGGTACAAGATTATGCATTACCATTATTGTCATAACATCTAATATGAGGGGGATGTATGACCGAAGCAAAACGCTTTGAAAGTGTTATTAAAATGGGATTTGTATTGGCTTTAACGCTAGTACTAGCCTTTAGTGGGGGATCGCTTTATGCAGCTAATACCCCAAACTTTACACAAACTATAAACGCAGGAGTGTTAGCAACTGATATCTTAGATTCATCTAGGGTTAGTGTTGGCTCGCCGACTGTAGCTCTATCGTCAAAGACTTTTTCTTTTGATTGTTATAGCGGCGGTACTGCGTCAACAGGCACATTGGGTACTAACACTGAGCGTGTTTATGTAATGAACCCGGACGCTGCCGATAACGGCTGGACGCTTACAATTGCAGCAACAAGTGGTGCAACAACTGCTTGGGATGCAGGCGCTGCTACTGACTATGATTTTAACGATCCAGGTGGTTCAGGCTGTACTGATGGCGGTGATGCCGATAGCTTTGGTGGACAGCTGACAATTGATGCTAATGCAGGTACGCTTACGGCTGATTGTTTAAGCTGTACGACTACTAACGTCACCAAAGGTTCCAGTACTGCTTTTAACCAAGGCACGACCGATAGTGTAACTTTACTTTCAGCAGCTTCTGGTTCAGATGATATCTGGAGAGGTTACTTAACTAATGCTGGAGTTTCGCAAACTATACCTGCGGAACAAGTATCAGGTAGTTATTCGCTTGGTATGACCTTAACGGTCACAGCACTGTAAGACTCTATCAAATAAAAACCCTAAACACTCGGCTGATTAATCGGCTGGTCTAACCCCTCATTGCAAAATAATATGCACATAAACTTTAAAAAAATCAGTCGCTTTAGCTCGGTGGTAGCCTTACTGCTGTTAGTTTTGCTTTCGCCACAGCTAGTTAGCGCTATTGAATACCGTGGTATTGGCGGACAACCCGCAAACCCAAGGTCAGATAACCCACGCTCAAATTCAATATTTATCTACGCACTCAAGCCTGGCGAATCAGTTAAGGATGCGGTTATAGTTAGGAATGGTACTGAACAGACCAACACAATATTGGTTTACCCTACTGATTCACTGGTTTCAAGTGGTGGAGCTTTTGCTTGTGAACAAAAAGTTGAAGATGCGAACAATGTTGGTTCCTGGATCAAGATGGATCGAACCGAAGTTGAATTACCGCCACAAGGCTCTGAAACAGTTGGGTTTACGCTTACCGTTCCAAAAGATGCCGATGTTGGTGAGCATAATGGCTGTATTGCTATTCAGTCCGGGACTGCTCTGCCAGAAAAAGATGTAAATGGTTTAACACTTAGCTTTCGTTCGGCAATCAGGGTTGCCGTTACAGTGCCTGGCAAAATTAACAAGTCTTTAAATATAACCAAGCTTGAACTACAAAAAGCATCGTCTGCCGATAAACAAGGTGTGAAGACGGAGTTTAGAAACCGCGGGAACGTTTCACTTGACACCGATGTTACTGTGCAAATGACCGGTCCTTTTGGTAGGCAGATCGAAAAGATTGATGGTACATATGTAATGCTATCTGGTGTTTCAACAGAGCTTAACTTCGAGCTAAAACGACCTAAGATTCCTTGGTTTTATACGGTTAGCGTAATTGGTAAGTATAATGACGATCCATCCAAGCCCCTTGGACAGACTGCTGACAAAAACAACGTAGTTGTAAAATCAAAAACTGTAATAATTTGGCCAAGCCTAAAGCAGCTGGCTATCATTATGCTGATATTAGCGGTAGTCATAGCTATCTTCATGAAATTCTTTTACAAGAAGTACTTACTGAAAAAACGTCAAAAAAGCGCACGTCGATATATCGTTAAAAAAGGTGACACGCTTGAAGGTATTGCCGACAAGCTTGGTGTAAGCTGGTACGATGTAGCGCTGCTTAATAATCTAAAAGCTCCATATAAGTTAAGTAGTGGCAAAAAGTTACTGTATGTACCCACTAAAGCTAAGCCTAGAACAAAAAAAGGCAAAAAGGTCAGTAAAAAGCAAATCTTAAAGCGCAAGAAGTAAATTGATTGACATATCAGTTGGTTGTTAGTATACTTAGCGTAAGTACTTTACCGTCTCGCAACAGGCGTACAAAACAAAAACTATTTAAATATGTTGCGACGACTACTAAAAATCCTGCCCTTTCTAGTTTTTAGCGTTTTTTTTGTAGCTAAAGCTTCAGCTAGCTCGAATCCGACATTTAAGTTAAGAATATTACCAAAAGACTGCATTTTTACGGTTTTGGACGTCGGCACACAAACTTTATTTTTTATAACTCCAAAAATATGTGAGCCACCGCCACCAGTTAATACCTCTACAAACCTTGAGCTTCCACTTGAGCAGCTTGTAACTTATGAAGACGCTACTGGTAAAACTACTTTTATACCACCAGCCAACAATAATCCTAAGGTTGATAATATAAGCATTGACTCATATAAAATTATTGGCAGCATTACTAATACATTGTTTTATGCTATTGGCTGGACGTTAATTGGGCTGCTTTGGGCGCTCTTAATATTTACCATTGCTTTTGGGCTAGCAGGCTTTAGAAAATTCATCGCTACACTTGGCTCTGTCATTCATCGTTAGAATCAGTTATTCTATATAAGATTATGGGAAATAAAAAATTCTTTAGGCAATTTTTTGTTACGTTTATAATTACCACGCTTGCCCTGGTAATTTTAAGCAGACTGATGTCTGGGTTTGATTTAAATAACGATCTACCAGCGGCAATTAGTATGTCAGCTATACTTAGTTTGATAAATGTTGTACTTTGGCCTTTGATTATTAGGCTTGCCCTACCCTTTACTGTTTTGACTTTTGGGTTGGGTGTACTGATTCTAAATGGTATGGCAGTTAGTTTGGCTGCTAGCTTAGGGTCTACCGAGGTATATATTGAGTCGTTTTGGGACTCAATCATTGTTGCTTTAGGCGTTACCGTACTAAATACACTAGTCATGTCTATTTTTTCAGTAGAAGACGATGACTTTTATTATTTGAATATAGTCAAAAAAAATTTAAATAAAAAGTCGCAATCTACACATGACCCAAATCAAACTGGACGCTTTTTTCTAGAGATTGATGGGCTTGCACACGATGTATTATTAAGAGCACTAAGGGATGGAAACGCACCTACTATGTCTCGCTGGTTACGCGAGGGTAGCCATAAACTGATTGGGTGGGAAACCGATTGGTCATCACAAACTGGTGCGATGCAGGCTGGGATCTTACACGGCAACAATAAGAATATGCCAGCATTTAGATGGTGGGAAAAAGCCGAAAATCGAGCAATGGTTTCTAATCACCCTAAAGACGCCATGGAAATTGAGTCTAGGCATTCAAATGGGAGAGGCCTGCTAGCAAACAACGGTGCTTCGAGAGCCAACTTGCTATCAGGTGATGCACCGTACAGTATGCTGACAATGAGCACCGTACTCAAAAAAAATAGAGGCGGTCGAATAGGCCGTGATTACTATACTTTTTTTGTTAATCCTTACAATCTTCTAAGGACAATAGTCCTAACAATCCAAGAAGTTGTGATTGAGTTGTGGCAGGCTAATCAACAAAAACGACTTGATGTGTATCCAAGAGTGCACAGGGGCTTTAGCTATTCACTGTTAAGAGCCTGGACAACAGTTATACAGAGGGATTTGCAGGTCCAGGCAATTATTGGTGATATGTTGGCTGGCCGTCCAATTGCTTACACAACATTTTTGGGTTACGACGAGGTTGCGCATCATTCTGGGATTGAGCGACTCGATGCACTGGCAGTGTTGCGACGCATAGACAGACAATTTAAAAGGATCGAATCAGTAATTAAGATTGCACCAATTAAATACGAATTGATTATTTTGTCTGATCATGGTCAGACGCAAGGTGCTACATTCTTGCAACGATATGGGTTAAGCCTTGAGCAATTAGTTACCAATCTAACTAATGCACAGGTTGCAGTAGTTGATCATGGCGACGAAAGCGCATCGTCGCTAAAAACATCGATTACCGAGGTCGGTAGCGGTAAGGGAGGTTTTGCCAAGATAGTCAGAGGCCTCCATAGGGAGCATAAACCATCGGATCAAACCTCGGCAGAAAACTCGAATATAGTAGTTATGGCATCCGGCTGCTTAGGCCTGATTTACTTTAAAGACATAAAATCAAGGGCGACTGCACAGCAAATCGAGAATAAGTACCCTAATCTGATTCAGTCGCTAGTTGCTCATCCCGGGGTTGGATTTTTGCTAGTAAAGGATAAAGACAATGGATCGGTTGTTCTTGGAAGAGATGGTAAAAACTTTTTGGACCAAAATAGAATTGAAGGCAAAGATCCACTTGAACACTATGGCGAAAACGCCAGTCAACACGTATTAAGAACAAGCTCGTTTACAAATTGTGCCGACATTATGATCAACAGTACTTATTGGCCAATGACTGGCGAAGTAGCAGCCTTTGAAGAGCTTGTTGGGTCGCATGGCGGACTTGGTGGTACACAGAACCATCCATTTGTACTTTTCCCTGCAGCTTGGACTGAGCCAACTAAAGATATTGTAGGTGCTGAAACTTTACACCACCAGCTACTTAAGTGGCTTAAGTAGTATTAAATCGATTCTTCAGACGCTTGTATAAAGAGCGTTTTTTGCCGTCTTTGGTTCTATCTAAAGACTCTTTTTGATGAAAGACCTCAATAAACATTTGAATTGTGGTTTGAATAATAATCATCAATACAGGTCCAATCACAATTCCTATGAATCCGAAAAATGCCAAACCTGAAAACACCGCTAAAATCATCAGTGCTGAATCTAGTTTGGCGCTTGCAGGAACAAGCTTTGGCCTCAGTACATTATCTATATTAGTTACGATAAGTAGATGGTTGGCGATAACTACAACTCCCTGCCAAACATTACCTGTAAGAATCATTAGTATGCCAAGTGGTATTGTGACAATACCTGCACCGAGTGGTATGAGCGACAAGAATGAAAGGAGTATAAAAAAGAACGCAAACCAGCTCTCTAGACCTACAAGCGATAAAACAATTGCACTTTCCAGACCCTGACAGAGCGCAATGGTAAATTGCCCTCTGACTGTTGCTTTGGTCATTGCGCCAATTTTTTGTAAGTATAAATCACTAACTTCGTCGCCAAGTGGGTTGATGCGTTTTAGTGAACTAATTATGGCTTCCTGGTTTCTTAGCATGGACATAAAAACGTATATATAAATTATTGATGTTGTAATGAGAGCAAAGATACCGCTAATTGAGCTTAGAACATTTTCAGCAAGTGCTTCTCCGAACTGTTTAATTGCGTCGGACAAAGTTGCTGTTACAGATTCGGCTGAGATTGTCTTGGATATACCCAAATTTGCTAACGTGTTATTAACAAAATCGACAAATTGATTTAACAAATCTGTAAAATTAACCGAATAACTTTCTGTGCCAATTTTATCTGCTAATGAAGCTAATTGGAGCACCGTAAGCGTGATAATGAATATTAAAGGTACAACAACTGCAAAAACGCTAACCAAAAAAGTTAAAAGGGCTGCCTGACCGACTCCTCTACCCTTTTTTAAAAACCAGCTAAAAACCGGGTTAAATAGGTAAGCAATTATGGCTGACAAGATTATAAGCATTAGGTAGTGTTTTAAGAAGAAAACACCAACAATAATTGCAAAAATTGTTGCAATAGCTAATGCTTTTTTTTGGGACTGATTTACTTTAAGTAGCGCCATTAATTTTTCCTGTCTTTGTAATATTTTAATATAAAAATGCAAAAAAATCAACTAACTAAAAAGCCAACAGCCCCTTTTACGGCAAAGATTGCGCCAATTAAAATTAGACCGTAGGCAATATAGCTAGACGTGTCTTTTTGTACCCATACATTTAGTTTTTCATCAATTCGGTTTAGGCTTTGGTGTCTAAACCAGTGCAGATACATAATATATAGCAAAGGCAAGAATCCAATAATCAAGATCCAGACTAACACCATCGTGCTTATGGTAACGCTCCAATTGCCTACAACGGCTTGTCGAGCTAGAACTAAAATAGCAAATATATTGCTAACACTTAGGGTAGATTTAACCAAGCCGAATAAAAATATCTTTATCGGTCCTTCGGGAAGTTTAAAGTTGGCTAGCGAACGAGTTGATTTAAAGCTTGATTTAATTTTGTATCGCTTAATACCATAGCCGACTAAAAGAAGTCCGGCCAAAACCTCAACTGAAGATGGCAAATCGAAGCTTTCCTTTATCTTTTGAATACTTATATCGCTATCTGGAGAAATAGCCATGCTCGCCAAAGTGAACATTATTGCCACGGACGTAGCAAACCCTGCCAGTAGCATAATTGTATTGAAAATTGGTCGTTTACTTCTTAACACCAATAAAAAATCAACCACAATCAGCATAGGATTAAACGATAAGATCAAACCCAGTAGGCTAACTATAAAAAGTCCGTATATAAACTCAACAAAGTCCATACGTATTTAATCTATTTTTTAGGTGTTTTTTCGGATTCAAGCACAGCCAGTTCAAGTTCCTGCTGATGCTTGTACATTTTCAGCGTGATGTAATTTATCAAGCCGTGTAATAACATGGCTAACAGTAGGTACATTATGATCGCAAAAACAGCTGATGTGCTAAAGTAACCGGTTTCGCTGATCTGCTTTGGTGGGAAAATACCCCTAAATGGCTCTAGAAAGTTTTGAGCACCGCTATAGATGAATTTTACAAAATTGGTATCAGGATTAGCTGAAAATGCTAATAAAAATGTTCCAATTGATAAAAAAGTAATAGCAACTAGACTATAGCCATATACCAGATATGTTAGTAGCCTTGATATTTTAATCAATACTAACTTTGAATCACTAGGTTTTTGACTGGCCATTATTTACCTCCAATTAATATTTAGTCCTATAATAACAAAACTCACGGCATTTTGTGCCGTGAGTTTTAGTTTTGGCTTAAATTTTATGCCCTATTCGTCTTTTAGCTCACCACCGTGCACGATAACTGCCCAAAGAACTAGTATATCTACTGTGATGATTAAAAGTGACCAAATTGGGTAAATTGGAATAAACAACATGTTTGCTACTGCACTTACAAGTGCCACAATAACAGCAACCGTTCGTCCAAAAGCGTGACCTTGCATTAGTGAGCTAGCAGCCCAGATTGCCAAAAGTCCACCAATTACGTGAATCCATCCCCACTGGGTGTAATCCAATGCCCAGATGTTTTCTTCCCCAATTAGGTAAACCGTGTCGGTAAATAATGCTGCAAAACCAGCAATTACATGGAAGAATCCGACAAGTAATAACATAATACTTGCAAATCCTACCCAACCAACCCAGCCTGACATTTCGCCAGAGTTTTTCTTAGCCATAACCTTCCTCCTTAGTTGTTATACGATAATTATTGCTCCGGTAATATATTTTGTCAATCAAAAAATAAGCATTTTATTTTTTTATATCTGTTTAACCTGGATAATTAATTGGTTTTTACTGTTGCCAATAAACCATAATGATCAGATACGAACACTGATTCGTCATAAATACTTGGATTGTTAAAGGTGACTTCTGTATCAATTATTTGGAATTTGTTATCCACAAATATGTAATCTATAGAGTCCGACCAACCATGTAATTTAAATCCTCTAAATAAACCAAGCCAAAAGATGGCATTATGCCTTATTAACGCTCGTGGGCCATGCCTTTTAAATGGTGATGGGTATGTTGGCTTTTGACTAAGGCCGTTTACATTTTGATATTTGGATAGTACAAGCTTTATCGATCCCATATCTTTAGTTGCGTTAAAATCTCCCATAATAATATGTGGCTTTGGTGTAAGTCGAATAAGTTGGTTGGCATGTTTTAGACGTATTCTGTCGCTGACTATACTCCAATGCATATGAACGTTAACCAAGCTTATTTTTTTATTGTTATGGCTAACAACTATTTGTTGCGCGACTCGTTCCTGCCTATCAAGCACAATTGTTTTAGAAAACAATATTTTTGGTTTAGATAAAAATAACAATCCTTCCTTATGGTGCAGCCGACCAGGTCGTGAAGAGATAAAATGACTATAACCTCTAAACCTATCAATAATAAATTTATCGATTTTTGAATCAAGGTCTACTTCTTGCAGTGCGATGATATCTGGATTATATATTTTCAGTTGCTCTATAAGCAGTTTGATGCGTTCTGCTTTTTTAAAATCGTCGTTTAAAAGATTGATAGTTACGACTTTCAGATGGCTCACTGGCCATTACCTATCTAGCTTAAGCGGTTTGTTTTTAGATGCATTTACAAGTTGTCTTTTGGTAACTGACCGTTTAAGGAGCAGGTTAGCAAATGTTCCGATTATGCCTATACCTAAAATTGCATAAAACGAAGTGAATATTTTGCCCAAATTTGTAGTCGGGGTTATATCACCGTAACCAATGGTTGTAAGTGTTATAGTACAAAAATAAAAGGCATCTACCCAATTTAGTTTTTCAGTATAGTGAAAAAATATAGCACCACCAGCCAGAACTGTAACTGCTACCACCCCTGCAATTCGAAATTGATTCAAAGTACTATGGTATTCGGCTTTTATTGACTCAATTTGACGTTCTTCCACTTCCCTACTCCCGTCTAGATTATTTTTAGTATAACAAAGTTTGCTGGCATTAATATAATTGCAACTATTGAGAGTTTGGGCTATGCTTTTTGTAGTGAAAAAGTGGTTATTGGTTATAGTTTTGGCTTGCGCCCAGTTTATCATGGTGCTTGATAGTACTGTAATGAATGTCTCTATATCAGAGGTAGTATCCGATTTGGGCACGACAGTATCAGGGTTACAAGCCGCCATTACTTTTTATACATTAACTATGGCCGCTTTTATGATGACTGGTGGCAAGTTTGGCGATAAACTTGGTCGTTTAAAAGCATTTAGAATCGGAGCAATAATCTATGGCATCGGTTCACTGATTACTGCCCTAAGTCCAAACCTCGAAACTTTAATGATCGGCTGGTCAGTAATCGAAGGACTTGGAGCTGTCTTAGTTATCCCTGCTATTGCAGCTTTGATTGCCATGAACTATAAAGGCAAAGATCGAGTAGTTGGTTTTACGCTAATCGGTGCAGCAAGCGGTGTAGCAGTGGCAGCCGGACCACTTATCGGTGGTTATGTGACAACTTATTTTTCTTGGCGCTATGTTTTTGCAGCCGAAACAGTCATCATGGCCCTAATCTTGCTATATTCTTTGACTATGCCAAAAGCCAAAAAAATTACATCTAAAGTTAAGATAGATGGTCTCAGCGTGTTTTATTCGGCTAGCGGAATGGCTTTATTTGTGTTTGGTATTTTACAAAGTAAAACCTGGGGCTGGGTTGTGCCAAAATCAAAACCAGAAGTCAATGGCAATGAGCTTGCACCACTTGGTGTATCGTTAGTTATATATCTAATTATTGCTGGACTCTTAACTTTGTATGTTTTTTATAGGCGACAGCAGACACTAGCCGAAAAAGGTCAGGATCCACTACTTGATGTCTCAATGCTAACAATCAAAGAACTCAGAGCCGGACTTGGGGTTTTAAGTGGCCAATATTTAATTACTGCCGCAATGTTCTTTGTGATCCCAATTTATCTTCAAATGGTCCTAGGCTACGATGCTCTAAAAACTGGCATGAAAATTTTCCCTCTGTCAGTTGCTATAGTTATATCTTCTATGTTAGGTTCAAGGTTGGTCAACAAGTATAGCCCAAGGCAGATAATTAGATTAGGCCAGCTTTGCTTGATAATTGGCGCCGTGTTGCTTACAGCTTCTATCAATCCGGATATGGAAGGCTGGCTGTTCGGAGCATCTTTATTTATAGCTGGTCTTGGTCTTGGTTTGCTGGTTTCGCAAATTGGCAATGTAACTATGTCATCTGTCCCAGAATCTAAATCGTCAGAGGTTGGTGGGCTTCAAGGTACGTTCCAAAACCTAGGCGCTTCGCTTGGTACGGCGCTTATTGGGTCAGTTATGATTGCCTCGTTAACTACTAATTTTGTTAATTCGGTAGATCAAAACCCTTCACTGCCACAAAACGTAAAAACGACCATATCGGATAATTCAACTGCTGGTATACCAATTGTATCGGCTAGTGATGTTGAAGAGTACGCCTTGCAAGCAGGGTTATCTCAATCTGATGCCGAATCATTAAGCGATGAATATCAAAGTTCGCAAATATCAAGCCTTAAGGCCTCTATGGTCTTTTTGGTTGGGCTTGCTATCCTGACACTATTACTATCGCGAAATATTCCAAATAATAAAATCGCCTAAAAATAACACCCCGTTGTAACGGGGTGTTTTTGGTAATTTAAATTGTATTTATTTATTCGATTCGAAGTAAGCGTCGGCTTTAGAATTAAACAGGAAGTAAAGTACTAGTCCTGAAAATACTACTGCGAATAATCCGGCTGCACGTTGTTCTGAGTGTAGTGCCACTGTTGCCCACAAGCCAGCAGCTAAGTTTAGTGAAGCTACTACCGCATAAAGCATTCGAACAATGTTATTTGCTTGTCCAAGAGCCATAGCCAGAAGTAACTGAACTGAACCAAAAACAATTGCTACAATCCCGGCTGCTAAAACCTGATCGTTGCTATGAAATGATTGGTTTAAAAGCGCTACGTCGTTTCTGTCTAGTATTGCAAAAATACCGAGTGCAATATTAGCCAATCCAACTAGCGATCCGTAGACCATTAATAATGTAATTCCGAATGGGCGTTGTGTTGTTTGCGCCATGATTCCTCCTTGATTATTATTTCGCCCACCACTTATTTACTAATATAGCAATAAATATTTAATAAGCAAACAGCACTAGCGTTTTATAGCCAGTGCTGTTTAACAATCTTAAGTTTATTTAAAGACCTAATAGTTGCCGCTTTTTTGCATCAAATTCTTCTTGGGTTAAAATTCCCTGCTCTTTAAGTTGACCAAGCTTTTCAAGCTCTAGATAAACATCGTCTTGGCTTGCTTGTGGAGCTTCGGCAACTGGTTGCTGAGCTACTTGTTGTTGATCTTCAGCAGCCCATCTTTGCGCTTGCCTACGGCTTACGTTGTTTGACACGTGTGTTGCTGTTCCGGCAATAACGGCTGTTCGGGCTACGCCCCTCATTAATCCTGGCATTTTTTTACTTACTCCTTATATAATTTTAGTTTAATTCCGCTGCTGCTTCTGGGTGAATACGGCCCTCGGCAAGCAGTACTCCATTTGCATTTACAATCGCTTCTTTAAGGGGCTTTGCCCACAGATGCTCAACTACCAAAAGTCCGGCTGAGCAATTTTTTTCAATTAAATCTGCAACTTCTTCTATATCTTCAACATCGGTATTTGCAACTGATGGTTTGTATTTTTCTACAAAACTAACTGCGTACTCATCGCCCAAGTCTGCAATATTAAGTTTGGTTACATTATCATCGCTATCTCGCATAACAAATGCTAAGTCTACTAATGCTATTACGCCACTGTCAATCGCCTCACCTAAGGCTTTTAAGATACTTCCATCAAATTTATTACCTTCGAAGCCGACGATAATGTAATCAATTGGTCCTCTCATTTTTATCTCCTGTTTAGAAAATTTATACTCTTAATATTATAACACTTTTATAACACTAACATAATCGATACTGTGTTTAGTTAACTGTAGCTGGAAGTGTTACTAGTTGCGTTTTGCCTAATATACAATCACACTGAGTAGCATAATAATTAAGAGCATGTGGTTGAGTAACTTAAATAGGAACAAAATAAGTCGCTCTTGGCCGTTCTTTGTCTTTTCGATTGCTATAATTTTAATGTTCTTGTGCTTTAACTTTATTGATGCAAAAAACCAAGATGTAGATTGGATGTCAGCACAAGAGTGGTCGTATTTCCCAGGTGCAGAAGTGGTTAGTGACGGAGTTAGAATTATGCCGATAAACCGTGAAATAAGCCACAAGGATACCTCTAAGGCTCAACCAAATCCACCAGTTAATGTCAGGAGCTCATCATTACAAGTTAGTGGCGATTTTAATATAGAAGCACAAATATATTCGGCAAAAAATGGAGCGGTTTTACAATTTTATGGTCGCACACCGGTTATTTACGATGAATGGCGACAAGAAAGAGCATCTGTTCGTTTAGAGCTTAACAAGGAAAGTCTGTCGGTAAGAATATGGGACGGGACTGCGGCAAATTCAATTGACGAACGGACTTATATACTGAGTGTAGCTGATGAAGATATAATTAGTATAAGCAAAGTAGATGACGAAATTATAATCAATCACGGCGCTAAAACACTGGGGACTATGCCTGCTCATAACATTTTTAAAGACGGGACAATTTGGTTTGGTGCCGATGCTAAACCTGGCACAGACGGCTGGATACTAAAATCCTTACGAGCGCGAAGTTTAGGCAAGGGCTCAGTAGATGTAATTGCATCGCTTTCCTCAAATAGTGACACAAACAAGTCGAATAGTTTAAGAAATCTAGCAACGGCTCACTCACGCCAGCTGCCAATTGGTGCCGCTATTGCTGTATATCCATTATTTACTGATGAAAATTACCGTTCGATTGCTCTAGACGAGTTTAGTATGATGACGCTCGAAAATAGCATGAAGCCTCAGGCGATTCATCCAGGAAGGAATCTGTATACTTTTCAGGAGGCAGACAGCATGGTAGCAACAGCCCTAACAAACAAAATGCTAGTGCACGGTCACGCGCTTGTTATGCCAAAAGCAAATCCACAGTGGATGCAAGATACGACCGAAGCCGAGCGCCAACAAGTAATGATTGAGCATATAAACAGCGTAGTTGGTCATTATAAAGGCAAAGTAGCACAGTGGGATGTTGTTAATGAACCACTCTCCGAGGATGATATTGACTACTTTAACGAAAACCTAGGCCTACGTAGTCAAATCTGGTTTGATGCTATGGGCGAAGCTTACATTGATGTTGCTTTTCACACTGCTCGTGCAGCTGACCCAACTGCCAAGTTGTTCATAAATGAATTTGGACTTGAAAAAGACGGAAAGCGCTGGGAAGCCTTAATTGCTTTGATTAAACGACTCCAAGTACGGGGAGTTCCAATAGACGGAGTTGGTTTTGAAGCACATGTTTATCATGAACCTGATTTTATTGACCCGAATGTTTTGAGGCGACATATTCAGCAGTTGGCTAGCCTAGGTGTGGTTTCAAGAATATCTGAGATTGATGTATTAGGCGATGAACCAACGATGCAAGCCAGCCAATACTCAGAGGTGTTAAAGGTCTGCTTAAGCGAGCCAACATGTACATCTTACGGCGTTTGGGGAATAACGGATTTATATGGCTCTACAACTCTGTCCGACAGATACCCAATTAAACTTGGGGATAGCTTGTTATGGGGCTCTGACTACACACCAAAACCAGCGCTTAATGAACTGCAAAAGGTCTTATCAAATTACTAGCTTTAGAGGTTTTGGTTTCGAATTTTATCAAGTGTGTTTTGGGCTTGTTGCTCGGCGGCATCGGCATCTCTAGCTTGTCTTTCTAAATTTGATGCTTCGTCCTCTAACTGATTTGCCATTCGCTCTAAATCAGCAGCAGATTTGTGCATTGTTTTGGCTTGTTCACGGTGTTGCTTGGCTTGCAAGCGCGTCTGTTGCGCTGCGTTTCTTGTTTGATCCCCTGCTGTCATAGTGCCTCTTTTATTAATACTATTTTATCATATCTGGTTAGAAAGCGAGGGATTCGCCTCGCATTACTACATAAACTTGCTACGGGCAACTTTTAGGCTATTAGGTAATAAGGATTTGCCTCTGCTAAACCCGCTGGCTCTACCATCAAAACAGGGCCGATGAACAGAATAAAGTCTACTCTTCGGCCCTGGCTAGGGAGGAGGGATTCGAACCCCCGAATGCCAGGACCAAAACCTGGTGCCTT
>CAZAAL010000004.1:0-32568 GCA_964483315.1 uncultured Candidatus Saccharibacteria bacterium
CCTGCTGTTTCTTTTCTAGCTCAGTTGCAATTTCATCGTGGAATGTCTGTGTAATACGACCCTCAAGTAAGTCATAGTAAACCTTACGCATCTTTTCTTTGAGTTTGTCGTACTCAGCACGGGTTTGCTCAATGTTTTGCGTGAAGTACAGCTGCTGGTCATTATGACGGTTACGCAGCTCGGTGATGACTTTATCTAACCACTTCTCAGGCACGTCTATAAATCCTATATCTTCCGTAACCTTATCAATTACAAGGCTAACGGCTGTATTCGGATTATCGCACTTTGCGTTGGCACATCGCAAATACACGGTGTTACGAGCCTTGAACGGCGATACTGCACGTCCGCATTTGCCGCACTTTACTATCTTTTTCAGGGTAAAGTCTTTGCTGTCGTACTTTGTCATCTCGTGCTTACGTTCATCACGGACACGCTGAACCTGATTGTACAAGCCACGACTGATGAGTGGCGGGTACTTGTGCGGGTAGCGTCTGCCAGCGTGAACCATAAAACCGCAATAAAACTCGTTGCTTAATATTCTTTCAATAAACTGTTTGCTTGGTGCTTTACTGCCAGCAATGTTGCTACGAAAGCCCATCTCACGCAGTTCCTTAGCAATGACGGCGTATGATATGCCTCTTGCTCGCATTTCGTAGGCTTTCATTATGTAGTGAGCCTTAGTGTCATCAACTTCAATATCTTTGATTGGTTTCTGTGGCGTACCGCCTTTTAGTACGTTCTTGTAACCGACAGGTGCTCTATGTACCCATATACCCTCACTCAGCATTTGCTCAAAGCGGCGTTTGACGTTATCTCGGATGCTGTCTGAGTAGTATTTAGCCAATGCCATACCGATACCGAGCCTGAACCAATCGGCTGCTGACGAGTTTTGGTCAATGTACAGGCTATCGTGCGGGAAGTGCAGCTCAATTTTGCCGAGCTTTACCAGCTGCTGTAATGCTTTTACTTCCTCTTGGCTGCTATCACGAGTAAAGCGGTCAATTTTATCAAAGACCACGTAGCACAAAGTTGGCTGCTTTTGGATGTGTTCAACGAGCTTAGCGAACTTCTGTCGTTCTTCTTTATGAGCACTCTCGTCAAACTCGTGGTACTCGTAGGGTAGTTTCTTTTGTTCGGCGTATCTTTCAAGCCGTAACTTTTGAGCTGGCAACGCTTTTCGTTGCTCAATATCTGATACTCGTGCGATTAGGATTATCTTTGCGTCCATAATACTTACTCCTTACTAACTTAACATTACTTACCAGTATTTTCAATGTTTGATAGAAACTCTGACATTTTTGTTGGGGTAAATCGTTGCAGTGCCTCGTCTATATGTACAAAGGCTGTGTAACGATGTGCTTGCGGTGCGTTTAACAGTGGTTTTATGCGATACCACGCCTGCTTGCCATAACGAGCCTCAAGCGTGTTTCGCAAGCCGACAACACCTGCTTGGCTGGCGATGAGCATACCTGCTACTGCCGCAAGTGCGGCTTGTGGTGTAACTTCATCGTTTGCCTCAAGGTAGTTTTGTAAAAGCTCAAATGGCTGTTTTACGTCCAGTGCCAACATATCTACATTGGCAGTCAGCTTTTTCCAGTGCTTGAGTAGTGTGTTTTGGCACAACTTCATTTTGAACAGGCTTTCAAACGTCCACTGTTCCAAGTAGGGGTAGGCTCGCTTGATAGAGGCTCTACCGACAAAACGTACTTCGTATCTGAATACTTCCATTGGTCGGTACTCAGATAGACCCTCAAGCAAATTGAGCTGAACCGAGCTGTCTTTTTCAAAAGCCCGTTTGTTGCTTTTCTTAGCTTTTAGCAGGTCAGCCATTTTGTCGTAAAAGGCTATATCAAGTGAATTGGCGTGAATGTGTACGACGTGTCCATCGCGAAAATCGGTCTTTTGAAAATCGTACGTTTTGCTTACGTCTAGCTTGCCCATTGTATTCAGGATTGTTTGGCACGATGTGTAGTCAAGAAACACGATGTTCTTAGACGGATGCCAAGCCGCAATATCGGCGGTAGCTAGTTGTGGCTTAAAGAAACGATGACCGAGTAGTTCGTGTAACGAACTTTGTAGTGCCGTGAGCAAAGCATCAAAGTCATTTTCTGTTAGCTCATCAAAGTTGTTGCCGAACAGCATCTTTGGTGCTGAAAACTCAACTGCCAGTTCGTACGTTACCGCACCAAACTTTCGCACTCGCTTGTACATCGTCAGTCGTGGCATATACTTGCCCATCTTGGCATATGTCGGCGAGGGGTTGAGAAACGTCTTGCCATAGCCTCTGCTGTTCACGAGTTGCTCAAGCGTTATAGGCGTAAACCTGCTGCCATCAAAGACCAGCGGATTATGTACGGGTATGAGTAGTTTTACTGTGTCTACCATATCGTTCATCACTTCTTTCAAATAACTCAACGCACTTAGCAATAACTGCTTGCTCAATCACTTTGCCAGCCTCTTTGGTTACTGGATAAAAGTAGTTGAGCTGGCGTGAGCCAACTTTCTTAGTTGGGTAGGTTATGCGATAGCCTGTACCGTCTAGTCGCTGATGTACGCCAAGTGAACCAATGAACAACTGCCCATCAATTAGGCAGCTGGCAAAAGCTACAAGCCCGTTAGTCGGTTTGACTGGCGTGATACTTACTTCACTAACGGTCATTTTTCTTTCGCTCCATCGCTATTTCCTTATTGCTTGCCCAAGACCAAGCCGAAAGAAGTAGGCTAATCAGTTTGTTGAGTGTTATTCGTAGTACCTTGTAGAAAATCATCACTTTCATTCCTTTGTTCATTACGTTGTTTTTGTGCAAAGTCCATCTGAATTAGCACGTCAAAGAAACCAGTGAGGTTGTGAATAGCCTCATCACTCAACTCGGCAGCCACGCCTTTATTTGCGGCATTATCCTGTGGTTCTGCTGGCAGGGGTTTTTGTTGGTGGTTATTCTGCTGTCCTTGCATAGTAACCATTAAGAAGAAAGGCTTATTTAAGCCATTTAAATCTGTGGAAAAGACGACTTTTACAGATTGATATAATCTGGGTTTACATAAACCTCAATGCCCTCAAGTATGAAGAAGTTGGGCATTGTGTTGTTGGTGTCTCGGAGTACCTTATTGTTGAGTTGGTGTATATAACTGCGTATTTTGCTAATCCAGTCCTGCTCGTCATTAGCAATACGCTCGCCGAAAGCCTCAAATATCACATCCTCAATATCCCAGCGTTTTGTAATATTCTCTGGGTTGCTGAGCAAGACACGTGCAAACTGTGTTTGCTTTGAGCTGACCGTTACGGCAACTTTAAACGGACCAATCTGTATTGATGAGCTTGTGCGTTGGAAGTGAACTGCTGTCGGTGCTATAAGCAAGTTGCCCTGCTGATTATCTTTGGCTAGCAATTGTTGCCTAAGCTCACGCACTTCTTGTTTAAGGTCATTGAACGCCATAAGCAAGTTGGCACTGTCTGAGAAAGTGACATTGCCGACACTGCTGGTTTGGGTTGCGGTGGCAGTTGCGGTAAGGTCATCTTTATCCGTAGAAACGTCGTTTAAGATAACATTCACTGTTTCGGAGCGGCTAAATTCAATGCTTGCTGTTAGTGAGCCAACATCAAATCGCAGGTTACGTAGTATACGTTCGTGTGCTGTATGAAAATCGGCAAACATTGTCCGTGCTATAAGGGGGGCTTGAAAAGCATCTTGGATACTTTTGATTGAGGCGATGATGTGTTCGTTAGGAAAAGTGACCAGTGATTTTTGAATGGCGGCAAGTGCCGCAAATTGATTTTGAGTAAATACGCTGCTCTTATAAATTGCCTCTACTGCGGGTGCTATCGTTTCCTGGATACTGAACGCCTTGTCCAAAGCTGGCTGCAAAGCAAGTGAAGTTTTCTGCATATCGGCAACGATTTTTAACATTGGCGAAGTGTCTATTGCTTGCAAGGATTGAATTGCTGGGGATATTTTGTAAATACCTTCAACGGCTTTAGCTATCGCACTAAAGTCATATTTACTAGCCAGGGTCTCTGTTATCTTGCGTAGCTGTTCTTGTGCCTCAGCTAGTTGTTTTTGTTCAGCTGGCGTGAGGGTTGAGTGGTCTTTGGCACTCAGTTCCTTGTACTCACGAAGAGTTAAGCCACTACCTTTAGGTATTGTAATTGCAACGGGCTTAGAGGTATTTTCTCGGGCTATTGGGTCACTCTTCATCACTTCACTTTCATTTCACACTGGTAAGTCGTGTATAGTTATAGTATGACACAATCTGGGAAAAAAGAGCCGAAGCTACTCACACTTCAACAGGCGTGTGAGATGCTGAATTGCCATCCAAATACCCTTAGAGCGTGGGATGCTAAAGGCTATCTTGTAGCTGTACGTTTCGGCACGCGGCGTGATAGACGCTACCGTCGGGAAGATGTAATGAAACTACTGCAAAAGGGCGAAAAATGAAACGCAACGAAGAAATAGCCCAACTTTCGCACGATATAATGCTGGACATAACAGATAGTAGACTGCCACTACATAATGTATTGCTCAAAGCATCACGATTATCTTTGCTTTTAGACATTCCAAAAAATGTTGAGTTATTTCAGACTTGGGCAAAATATGCCGAGCAAAACCAATTTGCTATTGATGCGTATAGAGATAATCTAGCTGCAGCAAAAGACCCAAACGTATCGGTCTCAAGCTCAAACCCAAACCAGTACGTTATGAACAATCACGGAAATATCCTTGAACGAAGCGGAATACGCAAGGATACTCAAACCCGAGTAGCAAACTTATCTGGGTACAGGACGCAAACATATAACTTTGCTTTGGGCGTATATAACAAGTGGCAGTTTGGTAGCACAGCACAATCTATATTTGAGAAGAAGCGAGCAAAGGTAGAGCCTGTGCTAGAACGAATATTTCCAGATACTTCACAAAGACTTAACTCAATTGACCAAAACCTACTGTCCAGCAACTCAGAAGACTGGAAGAACGCGGTTGCTTCCTGTCGTGCCTTATTGATGGACATTGCAGACTTGCTTAATCCGCCTAAAGACGCAGCCGATAAAGGTAAGTACATCAACCGACTAAAAGACTATGTATCGCCTAAAATTTCCAGTAACACCAAAAAGAAACTGACTAAAACATACTTTGACGAGTTAAAATCACGGATTGAATATACTATGGACCTGACGCAATCAGGATCGCATCAAGGTCGTCCATTAAAGGACGAGGCAGAAGACGTTGTGCTCCACACCTATCTTGTTATTGCGGAGCTTATGCAAATCTATGCAAATGAAGATAAAAAAGAAAGAACAGAGCAACTGCTAAAAGCACTTGAGGAGCAGAAAGAAGCGAAAGACCAACCTAAGCCAACAAAGCCTAAAGATAAATAGTCCAAAAAAACGCTTGGCAAAATCTGCTCCCAAAAATTAGGCATTTATACGGCGGAGTACCTGTAACAGGGGTAAGGGGCGACTACCCCCCTACTAAAACGCCATTTGCATAGTACCCCTAGGGGGTATATAGTAAGAGGTATGATTGGTGACATAAAACAGCGTGCATTGCACCGAGCCAAAATACTTGAGGGTCAGATGCGTGGTGTGCAGAAGATGATTGAGAACGAAGACTATTGTATGGACATACTTACGCAGAGCCTTGCTATCCAAAAGTCCATAGGTTCACTTAATAAGCTCATACTTGAGAACCACGTACGGACACATATCAAAGAAAACCTTAGTTCCAACTCAGAAGATGAGCAAGAAAAAGCCGTTGCTGAACTGTTAGCGTTGTATGAGCTGACAAATGTGAGGGGTAAGTAGCTATGAAGTTATTTGCAGCTATTAAGAATGCCCTGGTCCTACTAGCTGTTGTGCTACTCAACTCGCTGACTTTTGTCGGTCATTCGGCTGCAGTGAGCACGATGTCGCACGAAATGGGCGGTATGAAGCACACGTCAAGCGATGCAACTTCGTGTGCAGCTCTTTGCCGTACAGCAGTTCTTAGTAAAGAAGAGGTTGCTATCAGGAATGATGAGAGTGAAGACGATGATGAGCTGGCGATACCGTTTTACGCACAGAGCCAGCCATTACAACAAGATGAAAAATCCGTTTCGCAACGGCTTTATGCTGCTGAAATAAAACCGCCGCCGAAGATACCAATTTATATACTCTATGGTGTTTTCAGGGCGTGAGAATATGTTTGTTCTAGCAAACATTTCTTAAACGTAACTTGGAGGACCAATGAGTAAAAAATATCTAAGGCTGACCGGTGGAATAGCGGTCCTGCTTTTAGCGACAGGTGCATTTCTGTTTTACTCTTTCACTGGAGCCACAAATATCGGCGATAAAGTATATGTTGCAGCCGAAGACGCTGGCAGGATTGATGTAATTAGCACTAAATCACGTTCTGTTAAAGCAAAGATAGATTTGTCACAAAAACAGGGTGATAAGACCTATATGTATATGGCGCATAACGTGCAGGTAGCACCCGATGGCAAAAGTGTATGGGTTACTGCCAACGCTATGTCTGACGAACACACGAGCTTTCGCACAAAGGTACAAAATATATTGTCACCTACTGCATATGCCGACAATGGACACGAAGAAAGCACAGCTAATGACCAGCTAATTGTAATTGACCCATTCACGGACAAAATTACAAAGCGGATAGATATTGGCTCAAACCTGCATCTCGCCCACGTTGTACTGACGCCTGACAGTAAATATGCCGTGGCTGTGGCACAGGAAAAAGGCGAAATATATAAAGTAGATGCAAATAACTACCAGATAGTGAGTACCATACCAACCAGGCAGAATGCAGAACCTCACGGGCTGAGGATGACATCGGATGGAAGAAATGTATATATAGCGATGATGGGCGATAAAAGCATTGGTCAGTTGAATTTGGAAACAGCTAGCCTGACGTATATTCCGCTAAGTGGTAAGCCAGTACAGACTGGCGTAAGTGCAGACGGTAAGTATGCACTGGCAACAGTTTTTGATACTAGGAGCGTGGCTGTCTATAACATTCCGCAAAAACAACTTAACTACATTGACCTACCTAAAGAAGCAAAAGGACCACTTCAACTTTACCCAACACCCGATGCAAAGTACGCCTTTGTTGCCGACCAGGGTAATTACTTCGGGCAACCGGATGGAGATAAAGTCTATAAGGTTGACCTACAACAACTAAAAGTCGTTGAGTCAATTAAGGTTGGTACTGCACCACACGGCGTTGTTGTTTCGCCTGATGGTAAAACCGTATATGTCACCAACCTTGTCAGTAATGACGTATCCATAGTTGATACAGCTACCAATAAGGAAGTGGGTAGGGTCTCAACGGGTGCGAAGCCGAACGGCATAAGCTATTGGGTTAAGAAGTAAGCATAAATAGAATTGTAATAAGGAGTTATGTGATGAAGAAAGAAACCATAATCACAGGGTTACTAGGACTGTTAATCGGTGTAATAATAGCTGGATTTGCGGCAGGACAGGCTGTAAACAATAGCAATACGGGAATGATGCGTATGATGGGTATGCATACCGACACCTCAGAACCGCAAGCCGCTACAAACCACGACGAAATGTCTATGAGTGAAATGACCGAACAACTAAAAAACAAAACAGGAGATGACTTTGATAAAGCCTTCGTAGAGATGATGATTAGCCATCACGAGGGAGCAGTAGCTATGGCTGAGCTTATTCCTTCTCGTGCAAAACACGATGAAGTTAAGAAGCTAGGTGAAGCCATCATTTCTGCCCAGACTAAAGAGATTGCTGATATGCAGCAATGGCAAAAGGACTGGGGCTACTCTACTGATGAAAGTATGCAAATGATGCACGGGAGCCATTAAGATGAATGATAAACACCCTATATACCAAAGAGTGCTGTACTGGGCGTGCTGGATTATCCTAGCGTGCATCATAGCGTTTGCAGCGATAAAACTGATAGGAGGATAGCAGAATGTCTCACACAAGCAATAAGGGAAAGCTAGTCAGTGCAAAGTACGGTGAGTGGCAAGCGTCGTTATTTGGGGCTTGCTTTATTGCCTTTGGGCTTGGTGTTCTACTACATCGCTTTATCGGTAATTTTGCTTGGCTGATAATCGTCCTAGGCGTGTTACTACACAGCTGGGGTATGAAAAAGACATATGAAAGGAACAAATAGACGTGGAAAAAGACGTAAATGACGATAAAAAAGGACCACAAGAGAAAAGTGGCAAATCACTGAGGTTTAACAAAAAGGTCGCAATTTACATTGCATCTTTTATTGCAGCGGTTGTGGTACTTGCTGGCGGGGTATATGGCTACATATACGCCTCAACGCCCGAACATATCAGGAAGCCAACCTATCAGCACTATCATTTTCGTACCCAGATACTTGTAAATGGTAAAGCTGTGGACTTTTCAAAAGAAGAGTTTCAAAAAGAAACAGCAGCATCTACAACCTGTAGTGCAGCTGTAGGCGGCGTGCCTATAGACTTTCACGACAAGATGGACCAATTAACGCACGTTCACTGGAGCGGTATGACTGGCGGCGAGTTTCTCAAGGACTTTGGCTGGAACTTCATTGGGGGCAGTGATGAGCTGTTGGGGCGGCGTTATGATGCAGGTGTAAAGCCTCAACCAGTAAAGATATATGGTAAATTGTTGCCTGCGATACCTGACAATACTAACTACTTTGTTTATGTGGGTGACAAAAACAGCTACCAACAAAAGAGTTGGAATGATTTTCTAAACCAGGACCTTGAAACGTTTTTTGGCAAGAAAAGTAACATTGGTCATAGTGAGGAGGTTTCATTTAACACTGTTGTGAACTGGCTGTTTCCAAAAGCCTATGCACACGGCGAGGTGATGGACGAGCACCCATCTGGCAAGTCAGAGGAGGAGCTAACACGCATTAACAATGTAATAGGTAATGTGGTCATATTCACACAAGAAAAAGAGCCTACCAAAGAACAAATAAAAGCACGATTTGACAACTTAGTACCGCTGCACGACAGCACTTGCGGAGATTAAAATGGAACACACGCACCACGCACACCAACACGATGAACACCAGGAACACGATAAACACGCTGGTCATTCGGTGGCTATGTTTAGGGATAAGTTTTGGTTATCGCTAATTTTGACTATACCTGTACTTGCATATAGCGAAATGATACAGCACTGGCTGAACTTTACGCCGCCAGCCTTTCCAGGCTCGCAATATGTGCCGTTTGTGTTTAGCACCATCATCTTTTTCTATGGTGGTCTAGTGTTCATAAAGGGTGCGTGGGGTGAGCTAAAAGCCAAATTGCCAGGTATGATGACGCTTATCAGCCTGGCAATAATCACGGCTTATGTGTATAGCGTAGCAACGCAGTTTTGGCTATCTGGCGAGGGTTTCTTTTGGGAATTGGCAACCTTGATAACCATTATGCTGCTGGGGCATTGGCTAGAAATGGCGTCTATTGCCAAAGCCGAGAACGCCCTTGATGCAATATCCAAGCTCCTACCTGATAAGGCTGAAAAGCTAGTCAATGGGAAACCAAAACAAGTGCTAGTAAGCGAGCTGAAAGTTGGCGACCTGGTACTGATACGACCTGGCTCAAATATCCCTGTAGATGGAACAATCACAAATGGAAGTTCATCTGTAAATGAAGCTGCAATAACAGGAGAAAGTAAGCCAACAAGTAAAGCTGTTGGCGATGAGGTTGTTGCGGGTACGATTAACCAAGATGGCTCATTGACAGTTAAAGTTATGAAACTTGGCGAAGATACAACACTGGCTGGCATTATGCGTTTGGTTGCTGATGCTCAAAGTTCCAAGTCCAACGTACAGGTATTAGCAGACAAGGCAGCATTTGCACTTACTATCATTGCGATAGCAACGAGCATTATTACTTTTATCTACTGGCTCGTTACAAAGGATGCGGCATTTGCACTAGAACGCTCAGTAACTGTGCTGATTATCGCTTGCCCTCACGCTCTTGGTTTGGCAGTTCCATTGGTCGTTTCTATATCCACTACAATCTCAGCACGCAATGGTTTACTGGTTCGTAAGCGTTTAGCACTGGAAGCTGCCCGTATGTTAGATTGGGTGCTCTTTGATAAAACAGGCACACTTACCAAAGGCGAACACGGCGTAACGGATATTTGGGCAACAAAGGGTTATACCAAAGAAGATATTTTGCATCTTACGGCGAGCCTTGAGCAGAATAGCGAGCATATTGTCGGTAAGGGTATTGTGAGCGAGGCTCAAAAGAAGCACGTCCACTTGGATAATGTTGAAGATTTTTCTGCCATACCTGGGTTAGGCGTTAAAGGAAAGCTACACGGTCACGATAACTTCGTAGCTGCAAGTTACCGCTACATCAAAGAGAATAAGCTCAAAGTACCTGCTGATATTGAGCGATATTCAAAGCAAGCCGCTAAAGACGGCAAGACCGAGGTGTACCTAATCAAGGATGGCAAAGTAGTGATTGGTGCAATCGCCCTAGCCGATGTAGTTCGTGAGCAGTCCAAACAAACTATTGCCGCACTCAAAGCTGAGGGTATAAAGACCGCTATGGTTACTGGGGATAGCCAGGACGTTGCGGCATACGTGGCAAAGCAGTTAGGTTTAGACCAGTATTTTGCCGAGGTACGACCAGAAGATAAAGCTAATAAAGTTAAAGAACTACAGAAAACTGGCAGCAAAGTAGCCTTTGTTGGCGATGGTATTAACGACGCACCTGCATTGACTACTGCTGACATTGGAATGGCAATTGGAGCTGGTACGGACGTGGCTATTAAGTCGGCTGATATTATCTTAGTTAAGAGCGACCCACGAGATGTAATAAAGGTCATACACTTGTCTAAAGCAACTTATCGCAAGATGACACAGAACCTAATCTGGGCTACTGGGTACAATGTCGTTGCCATTCCTCTAGCTGCTGGTGTGCTGTACTCGTCTGGCATTTTGCTATCGCCAGCAGTAGGTGCTGTCTTGATGTCGCTTTCAACTGTAATTGTAGCTATAAACGCTCAGTTATTAAGACGAGTAAATCTAAAGGGGGTGTAATGAACGAGCAGAAATATCAATGTTCTGAATGTGGGCTACACTATGAAGATAAAGAAATAGCTGAAAAGTGCGAAAAATGGTGTAGTGAAACTCAAAGCTGCAACCTAGAAATAACACAATACTCTATTGAAAGTAAAAACTCGCATAAAAAATAGGCATTGCTGCCTAGAGGTTTGAAAATCTGAACCGACTTATATCAAATTGTCGGCAAGTTGGAATTGTTCAGCTAGGTGCTTTAGCTTATAATCCTCTTGAGCAAGCGTAGCTGCCGTTTGAAATGCGTCAACTATGTTGCACCAATCATAACTAGTACCCAAAGAGACCGTCTGGTCTCTTTTTGCTATCATATGTATTATGAGCGATTACCATAACAAACGAGCACAAGAAATATTATCTACAGTTCTATATGCAACTATTGCTACTGCTTCAAAAGTTGGTAAGCCATGGAATAGCCCAGTATCTGGGTTTTGGAACAAGGATTTTAATTTTTACTGGTTTTCTGACAAAGATAGCGTTCACTCTGGTAATATTCGCGAGAACAAAGATATATTCATTGTCGTCTACGACTCAACCATGAAGGAAGGCATGGGTGAAGGTGTATATATAGAAGCTACCGCCTATGAGGTTAGTGACCTTGATGAAATACGTCAAGTTGTAAGCCTACAGACAGGTGAAATGCGGTGCACTGAGGACCAAGTTACTGGTGATGCCATTCATCGCTTCTACAAAGCAACGCCAGTTAACGTATGGGTCAACGACGATGAAAAAGACGACAACGGAAAGTATGTTAAAGATATACGAGTTAAGGTTCCGCTAGACAAACTCAGACAATCGTAGTTTAGTGGATTTACTCCTGCCTCTTACTTGGTTCTGGTAAGATTGACGAACAAGAGTTTTGGAATAGAGTACAAAACGGCTACGGCATTCGTCCTGTTTCTAATGAAGAGAATATGCTCGGTAGGGCTTTTGGCGAAGCAATCAAGCCACATACGCCGATACTTGAACTTGTCAAAGAACTTGGCGAGAGTGGTATTAAGCTTGCAATTCTTTCAAATACGATTGAGCCACACGCAAAGCCTTAAGAGAAGCAGGCATATATGATGGATTTAATTATGTACTACTTTCACACGAGTTGGGTATGAGAAAGCCAGACCCAGCCATCTATGAACGTACGCTCGAAATACTACAAGTTGAACCGCAAGCCACGATATTCGTAGATGATGACCCTGTCAATGTTGATACAGCCGAGACGCTGGGTATTAACGGTGTAGTATATACCGACGCCGAAAAAGTTATTGAGCGAATTCGTTCAATTATTGCTCACGAGTAGCAATAGAGTTTAGATAGCCACTAAGCCGACCTTTTAATGGTTCAACTACTTCGTTGCTCGTCATAAAGTCGTTAATACCCATCATTTTCCAGCCTTGACCCTCGTCTCCAAAGACAATATTTGCAATTTGCTGGTCTGTAATAGGAGCTACTATAAAGTAAGCGTCGATACTTGGGTCGTGCATAGCTGGGTGAACCTTTTCCCAGATAACTGAGTTTTCATCAAGGTCAATACCAAGTTCTTCTTGTACCTCTCGTGCAACGCACTCAAAAGGTGTTTCGTTATCTTCTCTTGAACCACCCGCAAAGTCCCATAACCCTGCATAGCGTAGATTAGGCTTGTTTTCTCTTTGTATCACTAAAAGTTCATTATCTTTGATTAGAGCAATCTTAACGCCTACGAAGTCTTTCATACGTCTTATTCTACCCCCAACTAACAGATATCACTACTTTTGAGGGGCATTAAAGCCCTATGTGTAAGTCTAAAGCGGTACTATCTTACTCTTGTACTTGTTATACGGAACGGCTAAAATCTCACGCCATCTTTGCACTTCTGACCTCAGTTTGAAGTAGTAGTCAGTATCATTTTGGTGTAAAAGCTTTTCAGGTGACAGCACCATTTGATTAAATTGGGCACTTCAGTGCCTTTTTGTTTGTCGCTAATCTGTTTGCGCGATTTGCATAGTGGTAAACTTACTGAGGGTCTAACATTAATGATAAGGAGTAGATGAAATGGCAAAATATGTTGATGGTTTTGTATTAGTAGTGCCGAAAGGCAAAGAAGCCGAATATCAAAAGATGGCCGAAATGGGGCGGGAGTCATGGATGAAGCACGGTGCACTTCAATATTTTGAGTGCAGGGGTGATGACCTAAAGCAGCACGAAATGGGCGATCAAAAATCACGTGATTTTAAAGAAATGGTTGGTGCAGGTGACGATGAAAATGTTTGGTTCTCATACATTGTTTTTGAATCTAAAGAGCACCGAGACGAAGTAAACAAAAAAGTAATGGAAGAGATGTCTCAAATGCCTATGGATGGGGACTTTGAAATGCCAAATGATATGCAAAAAATGGCCTACGGCGGTTTTGAAGTTGCAGTTGAAGGTTAAGACGGTTTTTTATGTAGTCTCTAACCGACCAAACAATGGTATAATTTAGGTATAAAACTAAAGGAGTTAGACACATAATGACAACTTGGATAATCGTAGGCGTTTTGGTTCTATTGGTCATATTCGCAATCTACATTTATAACAGCCTGGTTACACTCAACCAACGCGTAAAAGAAGCTTGGAGCGATATAACCGTTCAGCTTAAGAGGCGATACGATTTAATACCTAACTTAATTGAAACAGTTAAGGGTTACGCTAAACACGAAAAGAAAGTGTTTGAAGAGGTAACCAAGGCTCGTGCAAATGCATTAAATGCCCAAGGTCCGGCTGAAACCGCCAAAGCCGAAAACATGTTTGAAGGTGCCCTAAAAAGCCTATTTGCAGTAGCGGAGGCTTATCCTGCCCTAAGGGCAACCGAAAACTTCCAACAACTTTCAGCTGAACTTGTTGATACTGAAGATAAAATTCAAGCAGCAAGGCGATTTTATAACGGATCTGTCAGGGATTTAAATACTAAGATTCAACAATTCCCAAACAACCTATTTGCCGGAATTCTAGGCTTTAAACAACGTGAGTATTTTGAGCTTGACGAAGCTGCCAATACAGCCGTTCAAGAGCCAGTAAAAGCCGATTTTTCAGAAGATAAATAAAAGCTAATTAGCTAAATAATATGTACGGCGAGATTTCACGCAATAAAACCCGCACCATTGTTTTAATGGCTGGGTTTTTTGTGATAATTGGACTACTAGGTTATGTGGTTACCAAAGCAACTGGTAATCCCAGCTTTTTTTCGTTTTTTATTATTGGTGCTTTAGTTTGGTCGCTAATTAGCTATTTTGCAGGCGAAAAAATCGCGCTTAGTATTAATCGGGCTCAAGAGATCCAGAAAAAGGACAACCCAAGGCTTTATAGGATAGTCGAAAACCTATCGATAACCACTGGTATGCCAATGCCAAAGGTTTATATCATGAATGACCCTGCGCCCAACGCCTTTGCTGCCGGCCGAAACCCCAAAAACTCGGTAGTATGTGCTACAACAGGCCTGTTAGACATTATGACTGACAGCGAGCTTGAGGCCGTGATGGCTCACGAGATGGGGCATATCCAAAACTATGACGTTAGAGTTAACACCATTGCTTTTGCCTTGGTTGGCGTTGTGTCATTAATAGCCGATATGTTTTGGTATTCATCAATTTTTGGCAACCGTGACAGTAATGGCAATTCTGTTTTTCAACTGATTGCCTTGGTATCGGTTATTTTAGCGCCGATTGCCGCCAGTTTATTGCAACTATCGATTAGCCGTAAAAGGGAATACCTAGCCGATGCAACGGGCGCGCTAACTACGAGGCACCCAGAAGCCATGGCTGACGCCCTAGAAAAGTTAAAGCAATATGGACAGCCGTTGCAAAAACAAAATACAGCAACTGCCCATATGTTTTTAGTTAATCCATTATCAAACAAAAAACTTGCCGGGTTATTTAGTACTCATCCGCCTTTGGATGATCGAATCAAAAAACTCCGAGGCATGGAGCTAAACTAAGCTACTTATTTAAGCCGGTCTAATCTATAATTATAGGTATGGCAAAATCAGAACAAGGCCCGACAAAAAGGTCTAGGCCTAGACTTGTATTAAGGACTAAAAAATTAAGCAAGTCACAACAAAAAAAAGCTCAAAAGTCTAAAAGACTGCCAAGAGCTTGGCGCATTATGGGATTGAGCCTATTGGTTTTTAAAAACAACTTTAAGGTGATTGCTGGTATAACACTTGTTTATGGAATTTTGTCAGTTTTGTTTGTGCAGAGTAGCGCTAATATTGCAAATATAGGGCTTGAAGAGCCCACTAGTGGCTTTGAGAGGGCTACAAATGACTTTAGTAGCCTGGTCAGTAGTTTTGGCGCATCGGACTCTTTTATGCAGATTGCCCTACTGTTAATTATTTTTTTAGCACTAGTTTGGGCGCTACGTCGACTATATGCAGGCGAGCCAGCTAGTACAAAGTCTGCCTATTATCTTGGGATGACACCAATTATTCCAGTTATACTACTATCAGCGCTTTTATTTATTCAGTTGCTACCAATGCTTATTGCAAGCGCAGGATTACAGTTTGCATCTGGCTCTGGAGTAGGTGGAACAGCACTTGAAGTTCTGGTTTGGCTAGTAGTATTTATACTGGCAACTGTTTGGAGCTTTTCGATGATACCAAGGACTTTAACGTCGATATTTATAGTCACTTTGCCTGGCATGACACCTGGAACTGCCCGAAAAAAAGCTAAAGAGTTAGTAGTCGGTAGACGAATATCAATATCTTTAAAACTGATATTTTTACCAGTCTTTATAATTTTTTGTCTAGCGGTCATTTTGATCCCGATAATCATGGTGTTGCCTGGTCTCGCTAGCCCGTTATTTATTGTGATAAGTCCAATAGCGACTAGCCTATCAATAATTTACTTGTTTAACCTTTATCAAGAGATTATAAAATGACACCAAAAGACAGAATAGCTAAACTCGTTAATGAACTAAACAAACACGCGTATGATTATTACGTTTTAGATGAGCCAAAGGTAGAAGATTCAGTTTACGATGGTCTAATGGCCGAGCTGAAAAAACTCGAAGAGCAATATCCAGAACTAATTTTGCCTGATAGTCCCACACAAAGAGTTGGCGGACAACCCAGCTCGGCATTCACAAGCGTTGAGCACAGCCAAAGAATGCTTAGCTTAAATGACGTATTTTCTGATGAGGATGCAAAAGCTTGGCTAGACCGTATAGCAAAACTTGATTCAAAAGTTCATACGGCTGAGTTTTTCGCTGATATTAAAAAAGACGGGTTAGCATGCGCCATAATTTATCAGGATGGGCAATACGCACAAGCTGTAACTCGTGGTGATGGATCCGTTGGTGAAGACGTTACAGCTAATGTAAAAACAATTAAATCGGTTCCGCTAAAACTACAGTCCGCAAAAGGCTTTGAACCTTTATTATTGGGTAGAACAGAAGTTCGTGGCGAAATCGTAATGCTAAAGTCAGCATTTGACAACTTAAATAAAGCACGCGAAAAAGCCGGCGAGCCATTGTTTGCTAACCCGCGCAACTTGGCTGCAGGAACAATTCGTCAGCTTGATCCAAAACTTGTAGCCGAGCGACCACTTACATTTTTGCCATATGATTTAATCCGCGAAGATCGCTCCCAAACACCTACTAATGAATACATTTATGATGCACTTAACAGCATAGGATTTATAAAAAACCAATATGCCAAAAAACTAAAAAACATTAATGACGTAATTAAATTTGCGCATGATTGGCAAGATAAACGACATAATCTGGCATATAACACTGATGGGTTGGTTGTTAAGTTAAATGACCGAGATTTGTTTAATCGACTTGGAGTTGTAGGTAAAAATCCAAGAGGCGCAATTGCCTATAAATATCCAGCCGAACAAACTACAACTAAAGTTAAGGACATATTCATAAGTATTGGTCGTACGGGGTCTGCAACGCCCGTAGCAATGCTAGAGCCAGTTGCTGTTGCTGGTAGTACAGTTCAAATGGCTACCTTACATAACGAAGGCGAAATTGCTCGAAAAGACATTAGAATTGGCGATACGGTTGTAATTCAAAAAGCGGGTGATATTATCCCAGAAGTTGTTGAATCAATAGCTAACTTAAGAAACGGTTCAGAAAAACCGTTTAAAATGCCGGTTGATTGCCCAGAGTGCGGTACAAAACTTATCAAAACTAAGGTTGAAGATGCTGTTTGGCGTTGCCCCAACAACAAATGCCCCGCAAGAGTCTCTAATCATATTCAACACTATGCTTCAAAAGGCGCATTGGATATTGAAGGTTTAGGCGAAAAAAATGTAGAAGCACTTTTAGACAATAATATTATCAGTGACATTGCCGATATATACGCTGTAAAAAAAGAGCAATTACTCCCCCTAGAGCGCTTTGCAGATTTAAGTGCTCAAAATCTGATTGATGCAATAAATGCAAAACGTAGTCCCAGTTTAGAGCGTTTTTTATTTGGATTGAGTATAAGGCACGTAGGTATTCAAACAGCAATCGATTTAAGTCAAAAATTTAAAAGCTTAGAAAATTTAAAAACAGCAACAATTGATGAGCTCCATAGTGTTGAGGGCGTTGGCGAAGTTGTGGCCGAAAGTATTGTAGCTTGGTTTTCTGATCCAGAAAACGAAGAGTTACTGCGAAAATTCAAACAAAATGGGGCATGGCCAAAACCTGCCAAGGAAAGCGATGGCCCGCTTGTTGGTAAAAGTTTTGTAGTAACCGGAACGCTCGAATCAATGGGCCGTGAGCAAGTTGCCGAAAGAGTCCGTGAACTTGGCGGAACTTTTCAATCATCTGTCGGCAAAGACACCACTTATTTGGTAGCTGGCGCAAACGTAGGTGCGTCGAAGCTCGAAAAAGCTAATAAGCTAGGTACTAATGTAATCGACGAATCAGAATTATTGAAATTGCTTAATAAATAATGCATAATAGGCTTATGCTTCGCGTGACTAGGGCCCACTAGTCTGAAAATAAAAATCTTAAAACAAACCTAAAAAGCCCGGGCCCTCGGGTGGGACATGCGAAGCCATCCGAGCTATAATATAACTATGCCGGATCCAAATATTCAAAGAGTTACTCAAAAAAATCTTATTCATATAATAAAATCTTCAGTTGGCTCTGATATATTCAGGCATACTTATGTTCGCCATATTGATGGCCATGAGTTTGACGCGTTGGAAGATGGGGATAAGTCCTGTGCCTTTCATACGTCGGGCGTACTAAGCTTGGTTGATTTAATTGATAGGCCACATGCAACAGTTGAAACCACGATTGCCAAAATGCTTGAAGCGGGCTGGCAAGAAACAAAAGACCCAATAGCTGGTTGCGTTGTGTTTTGGCCTGTCGACGACCAACACCTTTCGCACACTGGATTTTATATCGATGATAATACGTACATAAGTAATTCATCTGATGAAAAACAGCCAATTGTACACGGTAGGCAAATGAAAGACGGCCGTCAGCCCAGTAAATTCTATATGCACCCATTACTCGGCACCTAGTAAATAACAGTTTAATTTGTTAGAATACATGGTGATTTTAGGGGCATTGGCGCAGCCCCGCTAGCACGCTTCCATGACATGGAAGAACTTAACAATCTGGTTTATAGTACGGGGATATAGCTCAGTTGGCTAGAGCGCTTGCATGGCATGCAAGAGGTCCGGGGTTCGAGTCCCCGTATCTCCACCAAATTATGTGCCCACCACAAGGTGGGTAATTTATTTGGTGAAATAATGAGGATCGGGCACCGCCTAGGTTCGGGTGAAAATTGCCTGTGGCAATTTGCAAGGAAACCTACTCTTGAAAACTTGTTTTCAAAGAAGTAGTTTCGGGCTCGCCGAAGGTGAGTCGAGTCCCCGTATCTCCACCACGTCGATAATGTACAACCAGCTCCCTAGATTTTTCTGCAATCAAGTGGCAGAAAAATAAGGTGCTGGTTTTGTGATCTCCTTATCCAAGCAAAGAATCCTTTCTTTGCTTGGTGCTAAATGCAAAAACATCTGTATCTTGTAAAAGACGCAACAGTATTATCATGCTTTTTATGACTTACTGTTACAATATATGTCATGGCAGAGACTAAGAGGCGTGAAACCAAAAAACCAAAACGAGTTCGTAAGGATGCAGCAAAAAACACTAACTCATCTGGTAATCGACTAATATATGGCTTATTTACAGTTGGTGCTTTAATTTTTATAATTTCAGGAATTTTTTATTACAATCAAGTATTTTCAAAACCAAGCAATGTTTTTTGGGACATGATCAACAACAACCTGGCAACTCGTGGGATTACCAGGCAGGTAATTCAAAAAGATGATTCACAGGTCAGCAATGAGATTGCTCAATTTAATTTTGGTTTACCAACGGCCGTTAGATTGACTAGGGTGCTTACCAGCAATCAAAGTGCTGATAATTCCACAAAAATTGAAGGAATTGGTATATCAGACGCAGATTATCAGCGCTATGTAAGTGTAAGCAGGACCAGCCAAGATACTGAGAGTTCATTTGATAAAATTCTCGGCAAATGGGTCCAGACGGGCTCAAGCGATAAATCAAAAAACTTACAAGAGCCAAATGTGCTCATACGTTCACTTGTTGGACCGGTATTATCTGGTAACATCCCAGCTAACCAACGCAAGGCAATTATAAATGAGTTTATGTTAAATGATGTTTACAATGTACAGTACGATGGTGTAAAAAAGGAAAACGAAAACGGCAAAACCGTTTACAAATTCCCTACTACCATAAAATTAAAACCATTTACGACTGTTATGAAGAAATACGCAACTCAGCTTGGTATTTCAGGTGCTGATTCAATTGACCCAGAACAGTATCAGGAAGAAGAGACAATTCAGGCGATCTTAATTGTTGGTATAAACTCTAGACAACTTTTAGGTGTACAGTATGCAGACTCGACCATAAAAGAATCTTACAATGGCTACGGGGTCATATCCAATATTGAGCCACCAGAGGAATATTTATCCTATGAAGATTTTCAAAAACTACTTGGTAATTAGTGAGCCATATGTCTAAAGATAAGCTTCCAAAACATGAATCTAACTCGTCAAATATGCCCCCTGTCGAGGACAAGGGATTAAACTCTGATTCGACGCCCATTAAAAGTCTTAATGCTAACACTATGCCCAAAAGACGCAAGTTGTTAATAATAGCTGGATCAACGATTGCTGGGTTGGCACTTATGGCAGGCGGTGTGTCGGCTTACTTCGGCTACTATTTACCAAACCAACCCGAAAACGTTATAAAACAAGCTCTAGCTAATACAGTTAGCCAGGCCGACCTGAATGAGTATGCAAAAATTAACGGTGAGCTTAAAGTATCTGGGCAAAAAAACCTGAATGCAAATGTTAAATTTGACCTACAAAGAGACAATAGTGGGGGTTTTGATTTTGAGATTAGTAGTTTTGGGATAAGCGCCAAGCTAGTAAGCCAAGACGGCAAGACAATATATGTTAAAGTTGATGGCTTAAAACAGGCCGACAAATTACTTGAGCAGTTTGATGGAGTTCTGCCTCTTGGAGACTACGAGTCAACCATAAAAGCTACTTTGCCAGTTTTAAGTAATTTAAGCGGGAACTGGTATGAACTTGATAGCTCGTTACTATCTGGCAGTGATGAGCAGACAAAGTTTTTAACAGGCGGGCTAAGTCAACAGCAACTTACTGATTTATCTGAAGCATATGAAAACAATCAATTTATTATCTATGATAAAAAAGGCCAAACAGCTCAAGTCGGCTCTAAGCAAGCCGTAGAGTATATTGTCCATATAGATGGCGATAAGCTAGTTTCATTTATCAATAGTCTTAAACTATCCGAAAGCTTTAAGGATACTTTAAATGACGTTAGCACAGACGAGCTACAAAATTTTGTTAACAATAATAATTTATCTGATTATCCATTTAGTCTTTGGATAACCGATGATAAGCAAATTGTCAGGCTCAGCTATTCGCATCAGTATAATGAACTAAAAGTGGAGTTTAATCTTACCCTTGATAAATCACAAGAAAACATAAAAATAACCAAACCAGAAAACTCTAAAAGTGTGTTTGAGCTTTTGATTTATGCCCAAAAACTCTTACAAAGTGTTGAGCAACTTGAGTCACAAGATTTACCAAGTTTGGACGAAATTTAAGATAAAATATATACATGAGATTTGTTAAGTCCTCAGGCAAAGCTTTTATTAGCTATTTTCTTGAACGACAAGTCAAAAAATTGCTCGAAAAAAATGATGTCAAAGTAATTGCGGTCGTCGGTAGCGTTGGCAAAACATCTACAAAACTAGCGATTGCCAAAATGCTAGATAGCCAACAAAAGACTCTATGGCAAGAGGGTAACTACAATGACAGACTAACCGTTCCGCTAGTTTTTTTTGATGCGCCTCAACCCGGAATATTTGATGTGCCCGGTTGGTTTAGGGTCTACTCAAAATCCAAACAGGTTTTAAATAGTGATTATCCTTATAAGAACGTCGTTGTTGAACTAGGAACTGACGGACCTGGTCAGCTTAAAAGCTTTGCATACCTAAAGCCGGATCTTACTGTTATAACCGCTGTTACTTCCGAACATATGGAATATTTTAAGACTTTGGATAATGTCGCAAAGGAGGAGCTTACTCCAATTAAATACTCCAAACTGGTGCTTATAAATCGTGATGAGGTAAGCCAAAAATATTTACCAACCGGCGAACACATTAAAACCTATGGTTTAAAATCTGGCGACAATACAGTTATATCTTCTGAATCCAAGGGGATAAATGGCCAAAAGTTAACACTGGATATTGGTGGTAAAAAAGTTAATTGTGAGACTAGCTTTTTAGGGCCCCATGGCGCAAAAATTATTCTATCTGCTCTTGCTGTATCAGAAATTCTTGAACTAGATCTAAAAAAAGCATCAGGTTTGGTTAAGGATTTAAGGCCATTCTCTGGCAGGATGAACACGCTAGAAGGGATCAATAACTCGTGGATTATTGATGATTCGTATAACTCGAGTCCGTCTGCTGTTCGCAGTGCGCTCGCTACACTTTATAATCTTGATTCGACTCAAAAAATAGCACTCCTAGGCAATATGAATGAGCTCGGCGATACGTCAAAACTGGAGCACAAAAAAATTGGTAGGCTGTGTGATCCTGCTCAACTAGATTTAGTTGTAACACTAGGTTCGGACGCAAATAGGTACTTAGCCGACGAAGCCGAAAAGAATGGATGCTTAGTCAGAAAAGCATCATCACCATACGAAGCCGGCGAGATTATCAAAAAGCAAATTCAACCCGGGGCACTGATATTAATCAAAGGGTCGCAAAACCGGGTCTTTGCCGAGGAGGCCATAAAAGATATTCTAAAAAATCCAAAAGACGCCGATCAATTAGTAAGGCAGTCTGAATACTGGATGAAAATAAAAGAAAGTCAGTTTGGTGAATAAAATTTTAGTTGTAAAAGGTGGAACATCTCCCGAAAGAGAGGTTTCTTTGCGATCCGGATCAGCTGTATACAAGGCTTTGTTAAAAGCCGGATTTCCAGCTGAAGAATACGACTTTAATGGCAATGAACATGAGCTAAGTGAAAAAATTTCTAGCTCAGATATAGTCTTTCCGATTTTGCATGGAGCAGGTGGCGAGGATGGCTACATCCAAACTATTATAGGCTCTCAGGGTAAACGCTTTTTGGGTACTGGCGCCTTAGAGTCCCAGGCAACATTTAACAAAAAAACTACTCATCAAAAACTTGAGGCTGTCGTAACAATGCCAAAATACGAGATTGTTAACGATACTGGCTCAATATTATTTAGTAATCCTTTTGTATTAAAACCGATTGATGGCGGGTCGAGTATTGACACAATAATCTGCAGACAAGCTAGTAGTTCTTTGTTCACGAATGCCCAAGAACTTATAACAAAACACGGCCAAATGATCGTCGAAGAACTTGTTGAAGGGATTGAACTAACAGTACCGATTCTGGGCGACACAGCACTCCCTGTTATTTTGATAAAACCACCAGATGGCGAAGAGTTTGATTATGCAAACAAATATAATGGGCGTAGCTCGGAAATATGCCCAATAGCTGATGATTTAGTTTCGCTAGATGATCAAAAATCGGCCCAGAGCATCGCCTTAAAGGTTCATAAAGAACTAGGAGCTAAACATCTATCAAGAGTGGATATTATTCTTGACGCCAACGGAAACTTTTTTGTACTTGAGATTAACACTATGCCAGGTATGACTGACGCCAGCCTCTACCCTCTTTCGGCAAAAACAGCAGGTTATGATATGCCAAAACTTATGCAGAAGTTTGTAGAACTTATTGAACATGACGCTTAGCTAGTAAGTCCTAATCTGTTAAACTTAATTTATGCAAAGATACAATCCCAAAGAGATCGAGCCTAAATGGCAAGCAAAATGGGACGAGTTGAGTATTTATTCTGCTGACGATAAATCCACAAAACCCAAAAAGTATATTCTTGAGTATTTTCCATATCCTAGCGGTGCGGCGATGCATGTTGGTCATGTACGTAATTACACCATAGGCGACACCATTAGTCGCTACTATAGGATGAACGGATACAATGTCCTACACCCAATGGGTTGGGATGCATTCGGCCTGCCAGCCGAAAATTATGCAATAAAAAACAAAATAAGCCCAAGAAAAGCAATCGACGAAAATACCAAAAGATTCAAAGACCAACTAACCCAAATGGGATTCGGATACGATTGGTCACGCGAGATTGATAGTACCGACCCAAATTACTATAAATGGACTCAATGGTTCTTTTTGCTTTTGTACAGAAAAGGCCTTGCCTACCAAAAAGATAGTCTGCAGTGGTGGTGCCCGCACGATAAAACCGTTTTAGCAAATGAGCAGGTAGAGGCGGGTAAATGCTGGCGGTGTGGTAACGACGTTGAGAAAAAAGCTCTAAAACAATGGTTCTTTAAAATCACAGATTACGCCGATAGGTTGCTTGAAGATCTTGATGATTTAGATTGGTCAGATGCCATTAAGTCTATGCAGAGTAATTGGATAGGCAGGAGCAAGGGCGCAGAGGTATCATTTAAAATCGCTAATTCTGATGAGTCGGTCGAGGTGTTTACTACAAGGCCAGATACCATTTTTGGGGCAACGTTCTTGGTATTAGCTCCGGAGCATCCACTTTCAACTACGGTTGCGACATCGTCGCAAAAAGTTGATATAGAAGAGTATATAAAAACTACCCAACAAAAGTCCGAAGTTGATCGGATGGACGAAAACCGTGAAAAAACTGGTGTGTTTACTGGTTCATATGCTATCAACCCGGCTAACAACGAAAAGATACCAATCTGGGTCGCTGATTATGTATTAATGGGATATGGCACAGGTGCAATAATGGCTGTACCAGCTCATGACGAGCGCGATTATGAATTTGCTAAGTCACAAAAGATAGCCATTAAATATGTATTCGAAAGACCTTCAGAAGTAAATACATCATGGTACTCCGGAGAGGGAATTGTCAAAAACTCTGGTGAGTATGACAAAATGTCCACCAGTCAGGCAAGAGAAAAAATCATCGATGACTTATCCAAAAAGAACTTAGCCAAGGAAAAGATAAATTATAAAATTCGTGACTGGCTAATAAGCCGACAGCGCTATTGGGGAGCTCCGATTCCGATGATTCACTGCTCCAAATGTGGCACTTTGCCAGTTGATGAGTCCGAATTGCCGATAATACTACCAGTTATTGAGAGCTATGAACCGAGCGGAGATGGCAGAAGCCCATTGGCTAATGTTGAAAGTTTTGTTGATGTAAAATGTCCAAAATGTGGTGGTATGGCTCAGCGCGAAACAGATACTATGGATGGATTTGCTTGCTCTAGCTGGTATTTTTTACGATTCGCAGACCCAAAAAATAATAAACAACCATTTAGCGACAAGCTAGTAAAACATTGGTTACCGGTTGACGATTATATAGGTGGTGCCGAGCACGCAGTTATGCATCTTTTATATGCTCGGTTTTGGACAAAGGTGATGTACGACGAAGGTTTAATTGACTTTAGAGAGCCTTTTACGAGCCTAAGGAATCACGGTATGATTCTAGCGCCCGATGGCCAAAAAATGAGTAAAAGCAAAGGTAATACCATTGAACCAGATGGGTTAATTGCCGATGGTTATGGAGCTGATACCGTAAGATTAATGGAGTTGTTTATTGGCCCATGGAACCAAGCCGTAAATTGGAGCGTCGAAGGGGTAGGGGGATGTTACCGCTTTTTAAACAGAGTTTGGACTATCACGCAAGAATACATTGATTACGAAGCTAAAAATACCAAAGACCAAAATCCAGAGCTAGAAAAACTAACTCATAAAACAATCAAAAAAATCACTAAGGACTTAAATGAACTAGGCTTTAATACAGCCGTTGCCAGTTTAATGGAGATGGTTAATGAGCTATACAAAATAAAAACCAAGCAAGATTTTAAGGCTGAAAATTGGCAAACAACACTCAGTAGATTATTGCAGCTACTTGCACCTTTTGCGCCACATATCAGCGAAGAGCTCTGGCATCAGCTAGGCAACAAGGACTCTATTCATATAAGCCAATGGCCGATTTTTGACAATTCGCTAACTCAGGATGAGAGGGTAAAAATCGCTATTCAAGTAAATGGTAAGCTAAAAGGCGAGGTTGAGCTTTTAGCTAATACAGATCAAAATACAGCTGTTGAACAGGCTCTAAAACAGGTAAGTATAAATAAAGACGAAATTAAAAAAGTAGTTTATGTAGCTGGTCGAATAATAAACTTTGTAGTTTAAGAACAATCAGTTGGGATTGTTATGACAGTTCCTTCGGGTAAAAGCGCGTTGATATCTTGAGCGTTAAGAGTTTGGACTGCCGTTCGAGCAGAACGCCAATCAAGTTTGGGATTGCTTGAAGATAATGATCTAGCAACTCTACCTAAGGTGGTTGGGTCATCAACTGTAAGACTGCCGATGGATCTACATACTTCAGTATATGATTTAGGTTGATCAATCGCCTCAGCTGTTTCTTTTGCTACAAAAACGCCAAAGCCAGCTATACAAGTATAAGCTAGAACCCTTAGGGCTGATCTAGCTTTTGATCGTTTGTATGGATTGGTGGGTTTAGCTTGAGTTTCAATACCACTAACATCTTCTAAATATCCATGAGGATACAAGCCATCTGAATTCATCGTAATATTATTACACTAAAATATGACAATGTCAATTTTATACTTGTTATGACGGCTGAACTAAGCTATAATTTAAATAAGCAAAAAATTATTAACTAACTAAAAACACCTTCTAGGAGTATTTTTTATGGGTAAGCCCAAAAAACGAACCAGTCACAGACGGACCGGAACGCGTCGAAGTCATTTAAAGCTAAAGTTAGCTCGCGCAGTCAACGCCAAAAGCCCGATTAAAGTAAAAACAACAAAAAACGAAACTGGTCAAAAAACTAAAACTACCTAGTCGGTAATTTTTTGCTTTGCTATACTAGTTAAAAGAGCAAGTTAGCAACCGTTAATGAGGGGAATTTAACAATATGGCATCCAATCGTCACTTAGGAAGAATAGTTGCACTCCAAACACTTTACGAGCAGGATTTTCGTCGCGAATGCGGGGATAAACAATTTAATCTTGATGAAGTTTTAGAGCGCAACATTGAACGCTACAAAGAAACAATTGACGATAAAGATTTTATTGAAAAGCTTGTCCATGGTGTTAGTCAGCACGAGGCTGAGCTTGACGGTATAATTCAGCCTGTTGCTCCAGAATGGCCAATCCAACAAATTGCCAGAATGGACAGAGTGGTACTGCGAATAGGCGTGTACGAACTTAATTATGATGATTCGGTTCCACCTAAAGTTGTCATTAATGAGGCAGTAGAACTTTCTAAGGCCTTTGGTGGTGAAAATTCTTCAAAATTCATTAATGGAGTATTGGGCACAGTGCTTCGTTCAAAAGAGCCAAAAAAGCCTGTAAAAAAATCTACTAAATCAAAGACTAAAAAGGACGATTAAAAACTAGTTCATGAAGAGACCCAAGCCAATCCGAGGATTTAAAAAATTAATACCTCGGCGCCGGCCCGCTATACAAGAAGTTGTACGTGAGCCAACCGCCGGTGGCATTGTTTTTAGAAAAAATCCTAAAAAACCAAGCGAGGTTAATATCCTCTTAATTCAAGACGCCAAAGGTCGATGGACTATACCAAAAGGACATATTGAAGAAGGCGAAACCGCAAGGCAAACCGCTCAACGTGAAATACGCGAAGAGACAGGGTTACAAAACATGGATGTTAAAGATTGGCTTGGCAAAATTAATTTTAGATATCGACGTCAATCTAGTTTAGTGCTTATGACAACTGACATATTTTTAGTAGAGGCCGGTAAAGATAGTGATAAGTTAAAGCCAGAAAAATGGATGAATGGCATCGCTTGGCTGTCTGCTAACGAAGCACTAGATAAAATTGAATACGAAGATATCGGCAAGCTAATTCTCTTAGGACTAAAAAAAATCAGGGACTCAAAGTAAATGGATACAACAAAATACCAATTATTCGCTGACCAAGAACTGGGCGTAAAATTTAATCAATTAGAGCTACTAATAACGGCATTTACGCATCGGTCTTATCTAAACGAGCATAAAAAAACCGCCCAAGAACATAACGAGAGGTTGGAATTTTTAGGCGACGCAGTTTTAGAGCTAGTTGTGACCGAGTATCTATACGCAAACCATAATGAGCCCGAAGGAATTTTAACTAACTGGAGAAGTTCTTTAGTTAGGACAGAAAGTATTGCGGCTGCAGCTGCTAGGCACAATTTTGAGCCACTACTACGTCTAAGCAGGGGTGAAAAACGCGGCAGTGAGCGAGCTCGCCAGCAAATACTCGCAAACTGTTATGAGGCTGTAGTCGGTGCTTTATATTTGGATAAGGGTTATGAACCAACCAAAGTATTTATCGAAAAATCTCTATTAACAACTTTAGGTGATATTTTAGCTACCGGTTCATGGATGGATCCAAAATCTAGATTGCAAGAGCTAGTGCAAAGTAAGGACGGCTACACGCCTATTTACAAGGTGATATCCGAAGAGGGGCCTGATCATGATAAAACCTTTATTGTCGGCGTTTACGTCAATAGGCAACTCAAAGGCGAAGGCAGTGGTCCAAGCAAACAAACGGCTCAGGTGGAAGCCGCTAACAAGGCACTTAAAAATTACCTATAGGATTTTAATTGACAAAAACACCTGTAAAAGCTAAAATATCAAGTCGAAATCGAATAAATATGCCACAACAGCGATTTTTACAAATCCAGATAGTGGTTAACAGAGGTAAGAGTTAAACTAAATGCTAGCTATAAGATTGCAACGAACTGGCCGCAAAGGTCACAGCCAATACAGGGTTATTGTTCAAGATTCCCGTTTTTCACCAAAAAGCGCCAGGGTTGTTCAGTACCTTGGTAGTTATAACCCCCACACTAAAGAGGCAAATATTGACGTCGAAGCGTCTACTAAATACCTAAAAAACGGTGCTCAGCCATCAGACAGAGTAGCAAGTATTTTAAAAGAATCAGGTGTAAAACTACCAAAGTGGTATAGCCCTACACCTACTAAAAAAAGGTCAACTAAGAATCCTGAAAAGTTACGTAAAAACCGCCCGGCTGACGCCGAAAAACCAGCCCAAGATGAATCTTCAGTAGAACCAGAACCAGTAGTTGCCGAAGCTGATGCAACAGAAGATGGTAGCGACGAATCTAACGTAGAATCGTCCACAGCTACTGATGAGCAAGTAGAATCTAGCGATCAGCCCGAAGTAGAAGAATCACAATCGGATTCCGAGCCAACAAAAACCGATAAACAATAAACATTTTTTAAAAATCTTGCTATAATTTTATTACTATTTACTTTAATGTTTAGGGAGACTGTATGAGTAGCATTGACCAGCAATTTGTTGAATTTATTATCAAATCTTTAGTCGGAAATCCTGACGCCGTAAGTATCAAACGTACCATCGATGAAAAGGGTGTATTGTTAGAGCTAACAGTCGACCCTGAAGATCTAGGTCGAGTTATAGGCAAACGCGGTGCAACGGCCCAAAGTCTCAGGACACTATTAAGAGCACTTGGTACAAAGAATGACGCTAGATATAACTTAAAAATTGTGGATAACAGTGACCCAAGTTCTCGCCCCGAACGCAAAAATGACAACTATCAAACAGTCCAATCTGACGCTGATGATAGGACTACTACATCTGTTGACGATACGGATGATGTTGTTGCTGACGATTCGTCAGACGAGCCAAGTGACGTTGTAACTAAAACCAGAAAAGAACTTGAAGAACTAGACGATCTTGATGTATAATCCATGGTAGTCATCGTTACGACGACTACCAAAACTTTTAACGGACATTCGTTGCGAGCCATTTTCTCCAAAGATGATGGGAATGCGAGTTAAAAGGCGCGAGAGAGCCCACAAATTCTGGGCTCTTTTGGTTTATAACGAGCCAAACCAAGGTTTTTCTCGTCGTGCTGGGCATGAAATGTGATTTTTACTCGGACTGCTCTTTTTCCTTAAAGACACATATAATAAATACATGAAGTTTAATATTATTACTTTGTTCCCGCAGCTGTTTGAAGGTGTGTTCTCAACCAGTATGCTCTACAAAGCCCAACAAGCGGGCTTAATTAGTATTAGTTACACCAATTTACGAGATTTTGGCGTGGGTTCCCGTAAGCAAGTCGACGATACTCCATACGGCGGTGGGGATGGTATGCTAATTATGATTGAACCACTTTATAATGCACTTTTGCATGCAAAAAAAAATCAGCCGAATTCAAAGATCGTGTTAATGACTCCAAGGGGCGAACGATTAGTACAATCAAAACTCAAAAAGTTAGCACAAGCTAAAGATAATTTAATAATTATTTGCGCAAGATACGAGGGCTATGATGAAAGGATTACTAACTTTGTTGATTATCAATACTCACTTGGGGATTTTGTGTTAACGGGTGGCGAAATACCAACGATGGCCTTAGTTGATGGTGTAACTAGGCTTTTGCCAGGAGTGCTCGGTGGTGAAAAATCAGCCGAGATTGAGAGTTTTGCAAATGGCAACGATCTAGAGTTCCCGCAATACACCAGACCGGATAATTTTAAAGGTATGCAAGTGCCAGAGGTCTTACTAAGTGGCAACCATGCCGAAATCGAAAAATGGCGCAAAAACAAGTAACATAGGTATAATAAGTTTAGTTTTTAAAATAGGGGGATAAATGTTTGTATTGCCAGAACTAGGTTATGAATATAACGCATTAGAGCCGCATATAGATGCCACAACAATGGAAATTCATCATACCAAGCATCATGCGACTTACATTACAAAGCTTAACGAAGCTCTCCAAAACTACCCAGAGCACGCCAACAAGCCAATCGAAGAGCTTTTAGCTACTGCCAATCAATTAGCAGCTGATGTTCAAACAGCAGTACGTAATAACGGAGGTGGGCACTATAACCATAGCCTATTCTGGGAGTCGATGATACCTGGTGGCTCAGTCATGAGTCCAGAACTAACAGCCAAACTTAATAAAGCGTTCGGAAGCTTTGAAAATTTTCAAACCCAGTTTGTAAATACTGCTTTGGCTAGATTCGGTTCTGGCTGGGCATGGCTTGTAAAAAATGGCGACAACCTTGAGATATATTCAACGGCTAATCAAGACAGCCCATTAATGGAAGATAAAATTCCAATCTTAGGAGTTGACGTTTGGGAACACGCCTATTATCTAAATTATCAAAATCGCCGGGCGGATTATTTAACGGCCTGGTGGAACGTCGTAGATTGGAAAATGGTCGAAGAAAGGCTAGCATAAAAACTTTCATTGCCTAAAAATATTTTATCTGTATAATTTATCTTAAGTGTTAGATTCACTCGCAAAGGTCTAATAAAATGAAAAAAACAATTAACTCCGATATCTGGGATTCCCATCGATTTAGTCGCAAGGGATTGTTAATTTTTACCCTAGCAATGATACCGGTGGGTTTATTTTTATTAGTCACCAGAGCAGCACCACCGTCACCACCGACTGTATATCTAACCCCTGAAACTAGATCAGTTCCTGCAAACACAGAAGTTGTATTCGAAGTTAGAAGCAATAGTGGCACAACACCAGTCAATGCAGTCCAAGCTAATGTTAGCTACAATACAACTCTTTTTGATTTTGTAAGTTTTGATTCGTCTACATCATCATATGGTATACAAGCGCAAGCAGTTGCAACTGGCGGGGTTATATATATGGCCCGTGGCGTTTCGGGGGGTTCTTCATCATTAACTGGGGATCATTTAATATCAAAGTTCACTTTACGTTCAAAAGCGACATCTGGTGTTAGTAGTTTAAGTTTTTCGACTGGCACAGTTTTGGTTAGTTCCACAACAAACCAAAATATTATTACTTCACTTGCTAACACCGGTATATCGACCCTAACCGTGGATACGAATGCGCCTAGTGTATCTATAACTGCGCCAACAAACTCAGCCGTGATATCGAACGGTAGTACAGTAAGCGTAGTTGCAAACGCAAGTGATAGTTCAAGCGGAATAAGTAAAGTTGAAGTCTTTATTGATGGCGCGATTGTGGGTACACTAACAAATCAGCCTTATAGTTATTCATGGAATACTGCAAACGTGGCGCTTGGATCCCATTCAATTTACGCTAGGGCGACTGACTCGGTAGGCAATTTTACAAATTCACCTACTGTAAATGTCACAATCGCTGATCAAACTGCTCCAAGTGCATCAATTACAGCCCCAACTGCTAATGCTACCGTTTCAGGATCGGTTAATGTTAATGCATCATCTACGGACAATATGGGGGGACTTGGAGTTAATCGTGTGGAATTTTACGTTGATAATGTACTTAAAGGGTCAGACAGCACCCCGCCTTATTCATATCTTTGGGATACAAAAACAAGCACCGACGGAGCCCACAGTCTAACAGTTAAAACGTACGATAATGCTACCCCAAGTAACTCAAGAACTTCTTCAGCTGTATCGGTAAACGTAGATAATGCCGATAGAACCCCGCCATCAGCGCCAACGAATTTTAGGATGACTTCTAATAGTCAAACTTCTATTAGCTTAGCCTGGAACGCTAGTACGGATAATGTAGGGGTTACAGGCTATAGACTCACAAGAGATGGAGCAGTAATATCAACATCCAATGTAACCAATTTTGTTGATAATGGCCGAACGGCTGGCAGGAGCTACCAGTATTCTTTAGTAGCATTTGACTCCGCTGGCAATAATTCGAGTGTAGTAAATCTTACAGCAAGTGCAAAAGCAGTTAAACCGGGTGATGTAGATGGTGATGACGATGTTGATATAATTGATCTCTCGATGATGTTAAATGCATGGGAGACTAATGACGCTAGATCTGACCTTAACAAAGATGGCGTTGTTAACACGCTAGACTTATCAATATTATTACTAAACTACGGCAAATAAATTTTCGCCGAAGGTGACTCGAATCGGATTCGAACCCAGCATAGAGTATAATTTGTTAA
>CAZAAL010000005.1:0-31033 GCA_964483315.1 uncultured Candidatus Saccharibacteria bacterium
TACGTGAGCTGGGTTCAGAACGTCGTGAGACAGTTCGGTTTATATCCGCTGTGGACGATAGGAAATTTGAGAGGATCTGTTCGTAGTACGAGAGGACCCGAATGGACGCACCGCTGGTGTATGGGTTGTTCTACCAAGAGCATTGCCCAGTAGCTATGTGCGGACTAGATAAGCGCTGAAAGCATATTAAGCGCGAAACTAACCTCAAGATTAGATTTCCCTATGATCTCCCTGAAAGACGATCAGGTTGATAGGCGCAAGGTGTAAGCACGGTAACGTGTTCAGCCGAAGCGTACTAATAGAGACATTGACTTCTTGCTATCCAGAGCATACAGGCTCATTGTTGCCTGTAAGCTCTGGTTTATGGTAGTGAAGTGCAACTAATGACTGGCTGTTGGTGCTTATCAGCATCAAACAGCTAAGAGCTGTTGTTTAACAATTTCTTCTCCGTGCAAAAATGGACACCGATTAGGTCACAAACTCAAATTTTGGGTTTTGTGGCTGGATGGAATGCTAGGAGGCAGTAAGATTTCGAGTAAGCCGTACTTATTGTACGTCGAGCGAGAAATCGCACGTCGCCGACAACGCAGTCCGCCAGCAATACGGCGGAGCAATCAACTTTGTTGATTGGCAGGCCGTATGGCACAAAGGCCAAAATCGGTGCCCATGGCGCTAGGGAAACACCTGTTCCCATTCCGAACACAGAAGTTAAGCCTAGCAGCGGTTACAATACTTGGGTTTTAGCCCTGGGAAAATAGCACGGTGCCGAATTATATAAAAAGCCTCCTTCACGGGAGGTTTTTTATATAATTCGAACACCTAAAACACCTTATTAATTAAAACTTCCAGTTTTAATCCGGCCAACTTTGTACCGACAAAGTTGGACAAAACTCCCAGCACGGCTCAAAAACAATATTTAATTTATCTCATTCGCAATAAGTGATTCTGCGGATTCGTTATCACTTGGGTCCTCGATTCTGCTTGTTGCTCACTCATAAATTAATCTGTTTTTGAGAGTGCTGGTAAAATCTAAGGTAAGCTAAACTGGTTGTGCTAATTGACTTTTTAGGACGTTTATGCTAAAATAAATATATTAATCAGGAAAAATAAAAATGTCTGAATTTGATTTCAATAAAGAACCTAAACTAGATGAGCGTCTAAGTGCAGAGACAAAGAAAAAACTTTACGAGTTGTTTGACAGGGCTGTTAATGACTCTGCTCCAGATACGGACGAAGAGTATATAACAGCTCGTGTTGCACTTGACGAACCCGAACTTACTAGTGCACCTGAAAGTAGCTTGCCAATTTTACAAGTTAGAAAACCTAAGATAGAGAATATTGATAAATATGGTTGGGCATACGAGGTGGTATATGGCACACAGGAAAGTAATAGTTCTTTGCACATCATTTTTCCTAAAGATGAAACAGAATTACCCCCCCGAGTCACTAGCTATGAGGTTGATGAGGTAAGTGGACCATCGTACCCAAATCGCGAACTTTCTGAGGCCGATGCTAACAGATTGTTATTCGATTTACACAATGCGCTGGATTCAATTAAAAAGCTGAAAAACAGTTAGTTATACGCCGAGGGAGGGAAAACCTAAACTGGTTGTGTTTGCAGTGTCTTTCGTCAATGTATAGAATTAACTTATAAGGAGTATATGTATGGGTGAGTATGGAGATGGTTGGAACGCATGGCTGGTTGACGAAAATCAAAGACAAAGAAGAGAAGCTAGAGAAGCAAAAGGAGATTTCGGGGCAAAAAGTTATATTGAATCTGCAATGAGCTGGGCCCATCGGGCATCAAGCACTGAGCATTTAAGGTTTGCTTTTAGGGCAATGGAAAACGCCGGTATACTTGCCGCCAAAGAGGCTCGTTTTGAAGGTGTGCATATTGATGGTTGGCGTGGTGAGGTAGAGCACGGCGAACCCAAGCATTTTGAAACAATAAAAACATCGGATGGCGAAGGCTACCGAGATACGGCAATGCATAGAGTTGTAGAGTTATCTCCATCACAACAGTACATGACGCAGATAGCAATTCGCTACTATGCCCAAAATGAGTCACTAGCCTAAGCTGGTTATGGTTGAGCTTTTGTTTAGTTTTGATTAAGATAAAGCAATAGGGCATTAGCATTATGGATATATTTACAGGGCATGACGATTTATTAGACGAAGTAGATGATCGAACATCTTTTGAAGCAAGCACTGGCCGTCACGAAACTTACAAAAGAATAGGCGCAACGGGAATTAGAGGGTTAACTAAAAGGTTTGCTGAGTGGATGTTCCCGCCCGCTGACACCGATCACGAATATGCTTTTCGTTTCTCACATGTGCAAGGCATTGATGCAGAGTCAGCTAAAGAAGCGTTAGAAATTGTAGAATCATTTGGTGGAGATTTTAGCATCACAAATCCTGATCAAGTAAAAATTGAAGGCGGATTTTTGGGCAAACCACCAATTGATCCTAATCATCCCGACCACGATCAAATCCTAAATTAAAAAGCTCTCAGCCAAAATCGATTGAGCAGTTGACTTTTTAAAGTTTTTATGCTAATATATAAGAAGTAAATCAAAAACAAAAAAACTTTAAAAATTTATGGAACGCGCTGAGCTGAACGTCGTTTTAAAATCAGAACCAAGCAAACTAAAATATATTGCTTTTGGAGTTCTGTTTTTAGTTGGAGTGGTCTTAACGGTTCAGTATCACCGCCAGGTAAATTTTTCATATTCAAAAGATAATTGCTTTAGAGACATAACATTTTTGCCGAAAATTTTCAGATCAAGCGGAGATGGTATTTATGAAATTTCATATGACCGAAAAGTTTCTCTTAAAAACTATCCTTTAGTTTCTACAAAAAGTTGTGTGGTCGCAATAAACCCTCCTCTAGAAAAATCTGCAAATAAAGTTCATATGAAACTGTTTAACGTGCCACTTCCAAATAAAAAATTTAACGTTCAAACAGAACAATATCCAATACTTGATTTAGCAGTTCTTGATCAAAAAGTTTCAATCAGGAATCCTTTAGTACTAAAATCTGATCAAGCCGACGTAGTCTTTAAATATCAAATACACGCTAACGGTAAATCTGAAAGTTGTGAGACATTTACTAGCACTATTGTGTGCGATGTCTCCTCGCTAACCCTTAAGCAAAATCAAAGCTATGACCTTAAGTTAGTGCGGACATTTAATGGCAAAAACTCTGGGCAAATTGCACACAGAACAATTAAAACAGTTGAGCCTGTTGAGCTTGTCAAAACGAGTGTTTCAAATAATCAAACAGTTTATGATAATCCCAAGCAGTTTAGTTTAAGTTTCAATAAGCCGTTGGCCGAGACAAAAGTCTCCCTAAAACAAGTTTTGGCCGATGGTAAAACTGCTGATATCGAGAGCAAAACATCCATAAATAAGTCCGAGCTGATCATAAAGCCAAGTGAGCCGTTAAAGAGAAAGTCTAACTACCAAATCGTAATTGCCGATGTAATCTCCGAAGATAAAGGGGTACTATTTAAGCCTATAAATATAGGATTTTCTACATCGGGCGGTCCAAAAGTACTTAACACCAACATTGGTACTAGCTCCGTTGAGCCTGACAGCCCAATAGTAATTAAATTTGATCAGGTTATATTACCCAGTCAGGACATATATAGCATGGTAAAAATGAGCGGTAGCGAATCCATACCAATAACCCTAAGTGTTAACGGTAGCAGTCTGACTATCAAGCCTAAATCTAAATTGCCAATTTGTGCAAAATTTAACATTAGCCTACTCGGGAGTATTTCTAATCAATATGGTATTAGCGGAGATTCGGCTTGGTCAATCAACAGTAGAAACAGATGTTATACAGCAAGCACCATTGGTTATTCGGTGCAAGGACGTGCAATCACGGTTTATCAGTTTGGATCGGGCTCAAATAAGTATGTTTATTTTGGCACAACACACGGCGATGAGAAGAGCACTAAATACCTTATGGACAGATGGGTTCAAGAGATCGATTCAAACTATGACAGACTTCCTGCAAACACCACAGTTTACGTGATACCCAACATTAATCCCGATGGCTTTAGGGCAGGCACTAGGCGCAATGCTAACGGCGTTGATTTAAATCGTAATTTTCCAGCTAACGATTGGAAAAAGGATGTAACAATGCCAGGAGGTGAGTTAGTAATTAACGGTGGTGGCTCTAGCCCGCTGTCGGAACCAGAATCTCAAGCTATTGCTAACTTTGTTACCGGTATTGGCCCAAAGTTAGTTCTGACATATCATAGCGTAGCTTCGATTGTGTCTGGTAATTCAGTGGGGTTGTCTGATAGTTGGGCTCAAAGCTATGCTGGAACCAGTGGCTATAATTATTCGGCATTTGGCGAGGAGGACAACATCTTTCACTACGATACGACAGGGGCATTTGAAACCTGGATGCACGACAAAATCGGTATCCCAACGATTTTGGTTGAGCTCGGTAGCTCAACTAACAGCGAGTTTTATTTAAATCGTTCTGCCATGTGGAACGTACTTAACTAAAAAACGACCAGGTAAGGGGATTACGACTTGCTAAAAATAATATAATATTATAAAGTATAATAAATGAGTCAAGAAGTTCAAATAATTGCTAGAGGTGAATTATCACCAGAGGAAGCACAGAGAATCGTCTGGTTGTTGGGTCGTTTAGGCCTTTCCACAGAAGTCAAAAATGCCGAACAAATAAAGTCAGAGGATAGAAAAAGGTTGATTGAGCAATTAGGTATTGCCAGCGTAGCAATTGGGATAATACCAGAGTTTTGGGCAGAATTGTCTATAGCCGAACTTGAACTAACGACCAGAGCGTGGAATGCTCTTAGGGCTGAAGGAATAACCACGATTGGACAACTTGGGTCACATACCATGAGAGAACTAAGAGATATTCCAAATTTGGGTATAAAAACGATGGATTCTCTCCTTGAGAATCTGGATGAACATGGCCTGCTAATACCGGAGCTGTCGCTTATTACACCCGAAGAAGAGCGGTTATACACATATACTGCGTTTAGTCCGTATAGATAGATTACCTACCTGTCATGTTGAATATCTTTGTTAAACACCTCTGTTGAACAGGGGAAAGTGGTTATGGTATAATCGCTGTATAACTAAAAAACAAAAATGATTATACGAACAAAAAAACGAAAATCACTATTTAGAAAAAAGCAGCTAGCAATATAAGATGAGTGAGTACATTAACCTTATACTTATAGCTAGTGCGACTAAAACCTACTTAACTACTAGTTTAGCTACAAAAATTACTCATCGTCGGTAAAGTCGTAGATGACAGTTTCACCATCTGGGCCCTCTATGATTAGGGTGCCATCATTAAAACACACACTTGCTTGGTCTTCACTTGTCCAACTCTTTGCACCATCAGCATATCTCTTTCGCGTAACACCTTTATAAACACATCCAACTACTTGAGATCCATCAATAGGGAAAATATACTCAAAAGCCCTAGCACTATCCTCATCTCTGATAGGGTAATTTTCAGACATTTTTTTCACCACCCGTAAATAAATAGCTCGTAATACCTGGCACATTTGCTTCTAGCCTTATCATTAGTAGCTTGGCTTTTGCTCGAAGCGGATCTGGTAAATCTTCAAGTTGTATGGTCTTATTTTTACTAAGTAAATATGCGTATAGCTCGGCTTTATCTTCGGCAGGGTTTGTCAAGCTGTATGTACTAAGAGCGTTTAAGCTAAGAGCAGAATAATTTTCAACACCGTAAAAATACCCAAAGCTGTTTAAACTTGTAAAACCCGAATCATTAAAAATCCCATTTTCTCCACACATCCTATTGTCGAGTGCATGTCCAAGTTCGTGGTTGAAGGTATGTGGTGTAAAAGAACTATAAAAACCTGCTATTGAAAGGCTTATTTTGGTTGATCCGCTCTGGGATTCGCTGAATCCAAAATGGGTTTTATCATTTGTGACTACTATGCTTAACTCTTTAATATTTGCATATTCAAATAATTCTTTAGGCAAATAACTAATTTGCTCATACAATTCGTACGAAGCATTTTTAAAAACACTAAACCTGTCTTTATTTTGCATAGTGTCAAAAAAGCCAAAGTCTCTGTTATTTTTTAAACTATACAAAGCATCCTCAGATAGTGTGGTTTCTGCACCAAGTTTACTTTGGGTTAGAGTGTTTAAAATTTCAATAACTTGAGATGGCTCAACCGCTTGATCAATATTTTGTCTAACTTCTTTCGATATTAGCTTACTTAAATCTTCAGGACGATTCGTTCCATTTGAAATTTCTAGGATTGGTTTTAGTGCTGTTTTTCCAATTGATTCAGCATCTATTTGACACTCGCTATCAACAAGAGCACCCTTTAATTCATTTATAAACGGTAAAGGATTTATTTTAACAGCCTGCTGCTTTTCTTCTGGTAGAACTAATCTGGCGCCACCATTAAAGAGCGCCCAACCAATGATGACCCCCACTCCCAGGTTGCGAAAGTATCTCGGGCTAAATCTATCAGCCTTAAAAATACTTTTTTTACCCCCATTAGCCTCAGGAAATTTACTATGGTTAGAGTTATCTTCCATTAGACTAAGCTAAGTTGTCTATGATTATAGATAATCCTTATGCCATAGTAAATCTTATTTTGCTGAATTTTGTTTGATTCTATAGGTGACAATTTTTGCAATCAATTTAGTAGGTAGGGGTTTATCGAGCGGGAACCGAATCGTTCCCTTTGCTGTATCGTAACTTGAAAGCTCATTTGCAAACTCTTTGATTGGACCTGAGCCTGGATAAAATCCAATATGTGTTTTGTATCCGGCAAAGTGCACAAGGTTGCCGTGGTATTCAAATGTTGGGATTCCGTAAGATATTTTTTCAACGGCTTCCGGGGCTGTTGCTCTAATGATATTACGAATATCATCCAGTTTACTGCGTGTAGTCCCGCTAAATTGTTCCAGATAATCATCAACATTATGGTATGTATTCATAAATAAATTATAAACCGATAGAATAATATTAAAATCATGAACTACACATTTAAGACCAAAATATGGATTTATGAGGGTAGTAGTGCGTGGCATTTTGTGACACTACCTAAAAAATTATCTGTCGAAATCAAGGAGCTTTTTGGCCAAGATCGGCCGGGCTGGGGGGCTGTGCCGGTTAGGGTAGAAGTTAACGGATTTTTATGGAAAACATCTATATTCCCAGATAAAAAAACTGGCGCCTACTTATTGCCGTTAAAAGTCGAAGCAAGAAAGACTGCCAACTTAGGTGATGGTGATACAGCTAATTTTAAGATCACTATTTTAGCCTAATCACGAAGCGGGCAAAGATTTTATAAAATCAGCGATAATTTTGGATCTAAAAGCAAGTGTATAAAAAATGCCAAAAGCATGACCAATTATTAATACTCGTTTTTCGACCGCGCCTTTTATGATTGTATCTGCCACGGGCACATAGCTGTCGTAAATTGGGTGAATCGACATTATCCGGCTAATTTTATTTGGCTCGAGCGAAGCTAAGCTTTTTGCAACAACATAAACAGAATCTTTAAACGCCGGATTCGAACTAAAAATTCTTTGCCCAATAGAATCTGGGTTGTTAATCTTTCCGCTAATACATATTACTGCATGAATATTGGGCCTTTTTGCGTAAGTGTTTAAAACTGCGCTTGCGCCAGCGCTGGCCCCAACCAATGAAACCATATGACCTTGTTTGGATAGTTCGTCAACTTTTTTAATTAACCTATCTAATTTTGCATCAAACGCTTCACCGTCAGCCCAGCCAATGGGCATGTAGTGCCCAACTAAACCATGTTTTGACCAGTTTTTAACTGCGTTATCCTGGCCGCGGGCTTTATTATCACCAAGTCCTGGTACGTAAATAACATGATGGATTTGGCTCATTTTTTTGGCTTACTTTTAACTGTTTTGTAAATAATAAACCCAATCAATACCAAAATCGGAAAACTATAATCGGCCTTAATTAATCCAAAGACGGTCGCTAAAAGCAAAAACCAGCTACTAACAACCCCAACAATAATTATTGTGGCAACTATGTAGTCTCGTTTTGTAAAACCTTCCATACAAAAAGTATAACAATTTTTTAGCCCCGGGGTCGAAGTGACCCCGGGGCTTTGTTCCCACCTCCTTTCGCTCTTTCGCGAATGTTAATCCGCTGAGCAGTTGGACTTCCACCAGATGCCGACTATCCTGTGGGTCCTTGAACCCTTAGGATGGCAGGCAATGGTGAGGACCGACTCGCCTGATCGGTCTGCGTAGGCAAGGGACGTATCGTCCTCGCGGACGATACGGGTGCTCCCTAGCTTGTAGCAGAACGCTCGGTTACTTGGACGGTTCATGTACAGACGCAGAACTGTCCCCTTGGGGAACTTGTCCAGGTCGTACAGCCAGGCACCATACGTCGTACGGTGTCCGGAGAAAACCGCCCTGCCACCTAGCCCAGGCATTGGCGTTTCCGGCCAATGCCCAAGGCCCTGTGCGAGTTGCCTGACGCCTACACCCTGAACGAGATTGGCTCTCACCCAGGGCTTGTTGGCGTCCGGTGCAGTGATGGCCATCCAGCCGAGACGAGTCCCGTCTGGATATACCATCGGTCTTGCCAGAGCTACACCAGAAAGCGCCACGAGCAGAAGAGGGAATAGAAGCACCCTCTTCATCGTCTACGACGTGGTCGGGTTGCTCTGCTTCACGTAGACGGTCTTTCCGTCGCAGACCCATGACTGGGTCTTGCCGTTGAGCTTGAACCAGGTCCCGCCTCGGCCCTGGCAGACCTTTGCGGACTGGAATCGCACGAACTGGACCTTCGGGGACTTGCCCACCGGTCCTCGCTGGCCCTTGGGTCCCGCCGGTCCGACGTCGCCCTTGGGTCCCGCCGGTCCGACGTCGCCCTTGGGTCCTGCCGGCCCGATGTCGCCCTTGGGTCCCGCCGGTCCGACGTCGCCCTTGGGTCCCGCCGGTCCGACGTCGCCCTTGGGTCCTGCCGGCCCGACGTCGCCCTTGGGTCCAGGCTCACCCTGCGGTCCCGGCTTGCCCTCGCAGTGACAGGGCTTCGGCTTGGGGTCGTGGTTGCCGGTAGCGCCAGCGCCACCGGTGAAGACGATCATGAAGACCGTCAACACCATGCTCGCCACAACCCACCTTGCGATGGAACGCATGTGCTAACCTCCAGATATAGAAACGCCCCGTGATTGGGACGCATCGAGTAGATTATATAATAAAAACTATAATTTGTCACTAACAAAAACCCATCATTTTCATGACGGGCTAATGTTAAAGACAGTTTAAATTATGCAGTCTTTTTTGTTCGGCGTGAGATTCGGCCACCTTTTGCGCCAGCTTGTCGAGCAAGCTCGCGGTTAGCATAAAAGCCACCTGTTCGGCCGACTTTACCACCAGCAGCACCGATTTTTGCATAAAAATCAGCACCGTATTTTGCCTTGTTAGTTGCAGCAGCTTTTTGGCCGCCCATTTTTGTTCCAGCCATTTTAATAGCCTCCTTATTAATTTATCTCCCGAGATATAAAAAGGGTCCGTCAAAAGACGGAACCCTCATATCTGATCGAATGTGCTTATGATAACACTACATTGTGTTTATGTCAATAAACATTTTTACAAACTTTTTAAGCGATAAGGCCGAACGAACCTGTCGCTTTTAACCTGCCACTCAGTTTTGCAGTTTAGGCACCTATAAGTTGATGAATTTATTTGGGGCGAGCGTAGGCTACAGGTTGGACAAGCACTTCGTCTGTGTAGCCAATCACGATATGTATCTAGACACATTTGAATATGCTCTTCGTCGATGTTAACACCGTAATTTTTACCAATTTCGACAGCTTTTTGCCAAGCTTGAGACTCGAGTTTTAAAAGCTCGAAATCTGTTGAATAAGTGTTGTGAGCTAGCACACCGTGTGCAAGTTCATGTAGCAGAGTCCAATCATCCTTTTCATTAGCACTTTCTAAAAAAGTAATAGAATTATCACTTGCAGAATAAACTGCAGTTTGACCCGCAATAAACTTAAATTGGGTATAATCACGAGCCAATTGCTTGGCTAAATTTTTGCTAAGAGTTTTGCTTGATGAGCTCATAACAACCATAGATTACCGCTTCTTCAGGGTGCTTTGCGCCAATAACTGGTGGGACAGGTACAATACCGTTGGCTAGTTTGTGTAACTGAGTTTTTAAGATATCCCCAAATTTATCAAAATGGGCGCCAACGCCACCACCAATTACCACAACATCTGGTTGCACTGAGGCGAGCGTGTCGTATATGCCAATTGCCATACTTCTACAAATCTCTTCCCATATTTTTGGATCTTCGATTTCACTTGCCAGTTTGCCATATTTTTTTACAATTGCTTTGCCCGAGCCAAACTCTTCCCAGCGCTGTGGCTTACCATCGTGCTCAAACATCATTTGACCTGGTTCGATATTTTCAAAATCTTCATCAATTTTACCACCTACTATGACACCCGCCCCGACACCAGTGCTAACCGTAAAATACAAAACTTTATGATACTGGCTAGCTAAATGAGCTTCACTAAGGGCAGCTAGTTTGGCGTCGTTTTCAATTAGTACATCAAAGCCTAACGCGCTTGATAAATCCGACTTTATTGGTGCGTTTTGCCAGGGCAAATTACCAAGTGCTATAACCGTCTGTTTATCATCAGATAGTCGACCTGGCACAGCCGAACAAGCTTTTATAAACTCAAAATCCTTAAATTCGTTCTTAAAATTAGTACCTAGTTGATTTTTAAATTCATCATAATCTTGGGGCGTTGCAAATTTAAATTGTTTGACAATTTTACCATCTGCATCAAACGCAGCAAACAGAGTTTTGGTTCCGCCAATATCAATTGCTAAATACATCGAACTTACTATAACACGCCAATGCTATGGACAACAGATTAAAACTAGGGTAAAATTAAGTTAATCTTTTCAGGAGTGTTAGCCCGCCTCGGTTAACAATGACTGAACGGAAATATTATTTAAAGGAGGCGTGTTAATGGGCGTGGCAAAAAAAGAATTTACAATGGACGATTTATTGGCGTCTACACAAATTGAGCAGCTTAAAACCGGTGCAGTGGTTGAGGGCACGATTTCAGCTATTTATAAACATGAAATATGGGTTGATCTTGGTGCAAGTGGCGTAGGCATTGTAATGCGCAGAGAAGTTGGTAACTCACCAATTGAAGTCGGACAAAGCATTACAGCAAGTGTTGTTGATCCAGAACTGGACGAAGGACATGCACTGCTATCAATGCGAAGAGCGGCTAAAGATCGTGGCTGGGACGAGCTACAAAGGATATTCGACGAACAAGAAATAATTGACATATCACCATATGACGCAAATCGTGGTGGACTTTTGGTTGAGCTTGAAGGAATACGTGGCTTTTTACCAGTCAGCCAATTAGCAGCCGAACATTATCCACGGGTATCTGGTGCTGATAAGGACGAGATTCTTCAAAAACTTAACTCACTTACCAATAAACCGATAAAGGTTAGAATTTTAGATGTTAGTCGCAAAGACAACAAGCTAATCTTTTCCGAAAAAGAAGCGGTCAAAGATCATATGAGCAACCGACTATCTGAATTAAAAGTCGGTGATACCGTGGAAGGCGTGGTAACTGGAGTTATAGATTTTGGCGCATTTGTAAACGTTGAAGGAATCGAAGGCTTAATTCATATCTCTGAAATTTCTTGGGAACGAGTCGAAGATCCTAAAAAATATATTAAAACCGGCGATAAAATAACAGCTAAGATAATTGCTATCGACAAAGACCGATTGAGCCTTAGCCTTAAGCAAATGTCGGATGATCCGTGGCTTGCCGAAGTAAAAGAGTTCAAAAAGGGTGAAACGGTCGAAGGTAAAATTACCAGAATCACACCTTTTGGTGCTTTTGTTCAACTAAGCCCAGCCGTTGAGGCTCTTGTGCATGTATCAGAAATGAGCAACGATGATAGCGTAGACCCAGAAAAACTATTTAAACTGAACGAGAAAAAACAGTTTAAAGTCATCGATATTGATACCGAAAACCGCAAGATTGCCCTAAGTTTAAAGGAAGCTAAATAATCTGCACTTTGCCTATGGGTTAAGCGCTTAAGAAAGGAGTGAGCCAACAATATGACACGCATCATTGAGATTGACGATCAAATTACGGTTGGCGCACTAGCCGAGGAGTTAGCAGTACCCGTATCCAAACTAATCACAGAACTTTTTAAAAACGGTGTTATGGCAACCGTAAATGAAAAGATTGACTTTGATACAGCTCAAATTACAGTTGCCGAGCTGGGGCTCGAGTTAGAGCTAGCCCGCAAAAAAGTGGACGAACAACATACTGTTCGTCAAAAACGTCAGTTAAGCGACAAAGCCGAAGCTAGACCGCCGGTTGTGGCAGTGATGGGTCATGTCGATCACGGTAAAACCAGCCTACTCGATGCTATCCGCGAAGCTGATACTGTAAAAGGCGAAGCAGGGGGTATAACCCAGCACATTTCGGCTTACCAAATTATTCATGATAATCGTAAACTAACACTACTTGATACACCAGGGCACGAAGCCTTTGCTGCTCTAAGGGAGCATGGCGCCCAGCTAACTGACTTAGTGATTATTGTTATTGCAGCTGATGACGGCATAAAACCCCAAACACTTGAAGCTATCCGTTTCGCTAATAAAGCAGGCGTTAAAATGATTATTGCTGTAAATAAAATTGATAAACCCGACTCAGATATAAATCGAATAAAACAACAACTAGCCGAGAACGAGCTTTTAATTGAAGAGTGGGGCGGGGATGTAATCTTGATGCCAGTTTCAGCTAAAACTCATGAAGGTATCAAAGAGTTACTGGATATGATTTTGTTAGTAGCTGATGTTGAAGAGTTAAAGGCCGAGGTAAGCGGACCAGCCGAAGGCTTGATAATCGAATCGCATATGGAGCAAGGTCGCGGTCCGGTGGCAATTGCTTTAGTGGAACACGGCAATATCGCGCCTGGCAATTTTGTAACTGCAGGGTCAACCTATGCAAAAGTTAGAAACCTAGAGTCAACTGACGGTAAAGCACTCAAGTCGGCTGGCCCATCAACACCAGTAGTTATAACTGGCTTTAAAGCATTGCCGGAATTTGCCGATCAATTTAAGGTTGTGGCTGATGAAAAAACTGCCAGAGCTTTGACACATGCTTATATCCAAAGTATCAAAGCCTCGGCCAACACAGTCAGCACTAGTTCAGAATTGCTTAGAATTATCGACAGAACTAGCGAAATGCAAGAACTAAACATAATTGTAAAGGCCGACGTACAAGGATCCTTAACATCGGTAATTGATAGCTTAAAGGCACTCGATACCGATGAAGTCGCCGTTAGAGTAGTCAGCTCTGGCATTGGTGTTGTTAGTGAAAATGATATCCATACCGCCCACAGCACATCTGCAATAATCTACGGATTTAATACATCATTACCGACAAGCTCAAGGCAACTTGCATCACGCGATAAGGTATCGGTTAGGCTTTATAAAGTCATTTACGAATTAATCGATGATGTAAAATCAGAACTAGAAAGTTTGCTTAGCCCAGAGATAATCGAAACAGAAGTTGGCACCCTAACAATAAAAGGCATATTTAAAACATCAAAAACCGAATTGATTTGTGGTGGAGAAGTCACAAGCGGAAAAGTAACAGTGCCCGCCTTGGCTCGAATTTATCGTAAAAAGGAGCTAATTGGTGAGGATATTGAGCTAGTAAAAGTCCAACGTGGCCAGCAAGAAACTAAAGAAGTGTTTGAGGGCGATATGTGTGGGCTGAACTTGGCTACTAAATCCAAGCTAATACTTGAGGAAGGTGATAAAGTAACGTTTTACACTCGCCAAGCCAAACAACGTACGCTATAATCCAAAAATAGAATTATGTTTAAGCTAGACAACAATTTACTTATAGAGCTGGGTCTGGGCGCTTTGCCAACAGCCGAAAAAAACAAAATGCTAGCTCATATTTACGAAACATTAGAGTTAAGGGTAGGCATGCGACTTGCTCAACAGATGAGCGACGAACAACTAACTGAGTTCGAAACTTTTATTGACAGTGGCAACGAAGCTGGTGCCTTGCAATGGCTTGAGACAAACTTTCCTGACTATAAAAGTGTAGTAGCGGATGAGCTAGAGCTGTTAAAGTCAGAGATTAAGCAACAAGCACCGCAGATATTAGAGGTTTCAATGGCCGAAGCTAGCCAGAACCCTCAATCCCCACAAAGTACTCAACCGGCTGAACCTCAACAGACTCAGCCATTAGTCGACGAAACTAATAACCAACAATCTACAGATCACCAAGTCTAGATTTGTAACCTCGTAAGAACTCGGCTCCAGTCATCTCGTTTTTGCCGACTGGTTTAATTTTCTCAATTACAACACTGCCTGATCCACAAAAAACTGCCAGCTCAGACTTGTTAGTTAAGTGCAGCTTGCCCGGTATACCGCTAGCTTTTTCTGTTCGGACTTTTGAGATAATAGCGTCAATCTCGTTAAGCTTAGTAAAACTACCCGGCCAGCCTAAGTAGGCACGGATTTCGCGCTCAATTTGTTCGGCTGTCTTGCTCCAATCAATTTGGCCGTCTGATTTTTTAATCATTTGGTCATAGGTTGCCTTTGACTCGTCTTGAGCTACAGCCGAAAGCGTGCCGGATATTATCTCGGGTAATAACTCAACTAGCATTTTGGCGCCAATCTCGGCTAAAGTTTCGGCCAAGTTTTGTTTGGATTCATCACCTTTCAAATCAAGCCTGCTATAACCAAAAACCGGTCCAGCATCCATTTTGTCTGATATCTGCATAATTGATACGCCGGTCTCTTTTTCACCGGCGAGGATAACGCTTTCAATTGGCGTTGATCCACGATGGAGTGGTAAGAGTGAAGGGTGAATATTAATAATACCCAGCGGAAACTCATCAATAACTTTTTTGGGAATAATTTGGCCGTAAGCTACTAATACAGCAATTTTTGCCGAGTGAGGTTTTAGTTCGGTGATTGGCCCGGTTATTATTTGTTCAAGCTCATAACCAGTATTAACAAGTGCGTTTTTAACAATCGGTTCGCCAAGACTAATGCCAGTGGCTAACTTTTCGTTACCAAAGAATACTACTTTTTCGGATTTCTTTTTCATAATCTAGCTCAAATAATTTACCTGATTCATCAAGTCTATAAAAAGCCTCAGGTGAATCTTTAATATGATCAATAAATAAAACGCCGTTCATGTGATCGATTTCGTGTTGTAGAACTCTTGCCAAAAAACCCTCGGCCTTTATCCTGATTGGTTGGCCTGTTTCATCTAGTGCTTTTACTCTGATTTTTGAATAGCGAGGAACTTTGCCATAAACATCAGTAATGCTTAAACAGCCCTCAAAATCATCGAGCATTTCGCCCTCGAGCTTTACAATCTCTGGATTGATAAGCACCACGAATTCTTTATTGTTTTTATCGTCAAAATCTTCGCGGACTACAACAATTCTTTTTAGCCTATCAATTTGCACACCTGCCAGAGCAACGCCTACCTCGTGCTTACGGCTAGCCTCCCAATCAAGAGTAGCCGACTTCATCTCTTCAATAATCTCAAGGATTTCCGGGGTTATAACTTTAACTCTATCGGATTTTTGCCGTAAATGAGAATTAGGCAGTTTGATAATATCTTCTTTTTTTGCCATTACATTCAGTATAAACTACCTCTCGTATTATTTTGCCTATAAGAGGTTTATTGGATCCAAATCGGCCGTCCAACCAGTTGGCAGATTTTTTACGGCATCTAAAAGGACGGTTCGGCTTTTCGCCTTAACAACAATTTGCATATTATAGCTACCTGCTTTTTTATATTGAAAAGATGGCATTGGGCCGATTACTTGAGCTGAGCTTTTTAACTCGCTAGCAAGTTGGTTATAGAGTTTATCCGAGGCAATTTGAGCGCCGTTTACAGTTCGACGACGGCAGGTAAGTTTTAGCATATAGCTGTATGGTGGAAACCTGTAAGCCTGTCGTTCTTTAAGCTCATCCTCATAAAATGACTTGTAGTCTTTATTAATCGCACATAAAAGTGCCTTGCTAACAGGGTTATATGTCTGGATTATTGCAATCGATTTTTTATCGGAGTGTCCACGACCAACCCTTCCTAGAAGCTGATAAGTAACCTGAAAGGTCTTTTCATTAGCTGTATAGTCAGGCAGATAAAGCGCGGTATCGGCGATTACCACACCTACCATACCAAGCTTAGGTAGATCCAATCCCTTGGAGATTATTTGAGTGCCCACAATAATATCAACCTTGCCTTCTAAAATGTCGTGAAAGTTTTGTTCGAACCGATCGCCATCTTTGTTGTCGCCATCAAATCTTGCTACAACTTTGTCCGGGAATAAACTTTTTAATGTTTCGGTAACGGCTTTTGTGCCGACGCTTTTATAAATGATGTCCGGGCTGTCGCAATTTTGGCACTGGTTTGGCGGAGTCGTTTTGTAACCGCAACTATGACAAACTGCCTTGTGTTCATCGGCATGGTAGGTAAGTGGGATGTCGCAATTTGGGCAAAGCAGTTGCCAACCACAAATTTCGCACATAACTAGCCGAGCAGAGCCACGGCGATTCAAATAAATCAGGCATTGTTGCCCAGCATTTACCGTTTGGGTAATTTTGTTGATCATTTGTGTCGATATGAACTGATGTCTACTAAATTCGGACTTGTCTTTAAGATCAACAACTATGGTCTCTACATCTTGAGTTTTTCCAACAGCCAACTCATTCATCGTAACAATAACACCTAACCTTTCGGCAATAAAATAGTCATAAATCGATGGCGTGGCCGAGCCAAAAACAACCTTTGAACCACAAATTTCGCCAAGCTTACTGGCTGTTCTTAGCGCGTTGTAACGTGGTGACTGTTCTTGTTTATAAGTTTGTTCATGGCACTCATCAACTATAACAATTCCTAGGTTTTGGACGGGCGTGAATAATGCCGAGCGCGCACCAATTACGACAATTGGCTTAGCAGATTCAAGAACCTTAAACCATAATTTTTTGCGCTTTGCTGGGCTTAAATGAGAGTGAAAAACTACCACCTCATTTTTAATTGACGATTCAATATAGTTTTGAACTTGCGTTGTTAGGGCAATCTCGGGCACTAAAATAATTGCTGATTGGCCAGCATCCAGGGCATCTTTAATAAGTTCTTTATATACGTACGTTTTACCGCTACCGGTTTGGCCGTGTAATAAATAAGTTCCAAAGTCTTGTTGCCTAATTTTTTTAAGAGCCAAGGTTTGTTCGGTAGTTGGTTTAAAGTCATTTTTTAGGCTATCGATTTTAATTTTGGTTGGCTCTAGGGATTTTCGTCTGACTGTTCTTGATGGCGTAAATTGCCTAAGCGCATCACTATATGATGCCGAATAATAATCTTTAAGCCACTCGGCAAGTTTAAAAAAATGTGCAGGAACGGGCGCTTCGGACAGTATACTTTTAATCTCTAAAGTCTTAAATTTCGGCTTTGCTACACCTTTAAAAATAAATCCGTTAACTTGCCGCCCACGTAAAGGCACCGACACAACCGATCCAACCTTTATATTACCGTCATAGTGATATGTCAGCGGATCATCAGACTGATATTTGCTATCGGCAATTAACACCTCATAGAATGCCATACATATATATTACGTGATTAATTCAATAAAAATTGTAAATTATTCTTGCATTAGCCTAAGACTGTGGGCTATACTTAACGTTGTTTGAATAACAATGAATGAGGTTATGCTAGACGTATTTATTACATCCAGAGTCAGACGCAAGATAATCGTGGTATACGCAAAGTACCCCGATTTTAAAACTCATGTTAGAGGTCTTGCCAAGCTGATAAAAGAAGACGCAGGCAATATTCAGCGCGAGCTTAAAAGATTAGAAAAAGTCGGCTTTTTAATTTCTGAACGTCAGGGCAATACCAAAATCTATTACACCAATAAGCACTTTGCCATATTTAAAGAGCTACAAAGTATAGTGCTTAAATCACAACGTCTTAACCAAAAACGTAACCAACTTTAGACGAATTAACTCCTTGCAACAGATAAAGAATTCAGATATAATAGTTAACAATTAATTATGATTACAGTTACACGTAAAGATTCCAAAGAATCTCTAGAAAATTTGATTAGGCGATTTAACCGCAAGGTCCAGCAATCTGGGCTGATTATAAGCGCTAAGCAAAATCAGTATTTTGAAAAGCCAATGAGTAAGCGTGACCGACGCGAAAAAGCAATAGTTAGGCGTGAACGAAAACAGCAAAAAGCCAATCGTATGAAGTTTGGCCGTTAAACAGGGCGAGCTTAGTGAAAATACTTGATACAATTGATGCCGATTTAAAAACGGCACTACTTGCTGGCGATAAAGATTCTGCCACAACTCTTAGGGGTTTAAAGAGTGCAGTACTTTATGAATCAGTCGCTCAGAATAAACGCGACGAAGGCCTAAGCGAAGATGAGGTCATTCGGGTGCTATCAAAAGAGCAGAAAAAGCGTCAAGAATCGATCGATCTATATAAGCAAGCCGGGGACGAAGCCCGAGCTCAAGCCGAACAGCGCGAGGTCGAGATAATCGCCAAGTATCTTCCGGAGCAGATGAGTGAAGCTGAGCTGACCGCTTTAGTTGATGAAGTACTTTCAGTTTTTGATAGCCCATCACCAAAAGATATGGGCCAAGTAATCGGCCAAGTTAAGGCAAAAGCTGGCCCAAGCGCCGATGGAGCACTTATCGCAAGTATCGTTAAAGCAAAGCTTGGGGTGTCTTAGTTGATAGTTATAATCGGTCGCGCCGGAGCAGGTAAAACTGTACAGGGCAAGTTGTTGGCCGAACAACTCGACTGTCCGTGGGTATCTGTTGGAGCCATAATCCGGGCAAAAGTTACCGGTGAATTGTTTAATCAAATGATTCAAGGTCACATGCTCGATGATAATAAAGTTTTAGATCTGCTAATGGATGAGCTTAAAAGGATTGGCCTTGATAATCAATGCATCCTTGATGGGTTCCCAAGGACCTATTTTCAAAATGATTGGTTTATTAGTAACATCAAAAACAATACCTTTAAGGTTGATAAAGTGATTCATTTAATTGCACCTATAGACGTTGCCAAGGATAGGCTATTAAAAAGAGCACGTCAAGATGATCACGAGAGTGCTATAAAAGAACGCTTTAGCGAGTACGATGAGACAATAACCAATATTGTAGCCAGCATGCAAGAGTCCGGGCTCGATGTAATCGAGATTGACGCCGTAAAACCGGTAGATGAAGTCAATAAACTCATAATTGAATCACTAAAACAAAATGGCGTTAACTAAAGTAAAATCAGCTCAAGAGATTGAATCGATGCGGGCTGGAGGCAAAATCCTAGCTGGTCTTTTAAATTTTGCCGAGGGACTAGTAAAGCCTGGGGTTAGCACTAAAGAAGTTGCCGACCAGCTAGCCGTTGAGATTAAGAATCAAGGGGTAACATCGGCTTTTTTGGGTTTTGGTGGGTTTCCGGATGTAGTCTGTATTTCATTAAACGATGAGGTTGTCCATGGCATTCCTTCAAAATCCAGAGTCATTAAAGAGGGTGATCTTGTAAGTGTCGATCTTGGCATTAGGCACCAGGGTTTAATAACCGATTCGGCACGTACAATCTATGTTGGTGAAAATCCACCAAAAGATATTCAGAGGTTGTTAAATGGTACCAAACTTGCACTAGAATCAGCCATAAATAGCATTAAAGGTCCAACCAAAGTAGGCGATATAGCAAATGCTATTCAATTGGTTTTAGATGATTATGATCTTGGTATTGTTAGGGATTTAGTTGGGCACGGGGTAGGGCATGGTGTCCACGAGGACCCAAATATACCCAACTATGGTAATAAAGGCACCGGTCCGTTACTCCAACCAGGAATGACGGTAGCGATTGAGCCAATGGCCACGCTTGGTGGCTGGCAGGTTGATATAAAAAGTGATGGCTGGACAGTAGCAACTCGCGATGGATCACTATCTGCACAGTTCGAACATACCGTATTAATTACCGATGGTCCCGCCGAGATCCTAACACTTTAAAAAATTCATATTCTGGTAAATTTACAACACTTGTTGTCATTGCAGGGTTAAACCCTGCAAATCAAAAAACCTTAAATTTAGCGCAGATAATAGCTTCCTTATAGCTTTATTATTAAGAACCGCCTCCCAGGCGGTTTTTTGATGTTCTTGCTTGTTTATTACCTCTAGCGGTATACTGGAGCATATATTATGCAAGAACCTCAGGTTAGTTATTTTATAGGACTTGATATAGGCACAACAGCAGTACGCTGTGTAGTAGGGCAAATAAACGGCGATTCAAACACACCAAGTGTTATTGCTATTGCCGAAGTGCCATGTAGCGGAGTTCATAAGGGCAATGTAACTCACGTTGATGAAGTATCGCAGGCGATTCACGAAGCCATTACAGAGGCCGAACGCACAAGCGGAACAGCCATTCATTCGGCTACAATTAACGTTAACGGTTCGCATGTACAGGGAGTTTCGTCAAAAGGGGTAATTGCCATAACTAGCCCCAACCATGAAATTACCGATTCTGATCGAATGCGGGTTGAGGAGGCAGCGACTATCGTTCAACTACCGCCCAACAAGGATATAATTCAGGTTTTTGCTAAAAACTATCGGATAGACAACCAAGATAATATTAAGAATCCGATTGGTATGCACGGAGTTAGGCTCGAAGTCGATACGCATATCGTTCTTGCCTCTATTCCGGCGCTCAAAAATATCGATACTGCCCTATCTAAGGTTAATCTTGGCATCAATCACCGAGCAATAAACAGTTTGGCTGCTGCCGAAGCAGTTCTAGACAGGCAACAAAAAGATTCCGGAACGGTTGTAATTGATATTGGGGCATCAACAACTAATCTGGTCGTAATCGAAGAGGGCGAAATCGAACACGTTGCCGTTATCCCAATTGGTGGCGTAAACTTTACCAACGATTTAGCAATTGGCCTTAAGACAGATTTGGATATCGCTGAACAAGTTAAGATAAAATTCGCCAGCCTAGAAATCGAAACAGAACAAGCAGCGGTCTTTACGCGTGCTGGCCAAGAATACTTTTTTGACAGAAGCCTAATGCGCATGGTCGTGACATCCAGAATGGAAGAACTGCTAGAATTTGTAGACAAAGAACTTAAACGAGTGCACAAATCAGGAAAGCTTCCGGGTGGCGCAGTTTTTGTTGGCGGAGGTTCAAAATTGCCTGGGCTGGTTGACTTTGCAAAAGAGCAACTTCAGCTACCGGCGCGGATTGGTAGTCTGCGTCATATTGAAAAAATAGTTGATGGATTGGATGACCAGCGATTGGCTGCTCCAGTCGGTTTAATGATGCTTGATATGTTGTTGGGCCCAGTTGGTCATGGCCAACAAACGAGCGAGCCAGGTCTTTTGAACAATATGTTTGTATCAGTCTCTGGCCTCTTAAAAAGGGTCAAAAAACCCAAACAAAAATAGTACGGCACACAATTTGTATACAACTAAAAATTTGCACAAAAATCGCTGAGTATTAATTTTGCATATGAACACATTTTTAGAGTATAATTAGCGACAGCAAGTTTAAATTTTATAAGTTTGGAGTAGGTAAGTATGCAACAAGTTGCACCCGCAATTGAAACGTTTGCCCGGATTAAAGTAGTTGGTGTTGGCGGAGCTGGCGGTGCTGCCATTAACCGGATGGTTGAAGCCGGAGTGGATGGGGTTGAATTTATCGCTATTAATACTGATTCACAAGCATTGCATCATTCAAAAGCCGGCGTTAAGATTCATATCGGAAAAGAAACCACCAAAGGTCTTGGTGCTGGTGCTGATCCACTGGTGGGGCAAAAAGCAGCCGAAGAATCTAAAGACGAAATCAACGAATCGTTAAGAGGTGCCGACATGGTTTTTATCACAATTGGTGCCGGCGGTGGCACTGGTAGTGGCGCTGGCCATATTGTTGCTAAGTTAGCCCAAGAACAAGGTGCTCTAGTTGTTGGCTTTGCTACTCGGCCGTTTGCCTTTGAAGGCGAAAAAAGACGACGCAACGCCGAAGTTGCAATCGAAAACATGCGCCGTTGCGTCGATACACTTATCCTTATTCCTAACGATAAACTTCTGCAAACAATCGATAAACGAACTCCACTTTTAGAGGCATTCAAAGTGGCCGATGATGTTTTACGCCAAGGTGTACAGGGTATATCTGATTTGATTACCGTCCATGGCCTAATTAACCTAGACTTCGCCGATGTTAAAGCAGTTATGAGTAAAGCCGGATCAGCGCTTATGGGAATTGGGCGTGCCAATGGCGAAAATCGTGCCGTAGAAGCAGCTCAACAGGCGATTGCCTCACCTTTGTTAGATGTATCAATTGATGGCGCAAGGGGGATTTTATTTAACGTTATTGGTGGACATGATATGGCAATGCATGAGATTAATACAGTGGCCGAAACAATTACAGGAGCAGCCGATAACGATGCGAATATCATTTTTGGGGCAACAATCAATGAAGATCTTGAAGGCGAACTTATTGTAACCGTGGTTGCAACAGGTTTTGACGACAGCTACTACGCAAATCGGCCTATCAAAAAAGCGGGGATTGAAGCTACAACTGTATCTGGCTCCGGCTTGGCATCTGTTGGGGCAGAAACCAAAGTTGACGAAGAAATTAAAAGTCTAGATATGGATTTGGACGCTCAAAAAGAACACCACTATGGTACTTTAGGCGATGAAGAAGATGAAAAATCAACACCAAGCATTTGGTCACTTGACGATGACGACGATGACAGCGACAAAAAAGAGCCAAAAGATGATGTTGAGACAACAGAAGAAAAGAACCCTATGTTAAGTGACGATGACGACGATGATTTGGACAAGCCATCGTTTTTGCGCAGGCTTACACGACGTGGCGGTGATCACAATAAAGAGTAAAAGTTTTGTATAAAATACAGCAAAAATAGGGTTGCACTCCGCCATACTTAGCGTTATATTACTTAGCACAACCACTATATGTAGCGGTAGAACCTTTAACAGATAGCTGACCGAAGGAGAAAAATCAGTGAAATGTCATCAATGTTTATCAGCCGAAAGTAAAGTCATAGAATCACGTGATGTTGCTGATGGCGATGCCATACGCAGGCGACGCGAGTGTTTACACTGTGGACGTCGATTTACGACCTATGAACGGGTTGAACGCCCAAATCTTGTTGTCGTAAAAAAGGATGGGACTCGGCAACTGTTTAATCGCGAAAAGCTTTTAGCAGGTTTGCAACGGGCAACTGAAAAAACTCCAGTAACCAATATGCAGCTAGAGGCATTTACGGCCGACATCGAACGTGATTTACATGAGATGGGCGAGCCCGAGGTAAACTCAACAGCAATTGGTGAGATGGTTATGGAAAGATTAGCCGGACTTAATGAAGTTGCTTATGTTCGTTTTGCTAGTGTTTACCGTAACTTTAAAGACATTGCCAGCTTTGAAAAAGCATTGTCACAAATTCGTCAGCAAAAAACAAAGAATAAATCATCAAAAAAATAATTTGGTGTGTTGCCCTAGGCCGATAAGTTAGATATTATTAATTTGTCTAGGGGAGCAAATGGCGTGGGACTGACTGATACCATGGGAGGTGCGGTCATTAAAGCCCCACACTAGCTCTAAAGAAAAACAATAAAATAAATTAAAAAATAAGTGAGGGTATAAACTATGGCGCAAGCAACAAGCTTAGGGGTCAGAAGGCTGTTTACTCAGCCCAAAACTAAGGCGTATGACGCATTAAAATGGGTCAAACGCGACAGTGTTATCATGAATCCGATGACCTCAAAAGCGGTCTTCGAACAAAAGGATGTGGAGTTTCCGGACGATTGGTCGCTTAATGCAATTAACATTGTGGCACAAAAATATTTTGCCGGCACACCGGGTACTGATGAGCGGGAGGGCTCACTAAAACATCTAATTGATCGTGTTGTTGATACGGTTACCAGGCAGGGCTTAAGCGAAGGTTATTTCGAGTCCGAAACCGAAGCCAATGATTTTAAAGAAGAACTAAAATACATATTAGCTACTCAGCGAGCTGCGTTTAATTCGCCTGTTTGGTTCAATATTGGCGTACCTTCACGCTCTCAACAAGCCAGCGCCTGCTTTATTTTAGGCATTGAAGATACAATGACATCAATTTTAAATTGGTACGTTGAAGAGGGAATGATTTTTAAGGGCGGTTCAGGCTCTGGGGTTAACTTAAGCCCGCTTCGAAGTTCATACGAACAGTTAAAGCAAAGTGGCGGTAAAGCTTCTGGCCCAGTTAGCTTTATGCGCGGAGCCGATGCCAGCGCCGGCACTATAAAAAGTGGCGGTAAGACCCGTCGGGCAGCTAAGATGGTTATATTAAATGTTGATCATCCTGATGTTGAGGAATTTATTTGGACCAAAGCCATTGAAGAACGCAAGGCACGCGCGCTTGAAGCCGCTGGTTTTGACATGAGCCTGGATGGCAAGGATGCTTTTTCGGTCCAATACCAAAATGCTAACAACTCAGTGCGTGTTACAGATGAATTTATGCAGGCTGTACTTGATGACAAAGAATGGGATCTAAAGGCGGTTACTACTGGTAAAACTGTAAAAACTGTCCGAGCAAAGGAGCTGTTTAGGCAGTTTTCTGAAGCTGCTTGGGAGTGTGCTGACCCAGGTATGCAATATGACACGACTATCAACAAATGGCACACAGCACCTAACGCTGGTCGAATAAATGGGTCTAACCCATGCAGTGAATATATGCACCTTGATAACTCTGCATGTAACCTGGCCAGCATAAATTTACTTAAATATCTAAAAGACGACAATACGTTTGATGTTGAAGCCTTCAAACACACCGTTGAGCTGATTTTTACAGCCCAAGAGATTTTAGTTGGCTATAGTGAATATCCGACCGAAAAAATTGGTAAAAACGCCAGAGCATATCGCGAACTAGGGCTTGGCTATGCAAACTTAGGCGCATTACTTATGGCCCAAGGTTTACCGTACGATAGCGATGAGGGTCGTGCACAGGCTGCAGCAATCACTGCCTTAATGACTGGTCACGCCTACGCTACAAGTGCAAAGATTGCTCGTCGAGTTGGTCCATTTGCTGGGTATCATAAAGATCGTGAAGCAATGAACAAAGTTCTAAAAATGCACCGCGACGAAGTTAAATTAGTTGACCCAACTTTGGTATCAGAGGAGCTGTTAAGCGCCGCAGCCTCGGCCTGGGATGAAGCAGTCGAACTTAGCGAACTGCACGGGGTTCGCAACAGTCAAGCAAGCGTACTTGCACCAACTGGCACAATTGGCTTAATGATGGATTGTGATACAACTGGTATCGAGCCTGACCTTGGTCTTACCAAAGTCAAAAAACTTGTCGGTGGTGGGACAATGTTTATCGTCAATCAAACAGTACCAAGGGCTCTAAAGCACCTCGGCTACAGTCAATCGCAAATCGATGAAATTATTAACTACATCGACACTGAAAAAACAATTTTAGCAGCACCACACCTTAAAAAGGAACACGTCAATGTCTTTGCTTGCTCAATGGGTGACAACGCTATTCACTATTTGGGTCACGTAAAAATGATGGCAGCAGTTCAGCCATTTATATCAGGAGCTATCTCAAAAACTGTAAACATGCCCGAGGAAGTGAGCGTTGAAGATATCGAACAATTGCATATTGATGCATGGCAAATGGGCATAAAGGCGGTAGCTATTTATCGCGATAATTGTAAAGTTGCTCAACCGCTATCAATGGCTAAAAAAGAAGGTAGCGAAAAAGAAGAACCCAAAGCCGATGCACCAGCAGAGGCAGTTGACTCAATAAACGACAAAATTATTGTGCGCTCAGCAATGCGACGGGAACTGCCTAGAGTTAGATCTGGTAAAACCTTTAGCTTTAGAGTCGCTGACAGCAAAGGATTTGTAACCGTTGGCGAATATGATGACGGCACTCCAGGTGAGCTGTTTATCCGAATTGCAAAACAAGGCTCAACTCTTGCTGGTGTCATGGACGCATTTGCCAGATCAATCAGCTATGGTTTGCAATACGGTGTACCGCTAAAGAGCTATGTAAAAGGCTTTACCAACATGAGCTTTGCACCAGCCGGCATAACTGACGACCCTGATATTCGAACAGCCAGCTCGCTTGTTGACTACATATTTAGGCGACTTGCTCTTAGCTACTTAAGCTTTGATGATAGGCTCGAGCTAGGGCTTGCTAGCCTAGACGACATGCCACCAGAAGTAATTCAAACAAGCCTACTCGAGGGTGATGCAGTAGCCGACACAGTAGCCGAAGCAGAGGCAGTAGTTGAGGCCGAAGAAGATGCCGAAACTGACGCATTAACTATCGAAATGCCCCTAAAAGATAATTCACCGGTACTTGAACAAAAACCAAAACCTTCGGTCAAAGATGACGACGCACCCATGTGCTTTAACTGTGGTAACCAAACCCAAAGAGCCGGTAGTTGTTATGTCTGTACATCTTGTGGGTCCACCACTGGCTGTAGCTAGGGCCTTGGCACTCTTAAAATAACAATCAGGCTCTAGACCCTATAACCTAAAAGCTGTACACTACAAAATATGAAAGTAGTTGTGCTTTATCATCCTAAAAGCGATCATGGCGGAACTGTTGAAGATTATGCCCGTGATTACCGAATGCTAAAAGATGGCAAAGAGCTTGATTTGGTGAGTCTAGAGACGGTAGAGGGCGCCCAAATGGCCAAGCTATATGATGTAACAATCTACCCCGCAGTTTTGGCGTTAGCAGATGATGGGAGCCTGCATGATAGCTGGCAAGGTTTGCCATTACCGTTAATGAACGAAATCGATGCCTACACAGTTGGTCAGAGCACGGTAGGTCAGTTGCCAACAGATAAAAACTAAACTATAATTTTAAGCACAATTTAAAGTTAATAAAAGGCGTTAAGAGTGGCTATCAACCACCAGCCGGAGAAAGAAAAGCCCTAAAAAGCCAAGTAGAATCTCTCGAATGATCCATCGTTAAAGGAATAATTAAGCGCAAAAGGCACCCTTTTGAATCTGGATGGAACCTCCGCTATAGCGGATCCAGAGCTAAAAAAGAGGTGTTTTATTTTTTTAAGGCGAACATATGAAGTTTAAAAAGCAACCAAGACAACCAGCTAAAGATTACGAGCGACAAGTCGCTAAATATTGGCGTGATAACAAGATTTTCGAAAAGTCGGTTGAAACTCGACCAAAAAATAACTCGTATGTATTTTATGATGGACCACCGTTTATTACTGGAGTCCCGCATCACGGGACTTTACTTTCAAGCGTAGTTAAAGACGCCATCCCGCGCTACCAAACGATGAAGGGCAAGCGTGTTGAGCGAGTTTGGGGATGGGACTGTCACGGACTGCCGGCCGAAGTTTACACCGAAAAGAAGCTAGGCATCAAAGATAAAAGTGAGGTCGGTACAAAAATCAGCCTCGAGGAGTACATTAACACCTGTAGGGAAAATATGATCCAAACCGGTAGCGAGTGGGAGGATACCATAGATCGAATTGGTCGTTGGGTCGATTTTAATGGCGCTTATAAAACCATGGACTCCGACTACATGGAATCGGTTTGGTGGGCATTTAAACAGCTCTGGGAGGCTGGCAAGATCTACGAGGGCGAAAAGGTACTGCTTTATTGTACTCGCGACGCTACGCCAATCAGCAAGGCCGAGGTGGCCATGGATAACAGTTACCAAGACGTTACTGACCCAAGCGTTTATGTGAAGTTCAAAATTAAAGACCAAGAGGCCTACCTACTAGCCTGGACAACTACTCCTTGGACACTAGTAGCTAACACGGCTGTAGCCGTTAATGCTGGGCTAACTTACGCTAAAGTTAAAGTTGGTAAAGATGTGTTAATTTTAGCCGAGGAACTACTCGATAAAGTTTTAACAGATGAAAAGCACCAACTATTGGATTACGAGGTACAGCATCTAGTCCATGGTAAGGATTTGGTTGGGTTAGAGTACGAGCCGTTATTTGAGCATCGTGGTGACAACGCTCACAAAGTTTGGTCAGCTCCTTATGTAACCACAGAGGAGGGAACAGGTATTGTCCATCTTGCGCCAGCTTATGGTGAGGAGGATTATGACCTAGCAAAAAGCCACTCAATCTCCGTAGTTAGCGTTATCGATGAAAATGGCCTTTACACCGAAGGTCCGTGGCAGGGCCAACTTGTTTGGGATGTAAATAAGACCATCGCCAAGACTTTGATGGAGCAAGGCCACTTGCTCAAGATTGATTATTATCGGCACAGCTATCCACATTGTCACAGATGTGGCACAAAACTTATGTATCGAGCGCATCCAAGCTGGTTTTTAAATATCGAGGATCAGCGCCAAAGAATGCTTGATCTAAATGGCGATATTAACTGGTTCCCACCCCACATAAAGTCTGGGCGGTTTCCTAAAACTGTCGAGAGCGCACCAGATTGGAATATAAGCCGTGATCGCTTTTGGGCAACAGCCATGCCTGTCTGGAAAGGTGTCGATAAAAAAGGTAAAGAGCATATCAAAGTCATCGGCAGTTATGACGAGCTATACGAGCTTTCAGGCGTTCGACTAGAGGATTATCACAGGCCCTGGATTGATGAAGTAACTTTTGAGATTGACGGTGTGGAATATAAGCGTATCGATAAGGTGTTAGACTGTTGGTTCGAGAGCGGAAGCATGCCTTACGCGCAGTTCCATTATCCTTTTGAAAACAAAGAAAAGTTCGAATCAAACTTTCCGGGCGATTTTATTGCCGAGTACGTTGGCCAGGTTCGAGCCTGGTTTTATTATTTACATGCTGTATCAACCGCACTTTTTGATGAGAGCAGTTTCAAAAATGTAATCGTAACAGGTTCAATTGCTGGCAACGATGGCCGAAAGATGAGCAAAAGCTTTGGTAACTATACCGATCCAAATGAGTTAATGGACAGCTTCTCGGCTGATGCCCTTAGAATGTACTTCTTAAGTTCGCCTCTGTTAAACGGCGAAGATGTTGCTATGCTCGATAAAGACGTATCAGATATTTACCGTAAACTTTCCATGCTTTGGAACGTTTATGACTTTTTTAGCACCTACGCCGAGGTAGATGGTTGGCAATGGGACGGTAATCTTGACGATCCATTACCAGATCTTACAAATGTTTTAGATATTTGGATTGTCTCGCGCTTGCACGAAACTAACACCTTAGTCGGCCAAAATATGGATGCCTATAACGTACCTAAAGCCGTAAAACCAATATTTGAGCTACTTGAAGACCTTTCTAACTGGTACGTTCGCCGTAGTCGGAAGCGCTTTTGGAAGTCCGAAAACGATGCCGATAAAGATACAGCCTACAGAACCCTACATTACGTTTTAGTCCAAACCTGTAAGCTTTTAGCGCCATTTACACCGTTTATGAGTGAAGCAATTTACAGGCACTTAACAGATAAAGAATCAGTACATCTGGAAGAGTGGAGCACGCACGATAGTACTAGCCATATAGTACTAGATGAGATGAAACAAGTAAGGGATGTTATAACGGAAGGTTTAGCGCTTAGAGCTGAAGCCGGAGTTAAGGTTCGCCAGCCACTAGCAAGCGTATCTGTCAGCCTTGAACTATCCAATCACATAGCGCTAACTGAAATAATTAAAGAGGAGCTTAACGTTAAAGAAGTAAAATTTGTTAAATCAGGCTCCACAAAATTAGACACAAATTTGTCAGAAGAGCTTAAGCTAGAAGGTATTGCTAGGGAATTAATCAGAAATGTTCAAAATGCGCGTAAAAACGCTGGGCTTAATGTCGATGATCGAATTGAGCTGACTATTGCTAGCGATTCTAAGGAGTTAATCTTAGCGTTTAAAGCTCATAAGGCGGATATTTTTACAGAAACTTTAACAACTAGTGAGCTTAAAGCGGACCCTACGCACAGCGAATCCGTTAAGATTGAAGGCCAAGAGCTCAGTATCAGCTTAAAAAAGGCAAAATAGCATTTTGGCTTTAAAGGGTTGATTAGAATCATCTTATCTGTTAAGCTATCAGCTGAATCATGAAAAAAGCAGTTATAACAACCGGCGGTAAGCAATACTTGGTCGCAGAAGGCGATCAGCTTGAGGTAGATCTGTTAAAAACCGATAAAAAGTCGGTTAACTTTGACACACTTTTAGTTATCGATGGTGATAAAACCGAGGTAGGTGCACCAACCGTTTCTGGAACCAGTGTTAGTGCAGAAGTTGTTGACCCAGAAGTGAAGGGCGAGAAGGTTCTAGCGATTCGCTACAAATCCAAAAAGCGTGTGCGTAAAGTTCGTGGTCATCGTCAACGACACAGCGTGATAAAAATATCCAAAATTGCATCAAGCAAAAAAGCCGAATAAATTTATAAAATCGACAAGCATCAATAAATCGGCTTAAAAAATAGTTAATTTTTAGCTCAAAATTTACTCAAACAACACACAAATTATACTCAAATTTACAATCCTGCAAGGTGGAACCCTGCAAAACATAAAATATCATAACATGTTAGTATTTAACAGGTAATATAATCTTGCAGGGTTCCACCTTGCAATATAATTAATAGATGATGTTTGGAGCTTAAAAGAGTGGCTAAATGTGTGTAGCTTATCAGTTTAAAACGATTAACCAATTTTTGCCAAAATTTAGCATCTACCAACAAACTTATCCACAGGATTTTATAAATTATATATAGATTTTTGTTGACCGCTTATGCTAAGAGGTTTACTATTTAGACAAGCTGTTTAAAACCAAAAACAGTACACAAAAGTTTCAAAACTCGCAAGCTCTTAATGTCTCAATCACCGACTCGCAACGGATTGATGAGGTCTATCCTCCTGTATGGGGTGGTAGTGGTATCACTACTGACCCTCTTCGCGCGTGTACTATATACTCCTCCACAAACCGCCTACGCCGCCACATCCTCAACCATCAACTTCCAGGCTAGGCTAC
>CAZAAL010000006.1:0-19689 GCA_964483315.1 uncultured Candidatus Saccharibacteria bacterium
CGCGTACGGCTGGGGGCCGTGAGGTCGCAGGTTCAAGTCCTGTCACCCCGACCAATTTCTGTTATTATTGTTAGGTGAACAAACTAGAACAAAAAAATGAATCCTCAAAATAATGCTTTGCAAAGAACATATTTCATTGGTGGTCCGCCTAGAGTTGGCAAGGGAATTTTGGCAAATCAGTTAGCTAGGCAGATTAATGGTCATGTTGCTTCAACCGATGCAATCAGGAATGCAGTAAAGAAAGCAGTAAAAGATAGTGAAAGTGATCTATTTATAGTAAATAAAAATGAAGAGTTACCAGAATTTGAGTGGCTTAGCCAACACTTAAACGAACCCCAAGAAGTAGTTAATATACAAAATACCGAATCAAAGTTTTTATGGCCTTCAGTGGTTGGCTTTTGCAATGCTTTTTGTGAGGATAATGAGGCACATATATTAGAGGGAGTAGGCATACTGCCGAACCTTGTAGCAAACATGCAAAATCAGCCAAAGACCGTAATCTTTATTGGTAATACAGATGAAAAGCATTGGGTACAAATGCTAAAATTTGCCAGGGACAATCCTGAGTGGGATTGGATGCATGCGATAAATTATAGTGACGCAAAAATCGAAGCAATGGGGGCATTTGTTAAAGAGATGAGTATGTATTTTCGAAGCGAAGCCAAAAAGTATAACTTTAGATACTATGAATTAAAAGATAAAAAATTTAATCAAAACATTCAAAGCATTATTAATGATATTATTAACACGTGAATCAAGAGAACAAAAAACTAACAATTAAGTATAAAAATTATAAAGGCGAGATAGCTGATCGCAACATTATTCCTAAAGAGCTATGGTTTGGCGCTACGCAGTGGCACCCAAAAGAGCAGTGGCTATTAAAAGCCCAGGATTTAGACAAAAATGAAGAGAGGGATTTCGCATTGGTAGATATAATCAGCATAAATTCCGTTGATGTAGAAAATAATACATCAGAATCAACAGATAAGAATGCTTCGCAATCGTTATTAGCGCAAGGCGCAAGCGAGGACAGCAAAGGAGCTGTACAAGCAGGTACTGTGACTGCTGACCGGAGCTTGCAACACAGCGATAATGACGAGAGCATTAGCGGAGTTAGTAGCTCAGCTAATAAGCTGGCTAATGCGTTGCGTGAGCTTTCTGAGGTTAAGCTATATACCGATGGTGGCAGTCGAGGCAACCCAGGCCCATCGGCTTCGGCCTATGTTATTCAGGATATGGACGGTAATGAGCTAGAATCCGATGGATTGTTTATTGGAATAACCACCAACAACCAAGCAGAGTACCAAGCTTTGCGCCGTGGCCTTGAAAGGCTACTCCAACTAAATGCAAAAACTGTTCATGTATTTATGGATAGCGAGTTGGTAGTTAAGCAGATGCGTGGGGAATATAAGGTTAAAAATCGTGATCTCTGGCCAATTTACGAATCTTTGGTCGAATTATCTAAAAAATTTAAAAAAGTACACTTTAACCACGTGCCAAGAGAGCTTAACAAACAGGCAGATAGCGAAGTAAACCGTATTTTAGACGAACAAGAAAACGGTTATAATAAGTAGTGCGCAGGGCTTTTGGCTAATCGCCGGTCCCTAACGGGGCGGGAGGAAAGTCCGGGCAGTACAGAGCAAGGCAGTTGTTAACGGCAACCGAGGGAAACCTTAGGGAAAGTGCCACAGAAACGACACAACCACGCCCTAAAGGACGTGGAAATGGTGAAAAGAGTGGGGTAAGAGCCCACAGTTCGTCGCGGTGACGCGGTGGAGAGGTAAACCCTGCCTACTGCAAGGAGATGGCCTAAAGGGTAGCTCGCTACGGTCGTCGCTTTAATCCGCTTGATTATATTGGCAACAATATAACTAGATAGATGATTAGCCCCCAGTACCTTTCAGTTCTATACGTCGCTTGGGACTGCTTTCAGGCAAAGCCTGCAACTCTGCCCAAGCTCTCGGTAAATTACTGCGTTGAAAATTGCAGTGCTCACTCATCGTATTCATATACGATTCGCTTCGCGCTTCATTTTCGCCTTGTACTTTACTCAAGCGTAAAGCCCTGAAAGGTGCTGGGGACAGAACCCGGCTTATAGAAAGCCCGGCGCACTAAAAAACTCCTCGTTTGAGGAGTTTTTTAGTAAAGTACGTCTTATTGAGAAAATATCTTGTCTATAAGAACAAAAACAACCAGACCAATTAATAGCCAAACCCCCAAGCACTTTAAGTAGAGTCTAGTAGGCTGTTTATGGAAGATAAATCTTAAAATCGCCCATGTAACTACACTTGCCAAGATAAATGGTAGGAACATAAAAAAAAGGAATATTGGCGTAAACCACCATTCAAAAATTGGCCCTGCAAGGTAGTACATAACAAGATTGTAGCAGGGATTTATTTAATTTTGGCAGATTTGACCACTGCCGTGAAGGCTTTTGGTTCGTTAACAGCCAGTTCGGCTAAAATTTTGCGGTCTAATTGAATATTTGCAGTTTTTAAACCATTAATAAGACGGCTGTAGGTTGTGCCGTTTTGGCGAGCACCAGCGTTTATACGAGCATTCCAAAGAGCTCTAAAGGTTCGTTTTTTATTTCGTCTATCATTGTATGAGTTAACTAAAGACCTTGTTACAGCTTGTTTACCGCGTTTAACAGAAGTTCGGTGTGATCTTTGCATGCCCTTAGTAGCTTGGCGGATTTTGCCATGCTTACGATTAGTAGTGGTGCCTCTTTTAACTCTCATAATAATCTCCTTGGCGTATTATGCGCCAAGCTTAAGCTTTATATTCTTTGATTGCTTACCGGTAAGTTCTTCGACTCCGGCGAATCCACGTTTACGAGCTGCGCTTTTCTTTTGTAAAAAATGATTACCAGAAGCCCTACGTCTTAAAACCTTACCATTTTTGGTAAGTCTCGCGCGTTTTTTAGTACCACTATGGGTTTTTAGCTTTGGCATTATTACTCCTTACGACAAATGTTAACTGCCGGCCTGCAAACTGTGGGTCTTGATCGACTGCCGCAATATCGCTAAGTAGTTCGATTATCTTATCGGCTAGCTTGTAGCCCAAGTCTTTATGAGCTAATTCTCGACCGCGATATACTACCGCAATTTTTACTTTATGTCCAGCATTAAGGAAGTTTTTAACCTTAGTTAGCTTGACTTCGAGGTCGTGATCACCGATTTTTAGACCAAAACGCATTTGCTTAACTTCGAGCTGTTTAGCATTACGTTTATTCTTTTGTAATTGTTTAGTGCGCTGGTAGTTATATTTACCCCAGTCAACAATCTTGGCAACAGGAGGCTTAGCGTCTGGTGACACTTCGACTAAATCTAGCCCAGCTTCTTCGGCAGCCCTTAGGGCCTCGGCGCGTTTTAAAACGCCTAGCTGACGGCCATCTACATCAATAACCCGAAGCTCACTAGCCCGAATTGCTTCGTTTACTCTTGTAGCGGCGCTAATTTTAAGTGTTCTCCTTCAAGATTATTGTAATCTTAACAGATGTAAGAACAGAGGTCAACCCCACCCAATATTTTTGCGCGCAAAAATATTGGGTGGGGTCAAGCACTTACCAATCGATTAACGCTTGGTTGTCGGTATTGTATGGCTTCACTTATGTGGTTTAGTTCAATAGTCGGGCTGCCGTCCAGGTCAGCAATTGTTCGCGCTACTCTTATGCACCTTATGTAGGCCCGGGCCGATAAATCAAGTTTTTGCGAGGCATTATCTAGCAGGTCTTTAGCGGGCGGTGTTAGCATAGCTAGTTTTTTAATAGCTTTATTACTCATTTGTGAATTATAAGCATTAGTATCAAATCTTTTTGCTTGGGCTTTAATAGCGTTTGTAACTCTTTGTCTGATAACCGAACTAGCTTCACCTTGCTTGCCATCGCTTATGATTTGTTTGTAGTTTATATCGTGTACCGATACAAATAAATCAATCCTATCAAGAATTGGCCCGGAAACCTTTTGTTGATATCGCAAGATTGATGAACTAGAGCAAACACAAGGTTTTTGGCTACCAAGATTGCCACAAGGGCAGGGGTTTTCTGTGGCTACCAAGATAAAATCAGCCGGGTAGGACACGGAATCACGGGCACGGGCGATACTTACCAATCTATCTTCCATCGGCTGTCTTAGGGCTTCCAGAGCGCTTCGATTAAATTCTGGTAGTTCGTCAAGCAGTAAAACACCTTTATGGGCCAAAGATATTTCACCTGGCTTTGGTGATGTGCCACCTCCGACTAACGCTACAGTGCTAGTGCTATGGTGAGGCGATCTAATTGGCGGAAAGTAGCAAATATTATTTTCGCTTGATGAATGTAGGCTATGCAGATGTGTTACCTCAAGAACATCATCAAGATCTAAAGGTGGTAATATGCCAGGTAATGCCTTTGCCAGCATGCTTTTTCCGGTACCGGGTGGCCCAAAAAGTAAAATATTGTGACGTCCGGCAGCAGCAATTTCAAGTGCTCGTTTGGCAAGGTGCTGGCCAGCTACCTCATTAAAATCAATATAATTTGGTGGTAGGGGTCGGTTATCTAAAGGTTTATTAGAGCTAGATATCGGCTTAATAGGTACAGTATCGTTAAGATGAAGATAAAGTTGCCTTAGGCTAGATACGGCTATTAACTTTACATTGGGTACAACACTTGCTTGTTTAAGACTAGCAGTAGGGATGATAAATGTGTCGTACCCCATTTTTTTACCATAAATTAACTTGCCAATTATTCCGCGTCCGTTGCGAATATCACCTTCTAGGCCAAGCTCGCCAATAAATATTGCTCTATCTAACTGCTCGCTAACTTTAATTTGACCGCTCGAAAACAAAAGCGACACAGCCAGTGCTGTGTCTAAACCGCTATCATCCTTTTTTATGTCGGCTGGGGCAATATTAATTGTAATTCGTTTTTTGGGTATTTGTAAGTCAGAGTTTGTAAAGCTAGCCCGCAGGCGGTCTTTGGCTTCATCAACCACACGGCTCACGTCACCAATTATCGAAATAGTCGGCAAGCCTTTTGATGCATGTGTTTCAACCTCAACGACCCGATAGTCATTAAAAGTACCAATAATACTTTTTATGCTAATTGTCATAATTATATTATCGCATTTTTAGTAAATTTTCAAAAGTAAAAATACCTGGCGGGTTAACCAGGTATTCTTACGTAGGTGATTTTTGTTTATTGGGTTTTAGAGGTGTTACGACGTATCTGTTGTTCCAAGTTTCTTGGATGGAACAACGGCTCGCGAGAAGCCGTTGTTACGATACGTTTTTTGTTTTGAGCACTTTTTTTATTCAAGTGCCATCCTCATCTTATAAATTACTGTTTTTGATGTCAATACATTTATTTAAGTTTTATTCATAAACCTGTGCATAACTCTAATGCTTGAGCACAAAAATAACTAAAATTTTACCAAACCAGGAGCAAAAATGCCGTAAATTTAATAATAAAGCTGTGACTAAAATCTAGAAAAAATAAACTACTTCTAGCTAAGAGCCTTAAGGCTTAACGAAGGTTAAAATTAGCAATCAACTAGGCATATGACATTGGCATAAACATCAATTTTGGGCAATAAGCTAAGTCAGCGCAGGGCCAATATAACTTATTTGACATGCCTAAAGTCGGAATTACCTGTGCATATAAATTACCATTCAACCAAAAATTTAATCAAAATACGCAAAACTGTATTAACAAAATCCTTAAAATAAAATGCATCTAAAAATTTTAACGCAGCTAAATTGTGGATTTAACGCGCATTAAAAAATAAATATGCCAGTCATAGAACGTTGCCAAATCACCAAAATGTTAGCGAAAACTCTAAATATTAATGTGTTCGATTAATTAAATATTTACTTCAAAATACTAGTACAAAAATTTACCTGATCAAATTTAAAAATTCAAATTGGCAAATAATTGTAGTGTTAAATACATTAGTTAAAAATGAAAATGACAAATTGAGCTATAACACTAAGAACTGTACTATTGTTAAAATCATAACAAAAGTATATTGACTTTTGTATACATTTTTGCTACAATTTTGTTCAGCGTATGAAAACAAAAACGCAAAAATCCAACAAAAGTCTGCCGTAAGATTTTTGATTGTGTCAGCGCTCTTTTTGCCCTAAAGGCAAAATTGAGCGGTCAGTCAAGCCGATAGGACGGTAAGCGCTAAATAGTAATTTATAATGGGCGCATTTACCGTCCCGGCTCTTAGCATGTACAATGCTTGCATGAAGCAAGAAATTGTAAAAACAAAAACTAGTGTCAAACTGCCGGCTATGCTATTAGCTGGCAGTTTTAGTTTGCTTTTGGTACTTTCATCTCTAACAAATCCAAGGCAAGATATAGTAGCTATACCCCTGTTTTTTTTACTTATTTGGGTAACAGTTTATAGCTTAATATTGCTATTTATTGGTCTTGTTAGGTTGCCGGCAAGCACAAAAACAAAGACCTGGGTTGGGTTAGCGGTAACATTTTTGGTAGTTTTTTTGATGCTAAAAAGTACAGGCGAGGTGAAGCCATTAGATATTCTGGTACTCTTATTGCTTGGTTCCGGGCTTAGCTTGTACATTAACAGGCGCCTTTAACTGATATCATTCGTTTTTTTGCTAGCTAAATTGAGTTATACTTTAAAGCGGATATGGATAATCAGAACACACAACCACAACCAAGCTTTGAGATTCCCAAACAATCGGATCAGGTTGAAGATGGCTCTAAACAGGCCGTAGAACAGGTTTCAACTCAAGAACTACCAAGCCCAAGCTCTCCTGCACCTATAAATCCGGTAGTTGCCACCGATCCAGCTCAGGTGGCACAGCCAGCCACTAATATTACACTTGATCAAACTTCAGTTGCTCAGCCGGTAGTCGCTACCAGTGGCCTTAAGGCTGATGACGCTGATTTAATCGAAAAACAATGGGTTCAAAAAGCTAAAAACATCGTTGAACAGACTAAAAATGACCCATATATGCAAAACAATGAACTAAGCAAAGTGAAGGCCGATTATATCGGTAAGCGATTCAATAAGCAGTTAAAAAATCCTGAAGATAGCAAGGCATGACCCTAATAATAATCCTAGCGGTATTTTTGGCTTTAAGCCTTGTAGTTGCTGGCTTTGCTTTTGTTTACATTAGAAAAATCTACAGAGAACAAAAAAATTATGAACGTGGGCTTAAGATGGTGCCACTCCTAATTCACCTGCCTCCTCTTAGCGATGATGTTGAATCCGGTAGCCGTGACGAGCGCGATATAGCCGATGAAAACATATCCAAGGCTCAGGTCTTGTACAACATCTTAGCGAGCACAGCTCAAAAGGGCTTTAAATCACGATATTATGGCCAACGACATATCGCACTTGAGATAGTTGCCCAGAATGGTTTTGTGCATTTTTATACTGCTGTACCAGTTGCATTAGTCAACGTAGTCGAGCAGGCGATTATTAGCGCTTATCCAACCGCTCAGCTAGAAGAAGTTTCGGAACATAACGTCTTTAGTCCGGTAGGTAAAATTAGTGGCACAATGGGTGGCGAAATTGCCCTAAAAGAACACTTTGCATTCCCAGTTGCGACATATCAAGATTTAAAACGTGATCCGATGCAGGCACTACTTAATTCGTTATCGTCACTAGAAAAAGAGGATGGTGCCGGTATACAGATACTTCTTAGGCCGGCCAATCCGGGTTGGCGCAAATCAGTCCAGTCTGAAGCTGATAAAAAACGTAAAGGAGTAAAAAAACGTGCTGGGTTCGATATGGCTTTTTGGTGGTTTAGCCAACTGTTTACAGCTCTGGTAAAACCGCCCGAAGATAAATCTGGCGGGCAAGATAAGCCCGAAAAACCAGTTTCAAGCTTAGACCAGTCAATAGTGGATGCAATGGACGATAAAACTCGACATGCTGGCTACGAGGTTTTAATTAGAGTAATTACGTCTTCTAATATCTCGCAGCGGGCTCAAAAGGTGTTAAATAATGTCGTAGCCACCTTTTCATTGTTCGATTCACCTGGTAAAAATGGCTTTAAATATTTACCAGCTAAAGATATAGATAGTTTTATTACGGCTTATATTCTTAGGTTTTTTCCGCAGGAGCAAAATTCAAATGTTTTAAATACAGTTGAGTTAGCAACACTTTTTCATTTTCCGGATCAGGGTAACATACCAACCTCACAACTCGAAAGGCAGGCATCCAAACAGGTTGATGGGCCTCGTAACATTGCTGATGACGGCATACTGCTTGGCTATAATGTGTTCAGAGGCGCCAAAAAAGCTATTCGTTTAACGCTTGAGGACCGAATGCGCCATATCTACATTGTTGGCCAAACCGGTACAGGTAAGTCAACTTTAATGGAAAATCTAGCCCTACAAGATATGTTAGAGGGTCGGGGTTTTGCATTTATTGATCCTCACGGTGATATATCTGAAAAACTGTTGGCGATGGTACCCCGTGAACGCACTGAGGACGTAATCTACTTTTGCCCAGCAGATATGGACTATCCCCTTGGGCTCAATATGTTTGAGTTTCATAACCCCGAGCAAAAAGACTTTTTAATCCAAGAATCTATCAATATGCTTTATAAACTGTATGACCCTGGTCATACCGGCATCATTGGCCCGCGCTACGAGCACTGGTTTAGAAACGCTGCTCTCACACTGATGGCTGACCCAGGCGGGTCTACATTTATTGACATACCAAATGTTTTTCAAGATAACCGCTATATGCGCGAAAAACTACAATACGTAACCGATCAGACAGTTTTAGATTTTTGGAACAAAGAGATGGCTCAAACGAGCGATTACCACAAGAGCGAGGTCTTGGGCTGGTTTGTATCTAAGTTTGGCGCCTTTAGATCTAATGAAATGATGCGTAATATCATTGGCCAAACTAAAAGTTCGTTTAATCTGCGCGAGGTTATGGATAGCGGAAAGATCCTTTTAGTTAATCTGTCAAAAGGCCGAACAGGCGACTTAAACTCAAAGTTATTGGGTATGATTTTTGTAATGAAGTTCCAGGCGGCAGCTATGAGCCGGGCAGATGTACCAGAGTCAGAACGTCGGCCGTTTTGTTTGTATGTTGATGAGTTTCAAAACTTTTCTACCGACAGTTTTGCCGAAATTTTATCTGAAGCCCGAAAGTATAAACTTAACTTAATTGTGGCCAACCAATTTACTACTCAGCTAACTGATCAAATCAGGGAGTCGGTGTTTGGTAATGTTGGTACGATTATTGCTCATAGGGTAGGAACGGCAGACGCTGAAGCACTTAGGAAGTTATTTGATCCAGTGTTTGACGAAAACGATTTAGAGCGAATGCCTAACTTTAACAGCGTGGTTAGAATGTTGATTGGTGGTGTACCAGCTCAACCGTTTAGCATGGCTAACTTGCCTCAGCTCGGTACACCGAATCCCCAGCTAGCAGATGCGCTTAAGCAACTATCAGCAGCAAAGTACGGCAAGCCAAAGAGCGTAGTTGAACAGGATATATTCACCAGGTTAAAAACAAAAGAACCTGATTCGCCCTTGTCGGGTCAAAGCCTTAGCCAAGCAGGTGCTGTTGGTGCAACCCCTAAAGCCCCACCAAGCCCCGCAAAAAGTTCAAGCTCGTTCCTTGATGAATGGCTGGCAAAGCGTAAAGCCCAGACACCACCTATTGGGCAGGCACCAACTTCAGCTCAGCCTTTACCGTCAACAGCTCCAGAACCAGCTCCAAAACCAGCACAAGTTAATGCTACACAACCACCAAAGCCTACAATTGACCTAAAAACTCCAGTAGAACCGCCAAAACCATCTGTAAAGCAGTCGGAGCACGTTGTTAAGTTAAATGCTGACGGCGCATCACAAAACAGCGATGTGCATATCTACATTGATAAAGAGGGCAATTTGCGAACAGAAGATCCAAATTCGACAAGCCTTTAACAGATTATTTGATATTGAAAAAAATACCACAAAGTTATATAATATTACTTGAATTTCGGTGTTCCAACAAGCCTTGAGCTAACGCTCGGCTCGCGCCGAGGTTAGCTCATTTTAAAGGAGTAAAGTGTTACAAGAAATGCATCGACGCATTAAGTTGCGCCGTCTCAAGCAGGAGCAGAACCGCTTGGCAATTCGGCTTGGACAGTGGCGCATGTCACCGTGCAATGGTCCGGAATTTGATCCGACCCATGCCGAGATCGCTCGCATCAACAAACGCATCATGGAGATCGATGAACAGATTTCCTCGCTCGAGAAGCAAGTCGATGCGCGATGATGGGATCCGTCCTCAAAGATTCCTCAGAGTTCTACTCGTGGGAGAGGCCAGCTCTGGCTCTCCTGATAACCGTCATCGCTCTGGTAGTCGTGGCGATCCGGAGCAGAAAATCCAACTGACCGAAAGGCGCCAATATGAATCGAAAGCACCTGCATCTGTATGCCATCGTCATCTCTTCGTGCGCGGGCTTCATGAGCATGTTGTTGCCGCTTGCAGAGATGCACAGCTCATGGCAGGAGATCGGAGTTTGCCTGATGTGGGGACTCATGACCTCCGTGATCATCTACATGGGGATGATCAGCTGGTACGATCTCATCATATCGGTGCACAGAGCCAAGCCTGTCGTCAAGAAGCAGAAGCCCAAGAGCAGGTCTCGCCTGGAGTTCGTCAACTACGACAAGAACGCGGACAACTACTAATACTAAAGGATTGAGACTTAAAGGGCTGGAACCGTCGAGTTGGAACGGTTCAGCCAAAGCGCCCCAGGAAACTGGGGCTTTTTCATACCTAACGGCTATGCGTAGCTTTTTTGATAAGTTCAAACAGCAGGCCGATTAAATACCCAATAACAAAAAGCATTATTAAAACACCGGCATTATATTCGTATCCATAATGTTTGGCGATGTAAAAGTAAGCAAATCCACCTGTTACGGCCAGAGTCCCACCAACTAGAAGTGACGAAGGACGAGCTACAGTTTTTTCCATGGCCGTTGAAACTTTATCTACGCCTTGGTTGTGTATTACTTTACTCATAGTCCTATCAATAGGGCTTAAATTGCGCCTTATACGGCTCATTGTTCGATTAAACGCTAAAACCTTAAGCTCTTTGGTTACGAAGGCTTCAGAGCCACCCTGTGAGCTTTCAGGGCTATGATGGTGCTTGGTTTCGTGTGCTTTTTTGGCGTGCTGTTCGATACTACGCTGAATCTCGTCCAGATTTTCTTTATGTTCGTGTTTGGTGTTGTGCTTTTCGGGTGTAGGTCTATGCTTTAAATGTTCTGTAGAGTGTGCTTCGGGTGTTGGTTGACTTTTTAAATGTTCGTGTCCGCGTTCGCTCATTTAAAATCCTCCTGCTGTGTATTCTTGCTTAACTAGCTCAAGTTCGCGAGACATTAATCTGGCTCGCATAAAGAAATAGCCTACAAACATTGCTAGTAAAACAGTTATAACCGCTCCTGCCCCAGGGCCTGTGTTTGGCAATTGCTTTGTAACTTGTTCGATATTTTTTACCAAAGGACAGTTAACGTTTATTAGAACCTCGTTACCATATACGTTCGATATTTTGCAGTCATAACTGGTAGAAGCTTGGTTTGGCTGATTTGTACTGGGAACGATATCTTTAATTTTTACTGTAATTGTTTTAACTTCTTGCGAATTACCTTTGATTACTGGGCTAGCCCACTTTATGTAATTGTCGCTACTAAGTACTAGTCCTTGCTTTTTTAGCTCATCTTTATCAAGAATATCGGCATATTCAAGCACGTCACCAAAGTAATCCTTGCCCTTGTAGTTTTTATAGTCCGTGCTGGTTACGTTTTCGGTAACTAAACTAAACTCCAGGGTATCACCAATCTTAACGCTTGTACCGTCGGCATTTTTAACACCTGTAGTAATGTTCTTAACGGACTTAGTTTGAACTAGTCTTGGCTCTTCATCTGCGGTAACATCAACCGGGCAGTTAGCTGTTTCGGATTTTGCGGATCCGTTTACCAGCTGAGCCCTAACTCCAATTGTTGTTGGTTCGCCAGCTTTTAGGCCAGTTATGGTTTTAGTGTAAGTTTTATCAGACGTTGTTACTTTTGCATCAGTAGAACCATTATTACCAATGTCATATGTGTAGCCGGTTAACTTAGTTGAGCCATCTGTAAAAACCTCAGTCTTGATTACTGCCGAGGTAGTAGTCGAACTACTCAAGAAGCTCGAAACACAGTAGCCAGATGCGGTTGGGTTAGAGGGCGGTGGCGGAGGAGTTTTAGTCGATGGTGGAGGTGATGGCTTTGGTGTAGGCGTTGGTGTTGTAGGCGGTGGTGGATTAGGACTAGATGTCGAGATAACCGTCACACATGGTTTTTCCGAGGTTTTAGACCCCGCATTCGACGAGCTAGCCGTAGCTTGATTACAGATTAAAGTACCAGCTTTAACTCCAGACTTCACCTTAACCGTTAAAATTTGAGCAGTGTAAGTTGGGTAGTAGGCAATTGAACTTTTAGCGATAGTTAAGGTGTTGCCACTTCGGCTTGTCATACCGCCAAGCGACACAAATTCAAAATTACTACTAATCGTATCTGTTACCTTAAAATTGTTAACCATCGAGTCTTCAACAGTATTTCGATACTCAATCCTAAACTTAACTGTATCACCGGGCTTAACCTTGTTCGCAGTTATAAGGCTCTTATGAAGTTCAAATTTGGGAGTTGGCGGACTTGGCGTATAGGCTCCAACAAAGGTTAAGTTTCCGCAATCTTTTAGAATCCAAAAAGTTTTTCCGTACTGGTTGGTGCCCTTAAAGGCCGAATAAGAAGTTCCAGCCGAAGAGCTGTCCCAGGCACGCAGAGGCCTTTGGTACACAATATTACCTTCTGCATTAACCGTTCGTTCGCCCCACTGTGATCCGCTAACCCCAAAGTTAGATAGCGGTAGGCGACCAATACTCCAATAATCAGAACCATTTGATTTAATAGTTGAGCTAGCGGTTGATGACATGTTTGCCAGATTATCTCTGGTGATTCCGAACTTTCGGTAAATAGCTCGTACATTTCCGGTGTTGTTATCCCAGGCAGCTAATACTGATGAGCGATTGTTACTAAGTCCGCTAACAATATCGTTAGGTGATGATGCCAGAGACTTTTGGGCGGGGAATATTGCAGCGAACAACTGCACCAACATGGCTAGGGATACAAAAATAAGGCCCAGTCTTCTTAATATAGCTTCTTCGTGTAACCTTTTTGCATAAAAAGAGACCTGGTTGATAAGGCTTGGATTATAAGGCAAATTTGATACTAATTTATTGAACACTTACACGGGGCCTTCTTAAAACTAAGTTATCAAGCATAAGCTCTTAATTAATTAAACTGTAAAAAAAGTGTTCACGCAAGCGATATATCGGACTGTTGCTAGTAAAAGACAATTAATTTATAATATGGACAGATGAGGTAACGTTCAGTTGGCTAGGGTGGCGAGCAGTTAGTTCTGCCCGTAGCTAGAATGTTGCCACTTAATCAATAAGAGAGGGAGTTTTTCTTAGTGAGTAAACAAAAAAAAGCTAGTGATTACGACGCAAGTCAGATTCAAGTTCTTGAAGGGCTCGATCCTGTAAGAAAAAGACCAGGTATGTACATTGGTAGCACAGGCTATGACGGTGTACATCACATGATTAAAGAAGTTGCCGATAACTGCATAGATGAGGTTATAGCTGGTTTTGCTACAACCGTAGAGGTAGTTCTAATGGCCGATGGTGGCGTAAGGGTTACAGATGACGGACGCGGTATACCTGTTGAAAAACATCCAAAAACTGGTAAGAGCACACTCGAAACCGTACTAACAGTACTACATGCCGGTGGTAAGTTCGGAGGTGGTGGCTATAAAGTATCAAGCGGACTCCATGGAGTTGGTTCGAGTGTTGTTAACGCCCTTTCAACCAAGCTAATCGCTGAGGTAAGGCGCGACGGAAAAGTCTATCAGCAAACCTATGAACGGGGTATTCCTACCTCTAAAGTAGAAGTTGTAGGCGATACAACAACTTCGGGAACAACAATCACTTTTTATCCCGATGATACGATTTTTGAAACTGTAAGCATGGATTATGGCTGGGTGCTCGATTATTTGCGCCACCAAGCGTATTTGACCAAAGGTGCTAAAGCTACAGTAATCGATGAACGTACTGGCGACAGATACGGATTTTATTTTGAAGGTGGTATTCAAAGCTATGTACGACACCTTAACACCGGCAAGGATGTTGTTGACGAAGATATATTTTACGTCGAAAAACAAGTTGAAGAATCAATGGTCGAAATCGCAATCCAGTATGCCGATACCTACAACGAAACCGTCAAAGCCTTTGCTAATAACGTGTTTAACCCAGATGGTGGTACGCATTTAACAGGTTTTCGAACAGCTCTTACAAGGGTAATTAACGACTATGCTCGAAAGTCAGGTCTTCTAAAAGAGAAAGAAGAAAACCTAACCGGCGAAGACACACGTGAAGGATTAACAGCAGTACTTTTAGTAAAACTGCCAGATCCGCAGTTTGAAGGCCAAACCAAAAACAAACTTGGCAACCCAGAGGTCCAAGGCTATGTAACGCAAGTAATGAATGAGTATTTTGCTTATTATCTTGAGGAACATCCGGCAGTAGCTCGTAAAATAATCGGTAAGGCTCTATTGGCTGCTCGTGCTCGTAAAGCTGCCCGTGCCGCACGTGATAATATAATTCGCAAAGGTGCTTTAGATGGCGCTAGTCTACCCGGAAAACTAGCTGATTGCGCCACTAAAGACAGAACCCAGGCAGAACTGTTTATTGTCGAGGGTAACTCGGCAGGTGGTAGTGCTAAGGATGGCCGAAACAGCCACTTTCAAGCAATTTTGCCTTTAAGGGGTAAGGTCTTAAATGTTGAACGAGCACGACTCGATAAAATGCTGGCCAATCAAGAGATACTAAACCTAATTAAGGCTATGGGTGTAGGAATTGAAGAACAATTCGATATGGAAGGCCTAAGGTATGAACGAATAATTATCATGACTGACGCCGATGTCGATGGTTCTCACATTACTACGCTGTTAATGACACTATTCTTTAGGCATATGTCACCGGTAATTACTGGCGGTCATTTATATGTAGCGCAGCCTCCATTGTTTGCTGTTGGGACTGGCAAAAAGAAACAATACGCCTATACAGATGAAGAGCGCGACGAAATTATTGATAAGTTAATTGCCGAGCGAAAAGCAAAAGGTGTAAAAATTGATCCCAAAGAAGATCGAATCAAACAAGCCGGAGCTTCAATCCAGCGCTACAAAGGTTTGGGCGAAATGGATGCCGATCAGTTATGGGAGACAACCATGGATCCAAGTAACAGGGTACTTGTGCAGGTTTCGGTTGAGGATGCCGAAAAAGCTGATGCGATCTTTTCAAAATTGATGGGTACAGAGGTAGAGCTACGCAAAAATTTCATTCAATCACACGCAAAATTTGTTAAGGATTTGGATATTTAAACTATGCAAGACGAACGAACCAAACCAATTGATCCTAAAAATCACTCAAAACTAATCCTGAGTCGCTCTGTTGAGAGCGAAATGGAGTCTAGCTACCTTCAGTACTCGATGAGCGTTATTGTTGCTAGGGCATTGCCTGACGTGCGTGACGGCCTTAAACCAGTTCACCGAAGGATTTTGTATGTAATGGACAAAAACGGACTAAGAGCCGGCTCAAAACATACCAAAAGTGCTCAAATTGTTGGTGAAGTAATGGGTAAATATCACCCACATGGCGATACGGCTATTTACGACGCCATGGTGCGACTGGCTCAACCTTTTAGTACTCGCTATATGTTGGTAGACGGCCAAGGAAACTTTGGTAGTATGGACGGCGACCCGCCTGCAGCTTATCGCTACACCGAAGCCCGAATGACACGTGCTAGTGAGGCTCTGCTTGAAGATATCGATAAGGACACCGTACCGTTTAGGGACAATTTTGATGGCTCACAACAAGAACCCGAGGTTTTGCCAGCAAAACTACCAAACTTACTCCTTAACGGTCAAATGGGAATTGCCGTTGGTATGGCAACAAACATTCCACCACATAACCTTGGCGAGCTGGTTGACGCAACCATAACTCAGATTGATAATCCCGAAGCATCGCTTGACGATTTAATGGAATCGGTAAAAGGTCCAGATTTTCCAACAGGCGGAATTATTTACGGAAAAGAATCTATCAGAACAGCATTTGCTACCGGGCGTGGCGGAGTAGTTGTAAGGGGTGTTGCTAATATCGAGGAAGCGTCTAAAGGCAAAAAACACCGAATCATCATCACTGAGATCCCTTATGCGGTTAACAAGGCCGGACTAGTCGAAAAGATTGCGGATCTTGTTCACGAAAAGAAAATTAGTGGAATATCAGATATCCGCGACGAAAGCTCTAGGGGTAGCGTAAGGGTAGTTATTGATCTGAAAAAAGATGCATATCCTAAGAAGTTACTTAACCAACTGTACAAACTAACTCCTCTACAAACAGCGTTTCACTACAACATGCTAGCGTTGGTAGACGGAATCCAGCCTAGAGTTTTAGGTCTTCAAGATATTATTAACGAGCACATCAAGCACCGACAAGGTGTTGTAAGGCGAAGAACAGAGTTCGAGCTTAAAAAGGCTCAAGATAGGGCCCATGTACTTGAAGGCCTAAAAACAGCTCTTGATCATATCGATGAAGTGATAGCAACAATTAGAGCCAGCCAAACAACCGACGAAGCCCAAGAAAACCTAATCAAAAAGTTCAAACTATCCGAAATTCAGGCCAAAGCTATTCTGGCAATGCAGTTACGCACCCTAGCTGGGCTAGAGCGACAAAAGATTGAAGATGAGCTTGCCGAACTTATGAAAATAATTGCCAGCCTACAAGCTATCTTGGCAGATGAGAAAAAAGTACTCAAAATAATCAAAGATGAACTACTCGAAATTAAGAAGCAATTTGGTGATGAAAGGCGAACACAGGTAATCCCTCAAGAACTAGGCAAGCTTAATGACGAAGACCTTATTCCGGACGAGCAAGTTGTAGTAACTCTTACATCAGCTAATTACATTAAGCGTAGTCCGATTGCTGATTACCGAAAGCAAAACAGAGGCGGTAAAGGCAAGCGCGGTATGGCCACTAGGGACGAAGATGTTATAGAACACGTTGTAAATGCATCAACACATGACTTCCTTCTGTTCTTTACTAATAGAGGAAGAGTGTTCAAATTAAAGACATACGAGGTCCCTGCAGTTGGGTTAAACGCCAAAGGTATTGCACTTGTAAACCTATTGCAACTACAACCAGAGGAGATGGTTACATCTGTCATAAACATCTCAAAGATTGGCACCGAAGGATTCTTATTTATGTGTACCGTTAGGGGTGTGGTAAAGAAGACTCCTTTTGCCCAGTACCAAAACGTAAGAAGCACCGGCTTAATTGCTATCAACCTGGATGACGGGGATGAGCTAAAGTGGATTCGTATGACAGGTGGCGATAATGAGGCAGTAATCTCGACATCTATGGGTCAAGCTATAAGATTCCACGAAAAGGATGTTCGCCCAATGGGTAGAGTATCCAGAGGTGTAAGAGGTATCCGATTGCGAACTGGTGATCAAGTTATCGGTATGGATATCGTCGAGGAAAACTCTAACATCTTTGTTATTAGTGAATTTGGATACGGAAAACGCACCAAGGTCAGTCAGTTTACTGCCCATAAGCGTGGCGGAGTGGGTATTAGATCCGCGGTAGTTAATACCAAAACTGGTAAACTCATAGGTGTAAAATCGTTAGTTGGCGATGATCAAGAGGTTATAATTATCTCAACACAAGGTCAAACCATTCGACTTGGTCTAAAGGATATATCCGAGCTTGGCAGAGCTACTCAAGGTGTAAGAATTATGCGCCTGAACGATGGTGATAGCGTTGCATCACTTGCACTTGTAGATAAGCAAGATGAGTCCGAGGAAGAAGCCGAATCAGAAACAGTAACTTCAGAGCCAGAAAAGCCAGCTAAAAAAGCTAAGCCAAAGGAGTAAAATGGAAGCCTACATATTTTTTATAGCCCCCATAGCAGGGTGGGTCTGTGCTCAAGCTATAAAAATTATGCTCGAACTGCGTAAAGACGGTGTTCAACTTAAGGATGCGATTGCCTCGGGCGGTATGCCAAGCGCTCATACCGCTGGAATCGTAGCGCTTACTACTGTTATTGGGCGCCGAGAGGGTATCGAATCGGCCATTTTTGGGCTTGCAATGGCCATCACAGTTATCATAATTTATGACTCATTAGGCGTCCGCCGAGCAACTGGCGAAAACACAGTAGCTATTCAGGAACTTGCTAAAAAAATGAAACTAGCCGGTCGTACGCATGTTCTGATGGCCCGAGGCCATACGCCATGGGAGGTGCTAGGTGGGGCAGTCTTAGGCGTCGCCATCGGCTCACTGTTAATAAAAATCCTATAAAAAAATCCGGCATACTCGGTTATGCCGGGGTTGCGCCATTGTTGGCGCAGGGGCGGGAGCCGGATTGCTCAACCGCCCGTCTTTGTGCCTGCCTCATCCGAACAGGAGCTGAATCGCTATGACAGAAGAGAACCCTAGTCCACAGAACAGAAAGATTTCACCGTCCCAGCGATAGCCAGCCATTATGAGGTGTGCGCCCATTGCGATGAGGTATGCTGGCACCAGGCTGGCTATACCTACTCTCAACGCAAATGGAACTTTGGACACGAACTCAGAGGTGATGAACACCATGGATATCGGTATCATCAACCCGAAGACAAGTGCTTTGTGATTGGTCACTTTTGACCTTTCGGAGTGGTTTTAACCTGCCAGTTCTGCCTTGCGGGCTTTGATCTGTTCATTGACCTCTTTTATGTCGTTGGCGATCATCGCCAGAGCTCTTTCACGCATGGGTGAGCTTGATGAGTAGTCGGCGAAGTTCCGTTGTGCTTTCTCGAGCTCGAACAGCTTTCGCCTAAGCTCGTTGAGCTTAGGATCCTCCTGTTCCAGGTTCGAACGACGTCCAGGCATCATCACCTCTTTAAGTTGGGGTGCAACCTCAGTCAGCTAACCGAGGCCAACCGAAATCTAATTAATACTTAAGCACAAAAATAAAATACAGCAAGCATAAGGGTATTAAAGAAGTAAAATTGCTGAAAGTGTTGTAAAAAAGTATAAGTAGTTACGCTATCTGTTATTATCTATTGACAGTATAAAACTACTAGGGTAAACTTAAATTTGGTCTTAAGAGGCGGACTGTATTTAAATTGCCTTAAAATTTATTGAAAAAATAGTTCGTTAAAAACTTGGATAGTGCAAAACAACGTCAGTTCGTCCGCATTTTTTGCGGACAAAAAATATTGTTTAGAATGAATTTAGATTCAAATTTCAACAATTAAGATGATTTATCATCTTTTATGGAGAGTTTGATCCTGGCTCAGGATGAACGCTGGCGGCGTGCCTAATACATGCAAGTCGTGCGGTAACACTTCGGGTGACGAGCGGCGGACGGGTGAGTAATGCATAGGAACGTGCCCCAAAGTGAGGGATAACTGCTCGAAAGAGTAGCTAATACCGCATATTATCTTCGGATCAAAGCTTCGGCGCTTTGGGAGCGGCCTATGTCTGATTAGCTAGTTGGTAGGGTAAAAGCCTACCAAGGCGACGATCAGTAGCTGGTTTGAGAGGATGATCAGCCACACTGGGACTGAGACACGGCCCAGACTC
>CAZAAL010000007.1:0-17889 GCA_964483315.1 uncultured Candidatus Saccharibacteria bacterium
TCCAAGGAGTAAACTCTGCTAACACCGCACTACGTATTAACCAGACTGGGGCGGGGGATTTACTTGAGCTACAAGCATCTGGCAATGCTCGACTTAGCTTAAACAACGCTGGAGCTTTATCGGTTGCTAGCACGGGAACATTCCAGGGGGCGAGTGTCACAGTCGGAACCAGCTCACAAGCTGGTTCCTTGATTTTGAACGACGGATCAAGCAATACGGGTACGCTCAGCTTGGCTACACTTGGTCAAAACACGGTTTATACTTTGCCTGATCCTGGCGGTGCGAGCGATACAATCTGTTTGCTTGGCTTGGCAAACTGTGCAGCTGCGGCTGCGACCCTTCAGAGTGCCTACAATGCCGATGCCGATGGTAGCGATGCAGTAATTGCACTTACCGCGGCTGACGATTCAATTATTTTGCGCAATCCAGCGTCAGGTGGCACTGACTCAAGCTATGTGTTAACAGTCGACCAGTTGAGTACCGGAGCTGTTGGGGGTGTACAAATTTCTAGTGCAGGGAGCGGTAATTTACTGACTGTAACTGACACTACCGCCACAGCAGCTGACGTTTTAATAATAGCGAACGGTGGTGCCACGACTTTCCGTAACCAAACGGATTCAACCAGTGCATTTGCAGTCCAAGATGCGTCTGGTGATTCGATTCTATCTGTTGATACTACTAATGATGAGGTTGAGATTGGAAAGACCAGCGACACCACTGGTAAAATTGTGCTTTACAACTCCGGTACGGCTAACACGGCTACTATTCAAAGTGCGGCTCAAGGTACATCTACAACTCTAACTATTCCAAATGCTGCAGCTGCAAGTGACACTTTCTGTCTGCAAACGCTCGCTAACTGTGCCGGTGCAGGCGACATCATCCAAAACGGTAACAGTTTTGGAGCAAACATTGTCATAGGCTCCAATGATGCTTATTCGGTTAGCTTAGAAACTGGTGGTAACACCCAATTTACAATTGCTAATGGCGGAGCGACTACCTTCCAAAACTCAACTAACTCTACCACCGCCTTCCAAATTCAAAATAGCGCTGGTACAAGTAACTTGTTTATAGCTGATACAACCAACACTCGAATTGGTATAGGTGCCACACCAGCAAACAGTTTGTTAACAGTTGGCACTAACACTACTACCGCTGCTGGAGGTATAACATTTGGAACAGATACTAGTTTGTATCGCTCGGCCGCGGATACGCTAAGGACTGACGATAGTTTTGTAGTTGGCGGAAACACAAACATTGGCGATGCAGTAACTGATAACCTTGTAGTCGCTTCGGCCATTCAGGGGGCAAATGCTTTAATCTTTGATGGAGCGACCGACGATACAAACGAGATTACGCTGGCTATTACAGACCCGGGTGGTGACTTTACAATCACTCTACCAGCCGAGACTGGTACAGTTTGTACAACTGGTAGCGTATGTAGTGGCTATGCTCCAAGTGCTACTAATGGCTATGTCCAACTTGCTCCAGCATCTGCCCAAACCGACGCAACTACCAACTCATCAATCTTCATCAACAAAACAGGCGCAACTGGCAATATACTACAACTACAAGACACAGCCAGTGACGTATTTGTTGTAGCTAATGGCGGTAACATTACTGCAACCGGTACATATAATACGAATACCTTTAGTTCTACTGCATTAACATTTGGTGGAGCCGGGGCAACTTCAATATCATCAGCTAGTGGTCAAAACCTAACTATAAATTCTGGAACAACAGGTGCATTAGCGATTGGTGATGACGCCAGCGCCGAAACTATCAACATAGGAACTGGCGCTGCAGCTAAAACCGTCACCCTTGGTTCGACTAATACTACATCATCATTATTATTGCAGGGTGGAACTGGTGCAGTAACTCTTGAAAATCAAGGTACGGGCAATATAAACATTTCTAACAATGCTGTTAACTCGGTTGTTAATATAGGAAAGACTGGCTCAACAGCTAACACTACTACACTTAACTTAGCTACCTCAACCGGTGCAGCACAAACCATATATATAGGAGGAACTGGTGGAGCAGGGGCTAACTCTAATGCATCAAGCACTGTGACTATACAAGGTGGAGTAACTTCGCTAAATGTAGCTAATGCTGGTACAACTCTTAGAACCTATACCGATTCAACTACGGCGCTCCAGATACAAGATGCCGGCGGTAGCAGTATACTTATTGCTGATACCACAAACAGCAGAATAAATATTGGTACTGACGGAACAGAGACCGGTCAGTTATACGTTAGTGGGCAGGTTGGCGTATATGCATTAGACACAGCTTCCTCGACCGGGACTTCGCCTGAATCAATGGCTATAAATGGCAACTATGCTTATGTAGTTACAAGTGGCACTGACAGGTTGCAGATTTGGGATATATCAAACCCAGCTAACTTATCAATAGTTAGTACTACAACACCAGACTACACAAATCCAGTAGATATAGCCGTTCAAGGTAAATATGCATACATGGTGAGCTCGCTTTCAGCTGGCTTTGAAATATGGGATGTGTCTAATCCTGCAAATCCTGTTATGACGGATAGCACATCAATGGCTACTGACGGTGAATCGGTAGCGGTTCAGGGCAGATATGCCTACGTAACCAGAGAAAATACTCTAGATGTTTTTGATATCGGTGATCCGTACAACATAAACTCTATCCGTACATACACTACCTCTGGATTTAGCGAGCAAATATTTATAAAAGGTAAGTACGCGTTTGTTAGCGTGTACAATGACACGACAGACAATGGCGAACTTCAGATATTTGATTTAAGCGATCCAACCGATGCGCCAGTAGGAACCTGGTCATTAACATCAGGCAGTCTAGAAAGTAGCTTTGGGATATTTGTCCAGGATAGTTATGCATATATTGGTTCCGAATATCTTGGGGGCTCAGTTCATGTACTCGATATATCTGATGTGACTAATCCTACTGAGGTTGATTCGATTGAGACTACTCCAGACGGTAACTCAGATATAACATTATATGCACAGGGCCACTACCTATATGTTGCTAACATGTTTAATAGCAGTAGCGAGATTATAACCTATGACATATCAAACCCAACAAATTTACTGACAGTAGGTTCAATCACAAATACAGACGGGGTTACTTTGCTGGATCAGCCCGAGGACATAGTAGTTCAGGGGCGGTATCTATATACAATTGAGCAAGACACCGATGAAATTTTATCTTACGATATTGGTGGTGCATACATACAACAACTAGAAGCTGGTGGAATAAAAGCAGGTACGTTATCGGTGCAGTCGAGCGCTGACTTTGGTGGCGATGTAAACATTAATGGTGGCCTAAGAGTAGCTAATGGATTGCAGGTTGACTCTGACTTAGCTGTTCAGGGCAACGCTTTATTTAAACCGCAATATAATGGCACGTCGTCCTTCCAAATACAAACCGCATCAGGTGCCAGCATTGTAAATGTTGATAGCACTAACAGCATCACTACATTTACTGGAGCAAACAGCGTATCGACTCTGGGTAGCGAAATGGTTACAAACGGTACTTTCACCGGCAATGCAACTGGCTGGACGCTTGGCACAGGTTGGGCATATGGTTCAAATGCAGTCAGTCATTCTGGTGGTACAACTGGCGACCTTGAGCAAAATATATCAGTAAATGCTGGTAGCGTATACCTACTTACTTATACAATAACGGGTAGGACAACCGGGTATGTCGTTCCGCAACTGGGTGGGGATAATGGTAACCCAATCTATGATAATACGACTGACTACCAGGTCTTAAGAACATTCACTACAGATAATTTAATTTTTACAGCATCAAGCGACTTTAATGGGACAATTGATGATATCTCAGTTGTCGAGGTTACTCTAACTAATCCTGTCATAAACATCAATAATGAAGACGGTTCAACCGGTATAGAAATACGAGGTGGTGGTAATAGCCAGTGGAATACATTTGTCGGTAATTATTCGGGGCAAGCAAATGCTAGCGGAACAGGTAACTCATCACTAGGAATTTATGCTTTATACAATAATATAAATGGTGAAGATAACACTGCAGTTGGATCTGAAGCTCTTTCTTCAAATAGTTCTGGTGATAGTAATGTGGCTATCGGTGTTAGATCCTTGGTGCAGAATACCAATGGTTTATATAATACTGGACTTGGCACGAGAGCCTTAGGCAGTAACACAACTGGAAGTTATAACGTTGGTATTGGTGGGTATGCAGGCTATTCAAATAGCTCAGGTTCCTATAATACCGCAATTGGATTTTACTCTGGTAGATACAATAGTCTTGGAGATTTTCAGCAGACCTCTTCATTGCAAAATACAACAACGATAGGTGCATATTCAATTGCGCAAACTAGCAACTCGATAATTTTAGGTGGTGCTGGTGCAGATGCGGTAAATGTTGGCATAGGAACAACCTCACCTGACTCTCTGTTTACAATAAGCCCGGTTTACTATGACACTGGTACAGCCTCACAAAGTGGAACTACTGTTACAGGCGTGGGGACAAGCTGGGATAGTTCTATGGTTGGCATGAGAATCATATTTGCTGATGGAACATCAGATTACATTAGCGCATATAATAGCCCAACAAGCCTAAGTGTCAACAATAGCAATACAGTAGCATCACAAAATTATCGAATACATGAAAATGCGTTTACCGTAGGCAGTGGCGGGGATGTATCCTTATCAGATGACTTAAGTGTTGGTGATAATATAGATGTTTTTGGGAGCGCAGAATTTTTCAATACAGCATTGTTTATAAACTCAGTTGACTCCATCACTGCCTTCCAAATCCAAGACGCATCAGGTGATTCAATCTTTACTGTAGACACTACTAATGATGAAGTCGAGATTGGGCGTAATAATGATACAACCGGTAAAGTTGTATTTAATAGCGCTAGTGGCACTGGCTCAATAACTCTAACTCCTGCTAACCCAGGAGCATCAAACTTTACAATCACTCTACCAGCCGAGACTGGTACAGTTTGTACAACTGGTAGCGTATGTAGTGGCTATGCTCCAAGTGCTACTAATGGCTATGTCCAACTTGCTCCAGCATCTGCCCAAACCGACGCAACTACCAACTCATCAATCTTCATCAACAAAACAGGCGCAACTGGCAATATACTACAACTACAAGACACAGCCAGTGACGTATTTGTTGTAGCTAATGGCGGTAACATTACTGCAACCGGTACATATAATACGAATACCTTTAGTTCTACTGCATTAACATTTGGTGGAGCCGGGGCAACTTCAATATCATCAGCTAGTGGTCAAAACCTAACTATAAATTCTGGAACAACAGGTGCATTAGCGATTGGTGATGACGCCAGCGCCGAAACTATCAACATAGGAACTGGCGCTGCAGCTAAAACCGTCACCCTTGGTTCGACTAATACTACATCATCATTATTATTGCAGGGTGGAACTGGTGCAGTAACTCTTGAAAATCAAGGTACGGGCAATATAAACATTTCTAACAATGCTGTTAACTCGGTTGTTAATATAGGAAAGACTGGCTCAACAGCTAACACCACTACACTTAATCTAGCTACCTCAACTGGCGCTGCACAAACTATATATATAGGTGGAACCGGCGGAGCAGGGGCTAACTCTAATGCATCAACAACAGTTACTGCCCAAGGCGGTACGACATCGTTTAATGTTGCTAGCGCCGGTACCACAGTCAGAACATTTACAAACTCAGCTACAGCCTTCCAAATCCAAAATGCCACCGGCACAAGTATATTTACTGCTGATACTTCTACGACTCAAATCAATCTAGTTCGCTCGGTCTTTAACGGGAACATTCTTGCAGGATCATCGTCTAGTTCACAAACAACCTCGCTGTCAATCATAACAGCCGATAACTCTGCGACCTTTGGTTCTTACAGTGCAATTGCAATAGGTTCTGACGGCTTACCTATCGTAGCGTTCCATGTAAGTAGTAATGACATTGCAGTTGTAAAATGTATGGACACAATATGTACCCAATCAACTAACATAAAAACTACTTATGATGCAGGAGATAATGTTGGCGATGACGGTATATCAATTGCGATTGCCAGTGATGGTTTGCCAGCATTTGCTTATGAATCTACTACAAGTAGCGAACTGCGCTACTTTAAATGTACTAACATTAATTGTACTTCTGCATCATCTATATCTGCCGTACACTCAACCGGAAGCGTAGGGCTAGACCCAACTCTTAAATTCGGTACTGATGGAAACCCAATTATTGTCCACTATGACTCTACAAACACTAACCTAATAGTATCTAAATATGTCGGAAGTGGCGGTGACTGTAGTAACACAGCTTGGGAGTGTACTGCGATAGATGTCAGTGCCAATGACGTAGGCTCAAGTAATGACATGGCTATTGGCACTGACGGTTACCCAATCATTAGCTACCGTGATACCACAGCTACAACCTTAAAAGTTGCTAAGTGTGTAGATATAGCTTGTACTGGTGCGCCAACCATAACTACCGTTGACTCTACTACCGACCGAGGTTCATCAAACAATATTGAAATCGGTTCCGACGGTCTACCAGTAATATCTTATCGAGATAACACTGCAACAAATATCAGATTCTTAAAATGTAGCAATGCCAGTTGTACTAGTAGCAGTAGCGTTGTCATGGATAGCGGAACAGCCACTGGAACTATCGTAACTAGCTTATCTATAGGACAAGACGGACTACCAATAGCTGGTTACTATGACACCACTGGTGGTGGGCGATTTAGAGTAACCAAGTGTGGCAATCTTGACTGTTCTTCAGGCAATACAACAACCAACGTCGATGATCCAGCTAACCAAGTTGGCGAAAGAAGCTCTGGAGCCATATTGCCAAACGGATTACCAATATTTGCCTACCGCGACTTCACGGCAAGCAACTTAATTGTTGCAAGATGTGGCAACCAAGCATGTTCAGGATCATCTTCTGTATTTAGTGGAGGCATAGATATTGGCTCAGCCACCAATGCCTTCCAAAATGGGTATATAAACAATATTAGAGCAGCAGATGGGCGCAGTTTAACATTAGGCACAAATGGCGTTGATAGATTAACAATTGGCCAAGATGGTTCTACTGTGCTAAAAGCTAATTCGACAACAGCCCTAGCCGTTCAAAATACATCTGGCACTAACGTTCTGACAGTCGATACTACTAACTCAAGAGTTGGTATAAACACTACCACTGCCAGCTATGACTTATCATTTGGCGAAGGTGCAAACCGCACAATTGGGGTAGAAGCTCGTAGCTCAAACGCAGTTGGGCGCAACTTAACAATATCTGCCGGTGCAGCTGGCAGTGGCGCGAGCGCCTTCCAGGGCGGAACACTTGTGATACAAGGTGGTGCAGCGGGAGGAACAGGTAATGCCAATGGTGGATCGGTATCAATTACTGGAGGTGCTGGTACAGGAACTGGTGTTCTTGGTTTAGTTAACATATATCCTGCTACATTTACGTCTTCAGGATCAACCCAGTCGTTCGGGATAAGTGGTAGCATAACCGGTGTCGACAGTTACAGCTCTGTGGCTGTTAATGCAACTGCAGGAAGCTTAATTGTTACACTACCTACACCAAACTCAAGCAACCAAGTTGTTGGTCGCATTATTTATGTCACAGCAGTTGATAATAGCAACGACTTTACTCTAAGGCTTGGCGGAACCTTGATTGATATCGCAATGAAGGAGAACAGCACGGCTACACTAGTATGGAACGGAACAGGCTGGACAGCTGCTGGTGCTTCTAGCTCGACCGACCTACAATCTGCTTACAACAATACCTTAACAAGCGCTGGTGGTGCAGAGCTTGTTCTAAACCCGAGCGGTGGAGCCGCTGATGGTTTGACTATTCGAAACAACGGCACAACCCCAATTATTGGTGGTATCTTTGAAGCCCAAACAGCAATTGGTAGTAACTTGTTCAGTGTCAATAACAACGCAACAGAGTATGCCAATAACGGTGGTGCTGAAACCTCAACATTCACAATGTGGACCGGTACACCAACAGGCGGAACAATTGCTAGGACTACCACTGCTGGCAATATGGCTACTGGTCAAGCCGCAGCATCTGTAACTACAACCGCAACAATTGGTCACGGTGTTGAAAACACACTAAGTACAACCTTAACCAACTCATTAAGGTATCAGGTTTCATTTGCAATTAAGGCAGACTCAGCTTATTCCGCCTTTAGCACACTTGATGTTATGTATAGCTATGACGGTAGTGCATTAAGGCACTGTGTATCCGGAACACCTTATTACAGCACAGGTACAGCTAGCCAAAGCGGAACAACAATCACCGGTGTAAGCACTACCTTCACAAGCGCGATGATTGGTAAAACATTCGTGTTCGCCAATGGCGCATCAACTGTTATAAGTGGTTACACAAATGCAACTACACTTACTGCTGCGACAAGCCAGACTGTCTCAACTGTTCAAAACTTTGGTGTATATGACGCCGGCTATAGTGTTAAAAGCAGTGTTTGGTCTAGGGTGTCCTGCTTCTTTACGGCACCAGCATCCGGCACAACTATTACCTCATCAAACTCGGTAATGATTAGGCAGACTGATGGAACCGCCAGGGTGTTCTATGTTGATAACCTAAGCGTGACCGTAAGTGCAGATGTAAATCACGGGGTTGATGGTAGTGTTGATGACTCAACAAACTTTGCTACAAACTGGTCAGCTTTTGATGGTGATGGTGGCGGAGCCGGTACCTCAACAACAGCGCGCGATACCTCGGTAATTTACGATACAAGCGCCAGTGCAAGGGCGGATACATCGAACCACGCTAACATGGGTATCCGAAACAACATGACAATTACACCAGCTGCAAGTACGCAGTATCTTGTAAGCTTTTATGCACGCTCAGCAACAGGTGCCATTAATGATCTAACAGTTAGATATTCAGAAGATGGCGGCACCAGCTTTGTGAGCTGTGTTGATTACAATACTCAAGCAATTACAACTTCGGCTTGGACAAAGATCACTTGTTTGTTTACATCTGATAGCTCCGTACCTGGTAGTCCTAACCCTGACCTTGTATTTACTCAAGCTACAGCACCAGGTGGCACAAGGTCGATTTATATTGATGCGCTTTCGGTCACCTTAAACAACAACAATGCGTCAAACATCCAGATTGGTGGTGCCAACAAAGGTGGCCCGATAACACTTATTACTCTAGATCGCTCAGCAAATGCACCAATTGCAGCTAACAACGACGCCTATTTAGGATCGATGTACTACGACACAACGACTGGTCGAATCCAGTGTTACGAGGCAGATGGTTGGGGCGCTTGTGGTTCGGCTCCAGATAATTACGTAAACCTTAACCCAGAGTATGCAGGTGCAGTACTTAACGGCACAGGTGTCGGTACTATGACTGCAGACTTCTGCGCCAACCAATCAGGTGTACTACAGGTCAACTATGCTGTTGCAACCGATCCATGCTATACAGCCGGTGATGTTCGCAACTACTATAAATGGACCAGCCCACAAGCCACACAACAAACCTATAGCATTTATGTAACCTATCAGCTGCCGGCCACATTTAAGGGCTTTTCTAGTGACGATACTGTACAGCTAGTTGCACGAGCAGATAGCACTACCAACGCCGGAGTTACCTATCAAATGTATAGAAGTGAAGGCGGGACTCTAACCCAGTGTGGTAGTGGTGAAACGACTGTCGTGACATCTACAAATACCTGGCAGTCAGTTGGTATAAACGGAAACGAAGCCACTAGCTGTAACTTCTCGACATCATCCGCCAATGCATTCTTGATATTCAAGATTAACATGAAGGCGAATTCCAATGCCAATGCCTATGTATCAACTCTAAGCTTTACGACAACAGGTAGGTAAAAGATATGAGATACAAAATAGGAAAACCAGTAAAAACAACAAAGCTAAGCAAAGTCCTTAGTAGTCTTAAGCGTGACAAATTATCAATCAAGACAGTTGCATTTGTCGGAGTAGTGCTAATAATGTTTGGACTTTTGCCTAATCTAATGCAGGCTTATAAACTTAGGCCGGCAAATTATCAGCTAAGTGCTGGCGCTCAAAATATTTTAGGCCGTGAGGTAGATTTATATGCTAAAAAGCTGGCATTTAACAACAAAGACTTTACATACGAATACAACAAGGGGTACCAACCTGGCACTGAAAAGACGGCTGATGGTCTGATAGCCGGCCCACGCTTTACAGCAAGTTTTGAGCAAAATAATAATATGAGCTACACGCTAAATGATACCGTCAATGAGGTTCCGCTAAAGATTACACCTAAGTACGGTGTAGCACCTGCCCAACAAGACAGCAATAGACTAATTTACCCTATACGTGGCCTTGATGCTCAAAAGGTTATAACCGTAAAAGCATCAATCATAAAAGAGGACATAATTCTAAACAAATTCGAAAAGGATAAGCTTGAGTTTACCTATGAACTTGGCTTAACACCCGGAACTGTAGCTAGATTAGAGAGTGATGGAAGTGTTGGAATTTACGGTGTAAACGGCGCGTTGCTTGGTAATGTTACTGCTGCCACCGAGGCTGATCAAGCACTACTTGATAAAGCTCGTCAAAACAGCCAAAAAACCAAACTATTGTTTAGAATCCCAGCACCGTTTATTGTGGAACAGAACAAAAAATTGTCTCAAGCAACAGCTCACTATAGGTTAGATGGCAATAAGCTAACAATAGTTGCCGAAAAACTAAACGAGGCCAACTACCCACTAAGTATCGACCCAAGCGTTTACATTGAAACAGCCGCTAAGTTGATGCGCGGTAACAACGAAACAAATACTGACTTTGATGTCACTAACGAACTTATTCAAAAGAGTCAGACAACCGGTGCACGTATTGACGAGTGGACTGACACCTTAAACCTACCAAGTGGTTATTGGGATAATGGTTTTGCTGCATCTGCTGGGTATGTTTATTCAGTTGGTGGTCGCAGCTACACAATCGCATCAACTGTAAAATCAACTACCGGCTCAAGTACCTTCCAGGTCCCAGCTGGCGTTACATCAATAACCGTTGAAATGTGGGGCGGCGGCGGCGGTGGTGGTGGTGGCGGTAGCACCGGTGGCGGTGGTAATGGTGGTGGCGGTGGCTATGCCACAACAACCCTATCAGTTACTCCGCTTGAGACTTTAAATACATATGTTGGTGCTGGGGGTGGAGCAGGCACAGGGCGTTCGGATTCAGGTGATGGTGGTGGCGGCGGTGGGCACTCGGAAGTTGATAGAAGCGGAACAAGGTTAATTATCGCACCTGGCGGTGGTGGCGGTGGTGGCGGCGATAACGATGTCGCTACTCCAGGTGGTTATGGTGCACCAGGTGGAAATACACTTGGTTCATCTGGTGACGCGTCTGGCTCTGCGCTAGGTGGTGGTGGTGGTACACAAGCTGCTGGTGGAGCTGCTGGAACTGGTGGAGGCAATACTGGTACAGCCGGTGGCCTAGAATCAGCTGGAGATGGCGCTGACGGACGTAGCGGTGCTGGCGCCGACGGTGGTGCGAACAACGGTGGTGCTGCCGATGATGGTGACGGTGGTACGGGTAGCGTAACTAATAACTACGCCGGTGGCGGTGGTGGCGGTGGTGGCTACTATGGCGGTGGCGGTGGTTCAGGATCTGTTAACGGAGATGCTGGCGGTGGCGGTGGCGGTAGTGGTTCTTGCTACACATCGGGTTTTAACGGTTTGTGTTTGGCAGGCAGTGGAACAACCCCAGGTAACTCAAGTGATTCTGATCGTAGTGGAATAGCCGATGGCGGTGGCGGTGGCGGTACAACAGCCAACGGAACAGCTGGCGAGGCCGGAAGAATAGTGATTTATTATGCAACTGCAAGTGCTACAAGTACTGCTGTAAGATGGGCGCATCTAAATTCAAGTACTAATGCAGTAGAGGTTGCAAATCCAGGTACAGGCGCTTGCGCGAGTTGGTGTACTAGCTCTTCCTATGACCTAAGTGAAACCCGGCTCGGCTCAGCAGTTGTAGCCTATAACGGCTTCTTGTATGTAATGGGTGGATCTGATGGAACAAACCGCGAATCAACAGTTTGGATAGCTAAACTTGGAGCGAATGGCGAACCACAACTCTGGCATCCGACTAATACGGATAAAAGCACATGGAACTATTGGTACACAGATACCGGATTAAACGGCTCTACTGCTCGGAGCTACTTCTCGGCGGTGGCTTATAACAATCGAATGTATGTGCTTGGTGGACAGACTAATGCTAGCTCTGGTGGCGTAACTACAGTCGAGATGGCCGACATCTTGCCAAATGGTAGGCTGGGTACTTGGACCACTACCGGAATGCAGGCGTTACCGTCGGCGAGGCACGGGCACAATGTGCATGTATATAACGATGTTATGTACCTGATTGGGGGCAATAGTAGTGGCACACTTCAAAACTCGGTTTACTATTCAAAACTAAATAGTGATGGCACTATGAATTCATGGACAGCTACTAATAGCTTTACAACTGCACGTAGTTCATTTGGGGGCAACTTTACAACTATATGGGGTGCCTATATCTACCTAAGTGGTGGCTGTAGCGCACTAACAAGTGGCTATTGTAGTACCGTAACGTCTGATACACAAATTGCTAGTTTAAATGCTGACGGAACAATATCGCCTTGGGGTTCAATATCTAATCTAAGTAACAATGTCATGGGCTATAACCTCGCCAGTTGGCAAGACGGTTTATACAAGATTGGTGGTTGTGTTGCTCAAGATACCTCGACGGGTAGCTGTTACTTTGCAACAGACGATGTTAGTTACGGAACAATTAACCCGGCTGGCGAGGTTTCAACGGTTGATGTATCAAGCCCGAGCGGAAGTGGCAACTGCACTGGCGGTTCACCATACTCGTGTGATTTACCAACTGTTGGTGATGATGGTGGTGAGATCGGCCACATGCTTAACATGTCGGTTGTTCTAAATGGCTATTTATATGTGATTGGTGGCTGTGCCGAATACGACTGTAATACAGGCACAAACTCACCAACTACGGATAATATTTCTAGTAACACAGCCTATGTATCGATTGATTCGAATGGTAGACTTACAGCTCCAAGTAGTTGTGGTGGCACCAGTTATGGGGCCTGGTGTGTGGATAGTACCAACACTATAAATGGTGCAGACGGCGTAGCTGCTGCTGCAGTTTCAGTATTTAACGGACGAATATATGTTTTAGGTGGCCTAGATTCTTCAGGTGCGGTCACAGGGGATGTTTACTATAACACTCCAAATGGTACTACTGGCGCACCATCGGCCTGGACCGCCCAGACTCTATCCAACGTTGGCATCACCGAAAACATTTTTTATACATACATTTATACTAGGGCTAACCCAGGTTCTGCTGGCACCTATCCGGGCAACCTTTACGTGTTTGGCGGATGTGGTAACGGTGGAAGCGGAGCCGGTTGCAGTGGTAGTGACTACGAAACCGAAGTCTATAAGTGTAATATCGAGCCAACAGGCGAACTCGAAGAAGCTAACGCCAACGACTGCGACACCGCCGGCCAGCTGCAAATCGACTCAACACCGGGCTCTGGTGGCACCGACGGCCTTGGGATTCACTCAGGGACAGTCTACGCCAACTACATTTATTTGATTGGCGGAATTAGCCAGGCCGAGACAGATAAAGATGACGTGCTTTATGCAAAATTTGATGATAGCAACAATGTTGTAGCGGCTGATGGCGGAAGTGCCTGGATCGAATCTGGTAGTCACCTGTCAATTGGGCGTAGGCGTGGTTGGGCGTTCGGCTATAATGGGCATATCTATTCATTAGGTGGATACGACGGTGATAATACCGAAATCCTACCATTTATTGAATGGGCAAAAATAGACGTTAGTGATGGTAGTATTGATTCGTTTATAACATCATCAATAACCATTAAACAACGCTGGGGTCTTAGTGTTGCGGTATCAAACTCCTATGCTTATGTATTTGGTGGATGTGATGTTGGCGCAAGCCCGAATGACTGTACAAGCTTTGAGCCTGCCGTACAAACATTCCAACTTTATAACAACGAAAGCGGTGCTTTAAATGATTATACCGCCCAGACCGACGATACCTTTGCCGATGCAAGTACCGAAGATAGATGGGGAGCCAGTTCAGTTGTCTATAATGGTTACCTTTATGTTGCTGGTGGTTGTATAAGTGCAACGGATTGTACTAATGCTACAAACAATGTTCAATATGCCTCAATAAACTCAGCAGACGGCACAGTAAACAGTTGGAACACAGCCTCAAATCACTTGCCCCAAGATAGAGCCTGGGGGTCTCTAGAAATCGTTCAAGGCTATTTGTATTATCTTGGTGGCCAAGACGATGCCGGGGATGAAAAGTCAGATGTCTACTATGTTGGTAGCTTTAGTGGTGGGGATATAAATGCTGCTTGGTCAACAGCAAGTGGTGGCATTGGCGATACAGCTTCGCAGGCTGCGCAAGATCGGACTCGTTTTGGCTCGGCAGTCTGGAATGATCGAATCTATGTGGTAGGCGGAGTAAACGATAGCGCCGCCGTAACAAATACGGTCTATATAAGCCCTACGCTTACAACTAGCGGAGGAATTGCCGCCGATAGCTGGGCATCCGACACCGATACATTTGATGTTTCCAGAAGCGGCATGGCAGTTACTGCATATGCCAACAACCTGTACATTTTCGGCGGCTTTGATGGCACAAACTACTTAAGCGATGTTCAATTTACGCAAATTAATTCCGATGGAACAGTTGATGCCTGGACATTTACAACCAGCTTGCCTGCAGGCTTAAGAGAGGCCAAGGCTGTATCAGCAAATGGCTACATTTATTTGATAGGCGGACGATCGGCAGCTAGTACCTGCGTGCCTAACACCTTAATTACTCCAATTAGTGCTAACACTACTATTGCGACGGGCAACAACCCTACCGGAGTCGGCGAATGGTACGAGACAAACGTTAGATACGCAACCGATAGGTATGGCTCTGCCATAGCCTACGATAAAGGCAAGATATATCTTATGGGTGGGGGCTGTACAGCACCGATAGATTGTTCAACAGGTTCAGTGTGTAATTATTACGGTACTGTAAAATCGCAACCTCAAGTAGCTATCTATTCAAGAATGATAGATACCGATACAGATGTATTCCCAACAGATTGGTTAATGAATGGTCTAGATAATTCTATCGGGGCAAGATGGCAACTTAAATATCGGTCAATGCACGATCTGGATACGCTAGTTAACCCTAACGAGGATTGTGGTACATCGTCATCGATGGCGCAAATGACAACATGGGGGCAAGAGACCGAAATTACAGGTGGTGTAACCCTTGGTACACCAGGAGCCTATACACCAAAAAACAGTTCTGGGGGCAATATAAACTGTGCTAGGTACTTCTACTTCTATATAAGTATTGATGCATCAAAGACCTTTGGTTACCCAGAAGATGTTAACAGAGGCCCAACCATTTCTGATATTAGTCTGTTCTTCACATCTGATCCGTCCAAACGGCTCAGACACGGAAAAACCTTTACCGGAGGCGAGCTACAACCGCTCGATACACCATTCCCATAAGGAAGGATAAGCATTATGAAAAAGATCATTGACTGTCTGGAAAATAACCAAAAAGGAGGCACGCCTATGTAGCAAAGAAGAGATTAACCAATAACAAAAATAGACATTAAGAGTACGCTCATACATTGGGCATATCAGCTTAATCAGTCTTAAAACTTCTTAGGAAAATCTGTTTTTTGCGAGACAGCTATCTTAAGTGTGGATTGATTACATGATATTAATACTTTTATCGAAACGGAAGTATTAACCTATAAAAATGAGCGAAAAAACAAATACGCTAAAAGGGAATTTGTAAACAAAAATAAAGAGCTTGTGAAACAAATATAAAAAACCCTAAAAAAGTAGATAAATACAAAAAGCGTAAAAATAAAATAAGACAGGGATGCGCCCAATGGTTAAGCGCACCCTGTCTTTTTAGATCGCTAGATCCAATAATGACTAAGTTATGTCCACCGTATATAATGTATCTATCAATTGGGGGATAAAAGATAAACTCATCAGATAATAAAATCGGGAGCGAGATTTTAAGACGTCAAAATCAAGAAAAGAAATTTTCTAGCTTTTTTGATGATACCCCCAAAAAGCCCAAAAAAACTACCAAAAATGCCTCAAAAACCGTACCAAAAGCAAAATCTACTACCGATAGCACCAAAGCTGTAACTATTAACATTGTTATACCTGATACCAACAAGCTAAAGACTTATATTAAGTCGTCCAAAAGCTTTGTCACAAAGCGAAATGTAACAGTTGTGGGTGTAGTGGCTTTAATTTTAATTATGTCAATTACAGTACCTAAACTGTTCAAAGACGATAAAAAAACTGATAATTCACAAGTTGCAGGCACGAATACTAGCCAAAGCCCAGAGTTTAATCCACTTATTCCGGCAAACAAGAGCTCTCAGATTCAAAAGTTTACGGCCGTTTCGTGCCCAAAACGACCTAGCTCAATCTGTTTTACATATAACTTAAATGGTGTTACGTTAACGGCCAGCCAGCAAAAGCTACCACCTGGCGAAAAGATTGACCAAGAAAAACTTCTTAACATTGCTAAAACTGCTTACACTAACGCTGTTGACCACAGTCCAATTACAACTAAAAACGGCATAGCGGTTATCACCTCGTACGACGAGATTAACACTCAAAACGCTTATTTTTACAAGGATGGCATACTAATGTTCGTCCAGAGCAGTAAAGCCCTAGGTAATGATCAGTGGCAAAGTTTTTTTGAAAGCCTAGTAAGCACCTAAAATAACCAAAATGAGCAAAATACTTAAAGATAGTAACGTAAAAAGTAATGAACCGTATGCCGTATATATCATTATCGCAATTTTATCGGTGCTATTTTATATAACATTAATTAAAGACTACGGCTATATACCAAAGCAGTTAAAGAGCAATTTAAAATTTGAGCCTGTCGTAGCTGGTTTACAAACGAATATTAGCGAGCCAAATAATTACAGCCTAAGTCCAGATGGCTCAAGCCTTAGCTACAACCAAAAATATGCAGGCGCCCAACTAACAATTACACAAAGATCAATACCTGACGAAATTAAAGACTTCCCAGAACGCTACGACAAACTAATTGATGTACTTAACCCACAAAAAAGCCTAGTCATTAACGACAATGTTTACTATTTGAGTTATGACGGGCAAAAGCAACAAGCCATAACAATGACTGACAACATGCTAATTGTAATTAGCTCAAATCACGAACTTAGCGATAATATGTGGCAAAATTTTATTCAAAGCTTAAAGCCACAAAACTAATTTATATCAGCAAAAAATGGCATAAAGGCTGTGGATAAATAATAAAAATGACGCACAAATAAACAAAGTCAATTGTAATTAATACAACTAATATTCTATTGTAAAATATTTCAACAAAACATTTATCATAACCGAATAACACCTTAAGAAAATTATTAAATATAATTATTACAACAATAATATTTATCGTTAGCTTAAGCTTGTGATTATTTTTACTAGAATTTAAAGCCCTAGAATTACTACTTGATTACAATTTACTCATAAGCTATTTAAGAGTAAAATAATAGTAGAATTTTGAATAAAAATTAAAAATTCAAAAATCAAATAAAAATAAAAAACTAACTCGCAAAAAATGCAAAACACTCGCTGGCTATGCAGTAAAGCAATTTTAGAACGTTTATCAAGACCAAATCTTTGGATGATTTTTTTGGTTTTATTTTTTGTAGCTAGCCTCGCGGGTCTTATATATTCACCTGCAAAACCACAAACCGCCTACGCCGCCACATCCTCAACCATCAACTTCCAGGCTAGGCTAC
>CAZAAL010000008.1:0-16344 GCA_964483315.1 uncultured Candidatus Saccharibacteria bacterium
ACGCGCTAGCCAACTGCGCCACACCCCGATCAACAGACTTATTATAAAGGAAAAGAGCAGTAACGTTTTTTTGTGAAACAAAAAAGCCCGATTCATTCGGGCTAGTTACGATGAGAAAAACCAAGGTTTTTCTCATATAAGGTAGCCGGTCTTGGCGTTCTGATTAACTCTGCCTTCGCAAAGTGGGTTTCCGCAGTATCGGCCCACGGGCCAAGTACCATTTAAGAATCCCCATCAGAAACTATTGTTCAGATAATCAATTGCGCCATTACCGGCTATTTTTATTATAGCAAAGCGCCCAAGAGTTTATTTACACAGGCTGTTATAACAGGGCTTAAAAACGATGGATAAAGCAAAAACATAAAAGCAAAAAGCCCAATTAACCCCATAGACTCAATAGTATCCATAATATTTTGAATCGGTTTAGGAGCAAAAGCGTATAGCACGCGTGATCCATCTAATGGCGGAAAAGGTATTAGGTTAAATACAAAAAAGCCGATGTTAATACTTACCATGTAGTACATAAACAATCCAATCAATCCCTCCTGTAAAGCTGGTACCGATCTGATTAGCAAAGCCGATACTATAGCAAGTGCCAAGTTTGTTAACGGCCCGGCAACGGCTATGATTGCTCCGCCGAACTCTGCCCATTTTACTCTTGCCATATTTATCATGACTGGTTTAGCCACACCAAACGCCGGTAACCCGGCCAAAACGAGGATAACAGGTAGTGCTACTGTAGTTAATGGGTCTATATGTTTTAAAGGATTAATTGTAATCCGTCCATCCTCATCTGCGGTGTCATCACCTAGCCATTTTGCAGTTACGGCGTGCATCATCTCATGCAAGCTGATCGCAATTAAGATAACTGGGATGACTGTCAGTAATATCTGGACTATTGTTGGCTCGTTCATGCAAATTTAAGTATAACTTATAAGGGGTTGACTGATAAGCCAAAAACAGATACAATTTACCACTGTTATGCAAAAGTGCGAGATAACTGGTAAAGGAAAGCAATACGGCAGTAACGTTAGCTTTTCACAAAGACACACCAAAAAGGTCTGGAAACCTAACCTACAAACCAAGACCCTTATTATTGATGGCCAAAAAGTTCGCATGAAAATTTCGACCCAAGCAATTAGAACCCTTAAAAAGAAGGGTTTATTAGTTACAACCGATCAAAAACCAGCAGAAGTTAAAAAATAAACCTCTGAGCAATCAAAAAACGCCCACTCGGGCGTTTTTTATTTTCTACCTATAACGTGAATCAACTTGATTCAGATTAGAAGTAGGACAAGTAGACACCAAAAAGTTCGGGTGCGGGAACGCGGGGGCGACGCGCGTGAGGGGTTGCCAGATATAGTTCCTGGCAAGACCTCAGTTGCGTCGCTCCCCGCGACTCCGCCGTGGTTGCTCCAAATCTGGGCGTGTGCCCTCTGGGCTGGTAACCGATGTGGAGCTTAGTCACACTCGGGGTGCGACTTTCTGGTTCGGGCTTTCCTATGTTTGCTACTCCCGGTCGGTGACGACCGGTTTTACTCTCGTAGGTTGCCTTGAACCTGACGCGCCGACCAAGCGTAGTACCGTTGCCGGCGCGCTAGTTGTCGTTCGGACTGCGAGGTGATGCAGTCCAAACCGTGATGCCCTCCGGAGCGATGGGCTCGTAGACGACGAGCTCTTCGCGGATCGGCTGGAAGACCAGCCTCACGGTCGGTGCTAGCACCTGCCTCCTCTTCTCTTGCGTCACTCTCGTGTCCCGTTCACGAGATGAGGAGCTAACCCTAAAATAGAGCAAGCTTCTCACCTCGTGATTTTGTATCTACTTGTCAATAAACATCCCAGTAAGTCGTACTAGCGACCTACCAAAAGGATAAACAAAATACTACTCTTATGAGCCAAATTTGTCAAAAACTAAAATATTATCAAAGTTAAAAAATAGCAACTATTTATTTAATACTACGAGTTTTGTAGAATCGCTTAGCTCTGATGGTTTGATCTTGTATTTATCAACTGTCTCTGTTGGCTCCATCGCTAGGCCTTTTAGGGCCTCGTCTAGACTAACCTGAGGAACCTCATATTTTAGACTCTTATCATCATAGTGGACTGGTATTACTACTTTAGGCTCGATCTTTTTGACAACTTGCAAGGCGCCAACTGGATCTAGCGTATAGCCGTTACCGCCAACCGGTATAACTAGCACATCTACGAGCCCAATAGCCTCTAGATCATCATCTGAAAGGCTTGGATGAATATGACCTGCCAACACTACATTAGTATCGGCTGAAGTTACCTTATAGATAACTGATGTCTTTTTGCCCTCTTCATCCATGTGGCCTCTAACGCCTACTCCTCTGACAACTATATCTAAAAGCTCATATTCGCCGGGCAAATCAATACTAAAGTCGCCTTTTACAAGATTGTCCTTGAATATCTCTGATGAAGTAACTAGGCTTATGTCAGTATCTTTTGTGATTGATTTTGCACCCAGCGCCTTTAAGTTATCATCACTAACAAGTACGGCCTTTTTAGTTGATATTTTTAGACAGTTTGCACCAAAGTATTGTAGCTCCATATTCCCCCTTTACTGAGTATCTACTTCTAGATCTTGGTCATTAATTAAAACTTGTTTTTTAGCTGTTAGAAGTTGAGAGATAAAACGGTCCTTAATTTGTAATCGATAAGTGTACTCTTTTGTAGTCATTACAACATATCGGATATCCTTACCCTCCTGCTTCTCGAAGCCTTCGACGAATTTTTTAACCTGTACTGCGTTTACATCACCAACAATTAGTAGGTCAACCCCAGGCACTTCATCACGGGTAAATTGGCCTGTTAAAAGTGCTAAATCTACTTTTCCGACCGATCTCAGCCTTGATACTACATCGCCCTCATCTTTGTCTTCAGTAATAAGAGCTTGGTCTTTATCGGCAATTGGGCTATATGGCTTGTTACCGAAGATAGCCGAAAGCGGTTGGTAGTACGTGAACTTTTGATTAACTTCGTAATAAAGCTTGTTATTATTTGTATCTGACGTAATGATGCCAATGCTTAGTAGGTTTGACAGCTCACGGCGAACAGAGTTAATCTGCTCGTCAATTTTGCGTGTAATCTCACGCACATAAAACGAACGGTTGGGGTTTGAGTAAAACAATTGCAGTAACTTAACCCTAGTTTTTGAACCAAAAAGCTGGTCGATCACGTCTATTTTTACCTCTTACTTAAGATATTGTACCAGATAAGTCGCCAAGCTAGGACAGCAATTTACTCGTTTGGTTAATAATGTAGTCTTTTAGTTCACCGCTCGAGCTAAACCATACTATGTCTGGGTTGCGCTTAAACCAGGTCATCTGCCGTTTTGCTAGCATCATATCTCCTTTAACAAAGGATGCTTTGGCTTTTTCGAGTGATATTTGGCCGTCAAGGTAATCGACTGCACTGCTATAACCAATGCCTGCTGATCTAACTAAGTCTAGCGAAAATTTATTACTCAAAGCTTTTACTTCATCTAAAAAGCCATCCTCATACATTTGTTCAACTCGATGCTCAATTTTGGTTTTTAGGGTCTGGTTATCGATGTTTAACCCTGTATAAATTACATCATCCGGCTTATGCTTTTTTTGAGGTTGCTCACCATTTGTTTCTATAACTCTTATTAAATGTCTCTTATTGTTTTTATTAAATGGCATCGGCAGGTCCTTAGCAATTATCATCTTTTGAAGTTGATCGATTATTTTGTTGTTAAGTTCACTACGTAACTTTTCGCTTGGTGCAGGTTTAAAACTAAAATCATAGACCAACCCATCAATGTATAGGCCACTTCCACCAACAACTATTGGGACCTTTGACTTTTGTTTAATGCCGGAAATTGCCTGCTGGGCCCTTAGCTTAAAGTCACTCGCACTAAATGATTCGCCAAGCCGAACAACATCCAAACAATGATGCTTAACTAGCTGTCTTTCGGTAGAAGTTGGTTTTGCAGTGCCTATGTTGGCATCTTTATAGATAGTACGAGAGTCTGCACAGATTATCTCGCCGTTAATCTTTTGAGCGATTTCAAGAGCTACGGTTGATTTACCAGATCCTGTAGGGCCAGCTATAACTATTGTAGGGATGTTTCTGTTGGATGCCATAAATGTTTTGACATATTAACATGGCCATCTGTTATCTCGACGTTTTCTGCCCTTAACATACTTTCATGGCCAATAAGCCCACCGGGGAACCCACTGGCTAATCCACCATCTTTCATGACTACTCTTTGCCACGGCAATGACGTGTCTCCGTAATGAGCAACCCCGCCAACAATCCTGGCTGAACGAGGGCTCCCACAAAGAACGGCAATCTGACCATAGGTCATAACCTTGCCTTTTGGTATCTGCGAAACTAAAGAGTAAACTCGCTCTTTAAATTGACTGTCGGTCATTATATAGATGATTTAAGGGTTCTAAGCTTGGTTTCGTTAGCGACTGATTGCAAAAACTCATCGATAATCATTGAGCGTGGCTCATGAACAGTTATATCGCCTCTTATCCTAGGAGTTACCATGCCAGACTGCATTTCGTGATGCCCAATCACCAAGGCGTATGGGACTTTTGATGTTTCGGCCTTGCGAATTTTTTTGCCAACAGATTCACCGTCGTCATCTATAACAGCTCGTACTCCAAGACTTTTAGCCTTCTTTTGTACATTAACGGCATAGGCTAAAACCTCTGGGGTTTGATTGATTGTACAGATTCTAACCTGTTCTGGCGCAATCCAAACCGGAAACTTGCCGGCTGTATGCTCAATATAAACCGCCATAAATCTTTCTAGGGACCCCAAAAGCGCTTTATGAATCATAACTGGTCGTTTTAGGCTTCCATCAACATCGGTGTAGGTTAGATTAAAGCGCTCGGGCTGAACAAAGTCTAGTTGTTCAGTTGCGCATTGGTGCTTACGGCCCAAGGCATCTGTAACCATAATGTCGATTTTAGGACCATAAAAGGCCGCCTCTCCTGGTGAAATTGTATAATCTAGTTCCAGTTTTTTTGCGATCTGTTCAATTGTGTTCTGGGCTTGTTCCCAAACTTCAGGATCACCAAGATAGTTATCGGACTCGTCCCGGAATGATAAATCAACTGAAAACTGCATGTTAAATGTCAGATACATTTTTTTGATCATGTTAAGTATAGAAGTAAGCTCTTCCTCGACCTGCTCTACAGTACAAAACACATGCCCGTCGTCTTGGGTGGCTGCCCTAACTCGACTTAGACCGTGTAGCTCACCAGCCTTTTCGTCTCTGTAGACCATTGTGTTTTCCATATATCTAATTGGTAGATCGCGGTAACTGCGTGGTTTGCTGGCGTAAATCTGGCTATGATGCGGGCAATTCATCGGTTTCATCATAAATTCGGTGTCAGATTCGACACTTGAAACCATAAAACGCTCTGGATATTTGTCGTAATGCCCCGAAGTTTTATAAAGATCTACCTTTGTAATATGCGGAATGGTAACTGCTTGATATCCGTACTGAGCCTGTAACTCCTGCGAAAATTTGCCTAGCTCATTTCGTATAACTGTTCCTCTTGGAGTAAACAGGGGTAGCCCTGGACCAACTAAATCTGAAAAAGTAAATAAATCTAGATCCTGTCCAAGCTTACGATGATCACGTAGCTTTGCTTGTTCTAAAAAGTGAAGATGCAGATCAAGCTCCTCTTGGTCGCCAAAGGCAACGCCATATATTCGTTGCATCTGAGGGTTGGTATCTTGGCCTCGCCAATACGCCCCAGCTAGACGCATCAGCTTAAATACGCCTGCCTCACCTGTTGATCTAAGATGTGGTCCACGGCATAAGTCTGTGAAATCTCCGCATGTATAAAAGGTCACTTCTTTTACAGCTGTTTGATCACCGGCCGGTAAGCCCAATTCCGTACTGTCTAACTCTTTAGCAACGGTAGTTCCGGACCTTTTTAAATCATTTAAAAGCTCTTCCTTATAGGGTTGCTTGTTCTTTTTTGCCCAGTCTATTGCTTTATCAATACTTAAAACACTCTGCTCAAAAGGGTAGTTTTTGGAAATGATATTCTTCATCTCCTCTTCAATCTTAGGAAAGTCAGACTCAGACAATTGTACCCCAGCAATATCTACATCATAATAAAAGCCATCCTCAATCACTGGCCCAACGCCGAATTTAGCCTCTGGCCAGAGGCTTTTAACTGCCGAAGCCATTATATGAGCAAGGCTGTGACGCATTAACTTTAATTGCTGTTCTGTTTGTATGGACATATTTACCCTTGGCTATATTGTATGTAAAAAAAGAAACACTGCCAACACCCTTGCTTATAATGTACGACCCACACTTTTTTGCGGATATGTATAAGAGTGATTGACAGTGTTCTTTGCCTTCCCGTGTTATTTGGGAACCAGTTGATTCACTTAGGTAAATAACACGTCGCAAAAATCAACCTGAATGTAGTATATATAAGCTAGTATTAAAAAGCTAGTACTTTTTTATTAGGTTATTCACAATGTGGAAAGTTAATCAGCACTGTTTAATATCATCTGTGATTTTATTTGAATTTTGTATTAATCGTAAACATATCAAATATGATAATTGAATCTGGTTTGTTAATAAGATAGTATTTATATGCTAGGTTCAGCCTAGGTAAAACACGGGCACGTAGCTCAGTTGGCTAGAGCGCTACATTGACGTTGTAGATGTCGGGGGTTCAAGTCCCTCCGTGCCCACCAATTACATCTAACCCCTAATTGGGGTTATTTTTTATATTCGTTTGATATTCTGATTAGATATCTAATGTTGTGTATTGAGGCTAGACTACCGGCTAAAGTTTCGCCCATCTTGAATTGATGCCTCAAAAAGCCTTTGCTGTATCCAGATTTACAAGTGTAGCAATCACAATTTTCATCTATTGGGCTTGGATCATCTTTAAACTTCTCGTTCGTAAGATGAATCTTTTTATCCCCTTCGACCCAAACTGTTGCATGGCGCGCATTGCGGGTTGGCAGAACGCAGTCCATCATATCTATCCCACGTTCTATGGCGTATCTAAAGTCAATTGGATCACCGACGCCCATCAGATAGCGCGGGCGATTCGCATCATACAGTGGTGCCAAAAAGTCGAGCATTTCGTGCATCTCTTGTCTGGATTCGCCAACGCTTAGCCCGCCTATGGCGATTCCATCAACTTGCCTAGATTGGACAAATTCTAGGCTTTTTTTGCGTAAAACTTTATCTAAACCACCTTGAGCAATGCCAAATAACAGAGGTGGATTATCCATATTCTTTGTAAGTTTTTTGTACTCAACTATACAGCGCTCGAGCCAACGATGGGTGCGTTCGACCGCCTCTTTTGTGCGTACTCTAGAATGTTCATCTAACCCCGTTAAATCATCAAAGGCCATGATGATATCGGCACCTAGATCTAGTTGAATTTGCATCGAAATCTCGGGTGATATAAAAGCTTTATTACCAGTTTTTGGATCTTTAAAATGAACGCCTTCCTCTGTTATTTTTCGGGCATGCGCTAATGAAAAGACTTGGAACCCACCCGAATCAGTAAGCATGGGTCCTTGCCACTTGCCAAAACCTTGAACTCCGCCAAGTTTTTTTACGATTTTTTCACCTGGAGAAAGATGCAGATGATAGGTGTTTGCTAAGATGATTTGTGCACCACTTGCTTTTACTTGCTCAGGTGTCAGTCCTTTTATTATGCCTTTCGTGCCAACTGGCATAAAAATTGGGGTAGATACACTACCACGGCGAGTGTTGAGAATAATACTTCGGGCGGCTTGAGTACTATTTTTAATCTGTTTTGACGATTTAATTAACATTTAGATAAGTTTAACAGTATTTGCTTTTTTTGCATTAATATGATAACATAAGCATGTTAATACGAGGTGTACGTTTGAGTACAAAAAAGATTAACACGCTTGATTCATTCAAGCTGTTTTATGAAGAGCTTAGCTCTTCAAAACCTCTACACAGTAGAATTCGTAGAGTACGCCGAGCGACAACTTAACAGTTGTCAAACTGCGGTCTCCCCCAAGCATTGCGAGGGGGAGATTTGTTTATACAAACTGATTTTATCCTTATTTTGGTAGTTTTACCCATAAAATAAAACTTATACACTTTAAAAAACACTAGCGTTATGTCAATATATTGTCATGGTTTGTTTATATTGTGGTGGTGATACAGCCGTAACTAACTCCCGTGCCGTAGCTGGCGAGCACGGCGTATGGCGCAGAAGGCGCTGTAAGGCTTGTGGAGCAGTTTTTACTACCAATGAGTATGCTCAACTGACTTCGGCCCTTAGAGTTGTTAAAAAGGGCCAATTGGTCCCTTTTGCACCAGAAAAGCTTTACATGAGCATTTATAGTTGTTTAACTCCGGCCGAGGATAGTATCGAGGTAGCCAGAGCTTTACAATTTTCTGTTATCACTAAACTTCTTAAAAAAAGGGGTGGCCCAACGGTTAAAAGTGAATTTATAGCCGAAACAGTTGCTCGTACCTTAAAACGATATAACAGATTAGCTTACATCAAATATGCTGCTAATCACCCATCCCTCCACGACCAACTTGGATTCTAATTGGTTATGCTTGCATCTAAAATAAAAAATTAGGATACTGTTTAAATGCAAGCAAGCCTCGAAAAAAGAAGTGGCGATACTATCGAAAGAAATAGGGTCGTTCGTGTTGCTAATTTTTTGTCTTTGGTTGGATTAAGAAATGGTGTCCCGGTTATTATTGACAGAGTCCTAAGCCCCTCATCAGATGAAATACATAAAATTCCAGTAAAAGGCTTAAACTATCCCCTCCACTTTACCTCATCGCACAGTGATATTGCTATGACAAGCGAGATTGTAAAGGCTGGCACGTATGAACTACCGGGTAAAGATCAATTGATAGATGGTTACCCGATTGTTGATTTGGGAGCATTTATAGGTATATCATCAGCATATTTTGCATCTCGATACCCTTCATCAAAAATTTATGCAGTAGAACCTCACCCGCGTAATTTAGAAATACTGCAAAAAAATTCTAGTGAGTATTTTGGGCAAATCACAGTACTGCCTAAAGCCATATCGCTAGATGATGAACCTCTATACCTTCAAAACGGACAAAAAAATAGCATAGGCCATGATGCGACTTACGAATTTAGGCCAACTGTTCCAGAATCTCCAGATGCCATGGCTGCATCACCCATCAGCCCAGAAGAACTATATAAAATGGTCTCTGCTGGGCATAACTATACGGGTATAGGTTTGCTAAAAATAAACATCGAGGGTTACGAGAAAGATCTTTTCAGCTCACAAAGATTTTATCCAATCCTTAACGATACAAATGTGCTTATAGTTGAGGCCCACGATAGAAAAATCTCTGGAGCATCAGATGCAGTTAAAGATGCTACTAGGCGCTGTGGCTTAGTCCAATTTGATAAAAGAGGGCCTTTTTACTTTTTTATTAAAACCCACGACTAGGTTTATTTCTTTACGGCTTTTTCGGTAACATCAAACTTATCTAGGTATTTGCCTATCATCAACCTAGTCTGTGAATACAACGCCGAAAACGAACTATAAATAATACTTGTAAACGGTAGGTAAACCCACTGGATTATCATAAAAAATGTTCGATGACGTTTATATCGAGGCGGTTTTGGCGGCAAACTGCGTAAACTTAAAAACAAAGTTATAAGGATTCCGAACATTGCCACCTGCTGAACTCGACTAGCAATATAAGGCAGTTGATTCGCAACATAATCCTGGGGATTGAATAACAAGGGTAAAAATGCGCCTAACAGCAAGATTAGCGGAGCAGTTGCCCAGTTAACATGACCTTCTAGTAGTCTTAGAAACTTGGATGTTTTATCCCATCTAGAAATGTTATTTTTTTGGTGAAAACCATGCCAATAAACATAGGCGATGTCACTCGCACCCCAAGCCCAACGCCTAAGCTGAACAAACTGTGCTTTTAGGGTTCGAATATAGCCTTCAGCTAAAACCGCATCTTGATAAATTGGTACATAGATTGGATAAACCTCGTACTTACCATCAAACCTAAAGTATGATCGCCAGAACTGATGGCCATCTTCAACAATCGTTCGCACACTCCAAAAATCAGTCTCGATTAAAGCGTCCATGGGCTGAGCATGAGCCGAGAAATTCCTAAGCATATGAGGTCGCAGACTTTGAACAACCATCCAAAAAGAGTTACCAGTAGCAATTACTCGCATTGGAGCCGGCGCATCCCAGATATTGTTAGTGAACATAGGGATTGGTTGATAGCTTGCGTGTTTTGGATCCTCGGTTGCGCAAAACGTATATGTTAGGGCTCCAAAATATTTAGCATCAGGCCGATTATCACTATCTAGGGTAGTTACTAGCACCTTAGCGGGATCAATATCCCAATCCTTTAGGTATTTTTGGAGCTTACGCCCAGCATAGGTAATGTTGCCACCCTTGCCTATTACCTCGCCCGCCATGTCTTTTGGGTGCATGATTGCCTCGGCATGTAAAAAATCAGATTGATAGTCAGTTATAAGTTGCTTAGCTTGTTCAGCAATATGTTTACCGCCTCGTTCTTCGTACGCCAAAATTAGTATGATTTTTTTGGGGTTGTAGTGGGCAGTTAGAATTGATTGAATAGTTGGCTCTAGTGTGTCGCGTGATTCATTATAGTTGGCTACTATTACAGCGTGGACAACTTCGCTGGGCTTTATTCTGGGCTTATCCCAGGCTTTAACTCGCTCGATATTATTCATATGCCACTCTGGCGCATTCTTAACTCGCGGTAGCAAAACTTCGAGATCCTCATTTAATGCCTCCCAGTGGAGTTTTTTGTGTTGGTTCATTAAGCGGTTGCCCTGGAGGGCTCTAAAGTTTATACCAACCGCTTTTACAAACCATAATAATAGATACGCAATAATAAAATAAGCAGTTAGTTTTGGGCTAATCTGGCTTAATATCACTGGTAGAGCCAAAAGCCCCCAGCTTAATGCACCTGGTAAAATCTCAAATAGTCTGTAGCGCCAATTACGCTCAGATTTAGTCGGTATTTCGATTGATTGCATTTTATTGAATAGAAATTAAGGCATTTGCCACAATGATTGATATCAAAAGTAAAAAGATGGTAGCAGAAAGCATAAACACTGCTAGTTCGCGACCAACCCTGTACAATCTAACAGATAATATCGCACCAATTGCTGTGATTAGAACCATAAATAATGGTAGCTCATAAATATCTAAGCTATTGCCACTTACGTAAGTACTACTAGATAAATTTGGCCGATAGCCAGCTATCGTGGTGGCGTTTTGACCAGCATTAAATCTTAGTAGCACTGAGCCAACACCAATAACTACTAACACCGCAATGATAGTTAGCAATACTAGAATAAGCCGGTCGTGTAAAAATTTTTTAGTTGGATCCATTGAGTTCTTTACTTGCTCTTGTATAGTATATACGTTTTTTATATTGAATTGTTAGCTATTGAACAACTAAAGTAGAATGCCTAATCTAACATGGTGCGGGTGGGGGGAGTCGAACCCCCGTTTTGTCCTTGGGAAGGACACATAATAGCCGTTATACGACACCCGCATGGAGCCACCTCGGGGAGTCGAACCCCGGACCCCCGCTTTACGAAAGCGATGCTCTAGCCATCTGAGCTAAGGTGGCAAAAGATTATTTTAGCGCTAGAACGACTTCGTTAACACAAATTATAACAAAGTTTAGTGTAGTATTTTTTTAATTTTATGGTATAACATATTCATGCAAGAATATTATAACAAGTATACTTTTGGCAACAATGAGAGGCTAGACTTAAGTGCTATAAGCGCATCCTCGGTAATAAGATTATCCCTCTTAAAGCCAACTATAGAGCAAGCTGATTTTGATTCTGCGCTTGAAGATATCAATAATTCATGGCGCATTATTGAAGATAAAAAATCTGGTAAACAGTTCGAAATTGCATTAGCGAATCAGAACGCACCTGAGGAAAATGGGCTAATCGTAGAATTTTCTACCTTTACCTCTGCCATAAGTAGCAATATAGGCAATGCGGTTGAGTTTGCCGAGCATGCTGCTCTAAACCCGTTTATCAGAAGATTATATGTCGCATCACCGGGTAACGGACTTTCTAGTTATCTAGATAAATCCGAAAGGCAATATTTTAGGAATACTGGCCGGATGATTACAGAAGATGGTCGGCCAATACCTACAATTATAGGACTCTGTGGAGCTTTAAAAAGTAGTGCATTACAGCCAACAAAAATTAGCTCTAACTCCTATGGGGGCCTACCAGCAACAGCACTAATGGCAGGGCTACCCGAAGGGCAAATAGAACACGCTTATATAAAAGGACGACCCGGGATAAGTAAACATCTGCCTGCTTTACTTTGGGGTGCAAGAGTTATGGTTGGCGATTTATTGGATGATATTAAATATAAAAAAGCTTCAAAAGATCCATACAAAATGAGTCCAGAGTTGATAGATAAAGCCAGGCAAGCTCTTGCTAATCTTTATGAAAAAGACGTGGCTAAAAAACAGTCAACAAGATTAAAACAGGCTAAATCATCACATGCTATCAGCAAATTGGTAAGCGATACTATAGCCGTATCTAAGGGAGGAATTGTTAACAATTACCCTGCTTCTCATGACACTGCACTTGGATTATCTATGCAACCAGATGCAAAAATGACTTTTGATTTTACATTACACGATCGACTCTACAAAGACCGTTCAGATATTGAAGTATTTATTAGTATGGTCTATGAGATAGGTAGCAAAATTACTGGTCTTGCTCTTACTAACACCCAAATACAGGCTGTCACAGCACCCGGTGGCCACCGTGATCATACCTACTACCCATCAAAAAGATGGGCAGTAGAATCTTACGCTCTATATCGTTAAGAATACTCTACATTGCTACTTCGATGAATTCGCGGACTTCAATAGAGCCACCGCCATATTCTTGTGCAAGTTGCGGGCAACCTTCTGTTAGGGCTACTGCTTCATCTAGACTAGAGGCATTTACTACAGAATAGCCACCAACCCCTGAATCGTCCTCCCACGAAAAGTCATGAGTACTACCGTTTGATTCAACAACACGGCCTTCATTAAGTGGTGCGCCAACGTCGGCTAAAGCGTCTTTATCACGCATGTCTTTTATCCAGCCAGCCCAGTCGTTCATGTTTTTTTCGCGTAGTTCGTTGGGAACATTACCACCCCTAAATAAAAATACATATTTTGCCATTTCTTGCTCCTAAGTTTAGTTCTAATTAATATTATACAGATATATTAAACTGGTAAGGCTGTAAAGTTTACGTTTGATGGAACCGTTAATTTTGATTCGTCGATGGTCCAAGCCTGGCAATTCATATCAAATTTTTGGTTTGGATCAGCGCTTGAAGCACTAGATGTTGATGAACTTGAGGTGTATTTTGATTTATCGGCTACAAATCCAAAGGTTTGACCGTTTGAGGTAGTCCAACTATAAACTTTATCGGCAGTCACTAAAGTATTTGACTGGCCAGTGTTGCCCTTTTCGGTTTTTATATCAATGGTCATTAAGCCTCGACCTTTGCCGTCAGTGTACATTTTACCCGTTCCGCTACCATTCGTGCCTGAATAATTCATCTCGCATTGCTGTGCTTTACCACCACTTGCGATACTAAATAGATTACCCTGTTCAGTCTGACTTTGTTCGGTGTTTTGAGTTTGCTCAGAACTATTTTGATTTGTTTGACTATCTTGGTTGGAATTATCGTTGGTGTCGTCTTTTGACATAAAAAATACACCACCGGCGACAGCCACCACCAATATAACTGCGCCAACAATCATTAATGTTTTTTTGTTCATAGCCTTACTCCCTTATTATTTTTTCAGTATACTGCTAAAAAGGAGCAAATTAAAGATGTCAGATATAATTGTGTTAGCAAATGGAAAACTTAGCTGTACGGCCGGTGAGTTTCATTGTGTTTTGGGCAAAAATGGTTTGACCGATGATAAAAAAGAGGGCGACTGGGCAACCCCAATCGGTGAGTTTGCCTTAAGGCAATTATTTTGGCGACCTGATAAATTAGACGAGCCTGATTCTAAATTGCCAAAACAAGCCTTAACAACAGAAGATGGGTGGTGTGATGATCCGTCGCACGAGCATTACAATCAATATATAAAATTGCCCCATGATGGTAGCCACGAAAACCTATGGCGCCCTGACGATGATTTGTACGATCTTATCATCCCCATTGGATACAATGATGACCCAGCCATACCAGGTAAAGGTAGTGCCATATTTATTCATGTTGCAAGACAAGACATGACACCCACCGCTGGGTGTATTGCGCTGCGTAAAGAAGATTTGTTACATATTTTGCCTAGTTTAAGCACCGAGTCAAAAATAAGAATTAAGATTTAGTAGTATCCTTATTTTTTTAGTTGGATACTATGGCACATCTTGCTTTTTTATCTGTAAATTGGTAGTATAACGCAGTCGCGGGCTCGTGGTGTAGAGGCCTAACATGCCTCCCTGTCACGGAGGAGATCGCCGGTTCGAATCCGGTCGGGCCCGCCAGTGAAAGTACCCCACTTTGTGTGGGGTGTTTTTGTATATTTTAAATACTTATTTAAGTTTTTATGTAAACTTTTAGAGGCTTTTTGGCTTTTAAATCATTTACGTAGATACTAGGATCTTTGAGCCTAAATGTAATATGTGAGGCTTTTATTATGTCGCCGTTTTTTTCGTTTACCTTAACAATCTCGAGCGTTTGACCAGTGTTAATAACTCCTGATACTTGTCCGGGTTGCAGTTTTAGTAATTCTGTCATAACCTGCGGAGCAATGTCTTTATTTGATTTTTCGATATTGATTCCGTAGTCTCCGCCATTTTGTTTAGCTGAAGGGTCGTCAGACACTTGCTTTGCCAGTTCGGCAAAATTGCCACCAGACTGTAGTTGGCTTAGGGTTGAGGCGGCTTTGTTTTGGGTTTCGGTATCGAGTTTTGCAACTACCTTTTCGGTTAATATTTGCTGTTTTACACTTCGTTCAAAATCACGGACACTCCAACCCCAAAAATCCTCAAGAACATCTTCGAAAACTCTATCATTACTACCTAGACGGTTTTGTTCGCGAACTATTTTAATCCGATCGGCAACTTCGTCGTCAGAAACCGATACATTATTTTCGTTAGCTAAAATATTTATGTAAGCATCATTTATTACCTGCTCAAGAGAGTCTTTTTTTAATTTTTCGAGCTGAGGCTTATCTTTGTCTGTGTTGAAATTACTTTCAAGTTGGGTTTCGTAATAGTGGACACTGCGCCTGAGTTCGAACAGATAATTTTCGTATGCTACAAGTGTTTTGCCATTGCGGGCAATCGGAAACGGTACGACTTGCGTTACACGATAGAAAAATGCATTGTAGTCCTGCTGACGATATAGCCCATAAACACAATAGGCTAAAAAGAATAGTGCAGTGGTAATTAGAATCCCAGTAGTAATCAACACAACTTTGTGCTTGGAGTGTTGAAGTGGGTATATATATTTTCGGGCACCTTTTAAAACCTCATCACGGTGTTCTGCGACGGTCTCGTTGGTAATCCTTGGTACAGCTACGTCCGTAGAATTTACCTTAGAAACCTCTTGTTTTGAGGATTTTTTGATACGTGCTGGCAGTAGTTTATTAATTTTCTTCTTCATCTTCTTGGTGTGAGTCAGTTTCTTCAAATACCCCTGGTCGAGTTGAGGCATGAACGCCCAAATCTCGTAGTATATGAATCATCTTTTTTTGCAAACTTGCAGGATGGTGAACATCATGAATAACTAAATCGCCTACATAAGTCTGCACCATTATTGTACCAAATCCCAACAAGGTTTCTTGAATACCTTTTATCTGATAGTTAATCATTTGTATCTGTTCTAGGCTGATATCAACGTTACTAACTGTAAAAAGACTACGAGTTTGCTGAATAAACCGCTTATTTGTCATGATATATACGCTAAAGTACCACCTAACCCAGTATGGGAACATGATTAACAATGCGAGTAAAAATCCAAGGGCAAGCCCACCGAAAAAATATGTATATTCAGGTTTGATAAGTGCAGGTATAACACCTAACAAAAGCCCGATCATTGCAAAAATTAGACCACGACGCATCACAACTGGATGTTTCCTAAAAACCAATAGCACATCTTCGTCGTCAAATTGTTCTTTAAAGTATTTTTCTGCCATTATTTGAATATTGTAATGCTTTTAGATTACACCTATTAAGTGTTAGAATAAAGTCCGTTATGGTCCGGTAGCTCAATGGATAGAGCAGTTCCGTCCTAAGGAAAAGGTTGTAGGTTCGACTCCTACCC
>CAZAAL010000009.1:0-4603 GCA_964483315.1 uncultured Candidatus Saccharibacteria bacterium
CGTCTCTTTTTCGCCATGACCGGGGTATTGTATCCGGGAATTTGCGGGTTGGGAATTCCCTTACAGACTCTTAAATCACCTTAAGGGTTGTTTTACTTGTTGTCAGAAGTGCAAGGTTGTTCTAAAGCCAAGTAAATTCAAAGCTCTAGCCGATCCGACTTCTTGGGGTACGCGGCTCTACCTTTGGCGGAAGGCTGGAAGACTCGGACAGGCAGAGGCCGCCCGCGTGTTGAAAGTATCCCTGCGGTGTTATGGCAAATTGGAACGAAATGAGACGAGACCCAGTAAGGCTGCAAAAAAAAGAATCTTGGCTCTTATTGCGAAAAGCAAGAGTGCGTGATGGCCTAGTAGGGGCATGGGAGCGGCATCGGTAAAATACCGGTGCCGCTCCGCCTTGTTTATAGCCGACGATCAAAGCAGTTTCAAACTTGGCGACCGGGAAGTAGAACGCCATGCCGAATGGTCGAGGCATGCCCTTTTCGGCGAGGCCCTTTTTGCCCATCGCGTTTTCCTCTTATTTCCCTCCGCCCCTCCAGACTATCCGATCCTCCAGTTTTGGCTCACTCACAGAAAACCGCGAAGCACATTAGTTTTTCTTAGCACCGCACGGCGAAGGAATTTTTCTTGCCGTACCCCCCCCCCTGTCGGTGTAGAGTTGCGCCTTTTCTGAACCTGTGGATTGTCGGATTTTCACGCGCAGAACCGAGCTTCGGAAATCATTTTTGGAACGAGAAGTTTCGCCATGGCGATCCAAAGCGAGTTGCTCCATAAGTATTTTTACTTACTTGACTAATTTTATTCTTTCGTGAGACGTTAATAGCCAATATGGAAAGTGAGGACTCCGCCCATGTCCCAACGGCAAAAAAGTATCGCGTTAAAGGCAGTGGTTGCTTCCATTGCCGCAGTGCTTCTGTGCATCGCATTGTCCACGTTCGTCATTCAGTCCGGTTCGGCGGGCGGTTTCGCCCATGCCGATGAACCGAATCCTTTGCTGACGGGTTCGGTTCAGCCTTCGCCGACGCCCGCGTTTGACGTGGAGGCGGTCCGGGCCGCGTTTGACGCGGCGGAAGCCGTGAGCGGCAAAATGGAGGTTCTCCGGGCGGCCGGGGTCAAGCCCTGGAATCCGCCGTCGGCCCTTCCGCCGCCGACCGCGCCGTCGGAACTGGAGCTTTCGCCCGAATCCGAGGCCGCAATCGAAGATATCGTGTCCGAGCTTCCAGAGGGCAAGCGGGCCATCGCCCGAGGATTCCTGGAACATCGGCTCGCCGACTGAACTTACCCACCAGAACTTCTTAACCATCATTAGGCATAACGACAAAGCGCAGGAGCAGATTCCATGCAAGCCATCTCCTTTCGTTCGCAATTTATTCTCGCAGCCACGGCTATTTTGATGCTGGGCCAACTGACGTTATCCGCCGGAGGGCGGCATGGGCATTCTCCTGTGGGGGATCCCTTAGCGACGACGGCTCCGCCCAGGTCAACGACGGATGGAGGCAGTGGCGACGATTGCGAGATCGGATCAGGCGATCCTATCAAGGTCATTGGTGGATTCAATGGTGGCGGCGATTCGGAGTATGACGGTCTTTCTTATAGCGTGACCTACGAGGATGAGTTGGATGTTTCGATTCCCGTCAAACATGGGCTGTCGCTTGATGTGCGCCGATTTTATAGCAGTGATTATATTATCCGGAAGAACCATTTCGGATTTGGGGCGTTGGGTTATTTGCCCGGAGAGGAACCCAGTGGGAGCGGCGGAATTCGCAGATCGAACTGGTTTTTGTCCCCGTATGAGTGTCAGGTAACGCGGCGTCCGATTTTTTCCGATTACAACATCGGAAATGGGCCAACTCCCCCTGATGACAACGAGCAAATGGCTTTTGTTGATGGGATGGGAAGTTATATTTATTTCTCGCCGGGAGAATGGTTTGAGGCCACTCCCGAAGACCAGCTTTATGCTCCCTATGATGATCGCTGGACGACGAACACGTGGGTCACTCCTTATTATCCTGAATTGCGGAACAATCTGGGCCGGGAGACGGGCGCGGACGTCACGCTTTATATTCTTCATGATGAGGAGCCGGAAGACGCAGCCGATGTCGTGGATAATCTTGGGAATATTATCGGCTATGTAGTTCGTTATGCGAGCGGGCTTCAATATCATTTTGAACCCGCGGAATACGGGTATTCCGGGGCGTCAACCGGAGATTTTGCGGATTCCCCCTTTGCGGAAGGCCGGTTGCGGTTTATTGACGTCAATTGGCGGAACAATGTCGCTTATGATGAGACGTATAGCAACGGACATGTGGATGATTATCTGGAAATCACCTATCGGGACAGCCATAGCAAGGCCGGCGACATTGATGAATGGGGCAGCAATGTCTTTCCCGATGTCAAAACAATAGATCGGGTGAAGGCACCTCCTTCGGACGGGCGATCTTTGATTTTTAACCATCCGGCCTACGGGAACGCTCCCTACATTTATACGCATGTCACTTCGGTGGATCTCGATCCCGGTGATGGTTCTCCCTTGGTTCGTGATCTGGTTCGATATGAATACATTGACAGCGGCACGAATATTCAAAAAGGGCGGCTGGCCAAGGCCATTCTCGGAAAAGGCGATCCCGAAAATCCGGACGACGGCATGTTCTATCTTTACGGCATCGTTCAGGATGTTGATGACGGGGATTTTGTCATTGATCAATTGCCGCCGCAGGGCAATGCAAATTCGGTTCGAAGCAACACCATTGTCCAAAAAGGACGCTTCGTCGGTGAGACAGACATCGCCCTGATCACCAATGATCAAAGACATACGGGAACGGCGCCGAACACGGATGCCGAGCGTTATACCACCCAATTTGTGCGCGATCCCAATGATGGGGTGACCTGGCGGGAGGCGTTTACCGTCACCAACAACGACAGCGCGACGATGCCCAAACGCCTGACCTGGGCCGACGGGCGAATCCTGAACGGCGACGGATTCATGGACGGCGACGACAGCACCCGATACACGCCCTATTCCTCTCCCGCATACACCGATTATTATCTCAACGGCTGGGGCGATTATGAGCGGATGGAATATGGGAATGTGGACAACGGCGGTCCCGACGTTCGCAATGAATTCTATCGCGGTCCGGCGACCAATTCATGGACCCGGCTTTTGAATCAAAAGCATCTGGCCGTGCCAGCGGATGAGGACACGAGCGCCTCACTCATTATTCTGGTTGATTATGATTATGCGGACGACACCGCCCCGGCCTACAATTCAACGGGAATTGACCGCCTCACGACGATCACACAATACGCGGGATTCATTGAGGACGGCACTCATCTTGTCGAAGATCCGGCGAAGAAGCTAATTACCAAGCTCGCTTACGACGACGCGGATGTTCCGGAGATTCCATCTCAGGTTGACGGTCCGGACGGATCGCGCACCGTCACCGACTACGACGCCGAGGGGCGTCCGGTTTCGGCGGTCAGGTTCCAATACAACACGTCCACGCTGGAGTATGACACGCTTTCCACGGTCACGTATGAGTTCGCCGGACCCGAATCCGAGCTTGATATCAACCATGCGGCCAACAATGGGTTGATCGAACGGATCACATTTATTCCCGCGACCGGTCCGGTCAATATCGTCACTTACCTTTATACCGATCCCGATGGAAGCGGAGTGGGCGCGGGCGAACTGGCCGTCGTGACGGTGGATGACAAAGTGACCTCCTATACGTTCAACAATTTTGGCCAGGTCAAGACCGTGGAAACCGAGTTCGGTATCCGCGAGACCGTTTACTCGGATGAATTCACGACCGACAACGCCCATTATTTCGTTCCCGCGCGCGTGGTGGAGATTACCGGCGCGACGGGCAACCATGTGGACTATGAATATGATGACATGGAGCGTCTGGCCACGATGACGCTGGCGCGGGGGGAGGATGAGGAGGAAGAAATCAACTATGGCTATAACATTCACGACTGGCTGAGCAGCGTGACGTCCGCCGATGACGGCGTGACATCTTATACCTATAATATTTATGGAAAACTGATCTCCATGACCGATCCGGAAGGAACGACGACGCATTATCGGCGCGACGCCTTTGGGCGGGTCATGACCGAGACGGTGGAGAAAGACGCCGAGGAGCTTTACACGGTCGGTTATCACTATGTGGAGTCGGGCGGATTGTGCGCGTCATGCGGGGGCGGCGGCGGATCGTCGTCGCAGCTCGCTTCGCGCACGATCACCAACGGGGATCACACAACCACCGAGACGCTCACCTTTGAATATGATCTTCTCGGGCGACTGGTTTCGCAGCATGATGATCTTTCGGATCAAACAATCACCTATACTTATGATTTTGCGGAGCACGACGGGACGCGACTCACGGAGATCGAGCATGGGGGGAACCTGGGCGGGAGCGACAAGCTCCAATATGTTTACGACGAGCATAACCGGCTGATGCGGGAGATTGCTCCCTTGGGGCGTTACACCGAATTTGATTATGATTTGAGCGGGCGGATGACGCAACTCAAAGACCCGTTCGGGTTCATCAGTAAGATAGCTTATGACGACATGAACAAGGGCAAGCTGGACACGATCACGCACTCG
>CAZAAL010000010.1:0-4163 GCA_964483315.1 uncultured Candidatus Saccharibacteria bacterium
GCGGGTGGGGCCGGCGAAGGCGCGGATCGCCCCCGTGACCACCAGCAGCGCCAGCAGCCACCACGCCGGCGCCTCCAGGAGCGAGCTCACCATGAAGGCCAGCGCCGCCGCCGCGAAGAGCGACTGGGTGACGATCAGCATCGAGCGTCGATCGACGATGTCGGCGCGATGGCCGGCCGGGAGCGCCAGGAGCATCACCGGGATGGCGCGCGCCAGCCCCGAGTAACCCAGCCAGAGCGCGTCGTGCGTGCGCTCCCAGAGATCCCACTGCACCGCGGTGGCGAGCATCTGGAGCCCCATGCTCCCGCCGAGGAAGCCCATCGCGTAGAAGCGGTAGTTCGCGCTGCGGAAGGCCAGGAATGGATCGTGGCGGCGACGCGGCATCAGGTGCCGACCGCCCATGCGTAGGGCGCCGGACATCGCGGGAGGAGACCGAAGGTCCGCGCCGCGCGCCACGGAAAGCGCGGGTCGCGCAGGGCGCCGCGCGCCATCGCCACGAGATCGGCGTCGCCGTCCGCGAGGGCGCGCTCGGCCAGGTGGGGATCGTCCAGCTCGCCCACCGCAGTGACCGCCGCGTGCGTGCCGGGCTCGGCGGCGTGCAGGGCGCGGCGGATCTCCCGGGCGTGGGGCAGCAGCCAACCGGGCGAGGATCGAGGTTCCACGGGTGCGTTGCCGGCGGTGGAGACGCTCAGGATGTCCACGCCGCGCGCCGCGAGTTCACGGGCGAAGCGGGAGGCGTCGTCGATCGACCAGCCGCCCTCCGCCCAGTCCGAGCCGCCGAAGCGCACGCCCAGCGGGCGATCGTGGGGCCACGCGGCGCGGACGCGCTCCACCACCTCCAGCGGGAATCGGAAGCGCGCCTCCAGCGGGCCTCCGTAGCGGTCTCGGCGATGGTTGGAGAGCGGCGAGAGGAAGCTCGCCAGCAGGTAGCCGTGGGCGGCGTGCACTTCGCAGTAGTCGAATCCGATGCGCGCGGCCCGCTCGGCAGCGGTGGCGAACGCCTGCGCGAGCACCGGGAGTTCGGCGGCGTCCAGTTCGCGCGGCGCGGGCAGCGGGGCTCGCGTGGGTTCCTTTCTCGGGAGCGAGCCGAAGGGAACCGGTGACGGCGCCACGGCTCGCCATCCGCCCTCCGACTCCTGCACCGGCCCGCGCTGGCCGCCGAGGAAGGGCCGCCGCGTGCTCGCCTTCCGTCCCGCGTGGGCGATCTGGATTCCCAGGGGCGCATCGGAGACGGCGCGAATGCGGCGCACCAGTTCGGCGAGGGCGCGCTCGTGCTCGTCGCTCCACAGTCCCAGGCACTGCGGGGTGATGCGACCCTCGGGAAGGACGGCGGTGGCCTCCACGGTCACCAGTCCGAATCCGCCGCAGGCGAGCGAGCCGAGGTGCACGAGATGCCATGGATGCGGCAGGCCATCGTTCGCCATGTACTGGCACATCGGCGCCACCACGAAGCGGGACGGGAGCGTGCGCGAACGAAGCGTGAGCGGCGTGAGGGATCTCGGTGGCGCGGCGGCGGGCGAGGAGGACGAGCCGAGGTCCGATTGCATGCGAACACCCTACCGGCGTGGTACCCTTCCGTTCATGAGCCAGTACCAGTCAGGTGGTTCCCCGGGCATGGTTCCAGAGGAGAGCAAGCGGATCGTCTGCGGTGTGGTGGCGATCCTGCTCGGCTCCCTCGGCATCCACAAGTTCATCCTCGGCATGACCACGCCGGGCCTCATCATGCTGCTCGTCAGCGTGGTCTCGCTCGGGTGCCTCGCGCCGATCATGAGCGTGATCGGGATCATCGAGGGGATCATCTACCTCACGAAGTCGGACGCGGAGTTCGTGCAGGTCTACCAGGTGGGCAAGAAGCCCTGGTTCTGACCGTCCGGGTTCGTGGGTCCATCGACGATTCGACGAGGGCGCCGTGCACGCGGTCCGGTGTCGCTGCGCCGCACCGTCCGTGCTGCGACCTGCGGCATCCGGGCGCGGGCACGGGTTGTCCGCGCGGCAGCACGCGGGTAAAGTGGCGGCGTTCGACGGGCGTTTAGCTCAGCTGGCTAGAGCGTACGGATCACACCCGTAAGGTCGAGGGTTCGAGTCCCCCAACGCCCATTAGGTCGTTCTGCACTGAGTCGCCGGGGAGCGCATCAGAGCGCGCAGTCGCGGCATCATCCGAGACTTGCGCACTCGATGTCTCTTGCGTGCGCTTCCTGGCGACCGAGGGCTGCGCCGCCTTTTGCGCGCTCGATGCGCCGGATTCTGCGCCACTCTCTTCTGCCCTTGAATCGGCCGCGTCAGCACCGATCGCGCGCTCGAAGTCGGCGTCGGTGAGCTGAAGGTAGTGATGCATCGCGACCGGGGCGCTGTTGCCGATCCATGCACAGACCGTGTGGATCGGGAATCGCTGGGCGAGCTCGGTCTGCCGGCTCGCGCGGAGGTTGTGCCAGAGTCGCGGCCACGGTGTCACTCCTGCGCGCCGCACGATTCGCTCGAAGGTCGTGTGCGGGTTGTAGTCCGCTGCAAAGCGGGGGAAGACTTGATCCTCTCCCTCGGGCGCGCGGCCGAAGACTTCGAGCAGGTGCGTTCGAAGCTCCGGGAAGATCGGAATGACGCGCTCTGCGCCGCCCTTGTGGTGCTCGGTCTTCGGAGAGCGGATCGCGATGCGCGACGCCTCCCAATTCACATCCGACCATCGCAGGCGAAGCGCCTCGGACGGGACGCGCAGGCCGCCGAAGCGACTGAGCGCGATGAGGAGCCGCCACTCGGCACTCGGCGCGGCGTCGATCACCTTCGCGATCGTCGCGCGGTCAATGAACGCCTGCCGCGCCGGGTTCGTCTGCGGGCCGGTGCGAAGTTCGGCGAACGGATTCGCGGTAAGTCCGCGCCGCTTCATGCCCCAGCGGTAGAAGCTGCTCGCGTACTTGCAGGTGCGGCTCACGGTCGCCGCGGCATACCTCTCTCGGAGAATCGCGCGCCAAGCCTCGGCGTCGGCCTCGGTAATGTGACAGGGGTGCGCTGAACAGGTCCAGGTCTTGTGAGAGACTTTCGCGGCCCGTGGGGCCGAGAGGAGTCTGTCATGAAGGGACCAGGACGCAGGAAGCGGCATCGGCCCGAGGAGATCGTGGCGAAGCTGCGGCAGGCCGACGAAGGGTTGGCGGCGGGGAAGCCGATCGCGGAAGTGGCGCGATTGCTCGGGGTGTCGACGGTGACGCTGCACCGCTGGCGAGCTGAGTACGGCGCAGCGGACCGCGACGCGGTTCGGCGGCTGAAGGAGCTGGAGAAGGAGAATGCGCGGCTGAAGCGGCTGGTGGCGGAGCAGCAGCTTGACATCCAGATCCTGAAGGAGGTGGCCAAGGGGGAATTCTGAGCCCGGCGAGCCGGCGCCGGGCGATCGAACATGTGACGATGGTGCTGCCGGTCTCGGAGCGGCGTGCGTGCCGCGTGGTCGGGCAGCACCGAAGCACGCATCGGCGTCCGGCGCCGGTGAACCCCTATCGGGACAGGTTGGTGTCGAGGATGCGGGAGCTGGCGGTCTTGAATCCGCGTCGAGGCCGCCGACACATCATGGATCTCCTGCACCAAGAAGGTTGGGCGATCGGAACGAGACTGATGAAGCGGCTGTGGCGAGCGGAGGGGCTGCTGGTGCCGCAGAACCGCAGGAAACGCAGGCGGATTGGAACGGGCGAGCACGGGATCGTGCGACGGGGCGCGACGATGAAGAACGAGGTCTGGGGGATGGACTTCGTGAGCGACCGGACGGCGGACGGGCGACCGCTTCGGATGCTGGTGGTGCTGGACGAGTTCACCCGGGAGTGCCTTGCGATCGAGGTGGGGCGGAGGTGCCGGGGCGAGGATGTAGTGGCGGTGCTGGACGAGCTGACGGCGATCCGCGGTGCGCCACGGCACATCAGGAGCGACAACGGGCCGGAGTTCGTCTCCAAGGCGGTGAAGCGATGGTGCGCGGAGGGCGGCACGGGCACGCTGTACATCGACCCCGGCGCGCCGTGGCAGAACGGGATCGTGGAGAGCTTCAACGGACGGCTGCGCGACGAGCTGCTGTCGTCGGAGCTCTTCGAGACGCTGGCGGAGACGCGATACCTGGTGGACCGCTGGCGTCTTCACTACAACCATCGAAGGCCGCAGCGGGCGCTGGGGAAGCTGACGCCGGCGGCGTTCGC
>CAZAAL010000011.1:0-3877 GCA_964483315.1 uncultured Candidatus Saccharibacteria bacterium
TGGTCGCCTACGAAATCAGGATTAGGCGTTGCTTTGATGGTTACAGGTTTGGTTACAGAGTCTCTGCAATCAAATTCAGAAACAGCTAGCAATTTAACATTGTAAGTGCCAGGGGTTAAATATGGATGTAAGCCATCGTATTGAGTTGAGTTAGAACCATCGCCAAATGTCCAGAAAGCACCTTGATTACCTAATGCAATGGTTGAAGTATTAGGGAAAGACACCTCTGTTTTAGCACAAACTGGTGCTAAAGGAGCAGAGAAGTTAGGCACAGGACGAGCAAACATGTAAGCATTTTTAACAAGTGTAGCAACACAACCATTAGCAGAAGCTTTTAGGGTTACTTTATAGCCACCTGGTGTTGCATATAAATGTGTAGGATTGATAGTAGTAGATTTAGGAGAAGCATCACCAAAATCCCATTCGTAAGTCAATACCCCATTACCAACAGTTGTTTGGTTTTGGAACGACACTGCAATACCTTGACATTTGTTATTAGCTCTAAACTTCACATTAGGCAACTCACCAACCTCAACTAAGATTGTTGTGTCTTTGAGTGTACCCCATGGGAAACTTTTAGCGATTAATTTTACGTTGTAATTACCTGATTGCTTGTATTCATGCACTGGGTTTTGTAGGTCAGAGCTATCGCCATCACCGAAGTACCAAGTATAAGTGGCATTACCAGAGTGAATGGTAGTTGTATTTTCAAACAAAGTAGCATCACCTAAACAGATGGACACAGGGAATTTGAAGTTAGGTTTAGGAGTTGGTGCTACCACCAAAGTTCTTTTAACTGTAGAGTCGCAGAAGTTTGGACCTAAATCAGAATAGTTAACAGAGAAAGTAATAAAACTATCTAAGTAGGTAGCAGTAGGTGTAAATGTAATTGTACCAGAGCCGCTAGAAGAAGGCGCAGAAGTAGTATACTCAGACGATGGAACTAAAACGCCATATTTGGTGCGTGCTGTAATCGAATTGATGGTCCAAGTTGTAGTATGTCCTGCATTTGTAAATCCTGTTGGAGGAGCAATATCATAGATGATGGTTTTTCCAATTTCAGTAACATCAGGTTTGGTAAAATCACCAATTCTAAATTGACCATTGAATGTAGAGCCTTTGGTGATATCAGATCCAGTTGGTCTAGGTTTTACGGTAACTGTATAAGCTGTTCTTGAAGGGTTAGAACATTGCTTTTTCATCATGAATTCAACGTTTGCTGTCCATGTTGCATATACACCTTGAGAACCGAACAAACCACCAACAGCTCTACTACCAATAATAGAGATATCTGAATTTGAAGCAGTTTGTGCTCCACTGGTTACATACATATCATTTCCTCCACCAGTTGTAGGGTCGGTAGTGATATAAAAACCATATAAGTTACCACCTTGAAGCAATAAACTATTCGCTGGAACTCTACCAAAGTATTGACCACCAGAAGTGAAATATCTTACCTGACCACTGCTGATAAGAGTCCAAGCAGATGAATTGGTTTCAAATCCTACAGATGTTCCAAGTTTGTAATATAATCGGTAATTTGTAGTAGGATTGGTTGTGTATAGTTTAAAAGTAACACTATCAATGTTAACACTATTAACGCAATTCACATTGAATGTTGAACCGTTGTATTGACTAGTGTTAGCGGTGATAATGGTTGTTCCACCAAATCCAGTTCCTAAAGTTGTACTTCCACCGAAACGCATGGCTTGAGCATAGAATGTTCTTGTAGAAGTAATGTATGGTCCAAGGATATTTCTTCCAATACCAAGTAAAGTACCACCAGAACTAGCTGTATACCATAAAATAGAATCTGAAGGACTTGATGGTGTTGCCATTAATCTTGGAGTGCCGTTTCCACATTGTTTAATGTCAGTCGTACTTGGTGGAGATGGATTGCCTAAAAATTGAAGTGTTGACTTTAAAGTGTCGTTTAGTCCAACTGAGTCAACTGTGCCATTAGGTCGGCTTGTCCAGAATTTAAAGTTATAAGTTGTATTGTTGGTTAAACTAAAAGAACTATTCAAAGTGATAGATGTGTCAGTTCCAGATCTAAATTTGCTAGTAATGTACAGTGGAGTTTGTAAAGTGTTGTTTACTGACCAATAAACTCTGAAGCTATCCACTCTGTTTGTTCCGAAATTGGAGATTTTTGTAGTAACAGATTGGGTGTTGCTACAGATGTCTAGGGTGTTTAAAGAAGACACACCAATATCATTTGGTTTTGTGATTTTTTGGAATTCAACGGTCATTCTTTGGTTAGCACCTCCGCATGTAGCAGTATTAATACCTCCCCAATTTGAGTTGGTGATACCTGGTCTAAACGACCATCCTGGAGTTACGCATGAACAAGTTGTGCCATCAACAGTTAATTCAACTGCATTGGTACCACTGCCGCATAGCCCTGAATAACATGAATTAGATGCTCCTACAGTCCATGTGTATCCATCACAGCTAATTGAAGCAGAGGCTCCTGCTTTTAATGCAGCAGCAAGTCGTCTAACCAACCATTTGTTGCTACAGGTTCTGCCTGTTGTGCTGTAAGTGCCTTTTGCAGTTACTTTTAAAAATTGGTTGGTGGTTGTATCCAAAGCTGCCCTAAATGACACCCAATTGTCATATTGAGAGCTGTTTGGACAATAAGATTGTCCCACAACAAATGTGTCCGAATAGATCACATTCTGTGCTCTAGTCTCTATCATCATAAATAGGGAATATGATAGTGCTAGAATGGTTAGTAGTTTTTTACTCATATTGTTTGTCAATTTTCACCAAATGTATGGAAAAGTTTTATCATAAAAAAGTCATATTTAATAAAAAAGGCTTCCATTTTATGAAAGCCTTTTTTAAATGTATAATCAATTAATTTATTGTGTTACAGTGATTTTACTTGTCGTAGTAATGCCGTTGATGGTTACTTTTACAAGATATATGCCTTTTGCATTGTCGCTTAAATTAACTTCTAAATTTCCTTCGTTGCTGATGTTAGAATAAACTTTAGAACCTAGTACATTGTAAACCTCAACTTTCATTGGCATATTGTCAACATTGTTGACTGTAAATGTGCCATTGTTAGGGTTTGGATAGATGGAGATTTTATTGCCACCATTGTTTATTCTACTGATATCAGTTGTAGCTCCAACTTTCTTAGTGATTTCACAATCGCAACCTGCAGCATTTGTTGCCTTCATGGTTACATTGAAATTACCACTGTACAAGTATTGGTAGGTTGGACTTACTGTAGTAGAAGTTCCGCCTTCTCCAAAGAACCATGAATAGTTGGTATAAGTTGTGTTGGTTGGTGTAAAGCTCACACCATTCAATCCTAATTCTTTGAAAGTAAAGTCGCAAATCGGAGATTCACTCACTGTAATGGTTTGTCTTGCAGTATCGCCGCAACCACCATTGTATGATGCTGTCAACGCTACATTATATGTTGTAGTGATTGAAGGATTGTACAATCTAACTGGTGCATCTATGTTGCTGAATGTACCATTTCCAAAATCCCAATAGTATTGAATGTTACCTCTATCGCCAGTTGATTTGTTGACGAAGTGAGCAGACTCACCAGAACAAATATCTTGCACTGAGAAATCAGCTTTAGGTTGAATCAATACATCTACAAGTTTTGTTACACTTGCTTCACAACCATTGGTGTAAGTAGCTTTAAGGGTAACAGAATACGGACCTTCGAATGGCCAGTTTTTAGTAACGTTTTTAGTTGTTGTAGAAGAGTTGTCGCTGAAAGTCCATCTGTAGAATGGATTTGGAACAACCTCATTGGTTAAGTTGGTAAATACCGTAGGCTTTTTACCACAATATTGGTCGCCTACGAAATCAGGATTAGGCGTTGCTTTGATGGTTACAGGTTTGGTTA
>CAZAAL010000012.1:0-3569 GCA_964483315.1 uncultured Candidatus Saccharibacteria bacterium
GGAGCGGCCGCACGCGGTCGTCCACCAGTCCGAGGAGTCCGTCCTCGATGCCGAGCACCTCGATGCCGTGCTGCAGGATCGCCGTCTTGGTCACGGCGCGAAGCACGGCGTTGAGTCCGGGACAGTCGCCGCCGCCGGTGAGGATCCCGATGCGGCGGATGCGGGCGATGGCGTTCATCGATGGGCTCCGAGGCGGATGCGGAGTGTAGCCCGCGCCGATACCATGGCCCGTTCGATCATGCCCGAGCCGTCTCCCAGCAAGGATTCGCCGGAGTCCGCGCCGGACGCGTCCGTGCTCGTGGCCGCCCGGAGGAGCAAGCTCGCGGCGCTGCGGAGCGAGCTCGACCTGGAGCCCTACGGCCAGCGCGTCGACGGTCTGGTCGACCTGGCGGAGGCGCGGGCCCTCTTCCGCGAGGAGGCGCACGCCGCGTTCGAGGCGGACCCCGCGAAGGACGACCGCGCCGCGGCGAAGGTCGCCGGTCGCGTGATGCAGCACCGGGATCTCGGCAAGCTCGTCTTCCTCTGGCTGCGCGACCACTCCGGGGACCTGCAGGTGTCGGTCTCGAAGGCGCAGGTGGAGCCGCGCCTCTGGGAGCTGGCGAAGCGCCTGGACTACGGCGACCTGGTGGTGGCCGAGGGTCCGGTCGGTCGAACGCAGAAGGGCGAGGTGTGCATCTGGGCGCGGCGCGTGGAGATCCACGGCAAGAGCCTGGTGCCGCCGCCCGAGAAGTTCCACGGGCTCAGCGATCCGGAGCTGCGCTATCGGCGCCGCTACGTGGACATGTACGCGAATCCCGAGACGGTGCGCACCTTCACGCTGCGATCGAGGATCGTCTCGTCGGTGCGCCGCTTCATGGAGCGGCGCGGCTTCATGGAGGTGGAGACGCCCATGATGCAGCCGATGGCCGGCGGCGCCGCGGCCCGTCCCTTCGTCACCCACCACAACGCCCTGGGCATCCCGCTCTTCCTGCGCATCGCGCCGGAGCTCTACCTGAAGCGGCTGCTGGTGGGCGGGCTGCCGCGCGTCTTCGAGATCAACCGCAACTTCAGGAACGAAGGCGTCGATCGGAGCCACAATCCCGAGTTCACGATGATGGAGGCCTACCAGGCCTTCGGGGACTGCTGGACCATGCTCGACCTCACCGAGGCGCTGATCCACGAGCTGGCGGTGGAGGTCTCAGCGAGCCAGGGGAACGCGCTCTCGGCCGCCGGTCCGAAGCTCCCCTTCGGCGAACTCCAGGTGGACTACGCGCGGCCGTTCCGTCGCGTGCGCTACGGGGAGCTCTTCGAGAAGTGCTTCGGCTTCCCCATGGAGGACGAGGCGAAGGTCCGCGCCGAGGCCGTGCGGCGCCACGTCAACGACGCGGCGAAGAAGGATCACTGGCTCCTGGTGGACCTCCTCTTCGAGGAGCACGCCGAGGCGCTCGTGGATCGCGCCAAGCCGACCTTCATCACCGACTACCCCGCGGCGATCAGCCCGCTCACGCGACCCAACCGCGCCGCGCCGCACCTGGCCGAGCGCTGGGATCTCTTCATCGGCGGCATGGAGATCGGCCCGGCGTACACCGAGTTGAACGACCCGGACGTCCAGCGCGCGAAGTTCACCGAGCAGCTGGCGGGCATCGACGAGGAGGCGAAGACCTTCCGTTCGCTCGACGAGGATTTCCTCGAGGCCCTGCGGGTGGGCATGCCGCCGGCGGGCGGCCTCGGCCTGGGCATCGACCGCCTGGTGATGCTGCTGGCGAACCAGGCCTCCATCCGCGACGTCATCCTCTTCCCGCTCATGAGGCCGTCGTGAGCGCCCGGCGCGGCATCCCGGCGGCGGCGCTCCCGTTCGTCCTGGCCGCGGTCGCGATCCTCACGGCGGCGGCGGCTCCTCCTCCGGCGCGGGCCGGGGACGCGCGTCGCGTGGAGACGGCGTGGAAGCGCGAGCGCGAGCACTGGTACCAGTTGCGGCTGAACGACCAGGCGTGCGGCTGGATGAAGACGGAGGAGTGGCGCAGCGCCGACGGCGCCGAGCGCCGCAGCGTGAACGAGAGCCGCGTGCGCTTCGGTCGCGCGGGGGCCGAGATCGAAGTGACCGTGCGCGTGGAATTCGACGAGACGAGCGCCGGAGCGCCGCTCCGATGCGAGGTCCTCCAGCGGAGCGGACAGGAGCCCATCGAACAGTCGTACCGATTCGATCCGGCGGACCGCTCCCGGGCCACGGTGGAGTCGCGGCAGGCGGGACGGCGCTCGGAGTCGGTGGTGGAGCTGCCCCGGGAGGCGTGGCTGCCGCCCCTGGCCGCGGAGGACTACGCGGCCGCGCGCCGGCGCGCGGGCGCCCGGGAGTACCGGCTGCTCACCGTGGATCCCTCCGCGGGCATGAAGGGCTCGGAGATCTCCGCGCAGCGCGGCGACGCCTCCACCTTCACCCTCGACGGTCGCGCGATTCCCACGGTGCGCTGGACCGTCCGCAACTCGCTCCTCCAGGTGGACTCCACGGAGGAGTGGTCCGACGACGATGTCATGGTGCGCAGCACGGCGGCGCTGCCCATCGGGCGGCTGGAGTCGGTGCTCTCCAGCCGCGCGGACGCCCTGGGTACCGCCCGGGGACCGGCGGTGGAGCTCATGGTGCGGACGATGGTGAAGCCGGATCGACCGATCGCCGGCGTCCTCGGCACGGGCCGGGCGCGCTACCGCCTCTCCGCGCTCGAGGGAACGATGCCCGACCTGCCGTCGATCGGCGCCCAGGGCGTGACGCGGATCTCCCCGTCGCAGGTGGAGGTCTCCGTGGACGACGCCTCCGGCGCCGCGGCCACCGACGCCGAGCGCGACGACGCGCGCTTCCGCCGCGCCAGCGTCTCCGTGGACTCGGATGATCCGGCGATCCGCGACCTCGCCGCGAAGACCCTCGCCTCCGCGGAGGGCGCGGCGCCGGCGGATCGCGCCGAGCGCCTCCGCGCCGCGGTCCATCGCCACATCCGCCGGAAGGGGATGCAGTCGGCCTTCGCCAGCGCCAGCGAGACCGTGCGGAGCCAGGAGGGCGATTGCACCGAGCACGCCATGCTCCTGGCGGCGCTCCTGCGGGCCGACGGGATCCCGTCGCGCGTGGTGAGCGGGCTCGTCTACTGCCCCGAGTTCGCGGGACAGCGGGATGTCTTCGGCTGGCACATGTGGACGCAGGCCCTCCTCGACGGGCGCTGGATCGATCTCGACGCCACGCTTCCGGAAGGTCGACGATTCCACGCCGGCCACATCGCCGTCGGCTCGAGCGCCCAGGAGCAGGGGGCGCTGGATGCCGAGTGGTCGGCGCTGGTCACGCTCATCGGGAACATCCGGATCGAGGTCCTGGAGACGGCGCGGCGCGACGCGCCCGCCGCGAAGTGACCCGCGGCGCCACATGGTGAAGCGCTCCTGGACCCGATGAGCCTCCCCTCCGACGACGCACCGCCGCGCCTGCCCGCCAGGGATCCCGCCGGTCACAAGGGCACCTTCGGCACGGTGGCGATCATCGGCGGCCAGGCGACCGCGCCGCGCATGATGGTGGGCGGGCCGGCGCTCGCCGCGCGCTCGGCGCTGCGCGCCGG
>CAZAAL010000013.1:0-3539 GCA_964483315.1 uncultured Candidatus Saccharibacteria bacterium
GCGGCGTCCCTGGGCGGGTACCGTTATCGGACTCCCCAAAAAGCGTGACGGTCAGAAAAATCCAGATGGCCGTTTGCCCGGAACCACTGCACCCTGTCGCGGTGCGAACGGGTGTGGCGGCGCGGTCATGTTTGCCTAGCCCAATAGGGGCTGGATCGGCCGCGAGCCTTCGGGCGTGGCCCAGATCGGGCGGCTGCCGAGGTAATGGCGGACGCGCGGGTTAATCCCCATTGTGCGATAGATGGTCGCAAACAGGTCGCCTTCGCTGACCGGATTTTCCTGGACTTCGAAGCCGTCGCGATTGCTGGCGCCGTAATGCTGACCGCCACGGATGCCGCCGCCAGCGAGCACGATGGTCCACGCTCGACCGAAGTGGTCGCGGCCCGCCTGGAAATTAATGGCGGGCGTGCGGCCGAATTCGCTTGTCCAGACGACCAGCGTATCCTGGAGCAGCCCTCGTTCTTGAAGATCTTGCAAGAGCGAGGCCCAGGCCGGATCGAGCTCTTGCAAATTACCCTTGTGAACCGGAAAGTTGTCGTTGTGGCTGTCGTAGCCTGCGTGAGCGGCCTCGACGAAGGAGACGCCGGCTTCGACGAGCTTGAGCGCCGTGAAGCAGGCCCGGCCAAAATCAGTGTCGCCGTAGCGTGAACGGGCCCGCGTCCATTCCGCGGACACATCGAACACACGGCGCGCCCGCATAAGGCGAATGGTGCGAAGTTCGGAGGTGCGATGGGCCGCGAACGGTTCGCCCGGACGCTGCTCGGCAAATCGTTGTTCCATGAAGTTCAGCAGGTCGCCACGACGATCCTGGATGTCGGGCGTTACACTCGGAGTGGCAAACCCCGGAAGTTGGCCGTTGTCTGAGACGACGAACGGCTCAAACTGCGGGCCAAGATATCCCGCGCCGTAGATACCGCTTCTTGACCCGATCTTGACGAAACTCGGCAGGTCGTTTTCCGGATTCTCGCAATACTTGGCGATCATGGCCCCGATTTCCGGATGCGGGAAGCGCTGACTCGACGGATAGCACGTGTGCATGTGATAGCCGCCGATGCCGTGATCGACCGACTGCGTTCGCATGCTGCGAATGATCGCAAGCTTGTCGGCGTGCCTCGCGATGTTCGGCAAATACTCGCAGACTTGGATGCCGTTGACGTTGGTTTGAATCGGAAGGAACTGGCCGGCAGTCGGCCGCCCCGGCTTCATGTCAAAGGTGTCGATCTGACTGACGCCGCCTTCCATGTACAGCATGATGCAGCGTTTGCCTGATCGCCTCGCCTCCTGCGCGATCGTCTGCGAATGGGTCAACGCTCCCCAGTTAGCGACGGCCAGACCGCCCGCGGTGGTCAGCAGTCCCTTCATCAGAGAGCGACGGCTCAAATGATCGGTGTTATGAAACATATTTATTTTCCTCATTTGCCGCTTGCGGCGAGAATTACCGATACGTTACTTTGCGGCCAACGAGAGGATCTGTACTCTCCCGTCGGCATCTGCGACGGCCAGCAGTTTGCCGTCGGGAGCGATCGAAATCGTGTGCAGCGTTGGAGTGAATGGGCCGCTTTTCTTATTCTTATCCTGCGATAGGTTGATCTCGTGAACCTGCGCGCCATCGCTGAGCCGCCAGATCTTTACCGCTCGGTCGCGACCGCACGTGACGAGGTGCTTGCCGTCCGGGTGGAAAGTCAAATCGGTGGCCCCTCGTAGATGCGACGGGGTTAGTTCGCGAATCTTCGCGCCGGTCGTTGGGTTGAGCAGAAACACCTTTCCCGCCGGACCATCGCGGTCGATGCTGCCCACACAGAACGCCAGATACTGTCCATCGTCCGAAAAACGCACCGTCGACACACCGCCGGACAGCCCTTTGCTGGCATCAAACTTCATCGCGCCGGTCTGTGCGTCCCAGCCGCGCAGGCCGTTCTCGGCTTCTTTTTCCGTCAGATGGGGGAGGTGCTCCGCCGTCACCACGAGCTTCCCATCCGGGGAGAGGTCGAGCGAGCGAATCCACTGCTTCACCTTCCAGCGGCGCTCTTCTTTTCCCGTCTGTGCGTCCGACAGGATCACCAGTTTCGCATCGTCGCCCGTGACCAGCGTTTTGCCGTCGCGGGAGAGAGTGAGCCCCCAGATCCATTCCTTGTGCCCCGTAAATTCGCGGATCGGCTTTTGCTCGACGACCTTCGCGGTAATCGGTGGCGGCGGGTCCGGGAGCTTGGCAACTTTCTCCGAGACCCCCGCACGCACGTAGCCGTCGTTCATGACGATCGTGCCGGGATTGCCGTCGCTCTTGAGTGCGTCCCAGAATTTCACGGTCCGGTCGTTGCTCGCGGAGATCAACGTCTTGCCGTCGGCACTCATGAGGAGCCGATTGACCGGGCCCGTGTGTCCGATCAGCCGCCGAACCGGATCGGGACTCTTGTCGCCGGACACGGGGAGGTTCCAGATCAGGATGTCGCCACGTCGGTTGGCGGCTGCGAGCTTGTCGTTGCCGATGAAGGCGACGGCGGAAACCACGTCGCTATTCCACGAAAGCGTGTGGAGGACCGTGGCGTCCTTGAAGGGAGCTGGCTGGGCGATGGTTAACGAGAGGATCGGAAGAATGATGAGGTTCATGGTTGTCTCATTTCGACGCTTGCGACTTAGCGCGTGTTTGGCGCTAAGCCGCAAGCGGTTCATTTACTGTCCGATCAGTTGTTGAATCGGCCGGGCGCCTTCCGCCGTGGCCCAGATCGGGCGGCTGCCGAGGTAATGGCGGGCACGCGGATTGATCCCCATCGTGCGGTAGATGGTCGCGACATAGTCCGCTTCGCTGACCGGATTCTCCGCGACCTCGAAACCATCGCGGTCGGTGGAGCCGTAATGTTGGCCGCCACGGATGCCGCCGCCGGCGAGAACCACGGTCCACGCTCGACCAAAGTGATCGCGGCCGGCGCGGACGTTGATCGCCGGCGTGCGGCCGAACTCGCTCGTCCACACGACCAGCGTGTCCTGCAAAAGTCCGCGTTGGGTCAGGTCGTCCAGCAGCGAACCCCAGGCAGGATCCATGGTCGCGTAAAGTGCCTTGGAGATCGGGAAGTTATCCATGTGGGTGTCGTGGTTGCCATGCGCGACCTCCACGAATGACACGCCAGCCTCGACAAGCTTGAGCGCGGTGAAACAGCCGCGGCCGAACCGGTTATCCCCGTAACGCTCCTTGGCTCTCTCCCATTCCGCGCTGACGTTGAACACCTGGCGGGCTCGCATCAGGCGAAGCGTGCGCAACTCCGCCGTGCGATGAGCGGCAAATGGTTCGCCCGAGCGCTGCTCGGCGAAGCGCTGTTCCATGAAGTTCAGCAACTCGCCGCGACGAGCTTGAATCTCTGGCGACACGCTCGGATTGACGAAGTTGGGAACCCGGCCATCCTCGTCCACCACAAACGGCTCGTATTGCGGGCCAAGATAGCCCGCGCCATAAATGCCGCTTTGTGACCCGATCTTGACGAAGCTCGGCAGGTCGCTTTCCGGGTTTTCGCAGTACTTGGCGATCATTGCGCCGACTTCCGGGT
>CAZAAL010000014.1:0-3496 GCA_964483315.1 uncultured Candidatus Saccharibacteria bacterium
ACCAGCTATCTCCAAGTTCGATTGGCATTTCACCGCTAACCACAGGTCATCCGGGAGTTTTGCAATTCTCTACGGTTCGGCCCTCCACGCAGTTTTACCTGCGCTTCAGCCTGCCCATGGCTAGGTCACTTGGTTTCGGGTCTACTAACACTCACTAATCGCCCTATTCAGGCTCGCTTTCACTGCGCCTCCGTCAAATGACTTAGGCTTGCGAATGCTAGTAACTCGCTGGATCGTTCTACAAAAAGCACGCCGTCACAGAATAAATCTGCTCCGACTCCTTGTACGCACACAATTTCAGGATCTATTTCACTCCCCTTGCGGGGTTCTTTTAACCTTTCCCTCACGGTACTTGTACACTATCGATCATAAGACATATTTAGCCTTGGAGGGTGGTCCCCCCAGATTCAGTCAGAATTTCTCGTGTTCCGACCTACTCGACAAATATCTATGAGAAAAACCCAGGTTTTTCTCATCGCGCCGGGTTGCAGAATGAATCTGCTAACTCGGGCTGCTCTTTTCCTTAAAAAGGATGGAGAGCAGGAGCGGTCCGCTTAAAAAGCGGATGCGAATTTAGTTCGCAAGCTCCGATGAGAGGAAAACTTGGTTTCCTCTCATAGAACATAAATGATAAGGTTTGCTTCACTTGGCATACCGGGCTTTCACCGTCTTTGGCCAAACTTTCCAGATTGTTCTGCTCGCAAAGCAAATTTTTTACCTTATTCAGGCTGATGGTAGCACCTGCTCATCCAGCTATCGTTTTTACTAGAAAAACCACAACTGGATGGTTGTTTATGTGTCACAACCCCTTTCTAAATATTCATCTACCAATTTATCCATCTAAAAAAATAGATGGAAACTTAGAAGGTTTGGGCTATTCCCGTTTCGCTCGCCACTACTCCGAGAATCGTTGTTTACTTTCTCTTCCTCTGGGTACTAAGATGTTTCAGTTCCCCAGCTTACCGCTATCTCGCCCTATATATTCAGGCAAGTGCCACTAGATATGACTCTAGTGAGGTTTCCCCATTCGGATATCTCCGGTTCAAAGCTTGTTAGGTAGCTCCCCGAAGCTTTTCGCACCCTACTACGTCCTTCGTCGGTGTCTTATGTCAAGGCATTCTTTGTGTGCGCTTGAGTAACTTCTTACTTTATTATGAGACACCCTTTCAGGGTTTCTCATCGTGCCAGGCACGGCAATAAATGCCGATGCTTGGACTGCTCTTCCCGAGGGAAAAACCACGAATCTCATAATCTTTTGGTGTATGTGATGTGCAAATTGACTGGCTGTTGGTAATTACCAACTGCTCGTCTGTTGCTTAATTCCACTCAAACTATAAAGTTTGGTGGATAAATCTCATTTCTTCTTTATCGCAAATTTTTAAGCTGCATAAACTCACGGCTGCCCTATAAACAGAATGTATTAAGGAGAGTTTGAGTTTACCCAGAGTACTAGCTTTTGGCTAATTTTGCCGGTCTACTGGCTAAACTCAAACAGCCATGTAATATTACCAATAATAACAGTAGTAATCAAGCTAAAAACGTTGTAATAATATATACAGTTCGGTATCAGTAAAATTTGAAGATTTGAGCTGGTGGTGGCCCGAAGGCCACCACCAGCCGTCGAAAGGACGCCACGCATGAACTGTGTGGCGGCTCGTGGCGCGATCAAAGTTCGATCACGCTATCAATTGGGTTAGCCCGTTCCGAGCCAAACGGCCTACTCCCGACACTTGCCGGGAGACCCAATTTTGAAAGTTCGTGGACGGCGGGGCTCCCTGTCTGATGGGACATGCCTCGCCACAGGGCTGTTCCCCGCCGTCCATCGAGCACCCGTAGGGAGTGCTCGTCAGTACAACCCCCGAAGGGGCTTGTCACCCAGGGGTAAGAGGCACAAACCCCCCCCAGGTGGCACGTTAGGAGCTATGCTCCATTTGTTTAAAGTTGTGAGTCCACTTGGTGGAGGCGGCTTCGCGGCCAGGGCGCCTCGTCCGTCGTCTTTGCCGTCAGCCCGACGGATTTTACCCCAAGCCAAGGTTCCGCGCTCAGCGTACACCTTGTACAGTGCCCCTCTGTAGGACCCACCTTTTTGACCCTTTTGAGGTCGCAAACAACTCTAAAATCTTTAGTGCAATTTGCTACCCCAAAAGGTAAAAAATAATATATCCTGTAAAACCACCCCGTCAACTTTAAAAATGATTTAAAAAAAGTGCTATACTATTTTCCAAAATGAGATCTGAGACAGATACAAATCCCGGCTTTTTATCTAACCAAAAAAATCGGCTGTTAACCTCATCGGCAATTATAGGGGCGTCGGTTTTATTGGGCGTTGGTATGAGTGATGTTAAAGCCGGCGATACTCCCGAAAAAAAGGATATTCCAGAATTTGTAATTGGAGCAATGGAAGATCAGATAGTATCAGAGGATATTGAGCAATCACGCAGAGTTGCCAAACTTATTAAAGAAGCCGGATTTAACACTGTAAAAATTAGTATGCCCTGGACTTACCCCGGCCAAGGCGCAGAGATTGATAATGATTTAAAGCGTTTTCAGAATGCCGTCCAAGCCTCTATGGAATATGATTTACAGTTTTATATGGTAATGATTCCGTTTGATAATGATGGATCAGTTGGTCAAGCTCCAGTTACTGCCTCGCAAATGAGACGCTTCGCCGATACAGCAGTTTCTTATCTGCATGCCTACAATAAGGTTAACCCTCATCAACCAATGATTATTGGCCTGCCCAATGAGCCAAACCTCGAAACTTTCTGGAAGCCACAGACCGACTCAGCAAAAAAAGTTACTCGCTTATTATCAATTGCTTACCCAAAACTAAAGCGAAACGCATTAAATCTAAACACCGAGGTGATTGTAGTCGGCCCTGAGCTTGCTTCATACCACGATGACTTAGCATATATTGAAGAGATGGGTAAAACGATTAAAGAGCTAAAGATTGATAGTGATAGTCCGATAATGGACGTTTTTGCTTGGCACATGTATGGCCTTAAAAATAATGATCCGCCTGAAGTAGCTTATGAAAGATACAAAGCTGTTAAATCATTGGTTAAAAAACATATTGGCGATATACCTGTTTGGAACACCGAATATGGGGTAAAAACAGCAATCCCTGAGTCGATGAAAGGACATTACTCTTTGCCTAAACAGCAGTTGAGTACATTAGTGAGCGAGTCCGAGCAAGGAAAGTATTATTCTGATGCAATTACAATGGCAAAATGCCGAAACATGGGAGGAATAGTTTTATTTAATGTAATTGATGACCCAACTGACTATTGGACATCCGGTATTTACGCAGCTAATTCATTGTTTACACCTAAAGCCTCATTCAAACGAGTTCAGCAGAGTATTGAAGGTCTGAATACTGGTAATAATCCGTGTTAAGTCTTGTTATTTAAGAAGTTTTTTTGTAGAATTAAGCGGTTAATCGGGGCGATAGCTCAGTTGGCTAGAGCACCTGCTTTGCAAGCAGGGGGTCCGGGGT
>CAZAAL010000015.1:0-3285 GCA_964483315.1 uncultured Candidatus Saccharibacteria bacterium
GGACTACCAGGCGGCGCTGCTGGACCTGAAGGCCGACTTCTCCGGGACCGCGGTCGGCACCGTCCTGGAAGCCCAGATGGAGGAGGGGCGCGGACCCGTGGCGCGCGTGCTGGTGCAGGAAGGCATGCTCAAGCGCGGCAACGTGGTGGTCATCGGCCGGGCCTTCGGCCGCGTGCGCGACATCGTCAACGATCGCGGACAGCGGGTGGAGGAGGCCGGGCCGAGCACGCCGGTGGCCATCAGCGGCATGGATCTGCTGCCGGACGCGGGCGACCGCTTCTTCGTGGCCCCCTCGCTCGCCGAGGCGGAAGAGGCGGCCATCGAGCGCCGCCGCGTGGAGCGCGAGCGCGAACTCGCCGCCCCGAAGATCACCCTCGACAATGTCTTCGAGCACCTCGGCAAGGGCGATCGCAAGGAAGTGTCGCTGGTGGTCAAGGCCGATGTGCAGGGCTCGGCGGAGACGCTCCGCGCGGTCCTGTCCAAGATCGTGGACGGCGATGTGCAGGTGAGCGTGAAGCACTGTGCCGTGGGCGGCATCAACGAGAGCGATGTGACGCTCGCCGCCGCCACCGGTGCCATCATCGTGGGCTTCAACGTCACCACCAGCTCCAAGGCCCGCGCCCTCGCCGAGGCCCGGAAGGTGGAGATCCGCCTCTACGACGTGATCTACGACCTCACCGACGACGTCCGCAAGGCCGTGGCCGGCATGCTCGAGCCCGAGCTCAAGCTGGAGGTGCTCGGCCACGCGGAGGTGCGCCAGGTCTTCAGGATCTCCAAGGTCGGCGCCGTCGCCGGCTGCTATGTCACCGACGGCGTCATGGAGCGCAACGCCCAGATCCGCGTCACGCGCGGCGGCATCGTGGTGGAGAAGGATCGGCGCCTGGAACAGCTCAAGCGATTCAAGGACGATGCCAAGGAGGTTCGCGCCGGCAACGAGTGCGGCATGAAGATCGTCGGCTACGACGACATCAAGGAAGGCGATGTCCTGGAGTGCTACAAGACGATCACCGTGGCCCGGACCGTCGCGGGAGCCTGAATCCGCCATGGCCGGACGCCGCCACCACGCCCGATCGAACGAGGGGGACGATGGCGGGGCGCGCTCGCCGCGGCAGGGCCACCTGGAGGCGCGCCTCCGTCGCGCCGTGCAGACGATCCTCTCGCGCGGCCTCAATGATCCTCGCATCCGCGGCCTGGTGAGCGTGACGGAGCTCGACCTCGCCCCCGACCAGTCGCACGCCAGGGTCTGCGTCTCCGTGCTGCCCGCCGAGCACGGTCCGCTGACGCTCACCGGCCTGCGGCACGCCGCGCCGCGCATCGCCGCCGAGGCGGGCCGGAGCGTCCGTGCCCGGCGCCTGCCTTCGCTCTCCTTCGAACTCGACGATCGCCTCAAGCGGGCCGCGGCGCTCGACGCCCTGCTCGCCCACGACCGGGAGGAGCCTTCGTGAAGCACGACGGATACCCGACGCGACTTCAATCGCTGCTGCGCGCCCACGCCTCGCCCGCGCCGCCCGAGCCCGAGACGGGAACGCCCGACCTGGTGGAACTCCTGGTCCACTCGTTCCTCGTCTGGGAAGCCACGCAGGCCCAGGCCGATGCGGCCCTGGCGCGCATCCGCCACGCCACGGTGAGCTTCAATGACTTCCGCGTGTCGCTGGTGAACGAAGTGGTCGACCTCATCGGACCGCGATACCCGCGCGTGCAGGAGCGCGCCATCCGCGTCCGCGCGGCGATCAACGATCTCTTCCGTCGGGAGCACTCGGTGTCGCTGGAGCGGGCCGCGGGGCTGAGCAAGCGCGACGCGAAGACCTACCTGGAGAGCCTCCAGGGCATCGTGCCCTTCGTCTCGGCGCGCGTCTCGCTGCTGGGGCTCGGCGTGCACGGCGTGCCGGTGGACGAGCAGACGCTGGGCGCCCTCGTCCATCACGGCGTGCTGCACGAGGAGACCACCGTGGTGGAAGCCACCGGATGGCTCCAGCGACACATCAGCGCGGAGAAGGCCATCGCGGCGCATCGCGCCCTGCAGCGGGCCGCGGAAGCGTTCGCGGCGAAGGGCGCGGGGCGCGCAGGCAAGTCGGCGCGCGGAGCGGCGAAGCCGGCGCGGAGCGGCGCGGCGCCCGCGAAACCGCGCAGCGCCGGACGGGGTTCGTCGGAATCGCGTCGAGCGCCGAAATCAAGGACCGCATCCCGATCCCGGAGGGCCTCCCGGTGAATCCCGCCGCCGCGCTGATCCTGGTCGTCGGACTCGCGGTGGGCGCACCGCCGGAGGTGCTGCCGCCGGGCGTGCCCGCCGACGATGTCACCGTCCGCGAGGACGATGGTCCCTCCCGAACGCTGGCGCAGGTGGTGGAGCTGCTCGGACCCGTGTCGCGGTCCGCGGCGCCGGTCATCAAGCCGCTCGATCCCGCATCGCCGCAGGCCGAGGATGTGCGCAAGCGCGCCGCGCGGGGCGCCGAGGCGCTCGCCCAGGGCAAGCCCCTGAAGGCGGTCCCGGATTTCGAAGCGGCGGTGGCCATCGATCCCGCGGATCCCGAGCTGCTGCGTTCGCTGGCCCAGGCGTACTCGCAGGTGGGCAATGAAGCGCGGGCCCTGGAGGCCTACGAGCGCCTGCTCATCCTGCGCCCCGATGATCCGCAGGCGCTGGTGGCCACCGGGGTGGCGTCGGCCGCACGGCGCTCCTACGAGGAAGCGGTGCGCCGGCTGGCGGCCGGCCTCGACGCCTCGGAGAAGGGCACGGGGAGCGGTCGCGTGCTTCCGCTTGCGTCGCGCATCCTGGCGGAGCGGGCGCTGGGCGGCGTACTGCGCGAACTGGCCTTCGACGACGCCTCGATCGAAGCGTCGACGCGCGCCCTCGCGTCGCTCGACTCGCTGGACGCGAGCCTGGTGGGCGAGGCGCCGGGAGAACGGCCCGACACCTCGCGCCTCCGCGCCGAGATCCTCCTGGCCCGCGCCGACGCCCAGGCCCGCCGGGGTCGTCCCGACGATGCGCTGCGCGATCTCCAGGCGATCACCGCCCTCCCCGGCGCGGATCCGAACATCGTGCTGGCGCGGGAGCTGTTGCTCCTGGAGCGCGCCGGCCGTGCATCGGAGGCCGAGGCGCGGCTGGCGAAGTCGCTTTCGGAGTCGAAGGGCCCGCCGAGCCTGCGCGACGTGGAACTGGTGGAGTGGCTGGTGGCGCGACAGGCGGCGCGTCCGGTGCTGGCCGAGGCGGCGCGGAGCCGTGCGTCGGCGCCGCCGGCGAGCCTGGCGGGCGCGCGGCTCCTCGCGGCCATCGATCCCGCCGCCGGC
>CAZAAL010000016.1:0-2943 GCA_964483315.1 uncultured Candidatus Saccharibacteria bacterium
AGAAGAGCAGGAAGAGGACGACATCGATCAGCGCGATCAGCGGCAGACGCATCGAGTCCGGAGCGAGGTGGGACCTGGATCGACGGCCGATGTACATGGGACGATCCGGGGCGGGTCAGCCGCCGGCGGTGGCCAGGTTCCAGCGCTGGACCCCGGCCCGGGCGAGGGCGCGCACCACGCCGTCGAGATTCGAGGCCACGCAGCGCCGATCGGCGCGGATGACCACGCTCATCTCCTCGGCGCTGCGGCCCTGGAGGTCGCGGGCGAGCCGATCGCCGAGCTGACCGAGGTCGACGCGCTCGCCGAGCACGGTGAGGTCGCCGGATGCGGAGACATCGATCACGATCGACGCGGACTCGGAGTTCGCCGGGGCGTCGCCCTTCTCGCGGGGAAGGTCGACCGGCGTCCGCTGCGTCTCGGAGAACTGCGAGGTGAGGCTGAAGAAGATGATCAGGAGGAGCACCACGTCGATCATCGGCGTGAGATCGAAGGTGGCTTCCTTCGCGTGCTCCGGCCTGGAGACGATCATCGAACGCCCCGCGCCGCCGCCGCTGCCGCGGGTGCGCTCTCGGCTCCGCGGCCCGCCGCCGTGCGCGGTCCGAGGCCGCCCGCCAGGGCGATCAGGCGATCGAGATCGCGGCCGAGCTCCTGGAGCAGCTGGTCGATGCGGCGCCGGAAGAGGGCATACGCGATGGTGCAGGGAATGGCCACGATGAGGCCCTCGGCGGTGTTCACCAGGGCCATCGACATGAAGGTGGCCAGCTCGTTCGATCGCGCGGCGCCCTGCAGTCCGCCGATGGCCCGGAACGCGCCGATCATGCCGATGACGGTGCCGAGCAGTCCCAGCATGGGACCGATCGCGGCGATGATCGCCAGGCCGTCGTTCATGCGGTGCACGCGGTCACCTTCCGACTGCGCGGCTTCCTGCACGGCGGCGCGCAGCTCGAGCGTTCCGAAGGTGGATGACTCGCAGCGCTCCAGCGCCTCGCCCATCACGTTGGCGATGAAGGTTCCGCGCGGGGCGGTGCGGCAGAGGGCTCGCGCCTCCTCCAGCGCGCCGCCGGCGAGGAGCCGTTCCAGCGGCTCCACCACCTGCCGCGGTGCCAGCACGTCCTTGCGCAGGTAGACGAGGTTCCGCACGATGAGCGCCAGGCCCCCGATGGAGAGGGCGATGAGGACATAGCTGATGAGCCCGCCGTCGCGGATGTAGTCGAAGAGGCTCATCTCCGACATGTCCTTGACGGCGCCGTCGGCCGCCGTGGGTGGGACCGCGGCCACGAGCGTGAGCAGGAAGTGCTGGATCATCGGGTTGATCGGGGAGGATACCGGCGAGGCCACCCGGCCACCATCAACGCGGCGCTCGCCGGGCGCGTGCGATACGGCCGCGGAGCGAGGGTGGATGCGGCGCGGTCACCACTCGCCTGCGTACTTGACCTCGTACGGTCCGGCGTCCCTCGCGGCGAGCTCGTGCAATCGCCGGGCGATCTGCCGCAGGTGCAGCGCGTCGTGGGCGGCCCAGGAGGCGAGGAGCATGCCCGCGGCCAGCGGGCCGAACTTCGGATGGACCCTGGCGCGAGACCAGTCGGCGCCGGCGGCGAGCACGCCGTCGAGCCATTCGATGTTCGCGGCCCGCGTCGCGGCGAACTCCGCGAGCGTGCGCTCCAGGTCCCGATCGTTGTAGCCGCGCCGCTCCGCCACCTGCTCCAGGTCCAGCCGCGGCCACTCGAGCGACGGATCACGGAGCGTCGACTCGGCGCGCGGACGGAAGTCCTCGCGCTCCTCGTCGGCCATGTGGCAGCAGATCTCCAGGATCGACCAGTGCGCCGGCGCCGGCTTCCAGCGCCGATCCGCCGGCGCCGCCACCAGCGCCGCGGCGCTCAGCGCCTCGGGAAAGCGGGCGAGTCGATCGCGAAGCGCGGCGGCGTCGAAGGGAGCGCTCATGCGGCGATCGTGGGGCGGCCGGCGTCCCGTGTCAACCGATCGGGCGAGTTCACCCGCGATGGGGCGTCGGACGCGGCGCACGCCCGTCGATGTCGCCGCACTCGGGGCATGCCCGGCCCGGCTCGAGCCCGCGGCGATCGTGACCGCACCATGCACATCGGCCGCGTCGGCGCCGACGCGCCCGGATCAGCGCGCCCGGGCCGAAGAGCACGATCGCCCACACCCCAGCCCAGAAGAGGATGCACCCAAGGAGCGCCGGCCCGTCGACGCGGAGCGGAAGGGTCCGCTCGCGCATGCACAGCGGATCACGCGTGGACGGCGAGGCCGGGGCATCGAGCACCTTGATGCCATCCATCGACCGGTACCACCACCAGCCCGGTGACGGCTGCTCCTCGAATGAACACCAGAGGCATGGGAACGGCCAGCCGGTGATCATGATGGCCCTGCCCACGGGCGACGCCTCGTCATGTGTGGCGCCCTCGATGAGGCGTTGACGAGCCCACGCCGGGCGGATCTCGTCGAGCGGTGCCGGCGGCTCCGTGTCGCGGTAGCTCAACCACGGACTCGCGATGATCACGGTTCGGCCGGGCAGACGCCACTCCAGGAGTGAGATGCTCTGCTCGCCGGGAGCGCTCGGCGCCGTGAAGGCGATGCTGGCGCCGACCGGCGTGGTCCCGATGGACGGACCGTCGTACACGGCGATCACCCAAGCGATGCCGATCGAGGTCAGCGCTCCCAGCACGGCGACGGCGATCGATCGGCGCCGAATCGTGCGCCGCCAGCCATGGCGCGCTTCGAGGCGCGCTCCCGACGCGGGCGTTGACTGAACGGCGGACGCATCCATGGGCCTGGCGAGCCGCGGCTCCGCCACGCATCGACGACGGCGCACTCGATGGCGTTGGCGGCGCGAGCGCAGGATACGCCTCGGCGGGAGCGAGCCTTTCGATTCAAGACAAGCCCTCGGCGCCGCGAGGGCGCCGAGGGCCTGGGATGACGATCGCG
>CAZAAL010000017.1:0-2692 GCA_964483315.1 uncultured Candidatus Saccharibacteria bacterium
GGACGACTGGCTGACAACGGCAGCGCTTCCAGCACCGCGACCAAAGCAGCGCCGCCTTGGTGTTTCAGGAGGTGGCACCAGTGGCCCTTTTGTTCTTTGGCTTGCGCTTCCTCCTGCGGATGCAGCGCGCGGGCCAGGTCGCCCAGGTGGTCCGACACGTGCCAGAAATCGAGAATCACCACTTCCACGCGCGGAAACGATTTCTGCACGAACGGCTCCAGACCATTGCCGCCATCGGTCAAGCCGATCCAACGCTCCGCGCGATCCATGCCGACCTGCGCTCCTTGACGACGCATCACCAAGGCCAGCTCGTCGAGGGAGTACAAGCCCGCGACATAACGCGCCTGCATCTCGGCCGTGGCCGGCGCTGCGTGCGGCGATTCCTTGGGCAGCTCGGGCACGGGATTGTAGACCATGCCCACATAGGGCATGCGGCCCTCGGCTGCTTGGCCGCCACAGGCTTGCTGGCGGACGCCCGTCGCATCCACACTGACATAAGCGCACGTCTGGCCGCTCGCGTCTTTCTGCCACTTCCACGTGGTGGGGCCACCGAGCACGTGGCCTTGCGCCAGCTGCTGGCCCAAGCGTTCGCCGGCGGCTTCGGTCGTGCGCTGCACGGTCGATTCCGAGAGATGCAGCCCCGACAATTCCGGCAACACCTTGTCGGCGGCCTCCGCGAAGCTATCGGTCAACAAACCCGCCAAGCTCGCCGCACGTTCCGCACCCGGTGTCAAGCGTTTCGGCGTCAGCCCGACGTCTGCGTCCCAGGGAAACAAGCCGCCGCAGCGATGGCAGTAATAGTACGCGCGCTGCACGGTCAGTGTGCCCAACAAGCTCAGCGGCGACTTGGACCGATACCCTTGGAACTCGGCGGCTTGGTGGCAGTGGGGACAGTCGACACTGCAGCCGTGGTAGCCGTTTTTTTTTGACGCAGATGTTCTTCGAGCGCTTTGGCGCCGACTTGCAGGACGATGTCGCGCAGTTGAAATTCGGTCTCGCCGAAGATCTCGCGCTCCGGCTTGCTGACGAGTAGCCGAGCCATCTGCAGAATCTCGTCCGCGGCCAGTTCCCGGATCCGTTGCGCTAACGTTTGAGCTTCCGCTTCCTTGTCCACGGACAGAGCCGCGCGCGTCGACGATACCATGACAGAACTCCTTGGCGGGACGTGTTTCTCAAAAAAAGGGCCACCCCCTCAATAGTGTCCGGCACAATTGTTGCTCAGGGCGACACCGTTGGCAATGGGAACGTGCGCAGGGATTCCCTGGGCACGGCAACCTTGCGTCACTGTGCCTACGTGGGAGGTAACGGCTGCCAAAGTGGCGTGGTTGCTCTGCACGGCCGCACCGCGACCTGTGGCTACGAACCTCGGCGCGCACCGGTAGCGCAGCTTACTCGGGAAGTGGTTTGAGATTGGCCAGATGAGCCAGCAACTCCTCTTCCGTGGCCCAGCCACTGAAGTAGAACTGCAGCATCTCCAGCGTGCGTACCGTGGGTTTTCGCCCCACCCAGACGCTGATGAGCAGGCTGGCGATGATGGCCAGGTAGACTTGAATGGTGACACCCTTATGGCTGTTGGCCAGTAGATGGCGGCACCCGAGGATGCATTTGAACCAGCGGAAGAAAAGTTCCACGGTCCAGCGAAAACGATAGCCCAGTGCCACCAGCTCGGCCGCAAGATCGAGTTTATTGGTGGCCAGGAGCAGGATCTCGGGCCGACCGTGGGCGTCGGTCTTGCCGGTATCGACTTCCAGCACGCGCACGGGTTGCTGGAAGACGCTGCCACTCTTGGGACCGCCGAGCCACACGAGGCGGTCGCTGCGCACCCCAGCAGCCCGGTCCGCCGCCGTGAGCGGTCGGTCCTCAACGACCTGCCAGACCGCGTTGTCGCGGATGCGCCCGATGAAGTCGCTGCCCGCGCTGATGATGTCTTGGAAGAGCTGATACTCGGCATAGCCGCGATCGATGACGTAGAGGCGTTTGGCTTGCAGCGTTGCTCGCAACTGGGTGGTTTCCGAGGCGTTACCGGCCGTCACCGTGGCTTCGATGGGTACGCCTTTGAGCACGTCGAAATGGACGTGCATTTTGGCAGCGCGGTGCTGCGGATCGAGCCACAGCGCCCAGGCCATTTTGGGCAAGGCGGGTAGCAGACTGCCATCCACGGCGGTGAGGCCGCGTAACGCCTCGGCTTCCTGGCCGCGGACCAAGGGCAGGCTTTGGGCCGCGAGGTCGCCGATGAGGGCGTGGAGCAACTCGGGATCGAAGACCTGGCTCGCTTCGCTCAAGGAGCCGCGCGAAACCCGACGGCTGCCACAGAGGCGTTGCACTTTCTCGAGTGTGCTGGCTTGCTGAATGCCGCGTAAACTCTTGACGATGGGATTGAAGAAGAACAGCAAGAGCAAGCACGCATACTGGTCATAGAAGAGCCGGCGATTGCCGGCGCGATCGCGCGCGGTGGCGTCAGGGTGCAAGCGGTCGAACAAGGGGGCGAGGACCTTGAAGTACTTGAGTCCCTTGAGGTCTTTGTCGGTGATCGGGGTTCGTGGCGTGGCGGCCATCAGAGTTCTCCGCGGCCCAGCTGCCAAAGCGGCAGCAAAATGGGCTCGCGAAGAGTAATACAGCTGTTAGCGTGCCAAACCAACGGAAAATGGGTGCGCGTTGAAAAAAAAACAGAGTGAAATCGTCGTCTAGCACA
>CAZAAL010000018.1:0-977 GCA_964483315.1 uncultured Candidatus Saccharibacteria bacterium
GCGTGACGAACTTTGTCATGAGCGCCGACTCCTACCGCCGGCAAGCGTGCTTTGCGGCGGGGACGCGGCTGCTGACGGCCGAGGGCAGCAAGCCGATTGAGGAGTTCCAGGTTGGGGATCGGCTGCTGTCGCGGGATGAGCATGATCCCAATGGACGGCTCGTGGTGCGGAGCGTGGAGGATGTCTTTGTCCGCACCGCGTTTATCCTGCATGTGCATGTGGGTGGGCAGGTTATCCGCACGACGGGGGAGCATCCGTTCTATGTGAAGGACAAGGGCTGGCTGCCAGCACAAGAGTTGGAGGCTGGGGATGAGCTGAGCAGCCCTGATGGGCAGTGGATTGCCGTGGAGGAGGTGTATGACACCGGCGAGTATGAGACGGTCTATAACCTTCGAGTAGCAGAGTATCACACATATTTCGTCGGGGGATCAGACTGGGGCTTTAGCGTCTGGGCGCATAATGCAGACTACCCGACTCGTTTTCACACACGATCACCAGAGGAAGTTAGCGGTCTTCGGGCTGATTTCAACTCAATGCGTCCTGGGTTCATTCGTCGTTATGCGGGTACTTCGGAAGCTGCACGGCGGTTTAGTCCATCTGAGATTGCGAAAATGACCAAGACAGGGCAACTTCCTGACGATTGGGTTGTGCATCATATGCAGCCGCTATTTCGTGGGGGGTCAAATACTGACGGCAACTTCCGAGTTATGCGGGGCTCATTTCATCGGAACTTCTTCCAGGAATTGCATTACTACGAGCCGGGGCAAAATCCATATGGACGTAACTGATTGAGCACTTGCAACTGAAAGGGACTCGACCATGATGATTCAGGAATCAATGGACATCATTCAAAAGAAAGAAGCATTTGAGTGTTTGCCAACGGGTTGCAGCGAAAAGGATGTCCAGGCGATTGAGGCGACTTTAAGAATCGCTTTGCCGGAATCGTATCGTCGGTTCGTGTTGACCTACGGTTATGT
>CAZAAL010000018.1:987-2561 GCA_964483315.1 uncultured Candidatus Saccharibacteria bacterium
CGGTTATGTCTTGTGGTTTGGCCATACGATCTTGGGTGTTTCACCAAGCGATTCCGATTACGATGCCGTTGTCCGAACCGAAAAGATGCGAAACGTCCCGTTACCAAGGAACTTTTCACGGATTCCTGTCGAAGGATTGGTGATAATGAAATATGGAGGCGGCGGGAACTATTTTCTATTTGCAAAGGGCCACCCAAGAGAAGGGCAAGTTGCACTTTTCTCTGATGACAATGGTGGCAAGGAAGCTGAGCATTGGAAGACATTCGAGGATTTTGTTACCTACTTTGCAAAGCTGTGAAGGCCATTCATGTTCCCAACCCGCCAACGCATCTTGCTTCTGCACCTGAGCGGCCAGGTCATCCGCACGACCGCCGATCATCCCTTCTACGTCGTCGGCCAGGGCTGGACCGAGGCCAGCAAACTGCACGTTGGCGACCGGCTCCGCAACCACCACGGCCAGGCCGTGCCCATCGACGGCATCAGCGAAAGCCAGGAAGCCGTGCTTAAGATGCAGCCAGGCGCTTCGCCGCATCTCTGCACGGGCCTGCTGCCTGCTGGCACGCTGCTGGAGACGGCAGACGGCCTCAAGGCCATCGAGGACGTGAAGGCGGGCGATTACATCGCCATGCCCCGCCCGCTTGATCCTGAGCGAAATTAGCGGCCCTGCTGGGCATGGCGGCAGGAGTCCCTTCATAAGAAAGCCGACTGCCAGGTAGCTGCCCACCCTGGATAGCTCTTTGACAACTCGGTACTTCCGCGGCGACGTGGTCGATCAGGTCTTTGCGCGCATCGAGGAGCAGGGCGCCACCGATCCTGCCTACTGGCTGCTCAGCGATAAGCTGGGCTCGGTGCGTGAGATCATCGACAATGTCGTCAGCGCCACGATCCTCTACGGCGCCAGCTACGGCGGCTATGGCACCCTGGATAGCTGGACGGGCAACGATGCCTATGCCGGCCGCTATGGCTGGGCGGGACGCGAACTGGACGTCGAGACGCAGCTCTACTACAACCGCCGGCGCTATTACAACCCGGCCACGGGGCGCTGGCAGAGCCAAGATCCGCTGGGCTTCGACGCCGGCGACAGCAACCTCAGCCGCTACGCCCACAACCAGTTCACCGGCGCCACCGACCCCAGCGGTGAGTACCTGGTGGTCGATCAGGACGCGCAGTCGATCTGGGGCGACTGGCTCAGCGGCCAGGGGGTGGGCTGGCTGGCCAAGACTTTGCCCAGCCGCGGCTACTTTGGTGCGCCGCGCGTGGGCTTCATGCTGTCGCCCGACGGCATGGAACTCATGGGCCAGCGGTTGGCCCAGCTATCCGCCGGTAATGGGTGGCGCGACGTCTATCAGGCGTTGAGCAGCCCGTCGCTGTACAGCATTCATGCCGATGCCACGCTGGCCTTCGAGAGCACGACCGTCAGCGGCGACGAGCAGCACGAGTTGCAGCAGATGCGGGCGCAACTGGCCGACGGCGCCAAGTACCACCGCAACGAGCAGGTGCAGATCTCGCTGACGAAGGCGTTCGGCGAGGGGCTGGTGGACGGCGTCAAGAAGGGCTCGATCCAGACCGGCCTG
>CAZAAL010000019.1:0-2521 GCA_964483315.1 uncultured Candidatus Saccharibacteria bacterium
GCGTAGATTCTCATTCCTATGCCGGGATATATTGCGGCACTTGGTACGATCATATTCAGATTACAAACAATAAGTTCTTTAATGATGCGACAATGATTGATGTTGAAGCCAGCAACTATCAGAAATATACGGTCTGGCTTGTGGAAGCAGCGCCTGGCTACGTTGACTATGTCCAGATTCTTGGGAACCAAATGCAGGACATTGGGGGCCTATCAGCAAGTCCATCATTCAAAAATGACACGACGAGCACCACGATAATGTTTGAAGACAATCAGGAAAACTAGACCGCGCATAGCACGGCTAAAACTTGGGGGCTTTCCGCAAGGGCGGAAAGCCCCCAAACTATTTAACCTTATACGAATTCTCTTGTGCCGCCCGAAGATTTCGACTATTGCCCTTCTTGCAGAGTTCATCGCTTAACTTATTTAGTTCTTCTCGCTTTTTGGTGGCGATGTACAGTTCAAAAATATCGTTCCGCCGTTCGCTCAGCCTCGCCCTGCTTCAGCCCCAAAAACCGCCCGAATGACAACCAGTCCAGAATTCTAGTACTCGAAACGTGTGCTTGACCTCTTAGTCGCGTTCGGCCATAGTCTAGAAATTAATATGATGTCAGATTGTTAGAATCAGGAGAACTAGCGTGTCGCAATCAACAACGATACAGCAGATGCAATTAGGTCACAAAATGATCGTTGAACTTGGTGTGCCTACACAAGCATATGTAATTGAATCCGGCCAGTATGAGCCGACAACCATGGATCTTTGTTTGCGGCTCTTGCCGCCTGGTGGAATCGCATTGGATATTGGCGCGAATATCGGGTTCTATGCCTGTGCTTTTGCCCAACAGCTCAATGGATCTAACGGGAAAGTTTACGCTTTTGAGCCGATACAGCGCAATTATCTCAGACTTTGCGAAAACATCGAACTGAATAAATTTGGGGACCTCATCCAGCCATTGCATCTTGGACTCGGGCGAGTGGAAGGAATACTTGATTTTCACATTCAGCCGGAAGGAGAAACCAATAATGCGGTTGGCGATAATGTGGCATCTGATGGAGACAGATTCGTCATGAAAAGTTCTGGATGGAAAGAGGAAAGAGCACGAATTACCAGGCTCGATACATGGTCTGAGAATGTAAATCTGAACCGATTCGACCTAATAAAGATTGATGTTGAGGGCGGAGAAATGTTTGTCTTTGAAGGGGCGTGATTATTTATCGAGAAGCATAGGCCGTGCATATCGGCGGAGTTCAATCCCTATTGGCTGGAACAGGCGGGCTACTCTTTCACGGAGGTCCTCTCGATTTTTGAACCCTTGGGATACGAGATCTTCCGCGAAATAGACGGCAATCTCCATCCCGCCCAAGGCGAATTTATTGCCCGTCCGCCGGAAGTTCCATCCTATTTTCTCTGTCCCAAAGAAAGAGATATTGTAAATGGTTGCTCACAATGAGCAAATATTTGGATGATGGCGGATATTTCAATTTGTTGGAAGTTGTGAATGGCACGGTGGACGTTTCATGCTATGACCAAGTTACGATGATCTGAAATTCACATATCGCCTGCCCCACCGGCTGAGGGATTGGGAAAGGTATGGAAAATGCTCTAGAAAACGGGATCTCGCTTTACAAAGCGAGTTAAAGTTTTGTAATCCTTTGTCCAAATGGCTTCGATCTTGCGTTATCAAAGTTAAATCTATCATCATTCTTAAAAAGGACCTCATCGCCATTTTGCAGCAGCGTGCCCGGAGCGAAATCTTCGCTTGAAAGCCCGACCTCAGCATTTGGAAGAAACTCAATTCCCATTGAAGTTCCCAATTCAAACAATAACGATAATTTCTTGTTTAAATCAGCATATCTAAAAAATCCTGCATGAGGGATAGACATCACTCCATGAAACGCATCAGCAAAAGAGCCCAAGCGATCTGGAGAAACATTACAAGATAATAAATACAATAACTGCGCAAATTCACAGCGAAGGATTCCTTGAGCTATACGATGGTCGATATTAATGGCTCTTTCACCATAGAATAAATATCGATCCGCGGGAGGCTGAAAGGTATAGAATGGAGTGCCGATATCTGATGCTCTGCACTCATCGCTCAAATGTGAAATTGTTATTGGATTCGGACTTGAAAGAATAGATTTAATTACATCAATTGTTATTTCTTGTTCAGCATGCTTCATGCGTCGATATATAACTTGCATCAAAGACGACAAGGTATTATCATATGATGTTATCATACAAACTGATGACGCATAATATTGCGCTTTAATAGCTTCATACGCCAATTTAAGCGCATTGCGTATGACGGCGGAATTGTCGCAAACAAATCCAAATAAATAACTCCTTGTTCCTTGCCATGCGGTCAAGCGTTCTGAATTATCAAGCGGCAAACCCCTCAAACAACCGTGGTTCCTGGAGACCCAGTCATCGACCACGCTGGGAGCCGAGAATATCTCATCCGGGCATTCCTGAATACATTCCGAAAATCCAATTATTCCATTTTCTTCGATAAACGGAA